>CAJUAP010000020.1 GCA_910584435.1 uncultured Acetatifactor sp.
CCATCAAAATTCCTGCGGAACTGTTTTTATACCATGAAAGAGTGGATGAATGGACCGAAACTATTTTGTAAAAATGCAATGCCAAAACAGCCCTTTTCCTTCGTTATCATTTATCCATTCAGTTTTTACCGCTTTACTCATATACGAACACGGAAAGTCTTGTGTATCCGGCGGCTTCGGCAGTTTTATTAATATGTGAGGTCAGCTTTGCATAAGCCCGGGTTTCAGCAGCATATCCAAAATCAATCGGCTTCCGGCAGACGACATTAATGATTCAGGCTAACAATAAACTCATAAGTAAATGCCTTTCCTTCCGAATATTGGTTCATCCGGAATCCTCTTGCTTCAGACAATTTCGGGCGATATTTCTTTCTCGTATTTTATTGCTTCTATAAATTCCTCTATTGTTTCACAATCTATCCATCCAGACCTGTTATTTATCTCGAAAAGCCTTTCATATCCGTATTTCTGTATCAGAAAATCCCATCCTTCTTTAGAGATCACAGCTAATAAAATCTGCATATAATCAAATAGCTTTTCCACATTATCCGAACAGGAGAGGTCGTCAAAAGTAAATGAAGTTCCCTGCGGAACCGGATATACATAAAACGCCGGCACACTCATATTTATTTTCTCCCAGAATTCCAATTGAATTGTTAAAGCCTGTCCTCACCTGGAGCATATTTCTTAATAAGAACCTTTTCGCCGGGAAGCGTCCTGAATAATTCCTGCATAACCCTGCCGCCAAATTCCTGAATGCGGTCCTCCTGGGATACCTTCCCGGGATAGCCCTGCAGAATTGTAAAATACAGGTTCCAGACAATCCCTTCCATCGGAAACTTTACCCTCCCGTTTTTCTCCTGGTTAGGATATAATTGTAAAAACAGATTGCTGGCTCCATGGTTATAAATATAAATATGATCATATTCCGGCGGCTCCGCATCCGGAGTGGAACGTCCGAAGGGGCCTGTGCTCTTTCTCAGCTTCCGCTTTTTTGGGATACGGGGATCATCGATTTCCCCGGCAATGACGCTGAGTGCTTTCTCAAATATTTTAACGATTTCTTTTTCCGGTAAATCGCCTGTTTTTAATCCGTACTCAAACGTACCATATTCATCCATATCAAAATCAGACATATTCGCAGCCTCCGTATCCTGATTGATTTCCTGTTCTATTATTCCACTTCAACCTGCCGAATGAAACAGGCTTTGAAACCCCTCATTCTGTACTGTCCAAATCCTTTGCCATGCATAATGACTCCGGCATATCCGCATAAGGACCATAATTGGGAATTACCTGAAATCCCAGTTTCCGATATACTGCGCAGGATTCCGCCAGTAACTCCCCTGTTTCAAGAATCATTCTCCGATACCCCAGTTCCACAGCCCATTCTATCAACAGTGACACAAGGCGGCGTATCGCCAGAACACATTCTTTTCGCATTTTGTGTGCATTCTTACCTCCCGGATCATCACCTGATTCGGAACTGTCCAATCAAATGATTCAGTGTTTTAGACTGATTTGACAACCGGGTAGAAATTGACGCACACTGGCAAGTGCAATCTCGTCCATTAATGCCTTAATTGACTGAATGCATTCGCTGATCACCTGCATGGCTGAAATGGCAAGGTTTGTGGATTCCGTCCCCGTCTTCACATCCTGAATGGACTGGCCCACCAATGTGCCGGTGTCGCCCACAGCTTCGACAGACCTTGCCGCAAGATTTCTGGCCTCCTCCGCCACAACGGAAAATCCTTTTCCTGCACTGCCCGTATGGGCAGCATCCACGGCAATGTTGCCATCCGCCATCTCCCCGCTCTGTTTTCAGAACGAAAATATTTTATCATAGCTTTCCTTAATTTTCAAGCCTCTCAATATGGCAGCTTTTCCGATGCTATTTCATTTTGTTTTCCTTCCCACATCCGTTTTAATTAAAGTTCCTTTTCGGTATTGTATCAGGGGCAAAAATAGATTATAATGAAACCTGCCATTAAAACCATGGAAATGGAATAATAGAATGATGAAATAATGGAATAGGAAGGAACACAAATGGAAAAACACAAGAAAGAAACAGCTCCTGTCCATGACGGTGTATCTCCCATCATGGTAACGGAAACTGAAGAGACTGCGCAATTCAGACAACTATGGAATTATCTTGTTCCGCCATCCGGACGCGCCGGAACCGCCCAGGGAGAAATTATCCGCATTGCAGGCAGAATCCAGCATGAATTTCTGGATAACGGCTGCATGAATTGGGACGATGATTTCAAAAAAATGCTGCATGCATTTCCGCAATATCTGCGCCTTGGCAACGCCTTCAGCGAGGAAGATATCAAGTCCGCGGAGCTTCTGGCAGTTCTTCTGAGCGCCGCAGGTGATGAAGGCCGCGCTGACGATTTCCTGTGTTCGGCATTGTGTGCATGTGCCGTTACCTGGGTAAAACAGAATCCTGCGGTCATTCCCCCTTTGGAAGCGGATTATAATCGGTAGCACATAGAAAATAAGCAGACAACAGTACCCTTTCTGCTGTCTGCTTATCTCAGTTTTCCCTGAAAATATTCCGGCTACGCGTTTTCAGCTGCATACTCGTAGGTATCCGCATTTTTTTCCGCCTGACCCCTGGACAATGTATAAATGCCTCTTCCATATGCGAAATCCTTGGTACCCAGAATCAAATGGGATGCTTCATGTATGATAACACCCGGTTTGGAATCCCCTCCTGTTTCGGCAGCCCGTCGATATGCGCTGCTTAATCTGATCTGCAGCCCTGTTTCCACCCCTCTCTGCATTCTTGAACGAATAAACGTTTCACTTACATCCTCTCCGCCGATGTGCGTTCCCGGAGGCTGTTGAGCAGCGCCAGGATATACATAACCAAAAACACCTCTTCTTCTGGAATAATTATTTTTAAAACCTATGGCGGGTAACTTTCTGTTAATTTTATTATAATTGTCCCTTACGGTATCATAAAATGCATCCAATCCCGCAACACTTGGCACCGCAGGGTTAAAAAACTGCTGTAAATAGGCATTATTCTTCCTCAGCACATTTCCAATCATAGTGCTCGCACCACGTTTCATTTGTCGAAAATGAACAGGATCTTCTTCATTCACATAAGCAGGTATGGATCCACTGTATTTTCTGTTTTCAATTTCCTTAATCTTATCATTTACAAGGTGCTGTGCATTCCGCAGAGTATCCTGATTACCATTCACAAATTCAGCATAAACTGCAGGCGCCCTCGTGGGACTGACTGCCGCACTATCCTGCGCTGACTTTACCTTCTTTCTGATGAATTTAATATCTTCTGCCAGTCTGCGCAGTCCATCGTCCTGCTCCAATGTATCTTTGAAATATCCGGTTCTCCGAAAGAATCTGTCCAGCCCCTGTACCAGCTCTTTGGATGCCCCAATGGTTCTGCCGCTCACAATCTCCTCCGTATCCCCGATATTTTGATAGATTTGATTCCATCTCACTCCTGAAGGCAGTTTTGCCTGCAGACAGCTTTTTGAGAAAGTCTGCTTCCTTATAGTGCCATGAGGCAGCGCACACTGGACTGCCTTTGCTCCCATTATGTCTGCCTCACGCTCCAGCACCGGGTCATTATTTACCGCCATGCCCTTTACCTGCATGGCGGGACGGACTCTTCCCTGCATCTGCTGCACCACATGCCATGCCTCGTGGGGCAGGTGTCGTTCCTGCCCCGAAGCCACATGAATATCCATGCCCTGGGCATAGGCCGATGCATGCAGCCTTGCCGGACGTGAAGAATGATAATGCACCCTGACATGATCCATACTATAGCCGGACAAACTTTCAATTCCGCTTTTTAACCGATCCGGAAGGCCCGTTTGATTGACAGGCACCGGCTGCGTTTTCTTATGTGCCATGATATCGGCAGATACTTCCCTGGAACGCTGTAATACAGTATACATGCGGCTTCCTCCTTCTTAATAATAATCCGCTTCCACAGAACTAACAGCAGAAAATACACTGTCATTTCAACCTTCTCCTGCTTACATTCTATCAGAAAACCACAAACAATATCTGTTTCACTATTAATCTATAGTAAGAATGGTTTTGCCCCGGAAAATATCTGCCGAAATAAATATTCCCTCTATCCAAAAGGAATGCTTATCCAATCCGTTCCATAAGCGTCTCCGCCTGAAAAGGCTTCGCAACAAAGGCTGCCGCGCCCAGGTGCAGTGCCTTTCTTACATTACTCTCCTGGGACAGTGCAGAAAGCATTACTACTTTCAGATCGGGCTGCATTTCCTTCATTCTCCGCAATGCCTCTATCCCATGCATAACCGGCATTACAATGTCAAGCACACATACATCTACCTTTTCCCTCTCCAGGATATCCAGACCTTCCTGACCGTTCCTTGCCTGCAGAACGGTATGCCCATGCTTCATCAGGATATCCTCCAGCATCATTCTCATAAAATCCGCATCATCCACAACCAGAACCTTTTTGCTTTCTCCTGATATGGGAACAGGAACATATTGAAAAATGTCGTCTACCTGGTTTTGGCTTAAAGATACCTCCGTATAATCTTTAGATATCCGTTCCGTATCCAAGGGTTCACTTTCAGGCAGCTTCAGTTCCTGCCCCCTGTTTACTTTCGTCGGATCAACGCCAAGCAGCTCGTCTGCCGTCACCCACAATGCCTCTGAAATCTTAGGTATCATGGCAATATCCGGATATGATATGCCCATCTCCCATCTTGACACGGCTTGAGGCGTAATATTCAACAATGCTGCCAATTCCGCCTGGGTAATTCCCCTCTTTTGACGCCTGCACTTAATTACTTCTCCAATGTTCATAGCTTCCTCCGTTTCTGCATTACTTACCTGGCTTAAATTCTCTTATCATATATGATAAATTCAGTTTATCATGCAGAAAGAAACTGCGTCAAACAAGCTGTAATTGTCCTTAAGGTCATAATGAAATAAATCGTGATTGCTTTTAAAGTCATGGCGGAGCATGCCGCATCAGTCTTATCGGTGCTTTCGCGCGGTATTGAGAATCCAATCCACTGCAGCCTCAGCATGCATGGGGAGTTTTTCTGAAATCTGGCCGGAAGCTCCTGTTTCGGAATTTTCTGCACCTGTCTCAAACGCATACAGGGCGTATCTGGCCAGCAAGCCTGAGACGCGTCCGCGCTCTATAGAATTCTCGGTTCCCAGAACAATTACCACAAGATCATGTTCAGGGCCTCCGTCATCTGCCGCCAGAGATGTGACAAGACAGGCTCCGGCTTTGTTCGTTGTTCCTGTTTTCAAGCCTGTGACACCGGGCAGATTATACAGCAGGGGATTCGTATTGCGCACATCAAGGTGAAGGGACTTTAATCCGGCAGATTGCAGCGAAGTAATATCCTTCACCTGGGGGTACACCTTCAAGAGGTAGGATACCAGCCGGAACATATCCTCTGCACTCATACGGTTCTGACATTTTGACGGGATTGCATCTTCCGTATAGAAAGGCAGCCCGTGGCTGTTGAAAAAAACTGCCTGGGAAAGCCCCATCTCCCCTGCCTTCTGATTCATCATTTCAACAAACGCTTCCTCTGAACCGGCAATGGTTTCCGCCAGACACAGCGCACATTCGTTGCTGGAAGGCAGCAGTGCACCATATAGAAGCTCTTCCACGGTAATCTGATCTCCGGATTCCAACGGAAGCACCCCGTCTTCCGACTCAGCCAGCAGTTGTACCGTATCAGAGATGGTGACGGTCTCCTCAAGGGAAATCTGCCCTGCGGAAACGGCATCCATAGTCAGGATATAAGTCATAAGCTTGGAAATGCTGGCAATCGGATAAGGTGTTTGGGATTGATACTGATAGTAGATTTCTCCGGTAGCAGCATCTCCCGCCAGCACACTATTGACTCCGTTAAAATAACCTGCTTCTTCCAATGCAGCAGGGGATATAACAAACGGAGCCTGTGTGTGAATTTCCATAGAACCTGCAACGGGAACGGTGATTTCCACATCCAGGATCATGGCCAGATCCGCAGCCATCATAAAGCAATCGTAATCACCGGAGGGCAGCTTCATAATCAGTGTATAATAATATACATTTTGTCCGCTTACTTTGAACTCATTCCGCAGCAGGGAAATATCCGGGTTCTCAATGTCTTCCCACGGAACATTCTCCACTCCCACAGGTACATAGACATCCTCCTTATTCAGCGAAACAGCATTCTTCGTGATTTCTAAAGAAAAGGATTTGTCCGTATCCTTGAGAACCACAGCTATATCCCTCAGGGAAATATATGTATTGTGAACGTATTCATAATCCAGGGTTTTTACAGTGTATGCAATGCCAGATTCTGTCTGCACCCGGCAATGTCCCGGAATCTCAAACCTGGCAGCCGCCCTGATAGGCAGGACAGAACATATCAGGATTACAGCCAATATCAAAGCGCTGGTTTTCTGTATAATAACTTTCATTTTCTTCCTTTCTATTCCAGTTCCGCATCCATGCGGCCGATGCCGTTTTCCTGTTTCTATTCCAGTTCCCCATCCATCTCTAAGGTATATATCAGCGGAGAATGAAAACCGGAGTCTTCAGACAGGATCAGCATGGAACCCTGACGGATATAGCATTCCGTCTTCTCGATAACATCCCCTCCTGCGTCAAACTGTCTGGCCAGAATACCTTCTGCCGCTTCATAAGTACCGCTGCCATCATAACAAACCTGCAGTTCCTCCAACGAAGGAAGCAATGCAGGACCACAGGACATCAGGTATTCCACAGTGGACATCCCGAACGTCTCGTATACCAGAGCTTCAATGGCCTCTTTGTCCATACTGCCCGCATAGCCCGCCATGCGGAGTCTCTCAGACAAAAGATCCCTGAATGCCATGGCAAATGCCTCATAGGCAGCCTTGCTGCAGACAACATAACTTTCCGGCAGGACATTACTGCAGAAGGTGCCCTCAAAACGGGCAGTTTCTTCCAATGTCAGATGAACCTGGACGGTCAAATCCTGCATATAAGACTCCACATCCTCCAGAGTAACGGAGACGGCTTCTATATCCTGCAGCCAGTGAAATGCTGTAACGGCAGCCTGTTCTGTCATATCAAGGTCTGTATTCCACTCTCCTGACAGCTTCCTGTCCTCTGATGCAAAAAAGTGCAAATATGCCAGGAGGACTGTGGAAATGCTGAAAGTCAGAAACACCAGGATAAGCAGGGTATTTTTCAATGTTTTTTTCATACGGAATCCCCCTGTCCGCAGAAGCGATCGCTCTGCTTACTATCTTCTTTCTAAAAATTGTACCATAATCAGCCAAAAAGTAAAACCTCTTTTTACCCTGTGGAAATATACTAATTTGCAGCAGTTGTAACATTTCGGCCATGCCATTCATAAGTCGCCGGAATGTATATTTTCATCAACAATTTCTCAATTTTTTTTTTTAATATGGAAATGCCGCTCAGGACATGGTATAATGAACCCTTGGAATGCCGAATGATTACAGCATTTCATAATGTATAAGGCAGATAAACTGCCCAAATGCATAACGAAAAGAAGGAGTAAAAAAATGAAAAAAAGAGAAGTATTATTGCTTACCGCAGCTATAGGGCTTATGCTTACAGCCTGCGGAGATACGAAAGATGATGCGGACCCGGCGCCCGGCAGCACTTCCGGAAGCACAACACAGGGAGAGGCTCAGACAGGCTCCTCAAGCACTGCAGGAGACACGGCACAAGGAGAATCCCAGCCCACAGAGAATCTTCCCGCCTCACAGGAATATGTATCCTCAGACGGCGCTTATAAGGTAATTCTGCTTGAGGGTCTTACACAGACAGACATGCCGATTCAGGCAGGTGTTACCATGATGTCATTGGAGGGCGGAACCGATCGGACAGGATTTTCCGGTATTGCCCTTGGAAGCGCCAAGTCAAATGTTCCGGGAAGTACAGACGACATAGCAACCCTTGACGATTATGCGGATTATATCACAGATATGATCCTGGATGGTTCCGGTGTAACAGTCAGCTGGGAGACAGCGGACGCCCCCTCCGCGGAAGGTGCCGAGCAGTGCATCGCCAGAGAGGGCGTTGCCAGAAGCGGCGCAAGCAAAGGACAGGCTTATGGATATTATGTGGAATCTGCGGACGGCTATTATTCTGTAGTGCTGATTGGAAATGACGGAGACGTAGAGGAAGCAAAGCAAATCATTAGTTTGGAGATACTGGACGGGGTATCCACACAGCAGGGAACCAAGGATTTCATCAACAGCATGACCGCAGTACTGGACTCTGTAAACGGGGCAAATGCACGGGAAATCTATAAAACCCTGGCCGACATGGGCGGTGCCGAAAGCCAGCTTGAAATGCTTGCATCCCAGGCCCGGCAAAGTCTGTCAAGCAGCTGGGGCGTGGAAAATGCCGAAACCCTGATTGAAATGGCTGACTGGCTGATTAACGAGGGCCATAACCTGGATGCTTTACAGTTACTGGGCGAATGCGGCGGAACCTCTGAATCATCCCGTGATGCCTTTGATACGAAGTTAAAAGGAATGAACTTAGATGAGGGGACATACATCAGTCTGCTGGCAGCTTATGATGCATGGTCCGCTTATGGAGACGGTGCCATTGCCGCATGGGATTTAAGCCGGGTGGGAACCATTATGGGCTTCGGCTATGTCTCCGGTTATTGCACTTACGAGGAAGCACTGGACAAAATGCTGGAGGCCGCGGAGAAAGCACAGACACTTTTTAACTCCTGGGAGGACTTTAACAAGAGCTATCTCTATGGCTATTCTTATTGGGCAGAAGAATCCCTGAATGATTCCGAAAGCAGCGCCGCCGAGCGTGCAGAGCTGGTAAGCAGCATGGAATCCCAGGCCAACGGACCTTTTGCAGTAGACTGGAATATGGAACTTCAGAAAGACTGGTAACAGCACAGCGAAAGAACGCTTTCCGGAAAATCCGGCGGCGTTCTTTTTTTCGCAAAACCTTGCATTTGTGAAATAAATTGTCTTATAATGGAAATAGCGATACTTTTATCACAATACTATCAGAATTATTTTATGCCGCCATGGAGGACGAAAATGGAACGAAAACAAATACAAAAAACCTGCGGGAGAAAAAGATTTCCGAAAACGTCATCTGCACTGCGGCTGACCGCTGCACTGCTGTCTGCAGTCATAATTCTGGCAGTCCTGCCTGGGGGGAGCCTGAATGCGGTGCAGGGTGCAGAGAAACGCACAGTACGGGTAGGTTTTTTCCCCATGGATGGTTATAATGAGCGGAAAGCTGACGGCAGCCACGGCGGCATGGATGTGGAATATCTGGAAGCCCTCTGCGATTATGTCAGCTGGAATATTGAATATGTGGAATGCCCTGGCTGGGATGAAGCTCTTGACATGCTTCTGCATCAGGAAATCGACCTGGTAGGATCGGCGCAGTATTCCGAAGAACGGGCAGAACTATACCAATATGCCAGCCTTGCCAGCGGCTATACCTTCGGCACAATTGCAGTAAACAGCAGCAGTCCTTTGGCTTATGAAGATTTCAGCGCCATGAGCAATATAACCTTCGGGGTGGTAGGCAGTTACATACGCAAAGCCGAATTCTATGAATATATGGCGGCCCATGGCATTTCCAGCCCAAAAGTGAGAGAATATAAGGACACGGCAGCTCTGCAGGCGGCACTGGATACAGGGGAGATTGATGCCCTGGTTCATTCCCTGACAGAGGTAGGTCATGGCCAGCGGGTGATTGGACGGTTTGCTCCCATGCCTTTCTACTACATATCCTATCTGGGAAATGATGACCTGATGCGTGAACTCAACCAGGGAATTGCGGATGTAAAAATGCATCGTGCAGATCTGGAAAATGAGCTGATGGTAAAATATTATGACAGCAGACTGGATCAGACCATACTTCTGACCAATGATGAAAAACAGTATATTGCAGACAAGAAAAAGCTGATTGTTGGCTATTTTGCTGACTATTATCCCTTCTCCTATGAAAATGACGGCAGCTTCCTTGGTCTCTCCAGACAGGTTCTGGAAGAAATCTCCGTGAACACCGGTATCCTTTTTGAATATCTAAGACTGGACAGCATGGCTGCAGCAAAGACTGCGCTGAAAGAGGGCCGCATTGATATACTGAGCTATTGCGGCGAATCCCCGAAAAGCCTCAAAACGGAGGGTCTGGCTGTCACGAAAGTTTACGCCCAGATACCTCAGGTTATCATAATGAGAAGAAATGACATGCCTGATGCCATCACCACTCTGGCTTTAGAAGAAAGCAATGCTTCCGGAGAGGCCGTACAGAATTTTGCCGGTGAAAATACAAAGCTCCTGACTTTTCCGACGCAGCTTGACAGCCTGTATGCTGTGAAAAACAGTGACGCCGATGCTGCCATGTGTGACGGTTACCTGGCAGAATACCTCCTTGGTTCACAGCTTTCTTTCAACAGGATGGAAATCCGCAGCGTTTTAAGCGACGTTCATAATATTTACATGGCAACGGCGGACGATAACGATTCGCCGCTTCTTGGCATCCTAAACAAGGAACTGCCGGAAGTCAGCGACAAGATGATAAACGACTACATGCTTCAGGATAATTTTTACTCCAAAATGAGTGTGGCAAATTTTATACGCGACCATATTATTTCCATTTTCCTGATCCTTACAGGCTGCGCGGCGGCTGTCATTATGGTGCTCTTCTTCCTTCTGCGCAACAGTATGCGTATTCAGAAGCTCTTATATAAGGATACCGAACTGAATGTCTGGAATCTCAACTACTTAAGGTACCGGGCAGCGAAAACGATTACAACGGACAAGAACAGCAATTACGCCATTGCCTGTACGGATATGGGGCAGTTTAAAAGCTATAATGCACTGTATGGCTGGAATGCCGGCCAGAAGATATTAGGGATGGTTATAGAGACACTGTCCAAAGAGATGAACGGCAAAGGAGAACTGTTCGCCCGCAATTACGGAAGCCATTTTGTTCTCTTTGTAAAGTATGAGAATGTAACTATGTTAAAGAAACGGCTTATGGATATCGCAGACGGGATATCCTCACGCATCCATCAGGAAACGGGAATTCCCATGTCCCTGGCCATAGGCGCGGGATGTCTGGAAGACGGAGATGACGACCTGCGGCGTGCTCTGTCCGAAAGTATACAGCTGGTGGACTCTTTGAAAAGCAGTTACAGAAACATAGTGCAGATTTATGATGACAAGCTTCGTGCAAGGCTAAAAGAAGAACATGAACGTGAAAAGCTGTTGGAATCCGTGGATATCAATCAGGATTTCGCGGCATTCTATCAGGCTAAGGTGGACATCCGCAACGAAAGCATTGTCGGTGCGGAAGCATTGGTGCGGTTCAAGGACCCCACCGCGGAAGGAGCCATCCGCGCTCCAGGTTTCTTCGTGCCTTATTATGAACGGACCGGCAGGATAAGGGATATTGACTTCTTCGTTATGGAGAGCGTGTGTAAAATGCTGCGCAGGCGAATTGACGAGGGCAGAACCGTGGTGCCTGTTTCCTGTAATTTCTCCCGCATTCATTTCACTGAGGACAGTTTCCCGGAAAAATTTGAAACCACAATAAACAAATATCAGATACCTAAGGATCTGATTGAAGTGGAGATAACAGAGACTCTGGTAGTAGAGGAAGTGCAGCAGCAGAAGGTTATGGAAATCGTGGATATACTGCGGAAAAAAGGGATACGCCTCTCTATAGACGATTTCGGTTCCGGATACTCTTCTCTGGGCGTCTTTGAACAGATTCCGGCCTCTGTCATCAAACTGGATCGTTCTTTCCTTCTCAACAATGAGAACCGCACAAGACAGGTATGCATTATGAAAAACATTGTCAATCTGGCCAAGGATCTGAATGCGCAGGTTGTCTGCGAAGGTGTGGAAACAGAGAATGACACAGCGCTTATGATGGAAATCGGAGCCTATGTGGCCCAGGGCTACCACTATTGTAAGCCGGTGGCTGAAAATGTATTCGAGAAGATGCTTGACAAAGAAACCGGCCAAAAAAGCAGCCAGGAAAGCAGCCGGAAGTAAGGCTCCTTGTATGCCGACTGCGCTTACATGCTTATACAGGAACAGCCAAAGACATCAAAAACCGTAACAGTTCAGCAATGCCAGCGGATTTTGCCGTCTTTGGCTGTTTTGTTTTCATAATCGGCCGACTGCATTTCACACATTAACAATAAAATCAAATCAAGCTGCAGCAGCTTATCACACACTATAAACTGTTCCAGCTTTATTTTTCAATATTAACGGCATTGTAAAATACAACCCCCGCCACTGATGTATTAATTGGTCTTTTATATAAATGCTATTAAATGCATCTAAAAAAGCAGATAACGGGAATCGAACCCGCCTTTCCAGCTTGGGAAGCTAGCGTTCTACCAATGAACCATATCTGCACACTTTTCAATAAATCTATTGTACCATAACCCTCCTTGATTTGCAACATATTTTTTTGTTCTACCTTTTAAAATTTTCTTTTCAAATTTTTGATCAAAAATTATTTACATTTACACTTTATTATGCTACTCTGCTATTAGAGAATTACCATAGAGAGGGGAATCAGCAAAACGATAATTTGCAGGAGGCAGTCACATGGCAAGAGGAAGAAAGAAAGCATTGACTTTGGAGGAACAGCTGGCTAATACTATTTCCCAAATTGAAGAAGCAGAAGAAAGATTAGAAGAACTGAAAGAAAAAAAGGATGAATTGGAAGGCCAGCTTAAAATGAATCGCATTGCAGAACTGGACGACCTTATCACATCCCATGGTCTGAGTATTGAAGAAGTAAAAGAAATACTGGAAAAAAATTAAATGCACTGCAGAAACAAATACCTGATTCCTGGTATTTGCTTTCAAAAGAAAAAGCCGCAAAACAGAATTCTAAGAATTCATAGAGTTGCGGCTTTTGTGTGCCAATAGCTAATCAGACCTGTGCTCAATTTAATTACTCATTCGTCAGCGCTCATTATCCGGTTTTCCGGCATTCATATCCGTATAGCAGTCCAGCAGCCCCACAGTCTCATTGGCCGGACGTCCATACATATTGCAGCATTTATGAGACACTTCTCCCCCGTCCCTCTTCTTCTCATCCATTTCCACACTCATACGGGTAACCCCCATCTGTGTCTCCGCATCCAGATGCCGCAGAATATCTTCAATCATCTGCTCCTGTTCCATGACAGCCTCTCATTCACCTCTTTTATTCCAGTCCTTTTACATGCAGCAAATTCCTCTTCCTTCCGTCGGCAGACGCATCAATGCCCGCATGCCAAGATTTTATCTGCAAAGCTCTTCATTGTCATACAAGGTCAATCCGCCTTCCAGAATGGCATTTCCCGCTGTTTCACCGTTGGATGCCTTTACAATCATAGCCCTGCAGTCCCCCGATGCAAGGGCATACATATACTCAATATTAATCCCTTTTGCCCCTAAAATATGCGTTAATTTATACAACTCCCCCGACTTATCCTCCAGCCTGACCGCCAGAACATCCGTCAGTCTTGCAGAAAAACCTTTCTCCTGCAGTGCATTCTTCGCAAGCTCCGGATCAGACACCACCATACGCAGCATTCCGTATTCCGTAGTGTCTGCCATACTCAGGGACAGAATATTGATTCCCTGCTGCTTCAGCACTTCCGTCACCTGTTCCAGCCTTCCCTCACGATTCTCCATAAATACGGATATCTGTTTTACATACATAATCTTCCCTCGCTTTCCCTGTGAATCATAACCGCTCCTTACCCTCTCACGCTTTCCGATATGCTGCCCAAAGAGGCGGGCTTCAGCCGACACTGACAATCCGTGAGAAGAATACCGCCTCTGAACTGTTATGATTAATCCAATTTCCGCTTATCAATCACATGTACCGATTTTCCCATGCTGCGTTCCAGAGATTTCGGCTCCACAAGCTTCACCTTCACCGCCAGTCCTATTGCCTGCTGAATCACGTGTTCAATCTTCCTGGTCAGATTCTCCAATTTCCGGATTTCATCCGAGAAGAAATGCTCTTCCACCTCTACCTGCACTTCCAGGGTATCCAGATTATTCACCCTGTCCACAATCATCAGATAATGAGGGGTGGTACCGCCCATTTCCAGAAGTGCCGCTTCAATCTGAGACGGGAATACATTTACACCGCGGATGATCAGCATATCATCACTCCGGCCTGTAAACCTGGCAATCCTGGCCGTGGTTCTGCCGCACCCACAGACGGTGTGGTCGATGCTGGTCAAATCCTTGGTCCGATAACGAATCAGCGGAATTCCTTCCTTGGTCAGCGTGGATATCACCAGCTCTCCTACCACGCCGTCCGGCACCGGCCGGAAAGTATCCCGATCCACAATCTCCGGCAGGAAATAATCCTCATGCACATGAAGCCCTTTGTGGAAGCTGCAGTCTGTTGCCACTCCCGGTCCCATAATTTCGCTGAGACCATAGATATCATGGGCATGTATCCCCAGCTTTTCCTCGATTTTATCGCGCATTTTTTCCGTCCAGGGTTCCGCGCCGTTTAAGGATGCCTTTAGTTTAATCTTGTCACGAACTCCCATTTCTTCAATGGTTTCTGCAATATGCATCAGATAAGAAGGGGTGCACAGAATTCCGGTCACGCCAAAATCCACCATCATATTGACCAATTTCTTCGTGTTTCCTGTGGACATGGGCACTACGGTAGCCCCCATTTTCTCCGCACCATAATGTCCGCCCAGCCCTCCGGTAAACAGTCCGTAACCATATGCCACCTGAATGATATCCTCGCGGCCCAGACCTGCCATGGTAATGCACCTGGCCACGCACTCGCTCCACATATCAATATCTCTTCTTGTATATCCCACCACCGTGGCCTTGCCCGTGGTTCCGCTGGAAGCATGAATCCGCACGATTTGGGAATTGGGAACTGCAAACAGTCCAAACGGATAAGTATCCCGCAAATCGTCTTTTGTAGTAAACGGAAGCTTCGTCAAGTCCTCCAATCCACGGATATCTCCCGGTTCCAGCCCCACTGCCTGCATTTTCTTCCGGTAAAACTCCACGTTATGGTATACCCTGTCCACCAGTTTCACCAGCCGCATTCCCTGCAGGCTGCTCATCTCATCCCTGCTCATGCACTCCTTTGTCTCATTCCAAATCATATCCTCCTCCTATTCCGCTTCCTCTGATTTGTTCCGCATCCGCTCTTTCCCTCAAGCAATATCTTTATACGCTATTTCATCAATCTCTTCATTTACAAAACAAACGCCAATCCCGTTGTCATCCCAATCCTCTCCGCCCCATTCTCTTGAGAAAAGCAGATAAATACAGCGCCCTCCTTTTATATTCATAATGGAATCCATTGGAACTACAATGGTTTCTATTGCCACTGCCTGCAAAAGCGCTTCCTTCGTCTCAATTTCAGGCCACCATTCTGCTGATTCCTCTTCATCCTCCGGTCCCCAGGCAAAGCGCTCTTCTTCATTATAATATTTAATCAGCGCTTCTATTAATTCTATTTGCAGCCTGGGCCATTTCTCCAGGAAATGCGAAAATGCCTCTCGCTGAATTGTTGTAATTTCGTTATCCCTGCCCTGTTCTATGAGAATATCTACATCATACATGGTTCCCCCAAAATCAAGCGTCTGCCTTCCCTGCCAGTAATACCCGTCTAACTCCACCTCACCAAATACGACATCTGTCATAATAACACCTCCTGGTTAAAATCCCCATAAGCAGCAGTTTGTTCCGCTCCATATTGTAATCAGTTCAAAAGATACCCCATCTCAAATGCCTTTTGGTTTACTTCCACCGTCTTAGGCGGCACCGTTTCCTCAATCACCTTCAGCCATTCCTCCTTGTCAAATCCCACATAAGGAGCCGCCGCACCCAGCACCACTACATTGAACGCCTTGGGCGCACCCAGTTCTTTTGCCGCCTTCATGGCTTCCACTGCAACAACCTTTCTTGAGGCTCTTAAGGTATCCAGCACCCCTTCCGGGTACTCTGCAGCGCCGGTCACCACAGTGATGGGATCAATGCGCCAGTCATTGACAATCACCACCCCGTCTTCTCTCAGGAAATGCAGATACCGCAATGCTTCCAGCTTCTCGAAAGCAATCAGCACATCCGCCTGGCCCGCCTCCACAATGGGCTCCGCCACCTGCTCTCCATAGCGCACAAATGTCACCACACTGCCGCCGCGCTGTGCCATCCCATGCACCTCCGACAGCTTTACATCATATCCTCCTCGCACTGCCAGATTTCCCAGAATCCGGCTGGTCAGAAGCGTTCCCTGCCCCCCCACGCCTACAATCATAATATTCTTCACGCTCATGTCCTATCCGCCTTTCTGATCTCTATGGCACCAAACTTACACAGTTTCGCACACAATCCGCACCCATTGCACATTGTTTCATCAATGGATACGGTACCGTCTTCTTTTTTCGTCAGAGCCGGACATCCCGGACGCAGACAGGCACCGCATTTCTTACATTTTTCGGGAATCGGCACACATTTATCCGGGAATGCCACGCCCTTCAACAGTACACAGGGCGCCTTGGTAATAATTACCGACACCGCATCCCTCTGTGTCTCCCTCCGAAAGGCTTCCGCAAGTCCATCCAAATCAAAAGCGCTGATTTCATACACATGTTCAATTCCCAGAGAACGGCACAGTGCAGCAATCTGAATGGCCGGAACCACCTCACCCTTTAAAGTTTTCCCCGTGGCCGCATGATCCTGATGTCCCGTCATGCCGGTGGTAGAATTGTCCAGAATCACCACTGTTCCTGCAGACTGATTGTATACCATATTCATCAGGGAGTTAATCCCTGTGTGCATAAACGTGGAATCTCCAATGACAGCCACCCAATTGCGAATGAATTCCTTCCCCCTGGCCTTCTCCATTCCATGAAGTGTGCTGATGCTGGAACCCATGCAGATCGTGCTGTCCACCACGGAAAGCGGCGCCACCGCACCCAGCGTATAACAGCCGATATCTCCGGCCGCATGCATTTTCAGCCTGTTCAGCACCGAATACACGCTGCGGTGGGGACAGCCGGGACACAGGATGGGCGGCCTTGCAGGCACCTGTGCCGGAGCAGACGCCTGGCATTTCTCTCCCAATACCCGCTCTCTCAGCATATTTGCACTGTATTCACCCTGTACTGTGAATAGCTCCTTGCCCACAGCCTTCAGAATCCCCCAGGATTTCACCTGTTCTTCTATCACCGGTTCCAATTCCTCGAATATGTATAGCTTATCCACCTTAGCTGCAAATTCCTCAATCAGCTTCCTTGGGAGGGGATGCACCAGCCCCAGCTTCAGCACACTGGCCTCCGGCATGGCTTCCCGTACATACTGATACGGAATTCCGCTGGTGATAAATCCCACGGATAAATCCCGATACTCTGCACGGTTCACAGACATTCCACAGGCATCTTCTCCCATCTTCTTCATACGCTCTTCCACGGCCGCATGGCGCTTGATGGCATTTACCGGCATCATCACATATTTGGCTATATTGCGCTCATAAACAACGGGGGCTCTCTCCACCCTCTCATCCAACGCCACAATTCCCTGAGAATGGGATAACCTGGTGGTGGAACGCACCATAACCGGCGTATCATATTCCTCACTCAAATCAAAGGCAAGTTTCGTAAATTCCTTCGCCTCAGCGCTGTCCGAGGGTTCCAGTACAGGTATCATAGCAGCTCTGGCCACCATCCGGCTGTCCTGCTCATTCTGGGAGCTGTACATGCCGGGGTCGTCTGCCGCCACTACCACCAGGCCGCCGTTCACCCCTGTATAAGCCGCCGTAAAAAGCGGATCTGATGCCACATTCACTCCCACATGTTTCATGCTGCACATGGCCCGGACTCCTGCAATGGACGCACCGACAGCCACCTCCGCAGCCACCTTCTCATTGGGCGACCACTCCGCGTAAACCTCCTCATATTTGGCAATACTTTCGCTGATCTCCGTACTCGGCGTACCGGGATAAGCCGCCGACACCTTTACTCCCGCTTCATAAGCGCCTCTTGCTATGGCTTCGTTGCCCAGCAGTATCTTTTTCTCTGACACGTTTTTTCCTCCTATTCCAGTTCCCGCTTGCGGGAACTTGTTCCCCATCCGCCCTCCACTACTCATTCAAGAGAGAATCAAAACCTGCAGCCAAATGCCTTCGTCCGGTTTTGATTCCGGGTACTTCCGGACGGATGCTGTTTTTTATACTTCCAGTTCACTTTTTTAGCCGCTGCCAGGCGGCACTAAAGGGTGAGGTTCTTTCGGCGCACACATGGGAGAGACAAATTTCATTCGTAAGTAATCAGAAGACACTAAGTAGTGTCTCATGAAATTTACTCTCGTGCGCTCTCACAACCTCACCTGTCCAGCTAAACATTTTTATTATGTGGCTTGACATTTCTTAGCTGGACTGTTTTAATTGCCGCTTGACATTTCTTAGATGGACTGTTTCAAATTTCCTCTTGACATTTCTTTACTGGACTTGCAGGACATACCCCCTGATTCGTTCCCTGGTCTTCGTTGCTTTTCTTATTTTATCCTACCAGATGAATTCTTTTTCGTCAAGAAAACTCTGCCCCTCGTTCCCTCAAAGCAATGTATGGCTTGTTACTGTTCACTCGTCACTACCGCAAGGTATTTTCATGCGTATTTTGCATGAAAATCCGAGAATGCTGTGCGCGAAATCGCCGCTTTTGCGATTTCTGTGCATCTGTTACTGTGAACGGAGTGAACAGTAACTATGGCTTTGCGCTTCGTACATATCCGCATACATACCCTTTTTTTCCAGCAATTGTTCATGCGTGCCTTCCTCCGCAATTGCCCCTTCCCACAGTACAAAGATACGTTCTGCCTTCCGTACCGCCGCCATACGATGACTGAACAAAAGAATCGTCTCCCCTTCATCACCCTGGGTAATCCGCTCATACACTTTTCCCTGCCAGAAAATATCCAGAGATGCCAACGGCTCATCCATCACACGTATCTGTCCGGGCCGCGCGAACAACCTGCATAACAAAAGCCTCTGCCACTCTCCCTCCGAAAGCATGACGCCATCTTCCACTCTGCCGAGGAACGTATTGATTCCCTGAGGGAACCTGTTTTCCTCCGCCGTCAGCCATTCCCCGAATGCTTTTTCCGCCCGTATGCTCCTGTCAGCCTCCCCCGGCTCGTTTTCCTCAGGACAGATATTCCCAAGAATGGTATCCTGATATCTGGCTGCATCCTGGAACAGTACCGCAAATATGCCGCGTCTTGCTTCTGAAGTAATCTTCCTCAGCTCTATTCCGTTTATGAAAATCTCTCCCTCATAATTGTCATAAAGTCCCGACAGCAATTTCACGATGGTAGTTTTTCCCGAACCATTGCTTCCCGCAAAAGCATAGTATCCTCCCTTTTCTAATTTGAAACTCAAGTTTCGCAGCACATATCTGCCCGTTCTGGGATATCGAAAAGAGACATTTCTAAATTCCAGGGTTTCAAATTCCTTCTGCTGCAGACAGGATTGTTCGGATTTCTCAACATCCTGTTCCGTTTCCGGCAAGTGCAGGAATCTGTTCCACTGCCTCAAAAACAGCTTAATTTCCCGTAACCTGTTCAGTACATATTCCTCATCAAAGGTCTGGTTCAGACAGCGGTATGCACCTATGGACAATGCAGTAAAATACCCAAAGCGGATTCTGCCCCCCAGCAGCAATGCAGCCAGCCCGGCCTCTGTCAATACATACCCCATTGCCGTCAACACTCCATTGGATAATGTCATCTTGATACCTGCCAATGACATGGCAAGCGTCTGTTTCCTGGAGACCGCATCTTCCCTGTCACACTTCTGCCCAAGGAAATCAATATAAGAAAACAAGCTTCTCTCCCCGACGCTGTCATGTCCCAGCGCCAGCGCTTCCAGATACTGCCTCCGGGCACTGGCTTTCCTGCCGCCGGTATCCTCCTGTTCATTTTCCAGAATCGTCAAAAGCACGTGGCATACCTGCAGCAGCAAAAACAATGCCCCGAAAAGAGGATCTGCCCATGCCAGCAGAAGGCACAAGCCAAAGGTCTTAATACAATAGAGGCAGAAATTACCACACTGCTGTATCATATGCCACACAAACGGCCCTTGCACAGTATTCCGCAGCGCATGTTCCAATTGGCTGAAAGTATGGTCTTCCAGCATACGATAAGGAATCCTGGCTGTTTTTTCCACCATCAGACAAGTCTGCCGGAAGCGAATCCGGTTCTGAAGCTTCAGCGTCAAAGTCCTTCCCAGGTTATAGCCCATCCGCTTCCAGGCAGACAGCAAAATAAGACACAGGATGTACCATACCGCCTTCTGTACCTTTCCTGTGCCGCTGCCCTTTACTGCCGTTTCCTCAATCAGCTCTGCCAATACCACCAGCCAAAGCACATCTGCCGCTGCCGTTGCCAGCTTCTGCAGGAAAATAGCCGCTGTCAGCAGAATTTCCTTTTTTTCTCCATATTTTCTCTGAGTCATTGTCCGGTTTCCCATATTGCGCTTCTAAGCCTCTTATGCGCCGCCTGCAGGGCTTCGCCTCAAATGCACCGCAACCTCCACCTCTTTCTCGCCAACGCGGTACAGCACTTCTCCCCTGTATTTCCGGGCAATCTCCTGCACAATCCTGCTGCCGTAGCCATGTTCCCCGGAAGCCTTACCGGTAAGAGGCAGTTGATTGTGATTCAGCTTCAGGCATTTGTAACTGCTGTTGCGGCAGATAATTTCTATCTCGTCCTGGTCCCCTTCCACCAGCATATCCAGCCATGGATGATCGCTGTTTCCCACATTGGCTTCAATGGCATTATCAAGAAGATTCCCAAGCAGACTGCATATATCCTGATTACCGATTCCGCCAAAGGAGGTCAATACCGCACAGTGCATTTCCATGTCTGCCGCCCTTGCCTCGGACAACTTTTGATTCAATATGGCATTGGCATATTCATTGTCCGTATCCACCAGCTTATAGATCCGGTCTATCTGGTGCAGTTTTTCCCCCAGCAGATTCTTTGCTTCTTCCGGTTGATTCTCTGAGATTAAATTCATTACCACCAGGAGCAGATTTCTGATATCATGCTTCAGCACATTAATCTGATCATAGCTTTTCTTTACATTGTCTGCACTCTGGCTGTAATAACGGTTTAGCATATCCATAAGTTCATACTCTTCATTGGATTTCCGGGTCTTATTTTTCTTCACAT
The DNA here is from genome assembly GCA_910584435.1 of uncultured Acetatifactor sp. GTDB lineage: Bacteria > Bacillota > Clostridia > Lachnospirales > Lachnospiraceae > Acetatifactor. The sequence goes on from CAJUAP010000020.1 coordinate 21,223, forward strand.
ACACCAGAAAACATCCCATTGTAATCACAAGCAGGGCCATATTCTCTACCACTATGGCCAATACCAGATTGCTGTTCTCATACCATTCCATCTCTGCACTTCAATCTCCGCTTCCTATTCGTGTTCCGCCTCCAGCCTAATAGATGCTGCTCTCCGCTTTTTCCGGTTCCGCTTCCAGCCTCAAAATTTCTCCCTCACCTGTTCTCTGTAATTTCGCCCTACCTCCAACAGTGTTCCCGAACGCAGCTGTACTGCCCGGACCCCGCGTTTTACCTGGACCACATGGCTCTCATTGACAAGAAAGGCTCTGTGAATCCGGGAAAATCCATATCTGCCCAGAGCCTTCTCTTCTTCCTCCATGGTCTTCCTCTGGCGGTATACTCTTCCGTCAACAGTATAATAAAGCAGGTAGTTTCTGCTGCTCTGAATACTTTCTATCTCCGTCAGTGAAACCTTTTCCATCATATCATCGGCATTCGTAAAACACAAATAGATTTCACGATTCAGTTTCTCCCTTATCCTTCTGAAAGAACGGCGGAATTCCTCGCACATCCTCTCTGAAACTCCCTTCCTCACAAAATATACCGGCTCATAGGAAAAACTCTGAAACACCAGTTCTTCCCTGGAAGAAAGAAAAATCAGTTTACAGCAATGTCCCATTTCCGACAGCCGTTCCGCCGTCTGAAATCCATCCAAAGGCTCCATTTGAATGTCCAGCACTACGATATCATAAGCATTCTTTTCATGTTCCAAAAGCATCTTCTGATTGTCCAGATAACAGTCAATCTCAACATGATCAAAATATTCCTCCGCAATAGGAACCATCCATTTCCTTACCTGCTGTACAAAAATCTCTTCATCATCGCAAATTGCAATCCGCATAAAACACCTCTATTTGAATTCACAACTCCCACATACACTTACTGTTTTCCAATACCACACCCAGCATACCGTTTCCTCCGCTTTTTACAATACAACAGCACACAATCCCTCTGCTTTTTGCAGCACTGCAGCACACAATCCCTCTGCTCTTGCAGCACTGCAGCACACAATCCCTCTGCTCTTACCGTGCCGCAGCCGCCCTACACATACCACTTCGCCTGTTCATAGTACATTTCGCTATAAATCCCCTGCCTGTTCATCAATTCCTCATGTGTCCCCATTTCCGCAATCCTGCCTTTTTGAAGCACCACTATTCTGTCCGCTATCCTGGCAGAACCCAGGCGATGCGTAATAATAACAGCCGTTTTATTCTTCGCGCTTTCTGCAAATTTCTGATAAATCTCCGTTTCCTTCAACGGATCAATTGCCGCCGTGGGTTCATCCAGCACAATCAGATGATGCTGACGATAAAGTCCCCTGGCAATGGCAAGGCGCTGCCACTGTCCCCCGGACAAATCGGTGCCTCCGAATTCTCGTGAAAGCATGGTATTAAATCCCTGCTCAAATTCCCCGCCGCTTTCTTCCAGCCCTGCCTTATGCAATGCCTGCAAAACCCTGTTTTCATCTATCGGATGTCCGCTGTCACTCATCAATACATTTTCCGCCAAAGTCATCTTATATTTCTGATAATTCTGGAAAACGGCCGAAATCCTGCCCTCCGATTCTCCGGGATTGATGTCCCTGGTATCCACACCGTCAATTTCCACCCTCCCTTCTGCAGGGCAATACAGCCCCAGAAGCAGCTTCGCAAAAGTGCTCTTGCCAGCGCCGTTTTCTCCTACTATGGCAATGGTTTCCCCCTCCCTGATATCAAGATTAATCTGGTGCAGTACCGCTTCCTCACTCCCCGGATAAACAAAAGATACATTTTGAAAGCTGACACTTTTCCCCGCAGGAATTTCCTTCACTGCCTGCCGCTCAGGCAGATCCATAAAAACCATATAATTTTCAGCGCTGCCAATATTGTCGGTCAGTCTGGGCAGCCAATTGCGGAACATCACATCCAGCTTGTCAGATACACTGTCCAGAGAAGACAAAATTGCTGCAAATGCTGCAATACTCACTCTTCCATGCATCAGATAGTAAAATAACAGCACAATCATGCCAATGTATCCTGTCATTGAAATAAAACGCAGAAAAATCTCCGCAATCTCGGATTTCTTCGTTGCCTTCCAGTCAATATCCCTTGCCATGGCCATATTTTCCCGGAATTTACGGAAAAAATATCCGTAAGCCCCCAGCAGACGGGTCTCCCTGGCATATTCCCTGTCAGTAATACACCTACCGTAATATTCACCCCTTCTCTGATAGGGCGCCGATGCATAAGCGGCCTGTTTATGCATCTGATAACGCACCATGCCGCCAATGATATAGGGCACAAAGGAGATACAGAGCATTACCAGCAGCCCTGTCTCAATCTGCGCCAGATACGCTCCCATAAAGCCATAATAACACAAAAATATACCAGCCATACTGACGGATACCCACATTACCTGCGCCGCACTTTCTATCCCTGTATTCGCCCGTTTTATATCATCCAGAAACCGGCTGTCTTCGTAACAGACAGCATCAATCTTCGATGCTTTTCTATGTAAGAGATTTCCCACTTCCTGCTGCAGACGCAGCATGCCCTGCTCATGTGTGAGATTACCCGCCGCCTGGAAAAGCATAGCCACAATGAAATAGCCGCCCAAAATGATTCCTGCCAGATACACCTTACCCACAGAACCGCCGCCTATCATATTCTGTGCACTGTCAAACAGATTCTGCTTTACCAAAACGCTTGCACTTGCAGCAACTTCTGCCGCTGCTGTCATTAAAACTGCAATAAAAAAAGTCCCCGGCATATTCTTAACACTGACCTTCAGCATATGGCCCAGAATATCAAAATAACCATATTTTTTCTTCACTGCTTTATCCATATTTCCTCATCCTTCCACAGAATCAGCCATCTAACAACGTCCCTGCCGGCACACTCATTCGCCTGAGATTTCTATCACAATCGGTATCTGCTCTTCTGAAGCTCTATCACAATTGGTACCAGTTCTTCTGAAACTCTATCACAATTGATACCAGCTTTTCTGACTGTCATACATCTGCGCATATCGTCCGCGCTGTTCCATCAATGCCTTATGGCTGCCGCTCTCAATGACCCTGCCATCCTGAAGTACAAATATAGTATCTGCCAATCCGGTACTTCCCAAACGGTGACTGATAAAAATAGTTGTCCTTCCTTTGCTGATGCGCTCGAATTCCTCATACAGCCTGCTTTCACTGACAGGGTCCAGCGCCGCTGTGGGCTCATCTAAGATCTGCACCGATGCCGGGCTCATAAGACATCTTGCCATTGCCACTCGCTGCCACTGCCCGCCGGACAGATCCACACTTCCACTGTCCAGCTTCCCTAACGGCGTATGGCATCCCATAGGCAAAGCCTCCATTTCATCCAGAATACCCAGCTCTTTTAAATGCCCCCTCATTATTTCCCACTGTTTATCATTGCGCTTTTCACTACCCTCACTTCCGCATTTCCCACCGTCCCTGCTTCCGTACTTCTCTCTATCCTTTCCGCCGCTCAACTCATTATTCTTTCCATCACCCATATGAGTAATATCTCCCAAAAGAATATTATTTGCCACAGTATCATAATAGCGAGCAAAATCCTGATACACCCCTGTAAAAATTCCCTTCAGCTCCCCCTGGGTATATTCCTTCAGTTCCCTGCCATTGAGCAGGATACTCCCCTCATAGTTGTCATACAGACCTGTCAGCAACTTAGTTATAGTCGTCTTGCCTGCTCCGTTTTCCCCCACAAAAGCGTAATGCTTCCCAGCTTCCATCTTCAGGCTGAAATCTTTCAATATTTCCCGTTCCGTACCCGGATAGCGAAAAGTCACATTCCGAAACTCCAGGTTCTCAAATACAGGAGCGTTTTCCGGAAGACTGCAGGCACCCTCCTGCTCTTCCATATTTGCAAACTTTGTCAAATCCTTCATATAGGAAGCATACCGCGCCATGGTCACAAGAGAGCTGCCTATATTGCCATGTATCAAATCTATCATATCATAAATCGCCTTGGAAAGCGCTATAAAAATGCCAATGGTTATCGTTCCGCTGCCCAGCTCCGCAATCAGGAAACAGACCATCACAGCGGCAATAGAATTCGTCAGCACAGTGCTGATACCGTTTCTGGCTTCTTTCTGTGCCGATGCCCTGATGGAAATTCTTCTGTATCGGGACATCTGCTCCTTCCATTTTGCATTGACATAATCCACATAAGCAAAAAGCGCTCTTTCGTCTACAGATTCTCTGTCTATCATGGTTTTCTGCAGGTAATCGCCCCGTCTGGCATGGACTGCCGCTTCCTTGTATGCTTTATAAGTCTTCTTACCACTGATAACAGAGAAAAAAATAACCGGCAGGGACAAAAGAAAACATGCAATCCCCAATCCAATACTCTGTGCAAAAATAATCAAAAACACACCTGTAATTCGCACAAGGCCATTGATAAAATTGCATGTATGCTGTGTCATACTCCATACATTCTTTTTCATATCACGGCTGACCCGATTGGACAACTCCCATATCTTCTCATCTTCCACCAGCTTGAACTTCAGACGGGCACGCTTTTTCACTGCTTCCACACTCATCTGATAAGCGGCACTGACTTCAATCCGCCTTGTGAGAATCCGTCCTATACTATAACCCATACGTTTCCACGCCGCCATCAGCAGCATGGCAGACAGAAGCGGCAGCATTGCGCTTAATGTTTCTCCGCCCATTGCCAGCCTTACTCCTCTGTCAATAAATTCCGCCTCCACCAATACCCACAGCACATTGACAATTCCGGTCAAAACCTTCTGCGCGACCACCCCTATCGTGCAGATGGGTTCACAGGCAAAAGGCATCCCCAGCAAATATCTCATATCATATTTTTTCGGCTTTAATTCAAATCCCATGTTCATTCCTCCGCTCCTGGCCTCCCGCCAATAACTCATTCCACTGCCAGGACTCATTTCGATGCTTGCTCTTCCCTGGCCCGCAACATCATAATTACACATACTATGCTTGTAGAACTAAGGGATAGGCAAGTTCTGCCCTCATGTCCTTTTTACATCCTTACATGACACGCTGCCTGGCAGACTTTATAGTTATCTTACCACAAACAAGGGAATTCCGCAGAAATCTGGGACGAAATGCGAAAAATAGGGACGAAAGACAATCAGTCACAACACTTTAATATACAAAACATATTGACCAATGCACTTGAATCCAAGCTTTGCCAAAATATGCTTTTCTTCCTCGCCGCAAAAGTATGTCATATATTCTGCACCCAGGCGTTTACACTCATTGAGGGAAGCTGCCAGCAGTTCACGGAACACATCCTCCCGAAATACTCCATCAGCAGATTCTGCTCCGTAAATTTCAAAATATCCATCATCCCCCGTCAAGAAGACAGCTGCAACAGGGGAATCCGCCTGGTTGTAAACAAAGATAATCCAATCATCAATCATTTTAAAAATGCGGTCACAATTCCAATAAGCTTCAGGATCTTCATGATATACCGACCGAAACGTATCAAAGTTCTGGCAGGAAATCTTTCTTTGTCTTAATGTCGTCCCCGTAAGTCGGATAACATGACTTGGCGGGGTTCAGAGCAAGGCTGTAGGCCAGCCCGCCGTATTTCTTTATATCTTCAACTGTAGCTTTCATCAGCATATGATATCTCCTCGTACATCTAAAAGTTAATCTATCATATTTTTTCTGTCAGTTTCCCGTATACCCGTGTAAGCATTTCATTCATTTCGAGCCACGTTATTCCCACGTCAAGCTTTAAGCCTTCCGAAAATCGATATAACGCACTGGATATTCCTCTACTGGCAGTTTACGCTGAATCAAACCAAACACGTTTTCTTCATGTGTAGAAATAATCAGCTGCCTTCCTGTATTTTCTACTATGTTTCGCAGCAAATCAACAAAACAAACAATGTTCATTTCATCAAAATGCCCTACAGGATCATCAATAAAAATACTTTGCATAGGCATATCTGTAGTCTGCAGCGCTTTCCCCAAGAAAACCGAAAAAGCTACAACATTTAATTGTGCCGTACTAAAATACCACTCTGGCGCATATTGCTTTTTATCCTTACCAACCACCTTAAATGTAAGCTCCGGCTTATCATCCTCATTAAATTCAAATTCACAAGTAAGTGGTTCATGTGGTTCGAGTTTCTCTTTTTTTCTTTCTCTCTCGCATTCTCTTACTTTTTGCGCCAATTCTTGCTTCTTACTATTCTGATAATTTTATATTACTAAACTCCTGTTCTATCTCCTCAATACTCGGCAAAGTGCCTTTGAAATCTTCCGGATAAAGCTTGGATAACTCATACTCTGATATACCAATCGGTTCACTGCTGGACTCCAAAGCGTATTGCGCCAGAACATTATCCTTTTCCTTACAAATCAATAATCCAATTGTGGGATTATCCTGTTCTGATTTCAAGATATGATTCACTGCCGCAACATAAGTTCCAAGTTGTCCAATGTGGGCAGAATCAAATTTTCCAGTCTTTACTTCTACAACTACATAACAATGCAGCCTGATATTATAGAAGAGCAAATCTATAAATTTTTCGGTTTCTCCTATTAACAACCGATATTCCCTACCCACAAAAGCAAATCCACTTCCCAGTTCCAGAAGGAAGTTGACAATGTTATTTTCCAAAGCATCTTTTAACTCTTTTTCATTATAACCTTCCGTGAGTGTCAAAAAGTCAAAATTATACGGATCCTTTGTAATTTCCTGAGCCAAATCTCCTTGTACTGCCGGAAGTTGATTACGAAAGTTAGTAATTGCCTTTCCTTGCCGTTCATACAAATCTGTCCCCAGCCAATTTAACAGCACTGACCTCGACCAGTTATTTTCGATTGTTTTTCTCACATAAAAAATTGCTTTTTCCGGCTTATCCTTACACTTATCAATAATATAACGATGATGTCCCCACGGAATTTTACACAATTCATCCACAAGCTGTGGACTAATTTCTTCTACTATATTTTCGTCCACAGGTTGTGGACGAATTTGACTGTATAGCTGATAAAAATATTTCATATATTTTAAATTCGTTTCAGAGAAACTTTTCACATTTGGCAGCACCTCTGCTAAATCCTTGCTTAAATTTGCATAAAACTTATTTCCCCATTTAGGTACTTTAATGCTGCACTGCCCTGTTTACAGGTAAATAAAAAACTTTTTCCTTATTCTACTATATATTTGTGCGCTTCAGCGCTCATGGAATCAGAAGTTACCGCCAGCAATAACATACCTGCACAAAAAATTTTCCCTTGTAAATTGCCCATAAGGACAAAAACAAGGGAAAATACATAGTAATTCATAAAATTACCGGAGTTTCCGGCCAGCAGCACGAAAACTCCGTTTTGCCGTCAGACTGCATATTTCTTCAGAACTGCCCTCACAGCCCCTGGCCCTGCTGCCAGTTCTTCAAAATATCCGCACACAAGCTCCGCCATTCCCACATCATACAGATTTACACCGAAAATCTTATCATTTTCAAGAATGGGCTTCAAACGGCTCTCTGCATCGCGCACATTTCCCAGTGAGAAATCCGCCACATAAGGGCAGACAGCATCCAGCAGCGGATCAGGGCTTAACTCAAATGTATTTCCGCTGTCATCCACTGCCATAAGATAACGCAGCCATCCGGCGAACACCAGAGGAATCATCTTCAGATCCGCCGTACTCAGGTGTTCGGAATCCCGGTAAGCCTTAATTGTCTCCCCAAACCGTATGGCAAGCTTCTGAGAAGTGTCTGTTGCAATTCTCTGAGGGGTATCAGGCATAAAAGGATTCGGTATCCTGACATTCAATACCGTATCAATAAACGCTTTCGGATCTAATATGCCTGGATTTACCACAACCGGAAGCCCCTCATCATAGCCTATGATTTCTATCAGCCTTTTCAACTGCTCATCCTTCATCTCATCTGAAATTTTCACATATCCCAGGAGGCAGCCGTAAACGGCAAGGGCTGTGTGAAGCGGATTCAGGCAGGTGCAGACCTTCATTTTCTCCACTTTCTCAACGGTTTCCCTGTCTGTAAACATCACGCCGCCCTGCTCCAACGCCGGCCGGCCATTGGGAAACGTATCCTCAATCACCAGATATTCGCACTCTTCCGCATTGACAAAAGGCGCAACATAGGTATTCCTGGATGTAATAACCGGCTCCAGCTGCGCAATTCCGTCCTTTTTCAGATACTCTTCCACAGAAGCATCCGGCCTGGGAGTGATTTTATCGATCATGGTCCATGGGAAAGATACCTTTTCCCTGCTGCCTATGTATGCAAGAAATCCTTCCTCCGCTTTACCGTTTTCCGTCCATTTTTCGGCAAACTGATGGATTGCCTCATACAGGCGGTCTCCATTGTGCGAACAATTATCCATGCTCACCATGGCAATCGGTTTCTCCCCATCCAGATAGCGCGTATACAAAAGAGAAGCTATTTTGCCCATATAACTTACGGGCCTGCCGGGACCTTCTGCAAAATCAGCCGCTGCCGCCGGAAGTATGTCCCCTGCTCCATTGACCAGGCTGTATCCCTTTTCCGTAATGGTAAAAGAAACCATTTGAAGGGAATCTTTTCTGAAAATTTCCTTCAGACGTTCATATTCCACATCATTGCCGGAATCCAGAATGCAGGATTCCGCAACGCTTCCCACCACCGTTTTCTCGATACTTCCATCCGCTTTCAGTGTCACAAGAATACTGTAATCATCATGGGGACGGTTCATTTTCTCAATAATTTCATAGTCAAATCCCTCCGCCACCACCAATCCCCTGTCCAGGACACCTGCATTTAAGAGCTTCTGTACTATATTTGCCTGGAATGCCCGGAAAATATTACCCGCACCAAAGTGAATCCAGAAGGGCTGTTCCCTGGTAGCCGCAATCACCGTCTCGCGGTCGAATTGAGGCAGCTGATATCCTGCCTTCTCCCACTGCCCCTTATCTTCCAATCCTTTTTTGTCCAATCTCATTTGTCCATACCCTCTTTTCTACTATACACTTCATTTTATTTACATTTCAAACTCGTTTACCGCCGCCTCTTATTCTATCATCCTTACATACCCCGGACAGATGCTTTGTCAATGGCCTCCCATAGTCCGTTTAAATAAGCCGCTCCCAAAGCCCTGTCATACAAACCGTAGCCAGGCATGGCAACCTCATCCCAGATCATGCGCCCGTGATCCGGACGGATGGGGCCTGTAAATCCGATATCATACAGTGCTTTCATAATCTCATACATATCAAAAGACCCGTCGCTGGAAAGATGCGCGGCTTCCTCAAAATTATCGGGTGTAATAAACTTCAGGTTCCGCACATGGGCAAAATGGATTCTTCCCTTCAGAGAACGAATCATATCCGGCAGATCATTTTCCAGATTGGTTCCATAGGAGCCGGAGCAGAATGTCACACCATTATGGGGATTGTCCACCATTTTCATCATACGGTGTATATTCTCCTTGTTGATGATAATACGCGGAAGCCCAAATACACTCCAGGCGGGATCATCGGGATGAATTGCCATATTGATATCATATTTATCACACACAGGCATAATTCTCTCCAGAAAATACTTCAAATTGGCAAACAGCTTCTCATCATCAATATCCCGATACATCTCAAACAATTCTTTCACATGAGCCATACGTTCCGGTTCCCACCCCGGCATCACCGCGCCGTTGGTATCGCCTGCTATGGTTGCAAACATTTCTTCCGGGTGAATGGCATCCACCGCCGTCTGCGTATATGCCAGCACCGTGGAACCGTCCGGCCTCACTCTCGCCAGCTCGGTCCGCGTCCAATCGAACACAGGCATAAAATTATAGCATACCAGATGAATATCCTCCTGCCCCAGATTTTCAAGGGTCTGGATATAATTCTCTATATATTGTTCCCTTTCCGGTATACCTGTTTTAATGGCCTCATGAACATTCACACTCTCAATTCCGGCAACCTTAAGCCCGGAAGCTTCCACCTCTTCTTTCATGGCACGAATGCGCGTTCTGCTCCATACCTCTCCCGGCTCAGTGTCATATAATGTTGTAATAACCCCTGTCACACCGGGAATCTGGCGAATCTGCTTCAAAGTAACCGTGTCGAATTCAGAACCATACCACCTTAATGTCATTTCCATATGCTTTTCTCCTTTTCTTCTGCCCTGCAAGTTTCTCCTCCCGGGGCAATTTTCTCCTTTTCTTCTGTCCTCAGGCTTCTCCACTTGAGACTGCTTTTCGCCTCTTCTTCTGCCCCTCAGGTTTCTCCACTTGAGACTGCTTTTCGCCTCTTCTTCTGCCCCTCAGGTTTCTCCGCCTGGGCAATTTCCTGCAATGATTCATCAGTCTCTTTCCGCTGCGGTAAACGGAATGAACCGTAACCTTTTATCTGCCGCTTTTGATAACAGTTCGGCCATAACAATGAACTGTCATGCTTTGATTGCATTATATAATGACTTCCATTTTAAGCCAATTGAGATAGTTGTTGTTCATATTGCAAAAATTGCGGTTTTATTCTATAATAATAGCAGTTCAGCCAGCCCCTGCCGTGAAGTCAAAACTGCACTCCAAAGGCGCGTGCCCCCTGCCAATCCAGGAAGAACCGACCTGACCGAACCATACAACCACCAAAACACTACACAGGGAGTATCATCTCATGAAGAAGAACTTACAGACTACATTCAGCACCCGTCAGTACATGCTGTCAGAAGATTTTGAAATCTATTATTACTGCGATTCGCAGGATGATATTTTCCGCGCCAAAGTGCACAGCCATTCTCATGACTACTATGAATTCTATTTTTTCCTGGAAGGAAATGTGTCCATTCAAATCAATGGTGCCGAATATCCTCTGCAGACCGGACATATGATCCTGATTCCGCCAGGTATTCCACACCAGGCCATAATCCATGATATCAATATTCCTTACCGCAGATTCGTCTTCTGGATAAGTAAAGCCTTTTTCCACAAACTGCAGGAAACATCTCCTGACTATGTGTATCTCCTGAAACTGGCGCAGTCCAAAGGACATTACATTTACCATTATGATATGATTGCCTTCAACGCTCTGCAGTACCGGATATTTGAATTCATAGAAGAAATCCACTCTGACCGGTTCGGCAAAGGAACAAAAATTTCCCTCAGTGTCCAGGAATTGATTTTTCATCTGAACCGCACCATCTACGAATCAGAGCACACGAAATCCGCGGAAGATGAGCAGCATTTATATCAGGGCTTAATGCAATATATTGAAACCCATCTGGATGAGGAGCTGTCGCTGGATCAGCTGGCCAGAGAATTCTATGTCAGCAAATATCATATTGCCCATGTATTTAAAGAACATATCGGCCTGTCCATCCATCAATTTATCACCAAGAAACGGCTTATGATGTGCCGGGATGCCATATTGAGCCGCCAGGAAATCAGCAAGACATACCTTATGTTCGGATTCAAGGATTATTCCAGCTTCTTCCGCGCCTTTAAAAAGGAATTCGGCATGTCGCCAAAAGAATATGGGGAATTGTTCCGGCAGGATTGATTTTTCGACTTCATGCAGAAAACGGTACAGCCCTTGTAATTGAGGCTATACCGTCTTGTCTCATCTGAAGTATTACCCCTTATCCTGTATCCGGCCATGAAGCGCCTGAAGGGAATGCACCTCTCCGTTGCCTGCCCTCTGCACATAGAGAATTCCCTCAACGGTTGCCTTTGCAGCCGCAATCGTAGTCATGTAGGGGATTTTGGCTTTGATGGCCGCTTTTCTCAGGTAGCTGTCATCATGCACACTGTCATCTCCCACCGGGGAGTTGATAATCAAATCAATCTCGCCATTGGTAATCAGATCCAGTACATTGGGTCTGCCCTCATACAGCTTCTTCACCGGTCTGGCCTCAATGTCTGCCTCCTGCAGCAGCGCACAAGTGCCGCTGGTGGCAATAATACGGAATCCGGCCTCTTTAAAGGCCCTTCCCACCTCTGTGACCTCCGCCTTATCTCTCCTGTTTACGCTGATTAACACCGTCCCCCTGAGAGGCAGCCTGGTCTGTGTAGCCTCCTGCGCCTTGAAAAATGCCTCGCCCACCGAAGAAGACAAACCCAGCACCTCACCTGTTGACCGCATTTCCGGCCCCAGAATCGGATCTACCTCCGGGAACATGTTGAAGGGGAACACCGCTTCCTTCACGCCGTAATAGGGAATGTCCTGTTCCTTTAAATCCGGCACAGGGGATGGCCTTCCTGTAATATCTGCCGTGATAATATCCGTTGCCAGAGGCACCATGCGGATATTGCACACCTTGGATACCAAGGGCACTGTACGGGACGCCCTGGGATTTGCCTCCAGCACATACACTTTCCCGTTTTCAATCGCATACTGCATATTCATCAGCCCGCACACATGCATCTCTTCTGCAATTTTCCTGGTATATTCCTTGATGGTGGCAACATTTTCTTCCGAGATATGTCTGGAAGGAATAATGCATGCCGAATCGCCGGAGTGAATTCCAGCCAGCTCAATGTGTTCCATAACAGCGGGCACAAAGGCATGTGTTCCGTCGCTGATGGCATCCGCCTCACACTCGGCAGCATGATTTAAGAAACGGTCAATCAATATGGGGCGGTCCGGTGTCACACCCACTGCCGCACGCATATAATCCGTAAGGCTCGCATCGTGGTACACTACTTCCATGCCCCGTCCGCCCAATACATAGGAAGGACGCACCATCACAGGATAACCGATGCGGCGGGCAATCTCCAATGCCTCTTCCACAGTTGTAGCCATCCCGGATTCCGGCATGGGAATCTCTAATTTATCCATCATGGCGCGGAACAAATCCCTGTCCTCCGCCAAATCAATCACCTTCGGCGCAGTGCCCAGAATGCGGACACCGTTTTTCTCCAAATCCGCTGCCAGGTTCAAAGGCGTCTGTCCGCCGAACTGGGCAATCACGCCCACCGGCTGCTCCTTTTTGTAGATACTCAATACATCTTCCAGCGTCAACGGTTCAAAATAGAGCTTATCCGAAGTATCATAATCTGTGGACACCGTCTCCGGATTACAGTTGACAATAATGGTTTCAAATCCCAGCTTTTTCAGCGCCAGCGAAGCATGTACACAGCAATAATCAAATTCAATTCCCTGTCCGATACGATTGGGGCCGCCTCCCAGAATCATTACCTTAGGCTTATCCGTCCGAATGGGGTTCTTGTCCTCGGCATTATAGGTGGAATAGTAGTAAGCGCTGTCCTGGGTGCCGCTTACATGAACTCCCTCCCATGCTTCCTCCACACCCAGGCGGATACGATGCTCCCGTATCTCCTGTTCGGAAACGCCCAGCAGTATACTGAGATACTTGTCTGAGAATCCATCCTTTTTCGCGTTAATCAACAGCTCATCCGCCGGGAACGTTCCCCTGCACGCCAGCAGCGCTTTTTCCTCCTGCACCAGCTCCTGCATCTGCTCGATAAACCATTTTTTCACATGTGTAATTTCATGCAGTTCTTCCACGGAAGCTCCCTTTTTCAAAGCCTCATACATGGCAAAATGCCGTTCACTGGAAGGCGTTGCCAGCATCCGCAGGAGCTGTTCCCTGGACTTCTCTTCCAGCGCAGGAATCTGTCCCAGGCCATATCTGCCGGTTTCCAGAGAACGGATTGCCTTCTGAAAAGCCTCCTTATAGTTCTTGCCGATGCTCATTACCTCGCCCACGGCACGCATCTGTGTGCCCAGCTTGTCCTCCACACCCTTGAACTTCTCAAAGGCCCAGCGGGCAAACTTAATCACCACATAATCTCCGTCCGGCACGTATTTATCCAAAGTCCCGTATTTTCCACAGGGGATATCCCGTAATGTCAATCCTGACGCAAGCATGGCGCTGACCAGTGCAATGGGAAATCCCGTTGCCTTGGATGCCAGTGCGGAAGAACGGGATGTTCTGGGATTAATCTCTATGACAATAATTCTGTCGCTGACCGGATCATGGGCAAACTGTACATTGGTTCCGCCGATGACCTGAACGGACTCCACAATGCGGTATGCCTGTTCCTGGAGCCTGCCCTGCAGTTCTTCGGAAATGGTGAGCATGGGCGCAGCACAGAAGGAATCTCCCGTATGTACACCCATGGGATCTATATTCTCAATAAAGCAGACCGTGATCATATTCCCCTCCGCATCACGTACCACTTCCAGCTCCAGCTCTTCCCATCCCAAAATGGATTCTTCCACCAGAACCTGGCCTACCAGACTGGCCTGCAGCCCCCTTGCACAGACTGTCCGCAGCTCATCCTTGTTATATACCAGCCCGCCCCCGGCGCCGCCCATGGTATATGCAGGGCGGAGGACAACGGGATACCCCAGCCTGTCAGCAATCTGCAGCGCCTCTTCCACCGTATAAGCCACTTCACTCCTTGCCATCTCAATCCCCAGCGCATTCATTGCATTCTTAAATTCAATGCGGTCCTCGCCGCGTTCAATGGCATCCACCTGTACGCCAATGACTTTCACCTGATATTTCTCCAGGATACCTGCGCCGGCAAGTTCCGCACAGAGATTCAGTCCCGACTGCCCCCCAAGATTCGGCAGCAGCGCATCCGGACGCTCCTTGGCAATGATCTGCTCCAAACGCTCTTTGTTTAACGGTTCAATATAGGTGACATCCGCCATCTCCGGATCTGTCATGATGGTGGCAGGATTGGAATTCACCAGTACAATTTCGTACCCCAGCTTCTTAAGCGCCTTACAAGCCTGCGTACCGGAATAATCAAATTCACAAGCCTGCCCGATAATAATGGGGCCTGAGCCTATGATCAACACTTTATGAATATCTGTTCTCTGTGGCATATTACAACCTCCTATTGCGATTTCGCGTTCCAAATGCTAACTTATTTTACCATAACTTAACCCGTTTTGAAATACAAAAATTTTAAAAAAAATGAACACAAAGAATAAAACGGTTACTGTTTCCTCAATATTTTATCCATTGTCTTCCCCTTTGCCAGCTCGTCAACCAGCTTATCCAGGTAACGAATCTCACGCATCAGAGGTTCCTCAATATCCTCCACTCTTACACCGCAGACAACGCCCTTAATCAGACATCTGTTTTCATTTGGTCTGGGAGCATTCTGAAAAAAGTCCCCGTAAGAGACCGGATTTTCCAGCATTCCCTCCAGTTCCGCCTGGCCATAGCCCGTAAGCCAGCGGATTACTTCATCCACCTCTTCCTTCGTCCTGCCCTTTTTCAATGCCTTATTCACAAGCAGCTGGTATACTTTTGGAAATTCCATCCGGTATATTTTATTGTTGTCCATAAAACATCTCTCCTATTCCAGTTCCCGCTTGCGAGAACTTGTTCCGATCCCTCCACTCCAGCCCCCCTTGCGGGGGGATTGAGCGCTTTTCAAATGTTCCCTCCTCATGCGTCATAACCCGGCCGATGCAGCTCATACCGATCCTCCTGATATTTGACTGATCTGCATTTTTTGTCACCATTCTTCAATATGATTATTTTGTTATATTTCATAGCGCTCCCTTATTCACATAAAACAACTTACTGGTATTTTGTCTTCTGGCGAATCACATAGCTGCTGATTTTTTCATCATACGGCGGACAGAAGCAGCCCAGCCGCCCGGCCGCCTCTGCTGAAACCTCACGGAACAATGCCATGCACTGTTCTAAGGATTCCCACATTTGAAGATAAGAGTCCATTCTATATGTGGACAAAAGCCTCCTCCACATTTCTTCCGGAATATATCGGTTCAAAAACTTATAATTTTTTCCCAAACTGAAATCAAATCCCTGTTCCGTGCCGACCAGCCACGAAATCATGCGCAGCAGTTCTTTTCGCACGATTTCATTCATATGGTCAATTGCAAACAGAATTTCCCTGCGGCACAGTCCCTTTACTACATATGGCACAGTATTCCAAAATTCATTACAGCAATCGTCAAACATCCGCTCCGTCGGGCGCTGCAGATGGTAGTCTATATCCGTCGGCACTGGCGGCTGCCCCACACGGCCATCCTTATCCAGCAGAAGTTTTACCAGCTTATCCCATGTCAAATACTCATCCAGCAGCTCCAGCGGAAGCAGCGTTAAATCAATTTTAACATCATCACAAAACAGCATCAGATAAGAAAATCCTTTTTCTTCCGCCGGGAATAATTCCATGTCTTCGGGTTTCTGCAGGATGAATCTCTCCCCAAACACATTCAGCCATTCATCATCCGCCGTAAAACCCTGCATATCCGTAACAAAAAAAGTAATGTCATAATCCTGAAAATCATCAGGCGGAATATTTACGTTAGTCCGGGATCCCTCCAATGTAACCACGCGGATACGCTCATCGGCTTCTGCAAAACCCAGAATAGTATCATACACCTGCTTTTCCGACCTCATACTCATCCTCCTGTGATTGTTCCCGCCGATGCAAAATTACGTGCACACCCCCCTGTTTTATCTGAAATAATTCCGGGTTCCCATCTTCACACCACATATGCTCCGCATCCACATTGATATTCTCAAATGTAAAATCTTCCAGCACATATTGTTCGTCATCGGATGCCACATTAAAACAAGTCGTACACTTACAGTTACAGTTTCTCATAGTAATGTGATCCGCATGGGACACCGGCATGTCCGTCCTGCCCTTCAAATCAAAGAACTGTGTCCATGGGTTAATATTCAGGAAATTTTCTATTGTACCCTCAATATCTTCCACCGTAATGTATTCATAATGCTGGGGCGTATCGGGACGCATTTTAAGCCAGAGCAGATTGCTTGCTTCGGAAACCTTGATCCGCCTTACGATGATATTCCTGTCATGTATGGATTCGGAACCTATCGTAAGGCAGCCATGACAGAACCCGTAGGTACAGTCTTCCACAATAATCCTTTCATTGGAACCGTTTTCCGGGGCCTCATCCGCCCACGGCCCCTTGCCCCCTTTCAGCACAACCGCATCATCGTTTACTTCCATATAACAGCCCTTCACAAGCACGTCCGTACACACGTCAATATCAATGGCGTCTGTACTTGGCGCTTTTACCGGCTGCGCAGGCGAGAAGATATGACAATTCACATATTTCACATGGCTGCATCGGTATAAATGATTGGTCCAGAAATGTGAATTGTGCAGCTGAAGTCCCGCCACTACCACATTTCTGCAGTTGGATAAATATACCAGTCTGGGTCTCTGTTCGTCCTTGTTGGTACACCGGGGATTCCAGTCTCTCCGAAGCCAGAACGCTTTCCAGGATTTCAGTCCGTTTCCGTCAATCATGCCCGGCCCGCACATGGTAAATCCGTCAAGTCCGTCCCCGTTGATCAACGCTGCAAAATAACGACAGGTTTCTCCCTCCATCCGGGTCTCACATATGGGATAATCTGTAATCTCATCGCTCCCTTTCAGCACTCCGCCCTCAGCGACATACAGATTCACTCCTTGCACAAACTTAAGCGCACCCGTCATATATGTGCCTGCCGGAACCACAATCACGCCGCCCCCTTCTTCTGCCGCGGAGTCAATCAGCGTCTGTATTTCCTTCGTGTACACCCTTCCATCATCATGGATACCATAATCTGTCAGCACATATTGCTTTCCCAGTTCTGACAATTCCGGCGCTTTTGTGTCATAAAACCAATCATCAATCTGTGTCCCATCGGGAAAAAATTCCACTTTCCTGTCCATCATCTCTCCACCATACCCTTCCTGGCAAAATCCGTTATACTACATAACTACAGCAATAACAAACCTCTCACAATCTGTTCTGCCGCACAGTCTCAGCTATTATAATCCTCTTACACCCCGTTCTGCCGCACAGCCTCAGCTATTATAATCCTCTTACACCCCGTTCTGCCGCACAATGACGGCAAGGGCAAAAATCTATGCAATCTGTTCTACCACACATTTCCGGCATAATGGATATTCCTCCAGAAAATCCTTCACTGCCCCCAGCATTTTCTCATAGGAAATTCCATAGAAATACAGCGCCGTATTCCTGGGGCCTTCCCAATAACTATAGAGTCGCCCCATACCTTCCATCAAAGCTTCCATTTGATCTACGGCATAATTTATATCGCAGTTTTGATATACCTCATCCTCCAGATCTGTTCCATTCATGTACACAGCCATGCCTTCCTGCTCGCCCACAGGCATGTCCAGTTCCTCCGCCTGCAGCTGAGAACCTTTGGGAACGCCGAAATGATTCACAATCCGGGCCAGTACTTCCAGCGTCTCCTGTTTTCCATCCTTCAGGTTTATCTCAATATCACAGTACGATATCTCACCGGAGGCCATCTGCATGGTTCCTCCTCCATCCACCTGTCCCAGCGACTGAGCTTCCAATACTTCATCCAGAGCGTCCTCCAATTCATGACGATCCTGGGGCTGGAATCGGGCGTTTAACTTCAAGGTTACATGAAACGGGTATTCTGCCATATCGGCATTCTCCATCACATTCCGGCGGTTGATATCCACGACAAAACTGATTCCTCTCATCCTCTTCAGCAGCGCCTTCCCGTCATTTTCACACTTAAACGCCACTTCCTCATCATACAAGGGCAGCAGTTGATAGAAATTCACCTTCTCTCCGCCAGGCAGTTCACAGACATCAGCCTCCTCCCCGCCCACCTGCTGGTATATTAACATGGCAGCACATAATTTCGTGTTCTCCGCATAGGCCGTTCCTTCACCGGAAGCCACCGTATGTCCCCATCCCAGCCAGCTATCCTCTTCCCCCGGCAGACGGGCGATGCTTTTCAGCATTCTGACAGGCCAATACCATGTCTCATCCGCCATAGACTCCTGATCCAGTTTCCAGTCCGGCGGCAGAGCCACCAGCAGTTCCGCCCGTTCTAATTCATACTCGGCCAGCTCCTTAGGCACATTCATTCTGTGAGCCCCCATGCCCATTGTCACTAAAGTATAGTAATTTCTGTCATCATTTGGCGGAATTACACATATATCCACATGAATATCCGGTGATACAATTTCATGAAATACATTCTCAAATGCTCCAAAACATTTAGAAATATGTTCCTCCACCACTTCCATTTCTGCTGCCTCATACAGTTCCAGTCCGGCATTTTCCTCCTGCAGCTCATGATACGCCTCCGCCAGCATCCCCTCCAAATCAGCATCCCGCTCTTCTTCCGGGATTGCTTCCACAGCATCTGCAATTTTCCGGTACTCTTCCTCATTCTTCCAAAGCATAATCTGCTCCTTCAAAGTCTGCAGTTCATTTTCCTTCATAACCTTCTCCTTTTCTGTTCATCTGCCGGGAATCTTCCCTCATACATACCATTTTATTATATTGCAAATCTACTCATATTGCAATCTATCATACCTGCAGTTTTTTCAAGTCTTCTGCGAAGTCTTTAAGCACACAGAACCCAAGCGGGCACACTCACTTTATACAGCTTTTTGGCGCACGCTGTCCAAGCGCAGGAATAAACTTTTCTGTTGTAAAAATCCACGAGAAGAATGCCAGGCGTTTTTATTCGCCTGGCATTCTTAAGTGTGTACTATGTGACATAATATTTTGCTTGGGCATTCCACATCCGGGAATATTGTCCCTTTTTCGCCAGCAATTCCTCATGACTGCCCCGCTCCACAATCTTCCCGTCATCGAATACCACAATGTCATCACAGAAACGGCAGCTGCTCATTCTGTGGGAAATATAGACACTGGTTTTATCCTTCGCCATCTCATGGAATCCCTCATAAACCTGTGCCTCACTGACAGGATCCAGTGCTGCGGTCGGTTCATCCAGCACCACAAACGGCGCATCCTTATACAGCGCTCTCGCCAGTGCCAGTTTCTGCGCCTCTCCTCCGCTGATATCCACACCGCCCTCCTTATCCTTATACAGCAAAGTGTCCATTCCATCCGGCAGCCCTCTGACAAAATCTGCTGCCCCGGCCCGTTCCAGGCACTCCCAGAGCCTCTGTTCATCCCTCTCATACCCCGCTGCCAGATTGCACCAAACGGGAAATGCAAACAGCTTAAAATCCTGGAACACCACACCGAACAGCTCTCTATATTCCTCTTCCCGATATTTCCTGATATCCACACCATTCAAAGTAATCATACCCTCGGTCGGTTCATACAGGCGGCACAGCAGTTTCACAAAGGTGGTCTTCCCCGCGCCGTTTTTCCCTACCAGCGCCAGTTTACCCTTCATATGAATCCTGCAGTTTACATGCTTCAAAACCATCTCGTCACTTCCGGGATAGTGAAAGCTGACATTGTGGAATGCAATCTCATACTCACCGTCCAGACGCTTCTCCACAGGAATCGTGCCGGCGGCGTGGCAGTTCTCCATCTTCAGCAGGTTCAGGAAATCCGTCATATACACACAGTACTTTTGCAGCACCGCACTATCCTTTGCCAGGTTCTGAAACCCCTGGGCCAATTTCGCCAAAGCACCTGAATACTGCGTAAAAGCGCCTATGGTAATTGCACCGGCCAATACCTTCACCGCCACAAACAGATAAACACATACCATAAAAGCCCCGTTGACGGCATTCCGAAACAGCTTCCCCTGATTCCCCACGTCACACTGTCTGCCAACAAAGTGCAGCGTTTTATCAAGAAATTCCCTGATATTTGCCAGCAGCATTTCTTTCATATCATAAATCCGTATCACCTTACCCGCTTTATAGTTATCCTGCACCTCTCTCAGCAGATAATTTATCTTAAGCTCCACATCCGTATGGCCGTTGAATATTTCCTTGTCTTTTTTTACAAATATTCTGTTGCCTTTTCTATAGATCAGAACAAGTCCACAGCCAAAAGTACTCACAAGCGCCACAGAAACTGCCGGATAGGCAGCAACGGCCAGGACACCGCTGCTCACCAGAGGCGGTGCAAAGCACAATACCGCCGTCATTCCCAGTGCCATGGCTATGGAAAACAGACTTTCCAGCATATTTCTATACACCCCAATGATATTACCCAGGCCCCCGTACATCATGGCTGTCCTTTCAGATCGGAAAATGGAATCTGCCACCCCGGGCTGTTCCATAGTTTCATAATCAAGGGAGATGGCTTTTTCTCTCATCATCATATAGAAACCTGCCAAAAATCGATCGGATGATTTCTTATACAGACCTGACAGTAATGTATCTGACATTCCAAAGAGCAATGCTGTCAAAATGATGCTGCCTGCATAGAGAAATGCCCGCTCAAAGGCGCCTGCCAGCAGACTGTCAATAAGCCCTGCCGTAAGAAATAATCCCACATAGCCATCTGCCGCCAGCACCAGCGCATTTATCATACTCAGCGGAATTGCAGAAGAATCTATTTTGTGTGCAATCTTCATCAATTCCATACCGGTCTTATGAATCCCCAAAAAGGCATCCAGCCAGTTTTTTATTTTCCCCGTTTCCATATTTTTCTATATTTCCTTTCTTATTCCAGTACCGCATCCTGCCTCACAGCATGTTGTTTTTTATTCCAGTACCGCATCCTGCCTCCCGGCATCCGATACATAATATTGCGCCTGTGTGCGGAACATGGCCGCATATGCCCCCTGCTTTGCAAGCAATTCATCATGAGTACCTTCCTCCGCAATCCTTCCCCCTTCCAGGAACAGAATACGGTCACAGAATTTCGTGGAACTGAGCCTGTGAGAAATAAATATACTGGTCTTATTTTGGGTCATCTCATAATATTTCTCATATAAATTACTTTCCGCAATCGGGTCTAATGCTGCGGTAGGTTCATCCAGAATCACCACCGGGGCATCCTTGTATAACGCCCTTGCCAGCATCAGTTTCTGCAGCTCCCCTCCTGACAAAGATACGCCGGAAGCATCCATATCTTTGTTGATATACGTGGCCCCCTTTTTCTCCATTATCTGCACCCTCTCCCACAAATCCGCCTTTTGCAGACATTCCTTAAGCCGTCCGCTGTCCAGAGAGGTACTGTCCTTACAGGATACATTGTCCTCCAGCGGAAAGGAAAACGCGAACACATCCTGAAATACCACCGAGAATTCCTTTTGATATTCCCTGGCAGAAAGCGTTGAAACATCCTTTCCGTCCAGATAAATTCTGCCGCTGCCCGGCCGGTAAAGCCCGCAGATAAGCTTAATCAGCGTAGACTTACCCGCACCGTTCATGCCTACCAGCGCAATTTTTTCCCCCGGAACTATGGTCAGGGATACATCATGAATGGTATCCTCCTGATTGCCCTCATATCGAAACGACACGTGGTCCAGGCGTATCTCATGGGTCTGTCCCGGCTCTGCCACCGGCTCATTCCCCTGATGCTTCTTCCCGGCGAAATCCAGAAAGTCACGATAACACCCCATATGCCTGTTGTTTTCCAATAATTCTGTCAGTTTATCCAGGAGGGGAAGCATCCACCTGCCAAATCCTGACACAATCCCGATATAAAGCAGAAATGCGCTGAGTTCCATGCCGCCCTGCATCATCTGGTAAATCAAGTAACCATACACCAAAACATCCCTTACAAGGGCGATACACTTTTCCATAATGGCGGGGATGCCATTGGCACACCACCACCATTTGCTGCCCCAATGAACAAATTCTTTCTTCAGCTTATCAAATTCCCCGGAAAACCACTTCCACATATGATAGAGCCGAATATCCTTGCCATTGGCGCCAATCAATATTTCTTTCCCCAGATATTGATAATCGCGCCATACCCTTTCGTAACCGGCATCATACGCATCCGTACGCTTCCTGTTAAGGAACCTCAAACCTGCCGATATACCGGTCAGCGCAAACATCAGCAATAACATCCATACATTCTGTCTGCCAAGCATCACCGCGTAGAGCAGCAGTCCAAGCAAATTGATAAGGAATGCCTGAAGATTGTTCAGAAATGCCTCAATCCCCTTCCTGTTGCCAAAATAGAGATTCATCTTCGCACCCAGCAGCTTCTTCTGCCCGGTTTCACTTTCAAAATCCTGATAATCCGCATCCATAGCAGCGCTGAAAAGCTGCGAACCCAGACCAATCCGAAACATAAAATTCTTTTTAGCCCATACCGAACCAA
This sequence comes from uncultured Acetatifactor sp., assembly GCA_910584435.1. Classification (GTDB taxonomy): domain Bacteria; phylum Bacillota; class Clostridia; order Lachnospirales; family Lachnospiraceae; genus Acetatifactor. Next base: position 44,264 of record CAJUAP010000020.1, read on the forward strand.
AATAGTCCTTTGCAATACGCAGCCCCTGCAGCACAATGACATAACCCGCCAAAGCAGCGAAAATTGTTCCCGGTTCCCAGCCGCTTCCCAGCAGATATACCACGGCTCCCGGCAGCGCCATGGAAAGAAAGGGTTCCATCACGGCAGCTGCTATGGTTACACCCATAAGGATAAAATACACCATACCCTCTTTCTTCCGAATCCAGGAAAAGGCTGCACAATAATTGCTCCAAATCGAATATCCCTTTGTTTTCTTTTCTATCTCCATAACAATCTCCACCTCCTCTCTCCACATTTTCATACAAAAATCCCCCGCCGGGGGGATTTTCGCGTGAAATGTTTAATTTGAAACCTGAAATGTACAATTCTTTTATATACACAGTTCTTTTATATATGAATGCAGACACACTCTGCTAGAATCCAATTGCCAAAATATCCGGAACCGCCTTAGTGCAATTCCTGCAATGGCATTGTCAACTCCACCGCAAAAATACCGGGCTCGTTGGCAAGAGTCAGGTATCCCTCATATTTATCTGTCAGCGCCTTAACCCTCTTCATGCCAAGACCGTGGTTTCCCCGCTTCCTGGAAATATAATGCCTTTCATCAAAATTCAAATCTTCCTTTGCAGAATTTTGAATTGATGTATAGAGCTGTGCTTTGTTCACCACCATATAAATACGCAGAAACCTCTCTTCCTCCGGAATCCCATCACAAGCCTCCAATGCATTATCCAGCAGGTTTCCCAGAATCACACACAAATCCACATCCTCTATGGGAAGCGTTTCCGGCAGAACAGCCTTGCAATTGACCCGGACGTCCTTCTGCTGCGCCAATGTAAGCTTGCTGTTCAATATCGCATCCGCCATGAGATTTCCTGATTTCACATAGGTATCCACACGATCCAGATTTTCTTCCAGCGCATTCAGATACTGCTTCATTTCCACAAGCTGATCTGCTGCAATCTGTGCCTTCATTACCTGTAGATGATTGTGATAATCATGCCGCCAGCTCCGCATATTCAAATAAATTTCTTTGATTTCTTCATACTGATGACTCATAATATCCCTTTGAAAGCGCTCTGTCCGGGCCTCAAATCCACGATGATACGAGAACAGAGCCCCTTCCAGGGATAGAAACAACAGCAATTCCAATAACAGTATTCCTGCCTGCAGTCCCGTATCCCGGTAACATCGGAAATGCCATAAGGCAAAGGTCAATATACCGTAAATTGCCATAGGAAGCATACAGTTTCTCAGATCCAGATACCCTCTCTCCCTCTGAAGCAGCAATAATAAGACGGCTTCCACTGCCCCGTTCCAGAGCATCAGAATCAACGGCGCCTCCGCCATAGCGCAAAACGACACAAAAAGCCCTGGCAGCACCACCTTCCACCATTGCTGCAGAAAGGGCTTTCCATCATAAAAAAGTGAATATAAGAGAAAAATCAATGTAATGACAAACCATCCCCCGAGACGATGACCCGGACCTCCCCATCCCGGAAACGGCAAATGCACGGCAGACAACACCCCACAGGTCATAACCCACACAGCAGTCTTTTTTAAATATCCTTTTTCCAATTCACTGATTTGTACAATATAATAATGATACAACCCCAGCCATATCAGCTGGATTCCAACTTGCAGCATATCGGCTCCTGTCACTTTTTCACTGCCAAAGGGTTCCGGTTCCTTCAACTTCCAAATAATTCCGGTTCCTTCAGTTTCCAAACAATTCTGTGCTTTTTTTAACTTCCAAACTTTTTTGGTGCTTCTTCCTTCAGCTTCCGAACGCTTCCAATCAAAACTTCCTGCGGAAATACCCCATGTACGCCTGATTCAATGCCTCCCATTTTCCTCTGGCTATAGGAATCAACGTTCCATCATCCATCCGAATATCTCTTTTCGTAATTTTCTCCACATAGCCCAGATTGATAAAGTAAGATCTGTGCGGCTTGAAAAAAGCTTCCGACCTTCCTTCCAATTCCTGTTCTAACTGCCGGAGATTTACTCTGCCGGATATCCTCGTACCATCCCTCTTACAAACCATGGTTCCATGGCCTTCGCTTTCCAGAAAACAGATATCCGATATATAGATTCGCTCTATCTCCCCTGCGGATACTGTCACCAAAAGGACCTCCCTGCTGTCCAACCGTTCCCCTGCGCGGTCCAGAGCAGAATAAAGCCTCTCTCTCTTCACTGGTTTCACCAGATAGGAAACCGCTTCCACATCATAGCCTTCCAATGCGTACTCCGAATTCCCTGTTACGAAAATAATACTGACATGTTCTCCTTTCTTCCGCAGATGCCTGGCCAATTCCATCCCGTCCATGCCGGGCATCTCAATATCCAGAAGCAGTACATCCATATCCTTCTTCTCATCCCAGGCAAACAAAAAAGAATCCGCCGTAAGGAAACACTCCACACTGCATAGCTCTGCCTTCTCTTTTGCCCACCCTTCCACTTCCCTGGCCAGATTCTCCAACACTGTTCTATCATCATCACATATCCCAATATGCAGCATACTTCCTCCTGACTTCCCTGAGTCGATTTCATAGCTCTCCAATTCCTTTACATGGATACCAGATGGCATTCAGCCCACAGATGCACTGATCCTATGCTGACATGCCAGATACAGTATAGCCGCTTTTCTCTTTAAAATCAATGCCTGGCAGCTTATTTCATGCCGTTGTCTAACTAAACTCCCCTGCAGCCGACTGCACCACCATGAATGAAAACTCCGGGAGTTTAGTTGATGCACACAAACCGCCAAGTGCATGCGGTTTGGAACCTTTACAGTAAAAGGCTGAACTGTACCAAAAAGGCATCTTACATCGGCAGCAATAAAAAAATATGTCATTACGCCAGAAATTAACAGATAAAAATGTCATTCATTATCATAAAATAAGGAAAATCGGAAAAAAATATTATATTTTGTCACATTTTCATATACAGGGAATAAATTATAGAATCAAATACTTGATTTTGCTCGTTGTTAATTCCTGTGAACCGGCAATACAATCAAGCACTGAAACCAGGAGGAAAGCATATGGGAAATCGTTTCACATGGGATACACGGTATAATGTGGGAGTGGACATTATCGATAAAGAACACAGAAAGCTCTTCAGCATTCTCAATAAATTGTTCGACTTTGGGCGCAGCGAAGAGAAAAGCCGCTTTGCCTGCCAGGAGGCAATAAAGTACTTCAGGGAGCATGCCATCCAGCATTTTGCAGATGAGGAAGCCTATATGGTTTCCATAAATTACCCAGGATTGGAGACCCACAAACGCATCCATAAGGATTTTCGTGAACGGATGCTTCCTACCCTTGAAAACGAGCTGGAGCTGAGTGATTATTCCAGAACCTCCATCCACCATTTTCTCAGTGTGTGCGCAGGATGGCTGATCGGACATACTTTGATAGAAGATCATATGATCGTAAGCGGCGAACCCATAAGGCATTGGGAAAACCTGTCCCCGGAAGAGGACCAGGCGGTAATGGGACAGATAATCGCAGGCCTTCTGCACAATATGTTCCGGCTGGATTCACATTTAATCAGCAACTGCTATGCCGGAGAGAAATTCGGAAACGGAGCATACTGCCGACTGATATACAGCAGCAGAGAAAAAAAGCGCTGGGAATTTTTCCTGCTTTTTGAGAATCAATTGATCGGCAGCGCCATCGGCAATGTCATAGATCCTACATCGGAAATTTCTGATATGATGCTTTCCAGCGTAGCAAAATATGCGGCAAAGCAGCTTGCAGAACGTGTCAAAAGATATTTTTCATCCCTGGAGCAGTTTGAAATGACAGAAGAGCAGCTGCTGACCTATGAGCAGTTTTATAAAATGTTTGAAAGGCAGAGTCCCCAATACAGTCTTTTGTATGATACCGGCAAAGGATACTTTGCATTTTGTATGTCTGCTTCCGAATCCCTCCGGCACAGGGACTGTGTTATGGCTGTCACGGAGAATGCAGTAACTGAAATAGAACACCTCATGCAAAGCAGCAATACCTCCATGGAAACCGAACCCCATTTGCATACCAATAGTTCTGACGGGGTCTCATTGCAACGGAAGAAGAGAATACTGGTGGTAGATGACTCTAACTTTATGCGAAGAGCAATGCTGGATTTATTAGGCAGCGACTACGAAGTTCTGACGGCAGACTCCGGCATGTCGGCCATCAGAACTATATCCCTTTCCCCGCCGGATCTTATCCTGCTCGACTATGAAATGCCTGTCTGCAACGGCAGCCAGGTATTGGAAATGATTCGTTCAGAAAAGGATTTTACAGATATCCCTGTGATTTTTCTAACCTGCAAAGTGGACAGGGAGAGCGTCACAAAGGCAATTTCCCTCAAACCTGAAGGCTATCTATCCAAATACCTTCCCATAGAGGCCGTCAAAAGAGAAATCGACCGTTTCTTTGAAAGGAGAGCCCGCAGTGAAAAAGTCTGAACGCATACTTGAATCTTACTCCAAAGTGTGATACTATAAAATACGTCCAGGAGAAACACTTGGATGTACACAATGGACAATTACGAAAGGAAGGAAGATTCAAATGAAATTTTTCAGAATCACCTCAGCACTTGCTGCAATGCTAGTCATTGGAATCCTGGGCGGATGCGCCGCAAAGGACCCTGGAACACCGCCTGAAGTGCTGATTGACGGAGTATCAGTAGTAGTAGGACAAACCACACCAAAGGAACTGGAAGATCAGGGATTTGAAACAAACGCCAAGGAGCTTTTTCTCCTGAAAATGCCGGATAATTCCTGGACATCTTCTATCTTCTTAAGAAAAGACAGCACATCCTATGCAAGTCTGACCCTGGTAAATGACAGCCGGGAGGAAAAGTTAGTCAACCAATGTGTGATTGAAGAGCTTGGGTTCTATGCCCTGGACGACACAAACAGCGGACTGAATATCTCCATCAATGGCGTTAATCCTATCGGAATGACACAGGAAGCATTGAAAGAAGCCTACCCCGATCTGGAACTGGATGATGACACCGGCGACTACCTCTTCCATTACCTGCGTGACGGAGAATATACCATTCGTTTTGACTATAATCACGGCGTATTAACAGATATTGACGTCACACACGAATTTGACAAGAGTTATGAATCAAAATAATCGAATAAAGCCATAACTGAAATGCAAAAAGGCAGAGATGGTGAACACTGTATCAGCTGTTCATCGCTCTGCCTTTGTCAGCCTTATGGTAAATGCCCGTCAAAATACTCTTGCCACTGGTGGAAGTGACGGTATTCGTGATGAAGGAATGCTGGATTTGGCATTAAATAATCAACGCAGATCCGTACCGCTGCAGCAGCTTTGAGTGTATTACTTAAAATACCCCGGCCATCTTCCCAATCCAATAAACCACTCCCAGAACCCAGCTCGTAAATATCCCATACAAAATTACCGGTCCGGCAATTGTAAATATCTTGCACCCAATACCGAAGACCTGCCCTTCTGCCTTATATTCAATGGCCGGCGCCGCCACGCTGTTGGCAAATCCCGTAATCGGCACCAAGGCTCCGGCACCGCCCCATTTCACTATCTTCGGATAAATGCCAAACCCTGTAAGTACAACTGACAAAAGTACCAGAAGCAGGGAACACCAGCTTCCCGCATCCTGTTTATCCAACCCCGTACTGCCCGCATAGTTTAAGATAAACTGCCCGATGCAGCAGATAATACCTCCGGTAATAAACGCTTTCAGCATCTGAAGCCACAGATTATGCGTGGGCGTCACCTCTTTGACATACTGTTCATATTCTTTCTGCTGCTGCTTTTTTTCGCTGCTTGTCTCTTCCATTCTTTTACCCTCCATAACAGCTCACAGTCACAATGGCCGCTTTCACAATGCCCTCCTTACTTCGGCCTGTCCGGCTTATCTGCAAATCGCAGCCACTTTTCTTACAGTATGCAGCAAATGCACCTGTTTTATGCATTGTCAAAAAGGGTTTAGCACTGTCTTATATCACGAACTTATCCATCAGCTCTGCCATCATTTCCACCTGATCGCTCTGCTCCTGGCTGATTGCAGCAGTTTCTTCTGAAGTCGCCGCATTATCATCCACAGCTCCTGAAATATTTCCCAAATCCTCATCAATTTTCTTCATATAATGTACATTTTGATCCAAAAGCTCAGAAATCTGGGACATTTTCTCTGTAGCTGTCTTAGCGCCCTCCATAACCTCTTCCATATTCCGGGCAGTTTCATCAGCAATCATATTGCCTTTTTCCACTGCCGAGACGGTTGTCTCTATCAACATGGTAGTTTCCTTGGCTGATTTGGCAGACTCTTCCGCTAATTTCTTGACCTGCTCCGCCACAACTGCGAATCCCTTGCCTGCCTCTCCTGCGCGGGCAGCTTCAATTGCCGCATTTAAAGAAAGGAGGTTTGTCTGGGTGGCAATATCTTCAATGGCCCCGATAATGGCATTAATCTGCTCGGAACAATTTCTAATCTCATCAATGGCCTTCTTTAATTCATGCATTTTCTGATTGCCAGCAAGCAATGCACCGCCTGCCTGTGAAGCAATTTCCACACATTCCCTGGCTTCCGTAGAATTCTTATCCATGTCTGCATACAGATTTTCTACCAGCGTTGTCAAATCCGATACCGTACTTGCCTGTATTGTACTTGAATCTGCCAGATTCGTTGCTGCATCAGCCAGCTGCAGAGATCCTCCTTTGATCTGCTCTGACATTTGACGGAGATTCTGTAATGTATTACGGATTTCCTGGCTTATCTTATAGAAAGATTCCCTGATTGCCGAGAACTCTCCCACATAATTCTGCTTCAGGGCAATATCATAGTTTCCATTTCCCATCTGCTCCAAAACCGCCGTAATCTCACTGATGATTTTAACCAGATTATCCTTCATAAAACGAATGGCCGTTACCATTCTTCCAACCTCACTGTCATCCTCCGTCATATCAAAGGGCTCATGAAGATTTCCCTCCGACATGGCAACCATCTGATCCGATACCTTTGTAATCGGCACAAGCAGTTCTTCCCTGGAAAATTTAATTGAAACAATAATCTGGCGGATGACATAACAAAAAGAAAGCAGGAAAAAGAACTCCACTACCATCTGCACAATCACCAGGGTGTTCTTCTTTGCATCAAGTCTTCCCTGTATTCTGTTAATCGCCGCATCGGTCTGAGAATTAATTACGGCAATATCACTCTCATACTGTTCACCAAATACATAAGTAATCGCCTCTTCCCTGTTTCCCGCATAGGCAGCTCTCATGGCTTCTTCTTCCAGCGGTACCAGCCCGTCCGACATTTTCGCAATGCTTTCCATTTCACTCCATTCTTCCTGCGTAATGTCATTTTCTTTCAGCCCTGCCCATGCAATATCCCTGTTTTTATCCTCATTCAACTCTTTCATATAATCATTGTAATAATCTAAATTCCCGGTAACGGAATATGCCTGCACAGCATAGGTAAGCGCTTTGGACCCCAGCCGGTACTGATTCAGCAGCTGCGTGGTTTCCAACCGCTCTTCTTCCACCAGCATTACATATAAATTCATCACAATTGATATCAATAATAAAATCCCTCCGATTACCAATGCTGTAACCGAGCTTTTTACAATAATACGCAAGCGAAGTTCCTGACTGTTTTTACCAAAGGTATTGGTATCTGCCTTACTTGAATGCTCCATTTTCTTTCCTCCCTCATTCCGAATACTATGCCGTCAACTACCTGCTCTTCTAGTGCTTTAGCACTAGACGCTTCTTTAGATAATTTTAACAAATTTCCGCATAATTGTCCAGATATTTTATGCAAACAGCCGATTTGATTGTAACAATCCTTTCATTTCACATTCTGTAAAATTTTTTCCGCCGTCTCCATACAAACCGAAGGATCGAATTCTGTTTTCCTGTACTCCCTGAATAACTGCTGCATATACTCCGCAAGCTCCGAGGCATCCTCCACACTATAACTCCATCTGCTGATTTCACATAAAATGTAATAATAATCCTCATCCTCCCACGCTTGTTCCGGCGTTTTATCAACCCCTGCCATTTCATTGACAATCATGGTCAGTTCTCTGAATTCATCATATATTTCATCGGAGCTTACAAATCCTCCCGGCCACTTGTCCTGATCCAGATCAAAAGGAGAAATAGAAAAACAGCTTTCCGGGTATTGGCAGAAGCCTTTTAACGCATAGTAACGCTTTTGTGCCGCCCGGGCCTTTTTTCTCGTGGAATATATTCCGAGAAATTTTGTTTCTATTGTGTCGCAGAATTCATAAGCATGAATCAGCAGATATACCTTTCTCATAACAGCCTCCTGTAATAACAGTATCACACATGCTTTTTCAGCCATTCTGCCACACTGTCAGAATTATTATCTCCAATGACGCCTGTGGCAATTGCTTTCAATTCTGCTGCGGCATTTTCCACCGCATAGGATTCGTCCGCAATCTGAAACATGGAAATTATATCCGATTCCGCGCTCCTGCCATTACTCATTACAATTCTACCTGCATCCTCTCAGAATCTGAAAGTATGTCTTAATAAGAAAAACGACAGAACGCTTCCTTCTGCCGTTTCCTGAATCTTATTGATATTTAACCGCCGTTCCATATACCATGACTTCCGATGCTCCGGCCATAATCGCACTTGTGGCATACCGCACATTTACCACCGCGTCAGCACCCATCTTCTGCGCATTTTCCATCATGCGCTGTTCTGCAATGCTTCTGGCTTCCTCCATCATTTCCGTATACCCCTTCAGCTCACCGCCCACAATAGATTTCAGACCCGCGCCGAAATCCTTGCCGATATTTTTGGACTGAATCGTAGAACCGCTGACCAGCCCCAGCATTTCCAGCTTTTTTCCTTCAATGTAATCCGTATTTACAATAAACATCCCTGCCCCGCCTTTCCTGTCTGCTCCGCAGACCTTCATTACCAATATTTTAATATATTACCAGCAAGCTGTCAATATATCCCAAATGCAATAAACCGATAAACGTAAGCTTTGTTATTTTTCACACCCACGCCACCGCGAGGCGTTTTCACGCGTTCTTTGCGTGACAAACCCGAGACTGCTGTGCGCGAATCCCCTGCCGCACATACAAAATTCTCAATACCATACACTAAAATTGCTGCTTTGCGCCTTACACATGCTGTTTCTCGGCATCTTTCCCCACAGCTTCTATTTCTGAAACCGATAAGACGCATGACATGGAGCAATGCAGGGAAATGCTTAAAACCACATCCTGCCTTCATGAAAATGACATACTGATGAATGACAGGGGGTTCCTGTCAAGAGAGATGACCAGCTATTTAAAAACAGAGCGCAGGGTAGATACCTATCTTCCTGCAAGAGAAAATATGACCATTTTTCAGGAAGCGGTAAAAACAGCTGCTGCTAATGGGAAATGGCAGAAACACCCAAACCCCAAAAGAAAGACCCAGAAAATCCAGCTTGTAACAGACCTTGGCTTTTTCTGGGAAAGCGGCGCCCCGGAAATGGATGTTCCAATCAATGCCTGTGTAGTACATGATACAAAAACGGATAAGTTCTTCGTATTTATGACAACGGCTACCCAGAAGACAGCCCATCAGATCATAAATACTTATGAACTGCGCCCGGAAATCGAAGAAGATTTCCGTCAGATGAAGGATTTCTGGAAACCGGAAGATTTCAAGAGTACAAAATACAACTATATCACTTATCATAATGATATTGACAGGCTACCTTTACCATGCGCCAGATAATACGAGGGCAGGTCTGTCCCTCCGCCCCCAGAGAAATCCTCAACGGTGTCCTTGATACAATCATTTCCATTTCTCCGGCGTTAAAGCATCGTCAATACTGCCTTCTCCATCGCCTGTACAGATGTATACTTTTTATTCCATCCCAGATTTCTTATCTTCTGAGAATTTAGACATACAACGGGCACATCGCCTTTCCATCCGCGGCTGCAGCCCGTATAATCGTACCGGACATTCTTAAGCTTCATCAGTTTAACAACCATATCAGCAATTTCAGTAACAGTAATTCTGTCAAGCGCGGCCACATTATATGGTTCAAATGCGGTTAATCCTGCCTTCTCTACAGTCCTTACCGCATCCTGCACATCATCCACATAAATATATGACTTGGACTGTGTGCCATCACCCAGAATCCTGAGTTCATCCAGTTTCTTTACATCTTCTTATTCTCGCTTCGTATCACCAGCAGCGCCACCGTCAAGGCCATCACCGCCACAAGGATATTGCTGACCATCATGGTAATTCCCACACTTACCGTCCCCAAATCGGTAAAGGTCTGCAATGCCCACAATACCGGTATGCGGAATACGAAAACCCGGCTGAAATTTATCAACAGCGTAAGTTTTGTCCTGCCAAGCCCGAAGAGCAGCGCCATACAGGAAGACAGCACTCCCAGGGGAATACAGCCGCCGATCAGTTCATAACGGTTAATTGCAATAATCATCTCCTGAAATTCCGTGTTCACCACGCCCTCCGAAGTGGCGAACAGGAGACTGATGGAGCGCAGGAACGTCATGGTGAGCGTAAGCCCCACCGCCCCTATAAATACATTGATACAGATAACCTTCCAAAACGCCTCTATGGCACGCTTCCTGTTGCCGTTCCCAAGATTCTGGCTGATAATGGATGCGCAGCCCTCCTGAAATCCGTTCTGGGCGCTGGTGGTAAAACCGTTGATATTATTGGAAATCCCCAGCGCCCCCACCGTCAGAGAGCCATATCTGCTGCTCATAAAATTAACCACCACCTTGCCAAAAGAAAAGGCAACCTTTTCCACCATAACCGGAAAAGAGATATGGAGCATAGGTCCCATGATTTCCCTGCGGAAGGAAATGTCTTTAAAAGAAAACGCAAACGCACTGTCCTTTCTGGTCATATGGTATATCCCGGCTCCCAGCATAATACTCTGAGAGACCACCGTTGCCACGGCAATCATGGTAATATCCGAATGCATTATGTACACAAAATATGCAGTCAGTCCCAGCTTCACGGCAATCACCGCGAAATTCAAACACAAGATTCTCCGTGAGTTCCCCCTGGCGCGTTCTATGGCAATATATACATTATTCAGAAAGCTGATGACAATCCCCAGAAGCTCAATGGCAAAATAACGGCTTCCAATGGCAATCAGATTCTCCGGCGTCCTGGCCAGCCTCAGCATGACCGAAGAAAAAGGCATCAGGCAGAGCAGAATAATTCCCAGAATACCGCAGATGCCGAAAAGGGAACTGACCCGTTTCTTTACCAGTTTGTAATCTCCCGCGCCATACGCCTGGCTGACCTGCAGGCTGCTGCCGATGGCAAGACCGCCGCCCACAGCAGATATCATATGATTGATCTGCGACAGATAAGATACCGCCGAGACAGAATCCGCACTGATATGAGACGCCATCATAGAATCCAGAATCTTAAACGCCATGCCCAGACACTGATAGAGCGCCAGCGGAAGCCCTACCTGCAGCAGGAGCAGCCATAAACTGCCATTCAGGGCAAACTCACGAAAATTTTCATCCTTCTTAGAAACGGTAAATTTTGATTTCATCCTTTTCCTCTTTTCCGTATATGTTACGGACTGCTCTGCTTTCCACAGCCCCATGATTCTCTCTGCCTTCGTTGCTGTTCACTCCGTTCACAGCAACCTGCTTCCTTCTCCGTCCTTACGATTACTCTACCTCAAAAAAACGGTCTTTTCCACCAGAAAACGGTCTTTTTTTATAAAACTACAGATTTTTTGCCTGTTCGCAAATTACAGCCTTGATTCGTCTGACCCCGGCGGAAGACGCCTCTTCCTTTATGATGCATCTTTCCCGGAATATTCATAATTTAGTTGAATTATAAATGCGCTCGTGGTAGAATAATGCTGTTGTAATTTCAATAGATTAACGTTGGAAGGAGTGATTTTATATGAGAAACAGAGCAGAAAATATAATGAGGAATAACAGGAGGGAAAATTATTTGAACCCTCCCAGATAAAACGGAGGATTTTTCATATGTTATTACAGTATAAAAATTTAACAATTAGAAATGCAGCTGTTAAAGACGCAGATTTATTATCATCATGGTGGAATGATGGAAAGATTATGGCTCATGCAGGTTTTCCCAATGGAACCGGTGAAACGGCAGATGAAATTGCTGAAAAAATCAAAGAGGGCAATGATGAAGACGGAAGACGCCTGATTGTCGAACTTGATAAAAGACCTATTGGCGAAATGAATTATGGCAGGGAGAGCGAAACTGCTGTTGAAATCGGAATTAAGATTTGTGATTTTTCAGAGCATGACAAAGGGTATGGAAAAATACTTTTGAGTATGCTTATCCTTTCACTTTTTGAAGACAAAGGGTATAAAAAAGTAATTCTTGATACAAACGTGAATAACAAAAGGGCGCAGCATGTTTATGAAGAACTTGGTTTCACTAAGGTGCAAGTCAGAGAGAACTCATGGCGAAACCAGCTTGGAGAACTGCAATCATCTATTGATTATGAATTGTATCGGGAAGATTTTGTAAATTTTGCTCCTTAACCATTCCCCTATGTTTTGTGTTATAATTCTCAGGAACTGTGTAGAAATAAATTTGTATAAATTTACTTCTTAACAGTTCCTTATGTATTGAAAATTACCAGGAAGGCAGAAGCCATATGAACAATGTACCGGATCACCAATTTTCCATCAGCCAGATCAAGCGAAACGCTAATTTTAACATGAAGGAGACCCATGTACACCCCCATTACGAAATATTCTATTTATTGTCTGGGAAATGCCGCTTTTTTATCAATCACTCAATCTATGTCCTGAAGAAAGGTGATATTATCGCAATTGAAAAGGGTGCCCTCCATAAGAGCGCCTATCTGGAAGTGAAATCCCACGAACGCATTGTGATTAATTTCACGGACCAATTTGCCGGTCCTTTGTATGACGAATTCGGTAAAGAACTGGTTTTGAAATGTTTCAGGAATCCCCATATGACCATACCGACAAGCCGAAGGGAATATGTGGACGACCTGATGAGGAAAATGGAGCTGGAATATAAAACACAGGACATGTTTTCAGAAAGGCTGTTAAAAAATCATTTGTATGAGTTATTGATTTTCCTGATCCGCTGCCAGGAATTCCAGTACAACGCCATAGAGGAACTGGACGCCGCTGACGAAGCCATACAGCGGGCCGCCAAATATATCTGCATGAACTTCCATAACCCGATTACACTGGCAGATGCCGCAAAACAGGCAAATATGAGCCCCTCCTTTTTCTCCAGGAAATTCAAGCGCACCACAGGCTTCGGCTTCAAGGAATATTTAAACAATGTCCGGCTCAGGGAAGCTTCCGCCCTCCTGCTGGAAACCAATGACTCCATCACAGATATCGCGCTGCGCTGCGGTTACAATGACAGCAATTATTTTGGAGATGTCTTCAAGAGAATCAAGGGGATACCTCCCTATCTGTACCGTAAGAACAAAGGAATGATGTGACAGCTTCCTGCAGATTATATGGCATCCTCTTCCTTCCCCTCCCGTCCGGCAGTGGCAATGAGAGCCTTGTCCACATCCTCTTCATAGTTGCGCATGGCCACTTCTATGGGCGTGGGGTCCTTGGTAATGCGCCTGCCGCCGATATGGTTGAAAAAGAGAATAATTCCTGCCGCCAGGCCGATAGAATAAGACACTTCCAGGGTATTCAGCCCCTGGGGTTCCCGATTCATGACCATCCGATATATTTCCGTAAATACTTCATTGATTCCCACATCATTGTGATACGCCATTATGGTAAAGGCCGTACCGAAAAAGCTCACCGCACACACCAATGCCGCCTTCACCCACTGCTGCCAGCCCTTATGTCTGCTCACACTGACCCACTCTACCAGCACATCCGGCTCCCCTACAATCTGCACACTAATGTCCGGGCAGGCATTTTCCATCAGCTCCACCAGTTTTAAAGAACTGATTACGCACCGTTTTGCATCGTTATTTCTGAAATGATGTACCTTCAGCGCCTTCAGCTTCGCGGAAATAACGGTGTCGGCACAGCGCAGCGCCCCCAGGTCTGACATAAAGACATTCTCCGACTGCACCTCCACATTTCTGTCGCATTTTAAATAAACTGTTGTGTTTGCCATGATAAAGCCCCTTTCCAAACCCACTCACGCGGTTCTGTGCAATTCCGTCCAGAAATATATCAGAGAACCGCAGATTTTTCCCAGCGCCATACTGAACACCGCAAGCCCCAGTCCATGCCGGAAGGAGATACGCCTGGAAAGAATCGGAATACTGTCCAGCATTTCCGCAATGGCAAGGGCAAGACATCCGATGAACATTCCGGAAAACAGCCCGAACACCGCCTGGCATACCGCTCCTATTCCATACAGCAGGGAAAGATGCTCCGGGAATTTCTCCTGCCACCACACTCCGGCCTGGAAATACTCAGGGAAAACACTGAGCACACAGCCCATCAGGGTACCGAAGATTACCATTTCCTCATATAACAGCACATACTTCGCCGTATGCGTCTTACCGGCAAATCTGGGAACCAATCCCACCGCCACCAATACGGTAAACACCCCCGCTGCCGCAAGCAGCCCATAACTGCCCCCGATTAAAATCAAGAAAAAAGTCCCCATGATACCATAGCCATCCTTTGCTTCCTCAGAATACTTCTAATAAACTATAGTATAATACGGACTTGTAAAATTTATACACCAATTACCTTTTTCGGTTTGTGCCGCTTAACACATTCCTGCTGCCGCAGCATTTATACTGACGGCCGCTGAAACCTGCCATGCCGCCCGGCTCACGAACGGCAGATTTCAAAAATAAACGCATTCACAAGCCCGTTGCCGCTGCTGTCCGCCCAATAAGTATCGTAACTGCCCTTTGTGTTGATAAAATTTGCAATCCACTTATACTATACACGAAATTTTCCCTGAACACAATATCCGAAATCATAACCTTTCCGCGTCCTGTGTTGCTGCCTGAACTCATGAAATCCGCTTATGGTTTTATTTTTATCGTTTTATTTTCTTTGTGGTATTCTTCTCGAATTCCACCTCACGCACTTTTAACTTATAGATGCGTTTATAGAGGGGTGCCGTCTTGTTATACTCATCAATCAATTTCTGCAGTTCGGCGGGCACATCCTTCACTTTCTTCTTGGCCGCATATTCAAGATCAGGGAAAATCTCCGCCTCAATCACGCCTTCACAGTCGCGCACAATCACTTCCTGCACCAGCCGTTTCTCACCCAGCTTGTTCTCAATCTCCTCCGGGGATACATTCTCGCCGTTGGGCGTGATGATTAAGTTCTTCTTACGTCCGGTGAGAAACAGGAAGCCGTCTTCATCCACATATCCCAAATCGCCGGTCTTCAGCCATCCGTCCTCCAATGTCTGCGCCGTTTCCTCCGGCATTTTGTAATACCCCTCCATGACGCTGCTGCCCTTGACCCATATCTCTTCCTCTACAATTTTAACCCGGCAGTTCGGCATACATTTTCCTACCGAACCTGCCTTCATGGCGTGATTGCAGTTGGTGCTGATGACAGGCGCACACTCCGTCATACCATACCCCTGAAGAATGGTAATACCATACCTGCGGAACAAATCAATGTATTTGGGATTTAAGTACGCGCCGCCGCTGCAGACTGTGTGAAACTGCTTTCCGAACACCTTGGCCTTAATGATCGGCGCCGGAATCAGTGCCGCCTCTTCCAGCTTTTTCGCCAGCGTTTCCACCATAAGGGGCACCATCAGAATCATATTCGGCTCAAAGAGCTTGATATTCTGGGCTACCCGGAGAAGAGAATCATTGATGCAGATGACGGCTCCTATGGATGTTCCCTTTAAAATATCCATGCTCAGGCAATAGGCATGGTGTATGGGAAGCACACTCATCACCACCATTCCCGGCTCATACCCCATATCCAGGGCAGTGGCGTTTTCTGCAAGATTTCTGTGGGTCAGCATAACGCCCTTGCTCTTCCCGGTGGTGCCGGATGTAAACATGATGGTTGCCAGATCCTCCGGCTTCGGATGGCAGTCTGCATCCGGTGCTGCTCCGGCGATAAGCTCCCACATGGACAGCGCATTGTCAACCCTGCTCTCAGGTTCCATGGCGATAAGATGCTTCAAACCGCTGCACTGTTTTGATGCTTTCAGCGCCGCTTCCTTCTTGGTTCCATCATATACCAGGGTCGTCACATCCGCCCTGTCAATCAGCTCGCACAAATCCTCCGAAGGAAGATTTGCATCCAGCGGCACCGCCACGCTGCCGCTGCTGGTAATACCATAGTAAGCCGTAATCCACGCGTAGGAAGTAGCTCCTATGACGGCGATATGTTTTCCCCGTTCTGAAAGCTCTGACAGTACTGCCGCAAAACGCTCACTGTCATCTCTGAGCTGGGTATATGTCTTCGCCTCAACCTTTGTCTCCTTCTTTCCGCCTTCACCGGCACTCCTTACCTTATACCTGACGGCATCCTGCGCACCATATGCTTTTGCCGCCTCTGTAAGCAGTTCATATATCGTACTCCGCAATTCATTCATTTTTGCCTCTCAATCTAGTTCCGCAGTGCGCTTTAGCGCACTTTTCCCCTTCCAAGCCCCTTGAATCCGGAAGAATTTCCTGCCGCTGGCGCGTCAGTAAATCCTTCCGGGGCTTGTCCGCTGCTGTTTTTTGCTTGTCCGGTCCGTTGCTGTTTTTTATATACGACTTGACACTACCATTCCGGATTTCCTTCCTCAGGAAATCCTTGCAAGATAGTCCGCTGCTTCCTGCACAGTGCGGATATTGGCAGCTTCTTCCTGGTCAATCTCCACATCCAGCGCCTCTTCCACCTCGCCCAGCATACTCATGAAATCAAATGAAGTAAACCCCAGATCCTCCATAAAACGCGATTCCGGCTTGATATCCTCCTTCTTGACTTCCACATAATTTACAATAATATCTGCCAATGTATCAAACATTGCTGCCATCCTTTCCTGTCTCCACTGTCCTCTGCACAGCGTATTCCTGCGTCAACATTTTACCATAATTTCATTCGCTTAAAGGGGGTGTTTACACACCCTCTTGCGCATATAATTTCCTTATATCAGCTTGATAATATCCCCTATCTTCAGATTCGGGCACTCCGTTCCCTTGAACATAATCTTGCAGATATAATAATAAAAATACTCAAGCTGTTCCCTGCTATACGCCCTGGTCTGATGTTCAAAGCTGAAATCAAGACCGTTATCCTCCGGCCTGTGCATTACAGTGAGGTACATGCCGTCCGAATAATACCCATTACAATATCTCTTTGTCTTATACCTGATATCTCCCAGATCCGTCAGTCCCTTTTCCCTCAATGTTGCAGGCTGGTATGTGAGAGACACCGTCTCATATCCCATACCCTGGGGCGGCTGATAGCACTGCCCTCTGTAAGAGAGATATTCCGCCGGGTTAAAATTCACATACCGGAAGACTTCATTCTGCCTGTCTCTAATCTCCTGAATTCCTTCCAGAAAGCTCTTATCCTCGGATATCACCGTCCGGAATGGAAAACAATGGATTCTTGTGCCGCCTGATTTTTTCTCCAGAAGCGTTGCTCTGCGGGCATATGCAATCTGCATTGACACATCATCACACTGATTCAGTTTCTGCAGATACGTCCGTATTCCCATAATCAGCAGGCATTGCAGAGAAATATGCTGCTCCTGGCAGAATGTCATAAGCCTTCTTGTAGGTTCCTCTTCCAGATGGAAAATGTCTATGGCTGCCACAAAGCTATCCGAGCCTGTAGGCGCCGCACGAAGATTCGGGTTGCCTGCGGCCGCTCTGGCTTCTTCCAGTTTCTTTGTTCCCTCTATTCCGCAGTAGACAGGCTCCGACTCCTGAATCAATTTGTAAAAATACTCCCGATCCCTTGCCTGTGCCTTGCTGCCGGCCTCGTAAGCCAGATCCTTCTCCACCTGTTCAATATAGGAACGCATATCGGAAGGATAGGGAATGCCCTCAAAATTAGCGCTGCAGTACAGCTCTATCACATCCTTCATAAAACAAATCAGGGACTGGGCATCCATGAATCTGTGATCCCCCGCAATAAACATTCCCTCAAAACCATCCGGCATCTTAATAATGACCACCCTGTTCATGGGCGCATCCTCCTGATCGAAGGGAATGCGCGTCCATGCTGTCATCTCGGCTTCCGCCTCTTCCATGGTCTTATCCGAGAAATCCACAAATTCAATCTCACGTTCTTCTTTATCGGCAATATATTGATACCACTGGTCTTCCTTTTTGTCATACGCAAGCCTCGCCCGCATGGATTCGCAGCGGTCATAAGCCTTATAAATTGCTTTCCGCAGCTCATCAATATTGAGCTGGAACTCAATGGTAAGGCTTGTGCCCACATTCAATATTTCCTTTCCGGGACTGTACTGCGCATAATAATTATGAAATTTCTGCGCCACTGTCAGCGGGTATGCTTTGTGACCTTTTCTTGTATTCATACACTCTTCTCCTGCTTTATTCCCACATGTAATGACCAAATCAGCACAGCTGACTTTGTGAAGCCGCTTCAGCGAGCATAATCCATATTCCATGGCCCGGCGAATACCGCGAGGGTCAAATGCTTCTCTGTCTGCTGCGGGGAATTTGATTCTCGCCATGTCCTGCACTTTCGCTTCAGGACTGCTTCTATGATATACCGCTCTCTATGCCATAATTTCCTCTGCAAACTCTGTCAATGCCTTTTCATATGCCTCCATGTCCTTATAATAACTTTCCGCATGGGATGCCCCCTCCACAATTAACTTCCGTTTGGGCGAGCGGCAATTATCATAGATTTCATGACACATGCTGCAGGGTACAAAAGTATCCTCCGAACCATGAATGAAGAGAATGGGCACCTTCGCCTTCTGTACCTCACGTCTGGCATTGCACTCATCCATACCGTATCCCGCTAACTTCCTGTTGAGCAGGTCTGCTCCCTGAATTGCAGGGAAAGCCGGCAAATGGTACATATGGTTGAGTACATGGGTAAAAACTTCCTTTGGCGAGGTAAAACCGCAGTCGGACACGATTCCTTTCACATTAGCCGGAAGCTCCAATCCGCTTGTCATCAGCACTGTGGCTCCTCCCATGGATGTTCCGTGGAGCATAATCTTAATATCCCCGCCGCATTCCCCTATCACCCAATGAATCCAGCTGAGTGCATCCTGCCTGTCCAGACATCCGAATCCTATATACTTTCCCTCGCTCTCGCCATGCGCCCTTGCATCAGGCAGCAGCATGGCATATCCGTGTTTTAAAAAGTAATCTGCAATGGCCACATGATTGCTGAGGCCCTCCCCTGTATAACCGTGAAAGCAGATTACTATTTTTGCGTCTGCTTCCTCTGTGCCAGCCGCGTTTTCCGACCTCATTACTCCGTCTGTTTCCTCTGTCTTCGCTGCTTTAACCGCACTGCCTGCTTCCACCGTCTTAATTGCCGGGAAGTATGTGGCATGAAGCTTCAGCCCGTCATAGGATGTAATATATACATCCCTGTGAGGCTGCGCCATCACAAATTTTTTCCGCTCTTCCATCAGAGGAAAATACTTTTCCCAGTCTGTGCCTGACATTTTCGTTGTCCGTTCCGTCTTCGCGTTTCCACGCTTCATGGTGCGGTTATAGAAATACACCGTCTCTCCAATACCTGCAGCAGCCAGAAGACCGGCGGCGGCAGCAATATTTTTCAATGTTCCCATTGCCATTTACCCCTTATTCTGACTTCTTACTTTGCTTACGGCTCTTTGCTTCGCTCTTCTTGACCGCAGTCTTCACAATGGTATTCACTACCTTGTCAGCAGCCTTCTGTACCACACCTTTTTCACCCTGAACGGCTTCTCTCTTCATTTCTATGATTTCCTTCAGCCGCAGTGCCTTCTCTATATTTCCCTCCACACGAAGCTTCTGTTCCGTAAATGCCGCAACAGGGTCCAGCCGGCCATCTGCAATTTCCAGAAGCACCTCCGGCGCACAGATAAACATGGCATCTCTGTCATAATACTCATAGGGCTCCACATACAGCTTCCCTTCCTTTACTTCCACATAAAAAGCACCGCCTGCGTCCTTGTCCTCGATATTGAACTGAAACGCCAGATGCTCATGGATATCGCTCACATCCGCCCCCATAAATTTTCCCTTAATTTCATAAAATAATTCTGCGTAAGTCATTTTTCCTCCTATTCCGCCGCTGAAAGGCTTACTGTTCCCTCTGTTCATGGCAGCTGGCCCTGCCATTCTGACAAAGCACCCGGCAGCGCCGCCAGCGAACAGCAGCCTAAAAGGCTCCACAGTTTCATTCAGACCAGCTGTCCTTCTGAAGATTTGTCTTATGTCGACAGATAAACCCGCATTTCGACCGCCGGTCAGATTGTATCTTAAGAAACTATAACATATTATTCGACCGTTAGTCAGATTAATTATATCTGATTTTCATACGATTTTCTGTCTTATTTTGGGCAATTTTTATAATTGCATATCATTTGTTTCTATGTTATTCTATCTCAGTATCATCTTACACATACATTCTGCACTTCCCATTCTCCAAAGCAGAACAGCGCCATATTCCTTACGCACTTCCGAATCTGTACGGACCAGGGCAGGATTATAACTATATCATAATTGGGGATGAACATGACAGCTATGAAAAAATATGACCGAATTTTAGATGCACTCCAAGAACTTCTGGAAAATAATCCCATACAAAATATTTCAGTGAGTGATATTGCCAAAAAAGCCGAGATGGGCAAGGGAAGTATCTACTATTATTTTCCGTCAAAGGAAGCTATTCTCGACGCGTTAATAGAACGCAATTATGAGAAACCTCTTAAGACAGCCAAAAGTCTTGCTGCCCGGACAGAGATTTCCCCTTTTACGCGTATGGCAATGATCTTACAGGCATGCCGCAATTCGTCCGCTGCCTTTCTAAGCCGCCACAGCACCGATCCGGCCGCCGGAACCAATGCGCAGGATTTCGCTTTTCTGCACCAAAAATATATGAATCACCTGATTTCCGAACTGAAGCCTGCCCTGACAGAAATCATAACACAGGGAATCGCCGCAGGTGAAATTCATTTTGAATATCCGGCAGCTCTGGCCGAAATTGTGCTGATTGTGCTGGCCGTCAAGCTGAACAATACTTTTCTCTCATCCACCGCGGAAGACTCGGAAGATACCATCCGGGGTCTTGTCTCTCTGCTCGAAAAGGGTACTGGTATACCACAGGGGACGCTGAACTATCTGACTACTTCCATAGAACTCTAACCAGGGAGGTAATCCCTCCTTACTCAATTCCACATAGCACACCACAAATGTCCCACCACAGGGGCTGCAGCACCCTGTGTCTTGATTCAAAATCCGGGAAATACCGCACCATGAAAATATAATATGCTTACCCAGGGAGCCAGGGGACGTGCTCTCACCCAATCCGAGACCTAACGGAAAGTGGTGATTATTATGAGTACATATGAGGAATTCATGGTAATTTTGACTGTGGCGCTGCTGATTGTGGCAATTCTGAATTATTCTCATAAGAAATAGCCGTCCCGCTCACTGGCAATGACCGGACGACTATTCCTATAAGTCTAACTTAATTATTCGCCGGGTCGGGTGACCTGCACTCACCTTCCGGCTCCCTTGTTAAGCATATTATAAACTAAATCCAATAAACCGTCAAGCATAAAACGGCTCCTGCAGCAACAATAGTTACTGTTCACTCCGTTCACAGTAACAGATGCACAGAAATCGCAAAAGCGGCGATTTCGCGCACAGCTGTCTCGAGATTTTCATGCAAAATACGCATGAAAACGCCTCGCGGAACCGGCGAGTGAACAGTAACCAACAATAAACCCGTTCAGACAATACCCGGCGTGTTCCGGCCGGACAAGTGATAAGGCCGTCATATGCCATCATTGCAGCCGGAAAGTTTCAATCTGTTTCATCCTGCTTTTTGCGCTTTCTCCACACAATACCATACCAAATCCCGGCAGCACATGCAACAAGCAGCAGCCAAAGAATACAATGCGATATAGACAAACCTTCTTCCTCTGCTGCACTTGAAGTTCTGTCAGCCGCACTCTCCCCTTCATCAGGTTCCTCGTCTCCGCCATCCGATGTCTCATCTGCAGCGCTTGAGCCTTCACCCCCATCATCAGAATCTATATCCCCGGTATCCGGCGACTCATTGCTGATATTAGGCTTTTTATCTCCTGCATTTGTTCCTTCATTTCCGTTGCCGGGGTCTTCCTCCCCGGTACCCGGCGTTTCATTTCCGTTGTCAGGGTTCTCCTCCCCGGTATCCGGCGTTTCATTTCCGTTGTCAGGGTTCTCCTCCCCGGTATCCGGCGTTTCATTTCCGTTG
>CAJUAP010000021.1 GCA_910584435.1 uncultured Acetatifactor sp.
CGTTCGGAAAACATATCAGATTTTAGGTGTCAACCCACCGCTGATTCACAGCTTCTTTAACTACATTCTACCTTAAAACTGCGCAAAATGCAATTACATTTTTATCATATGCAGAAACGATATTTATGATTCCGAACTTTCTGAAGTTTCTGGCTGCTTTTCCGGTAATTCATCCCTTTTCAGAGAATCTTCCCTCACTGGTGTTCTAACCTCCCCTGGAGCCTGCGCCTCATACTCATCCACCGCCGGGTCCACAATCCGATTCGTCCTCACCCACTCCTTCGTCCCCTCCACCTTCACCGCCGCCTGGGTATGCTTCGCCAAAAACCGCGTCAGCGGATACACGTCGATCCAGATCTCGTTATTCCCCTCCTTCTGGGACTCGTCAAAAATCAGCTGCAGCCCCCAGTGCAGGTGCGTAATCTCGATATTATTCACATTTTCCTTGGTGCTATAACCGGTATGGCCCATATACCCAATCACATCCCCAGCCGTCACCACACTGCCCTCTGCCAGCCCTTCCGCATAAGGATAATTCTGTCTCAAATGCGCATAGTAATAGTACCGCTTACCGTCAAAACTTCGTATTCCAATGCGCCAGCCGCCATACTGATTCCATCCCAAAGCCTCCACCACGCCGGATTCTATGGCCATAATCGGTGTACCCACAAGCCCCATCATATCGTGTCCCAAATGTTTCCTCTGATAGCCATAACTGCGTCCCACGCCAAAATCATCATAATGTGTATAGTCAAACCCTCTGGCCAGTGGAAAATATCCCTTCAAACCATATCGTTCTTCATAAGTTACCTGCCCGGAACCATCCGTACTTTCCTCCTTATATTCTCCTACCAGCCCACCAATGGCAGCATCATATGCTTCATTATAATATGTATAATATTTCAGATCCTTTGTCAGTTCTTCCATGGTACATTCACCCTTGGAAAGCTTCTCCGCAGCTTTTTCCATGGTTTTTAAAGCATCTTTGCCAAAATTTCCTCCTGTTCTCGCAGCAGTATAGGCCAGCAGCTCCACCCAGTCAATTTCATGCTCCGAGCCATGGGACTGCACATCCCATTCATAAGCTTTGCACAAAGCTTCATAGGAGACTGTAAAATCAACCCATTTTATATAATTGTTTTCTACAGATAGTGTATTTGTAGTAATACTCTTTCCGTCCGCAGGTTCTCCCCCTTTTCCCGCTGCCGCTAATGCCAGCACCAATACCAGAATACATTCTGCCAAAATGCCTTTTCTCATCCAGCTCATATAGTTCCGTCTGTTATGGGCTGATAAATCTTTTCTCATTTCATGCTCTTTGTCCATTTTTCGCTCCGATTTCTCATTTCTTTCCTTACGAAAATATATGTAAAAAAGCACAAATATATCTCAGTTGAGCAAGAGGAATTTAATCCCCTCTATACAGTCACCCCATGCATCCAGCTGCACCTCTCCACGTAAAAATCCGGGAAACACTGTGCGGTGATTTGTTATTATGTGTAAATTTATTCGTTTTTCCATCAAACCGGCTTATTCATTAACCGCTTTCATCCGGATCCTCACATAGTCGGCATACCACCTGCCTTCCCGGTACAGAGATTTCTTCAGCCGCTCAACTGTCTGGTTGATGATCTCATCCCTTTCTGCATTATCCACTTTGGCAAAAGGTGTCTTCACAAACATCCGGATCCATTCCTTCAGTCCATCCTCTCCTTTCAGTTCCGTGGGCCTGTCAAACAGAGCCGCATATCTGACAAGGAGCCCCTCCTGTTCCACCATGGAAGCATATTCCCCGATGGTCGGGAAATAAAACGGCATTCTATACTCATATCCATGTTCTGAAAATACTTCTGCCAACACACCGTGGATCCGGGCATTATTCCCATGCCCTCCAAACTCAAATACAAACTGCCCTTTTCCTTTTAATGCCCTATGGACACAGGCCAGCATATTCGCCTGCTTTTCCTTGTCAATCCAGTGGAACACCGCATTGGAAAATATAACATCCACAGCCTCTTCCACGGAAAAGTCAGCTGCATCCGCCCAGATAAATGGTATCCCCGGATACTTCCTTCTTGCTGTCTCCAGCAGTTCCTCCGAACTGTCCATTCCGGTTACCCGGAAACCTTTTTCCTGCAGTACCTTTGTCAGCGCTCCGCTTCCGCATCCCAGATCTATCAGAGTACCGCCTTTTTCACAGTTGATCAGTTCCGCAACATCATTCCCGTACTGATGAACAAAAGAAAAGTCTTTTGTGTATTTATCCGCATCCCATTTTATATTCATACCCTTATGCCTCCAATTCATTTTTGTTACATTTCTGCCGGGATTCCAAGGCACATACTATCACCCGTCTTCTAAAGCAGAGTAAAACGCCTCTATTTACTTTTGGCAGTGTTTTTCGTTTCTCTGCCATATGCCAGGTTATTTCCACCTGTATATATGCACTTCAATAGTTTGTCTGCATGCAATTTATTGCAATAAAACGATCTTGGCATACGCAGTCCCACAAGCGGAATTATCTTTGTTTATTCGTCATCAGAATATATAAGAATGGGCATCTTATGGTAAAAAGTAATAATGTTCCCCTCAGAGTCCATTTTAGTATCCTCTTTTGACAATAACACAATGTCTTCTGTTACCATTTCGTTTACATCTACATAAATACGTGGTATGTCCAATTTTATAATCCCCTTAAGCTGTTTGCAAATCCCCTGCAGCAGCAAAGCAGAACGCCCTTCATAACAGACTTTGCCCGGCAAAAAATTCCAGGAAATATATCCTGGAATTCTTGAACCCATCAATGGTTTGCGATATTTTCTTTTTTTATCTGCCTTTTTTGGTTTTATCCTCTTTCTCTATGACTAATGCTCCATCCATACTTTTCCTGCATCAAATCAATACCTTCTGCAAAACAGAATATACTCCCGGAACACATTGGCAGCAGACTTGCAGCACTGCAGAGTACATAATCCACTGCACCCTCGGCATTAAAACCTCACTGCATTCCCAAAGCCATGCTGCATGATTTTATACTCTGTACCCAAAGTTACAAAATCAACTGTGCCGACCCGACTCATATCCGTCTGTCCCTTACGTTTTAAGCAGTTCGATTTAGACTTCAGGCTCAATCAGGCCATAGGTGTCTCCCTTTCTCTTATACACTACATTCACCTGATCCGTTTCCGCATTAATAAACACATAGAAATTATGTCCCAAAAGCTCCATCTGAATGCAGGCGTCCTCCACATACATCGGCTTAATGTCAAATTTCTTCGTTCGGACAATCTTAACCTCTTCTTCATCCATGTAATCATTTTCCACATACATCTGACTGAAAGATTCTGCCCCCTGCTGTCTGCCCACAATCTTATTCTTGTACTTCTTCAACTGCCTCTCAATAATTTCCTCTACCAAATCAATCGAGACATACATATCATTGCTGACCTGCTCGGAACGAATAATGTTACCCTTTACCGGAATCGTCACCTCAATCTTCTGGCGTTCCTTCTCAACGCTCAAAGTCACATGCACCTCTGTATCGGGATTGAAGTACTTTTGCAGTTTTCCAATTTTTTCTTCCACAGCTGACCTTAACCCGGGTGTTACTTCTAAATTTCTGCCTACAATCACAAATTTCATACAATCATCCCCTTCCGGTTTTTTTGTAACTTTATTTTACCATAAGTATAGGGGTTTTTGCAAGAATTTAACAGATAATTTAACCGCTTTTTTCTTGATTTCAGGTTTTATATTTGTCAATAGGTTTTTCGTAATTCTGGCAGTACTTCCTTCTTTTATATATTTTTGCCAAAACATGCGTTTCTACTTTCGCTGCTTTGAAATGGTAAATCTACATTAAAAACTGTGGATATTGTGGATAACTTCGTGTATAAGTGGATTTAATCAGATTTCAGGACAAGTATAATGTGTATAAGTATGTTATTATCTTTTCCCTGCATCATTCGATTTCCCGTTTATGCAAATATTTTTGTGTATTTTTTACAGAAGAATTGATTTCCTAATCCAATAACCACATCAATGAAATATGATGCAGAAACTGCTTATTCTATAAATTGTTTACTTCATAAACTGATTCATTCCATCCTTCCATAAATGATTCATTGTGCAGACCATATGTTGAAAAAGCCGCACCCGGCGAGGGCACGGCCAACAATACGATTCATCATCTTAAAATATTCTTCTGATTGCCAAAATGCTTCTGTAACCGGCATTGGAAACAATAATTCCTGTATTAGAATTGGAAGCGTGTACAATCTGTCCATTACCGATATACAACGCCACATGACCGGAGTAGCAAATCAAGTCGCCAGGCTGTGCGTTCTCCAATCCGTCCACTGCATATCCCTGGGTTCGGTCGGAAGCAGAAGAATGGGGAAGACTCACACCAAAATTCGCATACACGCTCATTACAAACCCTGAACAGTCAGCTCCGTTTGTCAGGCTGGTACCGCCATAAACATACGGATTACCCACAAACTGCAGCGCATAATCTGCAACAGCAACACCCATCTCACTGCCTTCACCCACAGAATACTCCGCCTGTTGTGCAGCCGCATTCTGCTGAGATTGTGCACTCTGCTGCGCTCTTTGTTCCGCTGCCTTCGCCTCTGCCGCCTCACGGGCTTTCCTGCGGGCCTCTTCCTCCTTCGCCAGACGCGCTGCCTCTTCCTCCCTGGATTCCGCCTGCACAAATTCACTGTGGAGCGATACATAATCAGCGGATACCCATCCTATACCTTCTTCAAAATCTACTCTCACCCATCCCTCTGTCTCTTCCAGAACCAGCAGCTCTTCCGCTTCAGGCAGCATACCGAGCTTGGCAGATTCCGTTGTGGGCTCCTGACGGATGAATAATGTCTGGGTGGTAACGGTTGCTATACGCTTTCCTACCTGCTTCGCAATTTCCACTGCTTCCTCACCTGTCACACAATATTCAGCCTTCACATATCCTGTCACATTACCGGAATTAATCTGATACCATCCATCTTCCTCCGAGATAAAAGTTCCAACGGAATTATTATAAAGCTTACCTACAACCTCACCTTCCATACCGGGCATATTTCTGACATTAACATAATTATCCACCTGTGCAATCACAAGGCTGCGAAACAAATCCTCTTCTGTAGGTTCCTGGGAAACCGTAACCAAATCCTCCATCTGTATCCATTCAATAATGGATTCTATAGACAATGAAGTTCCATTTTCCACTGTATTAGTCAATATATCTTCAAGCTTGCTCCCTTTAGAGAGCATCAGGCTGACACCGCCGCCAGGCAAAACAGAAGTACCCTCAGCTTCTGCGGTGATGCCCATCCCTGTAAATGCAAGAGCCGCAGCAACCAAACACGCTGATACTTTTTTCGCAAAATGCATTATTTTATCTCCTCTCAGGCTGAAAGTATGTATATTGGATTTTATCAAGAAAATAATAGCCATAAAATATTACAGATTTATTACATCCGTTAATAAATATAACACTAATTCTTAAATTTGTCAACATATGGAGTAAAAGAAAAAAACAGAAAAAAAAGCAGAAATTAACTTCCTGTAAAATACCATATTTAAAGGCTTTTTCTATATTACACGCAAAAAGAACCAGCCCGAAGGATGATTCTCTTATCTGCCTTAACACCATTTTCCTTAAATAAATATTAAGGAATGTTATAAATTTTATTTCATATCTCTGCAATAATTACCGGCAGAAACCGCTGCGTTGGCCCCGTCTGACACCGCGGTGGCAATTTGACGCAAGGGTTTCTTCCGTACATCTCCCGCCGCGAACAAGCCTGGCATATCGGTAGCACAATCTTCCCCTGCTAACACATAACCATTCTCGTCACAAGATACAAGCCTCTTCACTAATTCCGTTTCCGGATGAATTCCCACAGCCACAAAAAGCCCTTCTACAGATAACGAATCCTGTTTATTCGTCTTAAGATCTGTGATCCGAAGTCCTTCCACGGCATTCTCGCCCAGGATTTCCTCCACCACATGGCTATACAGAATCTCCACATTGGGCAATGCCTTCAGCTCTTCCTGCAGCACAAACGCCCCTCTCAATTCATCCCTTCTGTGAATCAAATAAACCTTTTCGCAAGTACGTGCCAGATAGATGGCATCTTCCAGCGCTACATCACCGCCCCCAACCACTGCCACTGTCCTGCTCCGATAAAAAGCGCCGTCACAGGTCGCACAATATGACACACCTCTTCCTCTCAGCCTCTCTTCTCCAGGAACATCCAGCCTGGCATGAACGGCACCCGCAGCAAAAATCACAGACCTGGTCTGCAGCACCTCATCTTCTGTGCGGACCAGCTTTCCTTCTCCCTGATCTTCGATGGCCTGAACGGATAAGGTCTTAAATTCTATCCCAAGCTTATCCGCATGCTCTCGAAACCGCATCCCCATATCAAAACCGTCCATCCCCGGCATTCCTAAATAATTATCCACCTCATAAGTATTCAATACCTGACCACCGCTCATAGGGCTCTTTTCCAATACCACCAGGTTTAGTCCTGCCCTTTTCGCATATACCGCAGCGGAAAGCCCTGCCGGGCCTGATCCTATAATAATTACATCATACATAGTTTCTCCTTCCCGAATCATTCGTTTACACAATGCCCTGTTCCATATTTATCCATCTACAAACTTATAGTCAACTCATAATTTCATTCGCAATCTTCTCTTCAAACTCTTCTATCCTGCCTTCCATTTTACCTTCTGTTATGGCTTCTCTTCTAAGCTTTTCACGTTCCTTATTAAATTCTCTGATAATCGTATATTCAAATGCCATATCGTCATCTCCCTTCTCAGCCTGAGCCAATATTTCTTCCACCACAGCTTCCTTATTGTCACATACTGACAGCAGAATGTACTTTGCCCAGTTATGAAATTCCTCTCTTTCCTGCGCACCCAATTGCCTTATCCGGCCATACGCTTCTCTGGCTGCCGTCATTGGAGCGGAACAGCCCCCGATGCATCCTGCGGCTTTTGCTGTAATTTTCCTTTACAGATTCTTCATTGTCAATGAAACCTGTACCGCTTGTATCGCTTTCTTCGGCCGGAATGACTGCTATACCGCATTCTTCTGCATTGTACTGTATCATTTCAATGAGCCTGGCAAATGGAATCTGGACTAAGTGCTGGTTTATGCGTCCGGACAGCTTTGATTTCTGTTTCCACTCTTCACTCTTCTTATACCCTTTATCGTGTGGGGTATTCACATATTTTACTGCTTCGGTCTGCGGCATAACCATCCTCCCTTTATTATATTGTGGTTTTGCAGGAAGAATGTGTCCCTTTGAATACGTTCCCTCTCTTCCCGCTATTGTAATTGGATGAAGCAAGAAGTTCAGGAAGAACCGACAAGAATCCGGTTGTTTTCAGAAACGGCATTACACCGTCAGGATCTTAGAAAATTTATGAATTTCTTTGCTCACGAACAAGCATATCATGCTTTTTAAAGAATTGCAAGCGTACAAAACAATTTTTATGCAACAGTTCAGACAGGCCATGTAATCTCGTAAAATTGCGCAAAAGGGTAACTGTTATCACAGTACTATCATATTAATATAAGTATAGAAAAAAAGGAGTAAAAATATCTATGGCAATTGGTTATTTACTCATACAAGCACGCACAGCTCACGATGCCGTTCCATTAAGCGGTGTTCAAATCCAGATTACGGATCAGCAGGGAAACCGTGTCTATGAACTGACTACTGATGCAAACGGCGAAGCACAGAAAATTCCTCTGGAAACATTGAATCAAAGTTTTTCCCAGAATCCCTACTTTGCAGGGACTCCTTATATAAGTTATAATGTTCTTGCCAGAAAAAACGGATTCAATTCCCTATATATTTCTGAAATCCCCATCTTTGATGGAGAAACTGCTGTTCTGCCGCTTACCCTTGTTCCCATGCAGGCATTGCAGCCGCGTTCCACGCAGACAGAAATTTCTATTGGAAGTCCTGCTGTTGCCATGAACGAACCTCGAAATCAAGAAGGAGTTGCACTTCTGCCAGCTATGCGCAGACGGCCTATGTCCGGCACCTCTGCTGCCATTCCCGAAGTTATTGGGATGACCCCGGCTCCCGGCACTTCCTCTTCCATGCCGGATTCTGTCGGAATGAATCCGGCCAGGACTTCTGCCGCCATGCCGAATGCTGCCGGAATGACCCCGGCTCCCGGCACTTCTGCTTCCATGCCGGATTCTGTCGGAATGAATCCGGCCAGGACTTCTGCCGCCATGCCGAATGCTGCCGGAATGACCCCGGCTCCCGGCACTTCTGCTTCCATGCCGGATACCTTCAGGATAAGCCAGGACATAACTTCCGGTCAGAATCAGGAAGCACAGACCGAAGGCTCACGCATTCTCCGCCAGGTCGCAATCCCAAATTTGATTACAGTGCATCTTGGCGCACCCAATGCCGCAGCCGCAAATGTTCAGGTATCCTTTCCTGACTATGTCAAAAACGCGGCCAGCAGCGAAATCTATCCCACCTGGCCGGATGCATCTCTGAGAGCTAACATTTATGCCATTATTACATTCGCATTAAACCGCATTTTTACCGAATGGTACAGAAGCCGCGAATACCAATTTGACATTACTAACAGTACCGCCTATGACCAGGCATTTGTTTATGGACGTCCCATCTATGATTCCGTTTCCAGAATTGTGGACGAAATTTTCAATCAGTATGTCCGCAGACCGGGACAAATTGCGCCATATTTTACCTCGTTCTGTAATGGAACCACCGTTTCCTGTCAGGGCTTGTCTCAATGGGGCACCGTTACCCTGGCCAATCAGGGACTTACACCACTGCAGATTCTGCGCTCTTATTATCCAAGTGATGTGGAAATTGTCGAAACCAACATTGTAACCGGGGCTCTGTCTTCGTATCCGGGTACACCGCTCAGAACAGGCAGCACCGGCCTTGATGTTCAGACCATTCAAACCTACCTGAACAGAATCCGGCGCAACTATCCCGCAATACCTGCCATTACTGATGAAACCGGTGTCTTTCAGGATAGCACAAAAGCGGCAGTAACCAAATTTCAGAATATTTTCAGCCTTACCCCTGACGGCATCGTGGGCAAGGCAACCTGGTACAAAATATCCAGTATCTATGCCGGTATTACCAGATTGGCAGAATTGGACAGCGAAGGTACTTCTCTCGGTATAGGAACCGTTCCTCCCTCTTCTGTACTGCGTCAGGGCTCAAGGGGTCAGGATGTGATTACTCTGCAATATCTTCTGGACGTTATCTCCGAATATTACCCCGGCGTACCTGCCCCCGCACAGGACGGCATCTTCGGGAGCGGAACAAGGCAGGCAGTGATAGCTTTCCAACAGCTCATGGGGCTGACAGGCGATGGTATGGTAGGTCCCCTTACCTGGGACGCTCTATATAGAACCTATCAGGGCATCCAGCAGAACTTCCCCAACACAGGAACAGGTTCCGGCACTCCTCCCGACACCAATTCCGGTGTTATTGAATATACGGTGAAAGCCGGTGACAGTTTATGGTTGATTTCCAGAAGATACGGCACCACCGTAGAAGCTTTGAAACGCCTGAACGGACTGACAAGCGACCTGCTGAACATTGGTCAGGTGCTTAAAATACCTGTCAGCCAGAACACATCCTATATAGAATATACCGTAAGACCCGGTGACAGCCTCTGGACCATCTCCAGAAGATACGGCACCACAGTGGAAGCCATTATGAACCTGAACGGCCTCACAAGCGATGCCTTGGGCATCGGGCAGATTTTACGGATTCCCGTATAAAAGTGTTACGATTCACTCCGTTGACTGCAGCTGATGTGCATTGTTACACATCCTGAAAAAGCACAGGCGCACCTATCCTGTGCTTTTTTATTAACTTATGTTCAATTCATCTTCCCATCCCACATCCACCCTCTCCCCATCACACATTCATCCCTTGCGGCCTATCGGCACAGAAAAGCAGTCACATTATCACAACGGTTCTGGAATTGACACAGTAAACCTCCATGCAGCCCGGCCGCGCCGCCATGCATGGAAGTAAGGCAATAAACTTTCACAATAAATTTCTACCCTGCCGGAAAACGGGCACATTACTTATCAGGTATAAATTTACGTGCCTGCATATATTCCGCTTTTACTTTGTCAATTGTCCTGCCGCCGATACCAAAATTTTTATCCGGTAATTCTTTGATGGTAATACTGAAAAATTCCCTCGGTACCTCCATAATTTCGGAAGCTGCATCCGTCAGCTTCTTAATCAGCCTTTCTTTCTGCTCATCCGACAATGTACCGCTTTCTACTGTAATATACGGCATGATTTTTCTCCTTTCCCCATCCCATGTACCAGAATGATATCCGGGCTTCCTGCATTTATCACAAGCCGGGGACAGCCTGTACGCCATCCCCATGTCCTGTGGAACTTCTACGAAAAACGTTCTTTCTCTTCCTGGCAGATTGCCTGAACATCCATACCCGGTGCCAGGGAATCCACGATTCTCTGCATTTCTTCCTTTGTCTTAACATCCTTACAGCGAAGAATAATCTGCTCCTTCTCCGCCTCTGTCAATGCCGCATAGCCCTCCATGGCGGGCTCTGACTGCGCCAGCGCCATTCCAAACCCCAATGGCAGATCCGGAAAACCAATGCCTGTTCCCAAATACGAACTACCAACATTATAATCCATTGCCCACACTCCTCCTTGACCATTTTCCCTAACAGTTCGGCCTTGCCATTCATAAGTCGCCAGAATTTATACTGCACACCGATTATATTTGTAATGCAGTATACATTTTCACCAATAAAGCCAAGTCTTTGCCGGCGGCTTATTTCATGCCGGGCGTCCGCCGTCAGGCCGTCCACAGGAACACATGATGCTTCCATCCACCGCATCAATCGGGCGGACAACATATGGACTGCATCTGTATCTCCTTAAGAAACAGTCTGCGGCCGTCACTGCAAGTCTCAATCAATTCATCCGAAACCGGTACTGAGTTCATTCTCATATACCGAAATATAGTGTGCGCATTTTTTTCTCCCCTATCCATCCTCCATGGCAGCCATTCAGCCGGGACACAAAACCTGCATCCTCAATGCAGCAGTTCAGCCCGGACACTGAACTGTTGCTCCTCAATCAACACTGGATTTTACAGCAGTCATCCGATATCCGGTTCGCCCTTCAAGCAGATGGTACCGGCCGCTTTTCCCTCTGTCTCAAACAATATAATTTCATTTTCCCCGGTTTTCAGAAGCGGTCCGGGTATGTACAGACGTTTCTGAGGTCCTATCTCCCAAAATCTTCCTATATTGAAACCATTGACGAAAGCCACGCCCTTACCCCAGCCTTCAAAATCGAGAAAGGTATCTCCCGCTTCTTCCGCCTCAAAAGTAAAACGGTAAAAGGCCGGACCCTGCAGGGCATCCGTCTCCTGCAGTCCCCCATTCCCACCGTCTTCTTCCGCACCTGAAAAATCCACCATCCCAATGTTATCCAGGGGCAGAGGGTATTGTTCCCAGTGATTGTGCATATGTCCGTTAATCTGCACACACTGATCGATCCCCTTCCTCTGCAGTTCAAGCCTTGGTCCGAAATTAACACGCCCCATATTCTCCACCAGGATATCCAGCTTTGCATTCCTTGAGACGGGGATTCCTGCCTCCCTTTCCACTAACAGTTCTCTGTCATACAATGTCAGCACCGGCCGGTCATCCACCAGAATATTTGCCCGGTCACCAGCGCCCCACAGCCGTATCTTATCCAGACGTTCCTCCGTATGCAGCCTGGTACGATACAGTATATAGCCGTAATTCTGCCCCAGCCGCTCCATGGACATGGGCTGAATACCGGAAAACGGCTGACTGATTTTAGCCAGGGTATCATTCAGAGAAACCTTCTGCCTTACCTTCAGAACGCCATAATCCTTTCTCACAATTTCGGTGGAAAACTGTACCTGGGGCAATTTGACATATTTGCCGATAACTTCCTGGTACCTGCGGTATTTCTCTGTTATCTGTCCGTCTTCTGTAAGCACGCCGTCATAATCATAGGATGTCACATCCGGTGTCAGCTCGTCATAATAGTTTGCGCCATTCATAAACCCGAAATTCGTGCCGCCCTCAAACATATAAATGTTCACATGTCCCAGTTCCAGCATTTTATCCAGATCCCTGACGCTTTCTTCCAGATTCCCCCGCATATGGCCGCCATTGCCCCAATGGTCAAACCACCCCACCCAGAATTCCGTGCACATCAACGGTCCCCCGTCTGTATAAGGTTTCAAGACGGCAAAACGTTCCTCCGTCTTGGAGCCGAAATTACCTGTTGGAAGCGCTCCCGGCACTTTTCCGGCATTGAAACTTTCCGCATAGGGTCCATCGGAAGTCACCAGCGGAACCTCCACACCGTTTTCAATCATATACCTCTTTATGGTTTCCAGATAATCTTTATCATTGGCATAATAGCCATATTCATTTTCCACCTGCATCAATATCACAGGACCGCCTCTGGTAATCTGCCATGGGGTAATCCTGGGCAGGAGCACTTTATAATATTCCTCCACATGACGCAGAAAAGGCGGATAACTGATACGCAGCCTCATGCCGTCCTCCTGCAGCAGCCATGCCGGCAGCCCGCCGAACTCCCATTCCGCACAGATATAGGGTGAAGGGCGGATAATCACATATAACCCCAATTCCCCTGCCTGCCGTATGAATTTCTCCACATCCAGAATCCCCTCAAAACAAAACTCCCCTTTCCTGGGTTCGTGAAGATTCCATGGGATATAGGTTTCCACCGTATTACATCCCATTGCCTTCAGCTTTTCCAGACGATCCTGCCAGTATGCAGGAACCGTTCTGAAATAATGAAACGCGCCCGATATGATTTTCACAGGCTCCCCATCCAGATAAAAAGTATCCTTAATTTCAAAACGCTGCATATTTCATTCCTTTCCTCAGACGATTCCGTTTTCAGATATATTTTTAAGACCATATCCCGGCAATCTTCCGATTGGCTTCTTCTATACTGGTATATCCGTACATTTTCACACTGTTTTCCATAATCGCATAGGTCAGGTTTGTTCCGCTGCGGGCATACTCCACCACATATCTGCCATACAATTCCAGCATTTTGTCGGAATAGGTGCCAAGCTCCCCTCTCAGGTACGTCTCGTAAGACGTATCAAAGGCATGATCCTCCCATGTGTGAATGCTTCTGGCATTATCCGCCAGCGCCGGAAAGTTTCCGGCAAATTCTTCCATCCATCCCACCTGCAGCCCCACAATCTGCTCAATAATGGCCTTTTTCTCCGGAGACAATGCCGGAAAATGTGACTTTATCTTCTCATATTCTTCCGGCGCCGTACTCTCCATCATACGTCCATACTTTTCCTCAATCAGATTATGCCCTTTGTGGTATTCTCTCTGAAAATCATAGAGATACTGCATCAGCATGCCTCTGTCCCAAGTCAGATATTGGCTCTTGCGCATGATAGAAAAGGTAGGCCAATCGTTCTGACAGCTGGCTCTGCCCCCCTCGTTCTGCACTTTGTCAAAAGCTTCAAATTCCAGTCCTGCAATCTCGTCAACCAGGGCATCCTTATCCTTCCCGGCCAGAGAAGCCTTATAAATCAGTTCTTCCGTATGGGCATCCAGATAGCTGTCCGTATCACTGATACAGCCTTCCTGGTATAATTCCATGGCAAAAAAAGCGCCAAGCTGCTCTATACGCCCGGTTACTGCCTCTGTCACATTTCCGGCGCTTTGGCCATCTCCGGAACTCTCCTGCAGCGCCTCCGCTATCCGCTTCAGCATAAGCGCCGCCTCCCTGCCCTCTTCGGATTCCTCCAGACTCCGATACAGCCACTTGTCATGAGGCGGATATTTTCCTTCTATATAATGCTGCAGCTTCATTGCCCCCCTGATACCGTCCCACACCATCATATGAGCCGTCAATTCATCTCCCCGTCCCAGCATTCTCGGATAATTGTATTGTGCTGTCTGCGCAAATCCGGCCATGCATTCCGCCAGCTTCAGATAACGGATTTCCTCCGGATAGCCTTGACAGAGCTTCTGCCGGAATAAGGTCAAGACACCTTCCTCATCCCGAAATATCTCACCGTTCACAGCCGCTGCCAGCGAAGCATCGCTGACCTGTCTCCAATCAATCTGCTCATAGCAGTCCGCCCCTGTCAGCTCCCGGAAAAAGTCCGAAATTCTTATCACGCCCCGTCTGTTTCGTCCATTCACACGGGGCGCACGCTTATATCCATGGAATTCCTTCGGAAGGCTCTCATATGCCTGCTGCAACGCTTCTCCAATCTCCCCATACGTATCATCCGTAACCCACATGCAGAAATC
Organism: uncultured Acetatifactor sp.; assembly: GCA_910584435.1. GTDB lineage: Bacteria > Bacillota > Clostridia > Lachnospirales > Lachnospiraceae > Acetatifactor. Next base: position 14,384 of record CAJUAP010000021.1, read on the forward strand.
CGGTCCCCAGTCATGATCCCTGGAAGCTTCATCATCATATCCAAAACAGTCTGACCCCCGTCCTGCCAATCCCACTGCAATCCTGTCCTCATATGCCGGAAAACTTTCCTGTATCATCTGCCTGCCATACGCCTCATAATACGCTCTGGCAAGTGTAAGACCTGCCCCTGCATCATTGCCATACTGCTTCTTCTGTTCTTCCCCTACTCCGATACTTGCTGCATTCATACCGTCCTTCCACATCTCTTCACCTCCGAAGTCTGTTGCATCCATAGCACCTTTCTGTCCTTCTCCGCACTCTGCTTCATCCGCAACGTCCTTCCGTGCCCTTACTTCTCCGCAGTCTGCTTCATCCGCAACGTCCTTCTGCGCCTCCCGGCCTTCAGATTCCCTTCCGTTCACACTCCCTGCCTTCCCATTTTCCCTCTCTGACACACTGCCTCCCTTTTCCTGTCCCACAGCCGCCAGAGCCTTTTCACAACTTTCCACATAAGCCTGCAGTCTGCAGTAATAATCGTTCCTTCCCAGGCTTTTTTCCACCGCATCCGCCGCCTGGCGATAGTACTGCAATGCCGTCTCAAAGGATTTCTCCCGATAATAATACGCCCCCAAAGCAGCCAATGCCGCCCCATAATGACTGTCAGCCACATTTGCTCTCTGAAACACTTCCGTTGACTTCACCGCATATTCGTAAGCCGCCTGAACCTCTCCCAGCTGCATGCAGGTACCTGCCAAATTGGCATACGTAACTCCTTTTTCATAAAGGGACCCCTTTTTCTCTACAATAGCCAATGCCCCTGTGAGCATCTCTTTTGCCCTGCCGAAATCCCCCATCTCCTGATACAGCAGACTCATATTATTCTTCAATCCTGCCACAAACATATCATCCGGTTCTAACTGTCTGCCATAAATCTCCTCTACCTGCCGGTAATAGTCCATGGACTCCGGCAGCTTACCGCAGACACGGCATGCATTGGCCACATTGAGCAGCGTGGTCGCATAGGGAATCGTCCCCTCCAATCCCATACGATCTGCCTGTGCTATGGCCTGAGAAGCAATCTTCATTGCATTCTCCTTCTGGCTTGTCTCCCGGTAATAGCCGAGAAGCTCATTCAGCAGATGTAACAGGCTGGCATCGTCCTGTTCCTGAACCGCCTGTCCAATTGACTGCTGCATGAGCTCCTCCGCTTCTTCTCCCCTGTTTTCCTCAAAAAACGCATCGACCTGCGCTAATACCTTATGAATATCCAATGCTTCCTCCTTCCAATCCTGCCCAAATGCTCACTCACTGCAATATGACTGATTCTGCTTCAATGAATGCCTGCTTTTGCATACTGCTGCAGATATTCTCTGCTCTTCCTGATCTTCTCCATCCCTCTCACCTCCAGCAATACACTCCTGTCCCAGAGACAATATTGATCCATCAGCCGGAAAATATAGTCCCATGCAATACTCCCGCATCCCAATGCCAAATGTTCATCCTGTTTAAAATGATTGTCATTGATATGAAAATGACGAATATATGGCGCCAGCGCCTCAAACCATGGCATAGGTTCTTCCGTTGTGAGCATTACATGTCCGATATCAAGACATATGCCAAACCGTTCCTCTCCATCCAGTTCCGCTGCCAGATCCGACAGTTCCGAAGGCGATGCGTCAAACATATTCTCACAGTAAACCTGCAAAGTCCCGTCCTGCCTGAGTAACATTCTGACGGTATCTGCCATAGATGCCAGCCAGTTAGCGCGGTATTTTTTATCCTTCACCAATCCCGGCATCAGTCCCGTATGAAAAATAACCGCCCTGCAGCCCAGCCTTCCGGCAATCTCCACAGACTGCTGCATACGATATATGCTATGTCTGCGGATACCGCTGTCCCAGCTGAAGGGAACAATATCAAAAAACGCACCATGCAGGGTATCCCGTCCCTTCTCTCTGTGCAGCCCTTGGTACAAAGCAATGCGTTTCTCCAATTCTTCCTTATCATCCAGCAAATCAGGTACATAAAAATCGTTATATTCAAATCCAAGAGCATTTTGTCCGGCAAATTCCTCATAAACTTCCATCTCTTTTGGATTCGGAATAATTTCTATTAATCCAGAATGCTCCATCATTTTAACACCTTTCTCCAGCCCGATTCTACGTTAATGTATTTTCGGCTTCTCTCATTTCCCTGCATTCCTGGTTCTGCGTACTGAACAAGTGAATGTCATCTCCCTTTTCTGCCAAAGCCTCACGAAATAACCCCAGCACTTCCCTGTCAATCTTCCCATGTTCCGCCATGTCAGAAAGCACAGACAGCGCCTTCTGTTCCTCCATGGACTTCTTGTAAGGTCTGTCCGAACTGGTCAGCGCTTCAAATACGTCTACAATCACCAGAATCCTTGCCTCAAAGGGAATTTCATCTCCCTTTAAGCCTCTTGGATACCCGCTTCCATCCAGATATTCATGATGAGCGCCTGCCCACTCAATAATATGAGGGTATCTCTGCCTGAAATTCATTTTGCGCAGATACTTCTCGGTATATTCCACATGGGAGCAGATTACCTGCCGTTCCGCCTTTGTCAAATTCCCCTTTCTCACAGTCAGGCATTCTGTCTCGTCCAAAGTGAGATAACCGATTTTATTGCCATTGGAATCCGTATACTTACCGGAAGCCACCTGATTTATGTAAGCCAGATCCTCATCTGTCAAATTAGGCTTTCTGTTAATCTCCTCCAGCCTTGCCTTGGCATCCACGAACCAATTCTTCTTTTCTCTCCAGCTGTCCCTGCTGATCCTTCCCTCCAGGTAATCAATATGGTACAACGCAGTTAAATGCTCAAATCGCTCCAGCACCAGAGGCAGCTTCCCGCCCAGACGGGTCATCTTGTCAATAATTTCATTTGGAATGACCAGCTTCCCGATATCATGCATTAATGCCGCCATCAGGAGTTCATCCCGCTCTGCAGCCGCGAAATGATAATCACATTTTCCTTTTTTATGCTGTCGGTTAATATAATCCACCAGTTTCTTCACATATAGATATACATTTCTGGAGTGGTAATAATTATAAGGAATACGAGTGTCAATGGCATCTGTGAACACTTGCGTAATGGAAATCATCAGCTGTTCAATCTCCTGCATATAACGCATATTGGAGACAGCCACCGCCGCCTGGGAACCAAGGGATTCCAGCACCTTCTCATATTCCTTCCTGAAGGTCACTACCTCTCCTGCCTCATTCTGTGCATTAATCAACTGAACCACACCTACCAGCTTCCCCTCGTGATTCACCATCGGGAACACAAGAATGGATTTGGTATGATATCCGGTTAATTTGTCATATTCCCTGGGACCGCTGAAATCAAATTCTCCGCAGCTGTATGCATCCTCAATGTTTAACAGCTTCCGATGGATTGCGGCACATGCACAGACATTTTTCTCACGCATGGCCACAGGCGGATATTGTTCCCCGCCCGTTCCCTTACGGTTGACACCAAGAGAAATATTTTTTGTAATACAGAATCTCAGCTGGCCGTCCTCATAGAGATACAGTGTGCCGCCGTCACTTTTCGTCAAATCCATGGCGCAGTCCACAATTTTCGCCAGCAGATCGTCATAATTTCTTTCTGCAGCCAGCAGAATCCCGATTTCCAATATTTTATCTGTCTGCACCTGTTCCATCCGTAACCTCCAATGAAAAGACGTTTACGCTGCCCGCCCTTCCCTTCAAATCCCTTGCCCCCAGAAATTCCGCCGCGAAATCCTCTTTCACATGCGCATAGAGTTCTTCACTCAAGAGCACCTGACCCGGTCTTGCAATGCTTTCCAGCCGCTCCGCCACATTCACCGTATCTCCTATGGCAGTATAATCCATCCGGTATTCGCAGCCGATATTTCCCACAACCGCCCTGCCGCAATGGATTCCTACACCGCAGGCAATTTCCACGCCAAAATCCCGTTTTAGTTCCCCGTTCATTCTCCCCACGGCATCTACTATGTCAATCCCTGTGCGGACAGCCTTCTGCCGGTATTCCTGCACATCCAGAGGCGCATTATACACCGCCATCACTGCATCTCCGATAAACTTGTCAAGTGTTCCCTCATTTCTGAAAATGGCCTCTGTAACCTGTCCCAGATATCGGTTCAATATCTCCACAATTTCTCCCGGAGACAACCGCTCAGATAAGGACGTAAAACCTCTGATATCCACAAAAAGAACCGCAATCTCTCTATCTCTTCCGCCAAGCTCAATCCGGTAATTATTATTCTTCCCCAGCTCATCCACCACCTGCGGCGCCATATAAGTGCGGAATACACTTAATATCTTCCTTTTCCGAATCCTCTCTGTCAGATATCCCGTAACCACCCTGGCCAATGCCGCGACAGCCACTCCCAGAACCGGCACCAGACATTTCCAGTAGAATCCATATCCATACAGCAATTCCGCTCCCAGCAAAATGACAAGCACAAGCCCACAGCCCCCTGCCAGTCCAAAGGAAAGAGATTTGCGAAAAGCCAGAAACACATATCCTCCTACAAGCACTGCGCCAAGCAGCCCTGCACACCAGGGCGACAATTCCCGGAATGTCCTGCCGTCCAGAAGCGCGTTAATATGATTGGCCTGTACCTCCACTCCGTTCATAACCGCACTTCTTGCAATAGGCACCATATATTGATCCATCATGGCAGCGGCATAGGCGCCTACAAGCACAATACTATCCTGGAATACTCTCATGTCACATCGGCCTTCCACGATGTCCACATAGGAATATACCTCGTACATTCCCGGTTCCGCCGTATAATCAAATCCATAAACGCCCTGTTCATCCGTTTTCGGAAGCTGAGGGGTACGTCCCACAGCCTCCATATAACGGCAATATGTCTCACAGGCAAAATTGTAACTGACTTGATCGTGCCACACAACAGACAGCATTGCCCGGCGCGCATAATTATCCGCATCCTGCATGGCGTTGGTAAAACCATCGTAACTCACTGCCGCCAGGGCTTCATAAGGCTTCTCCACCTGTGCCAAATGCATGGTATTCATCCACAGACTGCCATCCGGCTGCTGCTCTAACTTCGTTGTATATTGAAGATAAGAAGCCATCACCAGCCCGTCATACGCTGCGGCTGCTTCCGCCAGGGCGCCGTCCCCATCCTCATCCTTCTCTCCAAAATAATTGATATCGAACGCAATGACCGCCGGGGGATGCTCCCTGTCGAATGCATTCAGCAAATCTGCCGCCTGCTGTCTGCTCCATCCTGAAAACGGCCCCATAGCCTGAAGAGAAGCATCATCAATTCCAATGATCTTAATACTGTTATTCACCGGTTTTTCACGGACAAAAATTCTGTCTCCCAGCCAATACTCTGTTCGCTCAAAGGGTGAAGCCACTGCCAGCAGTGCTGCCAGAAATGCTGCCAACACCGCCGGAAGCATTTCTGACACCCTTTGCTTTACTGCCTTTCGTTTCATTCCTCACCCTGCTTTTCCCAAACCGCCTGAAATCTCGTCAACAGACTTCCTGACTGACTGATATTCTTCCATCCGGCCAGGACGTACCCCTCCCGTACAGGCTCGGAAAATCCCATGTTCCCTGACGATTCATAACCTTCGGAACCTATCATAACACTGTTACAGATACAAAAACCTGTCTCCGGCGCCTCATAGATAACCGGATAATATTTCCGTCCTTCGCCGTCTACCCAGATTGGATATAATGTCATATCCTGCCGAACAGCATCTTTTTCAAAATCCCACTCCCCATCCTCTTCTGTACACCAGCCCACACAAGTAAAATCGTCTTTCCCAGGCTCACTTCCCAAAGGTGTGGACAATATATCCGGCGGCCAGTCCCTTACCAATTTCTCCCCTTCAGCCACCTCGCAAGTCCCATAAGAGTATGCTGTAATCTCTTTGATTTCCGAATAGGTACTTCCGTCTTTGTTATAACTCAATGCAACATACGGCAGACAATAAGTAACGGTTCGTTTCTCCTTCTCGTCGGGTGCAGAAGACGGCCCTGGCTCCGGGCTTGGTTTTTCTGTCGCTGGTGGTTCAGGACTCGGTTCTTCCGTCGGCTGCGGTTCCGGGCTCGGTTCCTCCGTCGGCTGCGGCTCAGGGCTCGGTTCCTCCGTCGGCTCCGGCTCCGGCCTTGGTTCTTCCGTTGGCTGCGGCTCTAAATCTGGTTCCTCCGTTGGCTGCGGCTCAGGGTTTGGTTCCTCCGTCGGCTCCGGGCTCGGTTCCTGCTCTAAATCTGGTTCTTCCGTCGGCTGCGGCTCAGGGTTTGGTTCCTCTGTCGGCTGCGGCTCTAAATCTGGTTCCTCCGTTGGCTGCGGCTCCGGGCTTGGTTCTTCCGTTGGCTGCGGCTCTAAATCTGGTTCCTCCGTTGGCTGCGGCTCAGGGTTTGGTTCCTCTGTCGGCTTCTGCTCTAAATCTGGTTTTTCCGTCGGCTGCGGCTCAGGGTTTGGTTCCTCTGTCGGCTTCTGCTCTAAATTTGGTTCCTCTGTCGGCTCCGAATCTGCGTCTGGTTCTTCTGCGGATTCCGCACCTGGCACAGATTCTGCAGACGGCAGAGGCTGCTCTGCGGGATCTGCATTCAACACAGGTGCCATACTCTGTACCGGCAGTAAATTCATACTATCTTCTAACTTTTTATCTTCCTCCGAATTCTGCTCATTGTTTTCACCGGAATCATTATGATTCTGCACTATGGCAGATACAACTGCTTCAGGTTCCGGTGTCCCGGCTATTCCCAAGTGAATCTCCCGCCCTTCGGCTTCTATCTGCCGCAGACGCCGGAGCATCTGTTCATCCAGCAGCTCTTGCGTAATGCTTTCCCTCTCTATCAAAAAACGGGGTGTCTCCTCATCCGTGAACTTCGTATATTCCCCCGCCTTACATACTAACGATTCCATCCCTGACGGCGCAACTGCCACCTTGCCCTCATAGACAAGCACTGATATTTCTTCTTCGCCCTCATCCTCTCTTCTCCGTACCTCAAACACAGTCCCTCTCACAGACATGGTAGCGTTAGGAGTTACAACGTCAAATGCGGCATCTTCTCCCAAGGGGTTACGGATATCACTTAACACACTCCCTGCTGCCAGATGAATGGATGTTCTGCCTGCAGATTCGTTTCCTTCGGCAACTACCTCCATGGCACCCTTTTCGCCTAACATCACATATTTATCCCCGTCCAAACGCAGCACAATGTAAGCGCCCTCTTCAGTGGACACACGATCTCCCGACATCAGATTCATATTCACCGCTGCTGCCAGACTGCCTATGCTCTCCCTTTCAATCGTCACTGTTCCATCCAATTCCACGATCCTGATAGACCGATATGCCTCCGCTCTGCTCTCCTTCGACAGCATGAAGAAACATATCACTGACACTATTATAACCACACCCGCCGCTGCTGCAATTATCTTTCCACGTCCCGTTTGTATCTTCATTGTACACCCCCTCTATTCCAGTTCCGCATTTATCCTCCCAGCATCAACAGACACAGACAAATGTACATCTGCTTCGCATTTCCTATCACTTTTATCATATCCTTACAGGAAATATTTGTCAATCTCCCGTCAGCAAAAATCTCATTGCAGTAGCCCCCTCCTGTTCATCCACCTGATGCAATCCCTCCAGCCCAAACGCATCTATCACTTCTGCATACACATCTTCCACTTCCATGTCCTTTTGAATTGCAATCATGACATAGTCTCCCCTCTGATATTCGTAGTCTTCTGCCAGAATACCTAACTCGGAGAGGTATACCACTCCCACTTTCCTGCATTGTGCCAGAATAGTACTGTCAATGGCGCTTTGGTTCCAATCGCCATCCGATAATACGAAGACACAATCCGTATTCTCAGGCACCTTTACCAACGCCTGCTCACCATGATACAAACCACCCGGTTCCCTCATATAACCGTTATTCAAAATAAACAACAGCACACCTGTCAGCAAAAGCACCCTGTTCTCCCATTTGATTGTAATCCTTTCATCCACCCTCAATTCCCGCAGCACAAAAGCAATGGACGCCACCACATACAAAATCCAGAATGGAAAGGTACACATAACATACCTTTCTACCAACATAGGAATAATCTGTGCTACTACTACTACATACAGAACAATCGGAACCGTGATCAGCATCCCTTTTCCAAGGAGCATTTTGTCTCCACTGAACAGCAGACTGCTCCTTGTTCTTACCATCTTCCATATTACAATGCCCACTGCCCCGCACAGACATAATACAAGAATCCACCATTTCCCGCCATAAACCTGTGCCATGATCTGTTGAAACATCAGCTTTACCTTAATATAATAGAACTCACCCTCCCGTATCACATCCAAAGCCTGTGTTCCCTGGTATCCTTTGAACACATGCCGGATGGCATACGGCCAGATACACAATCCTGCAGCGGCAGAACCTGCCAGTGTCAGAAGATATCTTATTGTTTCCCTCCACTGTTTCCTCACCAGCATCCATATGGTAAAAACCATGGCAGTCCCTATGGCATACAGGACAAAATAATAATGTGTCAGGAATCCGCCTAAAACCACCAGAATCAAATACCGCCGGTTCTTCCCCCTGCATTGAAAATTCTCATGGGCTATCTTCAAATGTACATAACAGGCAATAACCACCATCAGGGTCAGCAACGCATACATCCGCAGCCAGACTGCCGTATTCATGAAGCCACAGGACAGTCCATATCCCCCCGCTGCAGCCAGTGCCGCCGTCTCTCCCCCAAAATAATCCTTCACCATCTTATAAAGCACAATAATCGTAAGAAGCAGCGCTGCAATATTAATGGACAAAGCAAACCATTTTGAGAAAATCCCCTGAAACAATGAACAAATGGTGTGCAGGATAATGTAATACAGCGGCGGATGCACATCGCCTCTCTGATTATAATAAACAGACGCATAATTAAAAGTATTGCTCTCACTGACTGCAATATAGTCCTGATATGCCTGACCTGAGACCCATGTCGTTGTCCTGGTGTCCGAACTGTTTGCCTGTGCAGTCACATAATCCTGATAGATAATACTGTCCCTGAGCTGAAAATCACAATCTTTTAAAATCTGAAAGTCCTTGACCAGATTGCGTACCAGATCGCCCAGGGATTCCCCAGCGCCATACTCCAGCATCCAGTCCTTTACTCCATATTCAATTTCCCCAAAATGCATAAAAGGAAGATATTCACTGTTCGCCAGACCATAGGAATAGATTTCGTCCACATGATATCCCACCTTCCGGTTTCCGTAGAACACTATGGTAAAAAATGAAAGCAATACTATAACTGCCAGTTTCCAGGGCAGTTTCCTGCTTTGCGGACTGCCTCCGCCGCCTCTTCTCTTCATCACTGTCCCCATCTGCATCCTCCTGCTTCCAATTCATGCCGCCCTTCTCGATGCCGCAGCACTGTCACCAAATGCATAAAACGCAAAAGGTTACTGTAAATATAGCATGTTGTTTCCATACTTTCAAGGGATTCGTTGCAAAAACGTAACAGTTCATGTTACTGTTCACCCGCCATCGCAAGGCACCTTCATGCGCATTTTGTATGGGTTCGGCCAGGCGGGATAGCGTAACTTTACCTGGGTATACTAAAAGGCAGACTTCCCCCTTTTTTGTCAGACATTATTTCAACACACTCCAACAATTGCTGCATTAAAATATACCTTTACGGATGTCTGCCGGCTTATTCTTGCCCTCAATGCCTCTATGTATTTCCCATTGGCCTGGCTGTGCTTTTTTTCCCATGACAGAAGTTCCGACGCACTCAGAAAGTTCTCTTCTACCGCCGTTTCTTCAGGTACTGCTCTCTTTCCATTTCTCACCAGCTCCAACATACCACCTCCGTTTATCCAGTATATTCTCAGACGGGAGAGCTTGTCCGTACCCTCACGGCTCCATCCCATCGGCCGGGAACTCATCCGGGATGGCAGGACATGGCTCACATGACCTTCCTTGCTGCTTCCCATCCCACAGCCCTGTCCAGCAGGTATGCTGTTTCTTCTGTTTCCTTATTCTTGAATCTGGTATGGGTAAAACCCACTGTCCCAAGGGGAGTCAGGATCCTTTTGGTGCAGCGGTCTTTTATCTGCCATGACATCCGTCTTTTCAGGCTTTCTTCCAGTAAAGTATTTGCCTCGTCAAGCAGTTCTGAAAGGAACATGCATGCGTTTTTTAGGAACACCTTTTTAATCGCTTCCATGCATTCATCAAACAGGAACGGGGCTTTTATAAAATTTATTTTGATTTTTTCAAATCGGAGATTCCATTTTCCACAAAATACTGTATACTATTTTCCATAAGGGACACTTCTTTCTTTGGTTTTTGTTTTTGCAAATACAGGATACCATAAAAACTGGTGTTCCTTTCTATTTTTTCCTGAAAATTTCCCAGATAAAGTTACGCTATCGCCAGGCGGATACTGCTTGTAAAAACTACACAATTGTATTATAATAATTACATGGATAAAGGAGCTGCAGCGAATTGAAGTCCAAATACTATTCAAAAAGGGGAAAATCTATGAAAATGAAAGTACTGAAAACTGTTTCAACGATGGTGCTGACTCTTATATTGGGAGCTAGTGTTTTGGCAGGTAACGTGCAGGCCGCGGACGGTTATATTACAAATGTGATATATGCGGCATAGAAGACACAAAAGAAGAGAGGTGTGATATCGAGCCGCATAATTTGCGTGCCGCGGACCCGCCATATAGGTATCGCTGCCTGTTTCCCGGCGGCATTGCAGATAATAGAGCAATTGGCCTCTTTTGAATGGAAATGAAATAAAACAGAGTTGGTATTTGAGAATGAAGGAGGGTTGTATGAATGAAAAAAATATATTGTATATTGGCGCTGCTGTGCTGCGCCTTTTTGTCGTGCTGCGGCATTGAGAACGGGGAGAGCAGAAAGGATACGGACAGGACAGACACAGGGGTTTCGCAGGAGGCGGTTACGGAATACCGGGACATCCGCTCCGAATCAAAAGAAGTGTTCAGCATGGAAGGAATCATGGGCAGTATGGTGGGGCTGCAGTTTTTCCAAGGAGAGCGTGCCATGATCTGGGCGGTCCGCAAGGACGGACTGGCGGACATCTATCTGTACCGGGAGGACGGCCGCCGGGAGCTGCTGCTGGAAGGAATGCCGGAGGACTATTCCTTTGCCCGGTGGTTTATAGATGAGGAGGGGGGATTCTACCGGTGTAATAATATCGGCGAAAGCCTGGTCAAGATGGACGCGGAAGGGAAGGAGCTGTACCGTGTACCATTGGAGGCCATAGGCACAAACAGAATCGAGGAGCTGTGCCAGCTTGCGGACGGCAGAATCCTGCTCACCTATTCGGAAAAGGACAGCAGCGACCCTTATGTACTGTCGGAGATGGACCCTGATACGGGGGAAATATCCAGGGTGGGCACGGTCAGGTTGGACGATTCATCCGCGCATGTGGCGGCAGGAGAAGAAGGGATGTTGTACCTGGATGCCAGCGGCGTATCGGAGATCAACCTTGAGAACGGCCGTGAAGAACGGAAACTGTCATTTGTGGGCACATCCTACCGGCTGCTGGAGGATGTACAATGGGATTCTATCGAGAGTTTCCGTATGCTGGAAGATGGCAGTGTGGAACTTCTGCGATACAAGCGCGACCAGGAAAGCTGGGAGAAGACATTTGTATCCGAGGTGCTGCAGGCGAAGACAGAGGCTACCCAAAGGGATGTGCTGACCATGAGGTGCTGGAATATAACCGGAATGGGCGACTTTGGGGGGACGAAATCCTGGCTGAAGAACCAGATGGAGCGGTTCAACCAGCAGAACAGCAGATATATGGTGGTTCTGGACGAGTGCCCGGAGGGGGGCGGAGAGGGAGGACTTCGCCAGGCAGACCAGCATTGAGATGACGGCGGGCGGAGGGCCGGATCTGCTGTACGGGAACGTGCTGGGCGATTACGCCTGGGGCGCAATACGGAAAGGTGTCCTGGCGGATCTGGCTCCTTACATAGAGGCTTCCGTAATCAGGGATGAGGACTACTTCCCGGATGCATTTGACTGCTGGCGAGAGGGAGAAGGTATCTACGGCGTATGTCTGGATGCAAATGTAAGAGGCTGGCGGATACGAAAGGGCGTGCTGGACGGGGACAGTGTGCCTGACGGGAACGCACTGGCGGATGCCCTGCTGGCCCGGACGGAGGATGCTGTACTGTCCGCCGGGTACGATTCAGGGGAGGTCCTCCGCTGGCTGCTGGAAGGCTCCGGGGATTTCTGGGGGACGCTGGACTGGGAAACCGGAAGATGCAGTTTTACGGGAGCCTCCTTTGCCAGAATACTGGAAACGGCAAAACGCTACGGAAATAATGGTCTGGCGGAGAAGCCGGAAATCATAGAACCCAGGGCATATGGGATTGAGGGGATTGACACTGCCGCAGACAGGGCGGCGGAGGGGATGGAGGCGGCTGGCGTGCCGTTTGACGATGGCTTCCATTCGGTAATGGTATATACCGCCGACAGGATAATGGCTGTCAACGCTAATTCCGCCCATACGGAGGGTGCGTGGGAATTTATCAGTTTCCTCCTGGGTGAAGAGGCGCAGCTGGCATTTCAGAGGCCGGATTCCTCAGGTTATGGAACGCCGGTGCACAAAGGAGCCTTTGAGGAATGCATCAAGGCAGCAATAGCTTTTTTTTCCGAGGTTTCGCAGAAGGGAAGCGTAAAAACACTGCCCGGCTATGAAGTGATTGACGTTTCGGGAAAGACCATAAGAAAATATCCAAGGGACATTGAAAACATATCGGACGAAAGGGTGGAGGAATTCAGGGCAATGCTGGAGGATGCCAGACCCCTGCCCATCCGGACGGCACCGCTGCTGGACATCATTGCTGAGGAAGCGGAATACTATTTTGACGGAACGAAGAGCATAGAAGAAGTCACTGCTGTTATACAGAACAGGGTGCAGCTGTATATGGACGAGACCAGGTGAGGCAGAGCAATTGACATTTTTTGTGCATGCTATTATAATGTTTATCACATTGTATAGCCACCTCTTTGGGCGGCATGACGGGAAGTGAGGAATAAGGTACACATGAAGAGCTTTTTCCAGGAAAAGACATTCTGCCGCATTTTTAATACCATATGCATCCCTGTGTTTTTTTTGCTTTTTTATTACTGCCTTAGCATTACCGGGGAAAACAGAGCAGATATGGATGAGTTTATTTATTTTAAAAGCGACTCCATCCTGCTTAATGTATTTACGATTTGCTTGTCTCTGTTTTTCCTATACTTCATCGGCAGACTTTCCGGCAGACTGAAAACCCTGCGCTCAAGAAATCTCCTGCTCGGCTGCTCCTGCCTGTTATCCGCCGTAATGGGATTTTATTGGCTCTTTGGAAGTAAGACAAGTCCACAGGCTGACCAAATGTACCTGTGCCAATACGCCAGCGCCTTCAACCACGGAGATTACACCGCGCTGGAACGAGGCGGCTACATCGCCAGATATCCGCAGCAGCTTGGTATGATCACCTTGCTGCGGGGCATCTTTATCCTGTTCGGCGATATGAATTACCTTCCCTTCCAATGCCTGGCTGCCGTCTGCATTCCTCTGATGGTACTATCAGGCTGTCAAATCGTCAGATACCTCTCAGATAACAACGTCCAAGCCGAAGTTTACTATTTACTGTTTATCCTCTGCTGCTTTCCCATGTATGCCTATATTCCCTTTGTGTACGGGGATCTGATCTCTGCCATTTTATGTCTGTTCGGCACATGGATGTATCTGTCCTGTCTGAAACGGTTCTCCTTCCCACGCCTGATACTGTTCGGCGTCTCCATTGGACTGGGAGTTCAGCTCCGGCAGAACTGCCTTATCTTTGTGATTGCATTGACAATTGTAATGCTGATCAAAATGCTGTTTCATCACACTCGCCGGAATCTGATGATGATCCTTGCACTCTTCGCCGGGTGCGCAGTATTACAGTTTGCCCTATGGGGATTCTATTATGATGTAAGAGACAAAGACGCTTCTGCCATCCCTCCGATTCTCTATATCACCATGGGACTGAACGACGATTATCAGAGGGCAGGCTGGCATAATCAATATGAATATAACACCTTTGACGCATTTGACGACAATACAGCACTGGCAACGGAAAAAGGCTGTGAAGATTTAAAAATGTACTTTGGCATCTATCAAAATGATCCGGATTATATGGTAGATTTCTTTGTGCGGAAAATGAATTCACAGTGGAACGCGCCAATGTATCAAAGTCTGGCTGCCAACAACCATATCACCGGCTCCCAATGGCCATTGGCAAAAGAAATCTACAGCTATGGGAAGCTGACTGAGGCAGTGGAAGCCGGCATGAAGATATTCCAGCTCCTTCTATATGGCAGTATCCTTTTCCTGCTTATCCTGCACAGGAAAGAATATGTCCGCATAGAACAATACCTGCTGCTGATTGCCGTATTCGGCGGCTTCCTGTTCTCTCTCCTCTGGGAGGCCAAAACCCGGTATGTACTGCCCTACCTCTTCCTGCAGATACCTTATATGGCCATGGGCGTAAACGAAATCATCGTTACTATCCGCCGCAGACAGTCACGATTGGCATAAACTAAGTGGTGGCAGGAAGAAATTTAATGAAAATATGATAGAAATATGAGAACGATTATGGTATTCTGTTAGAAGTACAAATTAGAAATTGGTGGAGGTATCCGTATGGCTGGAAGGATTATTGGACTTGTATCTTGTCTGATGTGTGCTGTTCCATTTTTAATTATTTCTGTTTACAATAAAGACAGTAAAGAACCAATCAATTTTTGGAGCGGAGATACAACATTAAAATCGAAAGTCAAGAATGTAACGGAATATAATAATAAAATGGCGGTCTTATACAAAAGGTATGCCATTGCATTTATAATTTCAGGCATAGGATTTGTAATTTTACCTTTTCTTGGTATTATTATGGTATGTTTCGACTGTACACTGGGTATTTATCTCATGTATCGAAACTATAAAAAAATATTAAATTTGTATTCATAACATCAAAAGTTGATTGAGACAGCATTTGTCTAAGCAGCCATTACCACAAGATTCCAATTGCTGATTTAAGCTTGAGTACAGCATAAAGCCAACCGGCGTTCTCAGAGTCTGGCCATACCGCAAAGCCTTGAAAATCGGGGAACGCCAGAACAGCCAGCTGATAAAAACTTAAATTTAAGGAGAAAACGAAATGAAATGTCCCTTTTGTGACACAGAAATGCTGCAAGGGTATTTGAATTGCGGATTAGCCCTTTGGAGTACCAGGAAACATAAGATAAGTCTGCTTCCAGACGATAAAGAACAATACGCCTTCCGGCTGGGCCAGCCGCTCACATCACCAAATCATGTGAGCAGCAGCTACTGCACTGAATGTAAGCGAATGATAATTGACTGTGCAGAGTATGAAAGCAACATAGAATGACAGCCTGCGTTTACTGTTTTACCTTCAGTGAAAAATCGCTTCTGCTCAAGGAGAAATTCGGATTATAATACGGGTCCCCCTTTTCCAGCTCCTTCTTCCACTTCCTGCGGAATCTCTCAGATTCACGGTCATAGCGCTCCGCTTTTTCCCCGGTATCATCCAATCCTCTGGAAACGGACTCATAGTGAAACAGCTCCGCAAACGGCGTAAATACATTGAGCAGCCCTTTCTCCCGAAGCTTCAGGCACAGATCCACATCATTGAGCGAAACGGCAAAATCCTCATCCAATCCGCCGACTTCCTGATAAAGACTCTTTTTCACCATCAGACATGCCCCTGTCACCGCCGTCACATCCTGCGCATAACACAGCCGCCCCATATACCCAAGGTTCTGGCGGGGCTGCTTGTAATGGGTATGGCCTGCGGTTCCATGGGCCCCCAATCCGATGACTACCCCTGCATGCTGTATGGTTTTATCTCCGTAGAAAAGCTTCGCCCCCACTGCCCCCACGTCTTCCCGCTGGGCATACATCAGAAGTTCCTCCATCCAATTGACTGTAATTACTTCTGTATCATTATTTAACAGCAGCAGATATTCACCGGAAGCATGGACCGCCCCCAGATTATTCACAGCAGAATAATTAAAATCACCTTCGTAAACCGCAATCCCTATTCTGCCGTCCTCACTGCGGTAAAATTTTCCCTGGGCTGATGTCTGGATTGTTTTCTCTTCCATCCCTTCAATACGATTGCCTTCTACTGCCCCTTCCGGCATAGCCTTACGATAATCATATCCCAGCAGACTGTTATAATACGTTCTGATTTCCTCTGTAGTGCTGTTATTTTCCACAATGATAATCTCATAATTATCATAGGTGGACTTTTCCACAATGGAAATGATACAGCGCTGCAGATCCTCCGCGTGATCCTTATTTGCTATAATAATGGAAATCTTCGGTGTCCCCATAATCTGATAGCGGATTCGGAAAATTGTCTCGAAGGCCCTGGTGCTCTCAATCTTAAAATGCGCAAACCCATGTTTCTTCAAATGCTCCGCCACCGCTCCTTTTGCTGCCTCAATGGCATAGGGCTTGGCCTCAATACCGGATGCAGTACTGCCGGAATGACTCCTCCAATAATACATCAGCCGTGGCACATGGACAATATTCTTCGCGTTGTCCGTCAAACGCAGAATCATATCATGATCCTGGCTCCCGTCGAATTTTGACCGGAACAATTCATCGCCATCCAGAAGTCTTCTGTGAAACACGCTGAAATGACAAATGTAATTGTTTGCACGCAGATTGTCCGGCGCATAATCCGGCTTAAAATGCATGGTGAGCATATGATTGATATCGCTGCCTTTAAACGTGGTCTCATCACAATACAGATAATCCGCATCGTTCTCGTTGATTGCCTTCACATATTCATACAGTACACTGGGATGAAGGATATCGTCCTGATCCAAGAGACCGATATATTCACCGGAAGCCATCTTCAGACAGGCATTGGTATTGTCTGCAATTCCGCCGTTCTTCTCCAGGTGCCGGTATACAATCCTGCCATCGGATCTTGCGGCATATTCCCTGCAGATATCACCTATATAGCCATGTGCTTCATCGGAGCCATCCGCCAGACATAACTCCCAGTTAGAATAGGTCTGGTTCATCACGGAATCCAGCATTTCCTTTTGAAACTGCATCCCATTGTTCCACAGAGGCACTAAAATGCTGATCTTTACCATCCTTGGAAATACAGTGTTTCTCTCTGCCTCTGTCTGCTCCGGTGTGGGGAAGCTCTGTGTGCCGAATTGCTTCATAGCCTCCCGTTCCCTCCTTTTATAATCCAGCTTCTGCACCACCCCTTTGGGTCCGCCGCAGTTTCCAATCCTGTCCTTCTGCCTTATGGCCCAATGTACAAGGCTTCTGGCAGGCTTACTAACCTTCCAGAGAGGGTTCTTCTTAATGCGGTTTAATTTCCAGGCCAGCTCCTCATTTTTTGCTTCCAAATCCGCCACACGTCCTGCCAAATCCGCACATTTTAAATGTTCCTGCTCATAAGCTTCTCTATAATCTGTCTCTTTTTCATCCATAGGAAATGCCTTTCTGAAATGATACTCACAATTCCACCATACGATTGCTCCAATTTACTATCCTAAGTCCTGTGACCCGGTTTCTGGCTTCCATACCGAGCCGGTATCTTCCCTCCGGAACCGTCCCTTTCTCTAATTCCACCATAAATCCGCATAATCCCACCTTCTCCTGATCCGGCATATTCTCTTCCAGGTCAGGACGATACTGCCCTGCAAGTTTTACGGCATATACTTTGGCAGTTTTCTTCCCTTCCTCCGTACCCCCGTTGCCGTCAGATATCTGCTCCATCAGAAGCATTTTTTCATAGCATGCATTATTATCCCCCAGAACCACGCCATAACCCACGGCCTTCCTGTTCCGGCAGTCCTCCACCCGTACCATCAGACAGGCATCTATTCGGATTCCTTCCACAGAAACTGCCGCAAGCCGCCCCCTCACCCTCTGTACCGTATTTCCTGCAGTAAGATACGCAGGGCGAATGGACACATCCAATCCTTCACGGTTCAAATGCAGGGAATAATAGGGGTCTGTCCCCTCCAATAACGGATGCATTTCGTAAAGCCTGTCTCTCTCCCGAAGCAATCTCGCCAGCTTTTCCGGTGTTTCGTCACCCCCCCTGCTCAGGGATTCGCAATGATATCCATACATATCATTCACACATACATTCTGATAACCCAATTCATACAGCCGAAAACAAAAGTCCACATCATTAAATGCAACCGGCAGCTCTTCCACAAATCCGCCGGCCTCCAGATATTTCTTCTTCTCCACCATAAGACATGCCGCTGTCACAGCCAGCACATTATGCCTTCCTCTGTTTGCGCCATAATAGTAATTCTTATTATCTTCAAGAAACTGAAGCTTGTGCACAGGCCCCATGGGCAGATTTGTAATTCCCGCATGCTGTATCCGCACCGAATCGGGATAATACAATTTCATCCCCACTGCCCCTGTCTGCGGTCTCTCTGCCAACGCCGCCAATATTTCTATACATCCCGGCTCACACAGCATCACATCGTCATTCAAAAAAAGCAGCAGCTTTCCCCCGGCCTGTGCCGCCCCCAGGTTACACAGCCTGGAAAAGTGAAACGGCTGGGGCCGGTACAGATACGTCATCCTGCCTCCGGCCGATGTAAATTCCTGTGCCAATGCTTCCGCCTGTCTGCGGTTCTCCTCGCTGCTGCCGTTGTCCACCAGAATTACTTCCCAGGAAAGTCCTGCCCCTGTCTGCTCTCCTGCCCCAATCATGCATCCTTTGAAACATTCTCTGAGAATCTCCGGATGATCCTTAGATAATATCACTATAGAGACCACAGGAGCATTTTCTACAAGAACATTTTCCATAACAGAAACCACAGGAACATTTTTCACAGAAACATTTTCCAGCAAAGCAGGATTCCCAGGGCTGCTGCTCTGCCTGAACTTTTGCAGCAATAAAGCCTGGCGTTTTCTCAAAAATGGCGATGTTTCCAGATACCGGTTCCTGCTCTCAGGACTGTCCGCAGTAAACCAGGGAATTGCAGCATGCCCTACCACACGGCTTCCCGGCTCATACCCTCCTGCCAGCTCCACCAATCCATGTATCCACATTTCATAGGCAGAAAAATCTGTCACCACATAAAAGGCCATTCCCCGTTCTGCATTCCTGTCCCTCCGGGCAAAAGCTGCAGACTGTCCGGCTTCCTGCCGCCCTGCTGCCTTCTGCCTGTCAGGATCGGCTTCCTGCTGTCCTGCTGCCTTCTGCCTGTCAGGATCGGCTTCCTGCCCCTGTATCCCCACTGCTCTGCGAAATAATTCCGCCCGAAGAACTACCACACTGCCAAAATAGAAGAAACTCTCCAACAAGTCCGGAGACCAATCCGGCTTAAACCAGGGTGCGTACCTCTCCGATGCTGCAATACCGGATTCACCCTGCCCCCCACTGCCCGCATCCTCATCCCCATATAAAATAGATACCTCCGGATGCGCTGCAAAATAGCTCTGAACAACCTCGCAAAACCCTGATGCAAACCTTCCCTCACCGGCACGAATCACCACATATTGACAGCTATCCTCCATTGTCTCACTGCGTCCGGCAAGTCCGCTCTGACCTGCTTCCCCGTCTGCCGTCTGCCCCTCCTGTACCTTACCGTCTTGCGCCTTTCCCCTCTGTTCCTTACTGCTTTGCGCTTTTCCGCCCTGTTCCTTACTGCTTTGCGCTTTTCCGCTCTGTTCCTTACTGCTTTGCGCTTTTCCGCTCTGTTCCTTACTGCTTTGCGCTTTTCCGCTCTGTCGCGCTTCACAGGATTCCCCATGCTCCCCCTGTTTCCGCTCCAAAGCCGTGATCCAATCCTGGTAGGAACCCTTTCTATTCCGAAGAAGCTTTTCATAGCGCCTGTTTTCCTTTTCTGCAAGCAGCCGCTTCACCACATTCTTAAGGCTCAATTCCCAAACCACCTCATTCCCCTGACCTCAGCCAAATCCTGCGCCATGGAAAGGGGCAGCCGCACAATTTCCATCCGCACACGCAGCGAATTCCGGGGCAAGTGTGCCAGCTCTCCCAGAGCGATATGAATATTAGGATCCTCCGTGGCAAAGACAAGGGTAGGATAATACGCCCCGGCATTCTCCTTTGACGGCTTTATGATACGTCCATTGGCAGTGAGCATTTTCTTTTTATCCAAAAGCATCCTCTCACCGTTATAAGTCATTTCCTTTAACTTTACCACACAGGGATACAGACTTGGGTCAATACGCAGCATATTCACATCGCTCCCCACCTGAAGCTTCAAATCGATAAAATTGTCCCCCTGGTATGCTTCCTCCACAAAATAAGATTCTTCTTCGCTAAAGCCCTTTCCCTTATCCTCATAAATCTGCACACGGTTTACCAATTCCGAATCCTGATATCTGTCAATCCATTTCTGGGGAACCATGGCCCGATAGCCAATCACATCCCGTATCTGCGGCATTGCAAGCCGCTCCCCTGTGACAAACCGCTGAAACTCTCTCTCCTGTTCCCGATAATATTCTGCCGTTTCTTCCGTGATGGACAATTCTTTCAATATCCGCTCAAGGTCTAATTTACTTCTCTTTGCATCCTCCAGCAGGTAACAATATACAGCCCGGAAGGCCAATTCCTTTATGTCAATAGCTCTGCCGAAAGTCCACTCATAATCAATCAAAGTCCACTTATCCCCAGACGCTCCATCCTCTCCCTCAGTAGAAATATCCCCCTGCTCTACCAGAATATTGGAGAAAATGGGATCAAAATCTGCCGCCGGATATTCGCTATGATAGCCCACACGCTCCAAATACTGCCGGAAATACCCATAAAATCCTTCCAGATCATTCCTTTCCAGACATGCATCCATAAGTTCAGACAACGGTATCCCCGGTACAAATTCAAATTCCGCACAGGTCAATCCGCCCTCATCAGCCAATACACACCGATTGATTTCCAGACTGCCCCCTCTGTATTTTTCTGTCAGGCTCTCATATGCCGCAGCCATTCCTTTGATATGGTCCACAGCCTCCGGGGTCTGGGGACACTTTCTGACGCTCACCAGCTGCCGGCGATGCCATATCCGGCTGGAAATCTCTGTGCGGATGGCGTATTCCGGCGCCCGGTCATTGGAATACTTGACATATTTTGTTTCAAATTCCTTACCAAGCACCACCAGATAAGAATTGGCAAACACAGGAAACAATCCATCCTTCAGAATACCGTCAAATGCCGCTTTCTCATCAAACAACAGCATCCTGTCCCTGTCAAAATTCCGCAGATTATTAGACAGCTCTCCCTTTTTCGGCATAAATTCATCGCTGTATAAGGTAGTCATGAATTTATAATCCGGATAGGGATAATAGAAATGCCATTCATCCACCCCACAGCTTTGAAAAATCCGTTCCAGCCCTGCTCTGCTGAAAGTCCTTGCCCCTTTCCCCGCCTCATAATTTTCAATTCCCGAAAAATAAGTCCCAAGATGATCTTCCTTGCAGCCGGCAAAATACTTTAAGCCGTATTGATTCTCTATGGCAATGACCAAACGGCCCTCCGGAGCCAGATGTGACAACAATATTTTCAGAAAATCTTCATAGGGCGTATCTCCTCCCATATAGCTCTGCGCATATTCATAGACACCAATCAGACAAATTAAATCAAAATCCCTTGGAAGATTCGGCTCCACATCCCTGAAATTTCCCACATGAATCGTCAGGTTATCGTAATCCTTGTGCCGGTAGGCGTTGATTAGGCTGCGCTTTTTGGAGAGTTCCACACAAGTCACCGAACCTGCCTTTCTCACAAGTGCCCCTGTGATGGCGCCACACCCGCTTCCTACCTCCAGTACCTTTACACCTGCTTTCGTTTCCGCCGCATCTACAGCCCCGGCACAGGAAACAGAACCCCTACTGCCCACAGAGTTCACCTCCTCTGTTTCAGAATTCACCGCCGCATCCGTTCCTGTGAATGAATTCCTGTCTGCAGTAGAATCCGCGGACAATGCAGACGCTGCATCCGCCGCAGTACCCATATCCGATGCATCATTCATGACTAATGCATCATTCATTATTGATGTATTCATATCCAAAGCGGGCTTCGCGTCCGGTCTGGAATTCATGTTCTTCTGTACGTTTATGGCTTCCTTCGGAATCATGGCTTCCTTCGGAATCATGGCTTCCTTCGGAATCATGGCTTCCTTCGGAAGCCAGTCAATGATATTTTCACGCAAAGGTGACAGATGGTACAGTATGGGCCAGCTTTTCCGCTGCTCGATTACCTTAGCGTATTCCGCAGGCGTTTTGTTCTTAACTATATCCAGCAATTCATCTTCCACATCGCCATCACTATATAAATCTTTTCCTGCATATACACTGTAATCTAACTTAACTTTTCCGATTTCTTCTACCACCCTGCTCTTACCTCCGTGGCAAACCTGCCCCTTACTTTTTCACTTTTATCCCGTCAATTCATCACAGCATCTATCCTACATAACTCTACCCCTATGGATCAGCTGCAGCAATCCCTTCCACATCCCATACTCTTACTCATCTTCTGCCATTACAATGCCTGTTGTCTGTCTGCTTATCTTCAGCCACATGCTTCCTGTCTTCATCCAAGCAGGATTCACCTTCCATCACAGCAGACTTCACCTTCCACTGTCGCATCACTGACATGCACCACGGACTCCATATCATAATACCCCACTGTGTCCTTATCCGAAACCACCGTAACCGCCAGGGCATCATACAGCCTGTGATATACCTCAAATTCATCTCCCCGGTATCCTGTCACCCCCATTGACAGCAGATATTCCCCTCCCTGGAGACTCATCTTCTGGGTAAAGGTAATATCTTTCACCTGCCCCGGTTCCCCGCTCTCTAAAAAAGACTTTTCAATCATACTGTTGGTGCCGGTAATCTCCGTTCCAATGGCATTCTTAAAAGAAAAAGCAAAAATAGGACCGGGAATATGCTCATGGAATTTTACACGCATATGCAGTGTAAAATAACTGCCTTTGAGCACCGCTGTTGTTCTCACGTCCCGATCATCGGTGATATAATATTCCATGATTTCCGCCTGATTATTTCCATATTCCAACGCGCCGGGATTCACTCCTGACACAGGCATCCGGCCGTTCTCTGTCCCTGTCCCCGCAATCTGCCGCGGCTCCTGACACTCAGGAAACACATACTGTCCCACCAGCACACGCTTATACGCGTCAATCATTTCCTTCGGGGTTCCTTCTCCCAGCAGGACACCCTTATTCAGCAGAAATACCCTGTCGCAATATTTGCTGATACTGCTCAGGTCATGACTGACAAATACTATGGTCTTACCCATCTGCTTAAATTCTTCAAATTTATGATAACATTTTGCCTGGAAGAACACATCCCCCACAGAAAGCGCTTCATCTACAATTAATATTTCCGGTTCTATATTGATTGCCACTGCAAATGCAAGCCGGACGAACATGCCGCTGGAATACATCTTAACCGGTTGGTTCACATAATCGCCAATATCGGCAAACTCCATGATTTCCGGCAGTTTTCCGTCTATCTCACGCTCGGAAAACCCCATCATGGTTCCGTTCAGGTACACATTCTCGATACCGTTATATTCCATGTTAAAGCCGGCACCCAGCTCTAACAGTGCAGAGATACGCCCCGCCACCTTCACCTCGCCCTCAGTGGGATGCAATACCCCTGTGATGATCTTCAATAATGTGGACTTCCCGGAACCATTGGTACCAATAATCCCCACCGTCTCACCCTTATAAATCTCCAGATTAATCCCGTTCAAAGCATAGTGCAATTTATATGTCTGCTTTTTATCAAGTCCAAAGGCTTCCTTGATGCGGTCCTTGGGCTTATGATATAATTTGTAAACTTTACTAAGATCCTTCACGCAAATCGCTGCCCGCTTTTCTTCCATATGCTCCCCTATCAAATCAGTCTGCGCCGCTGCCCTCACAAAACATCTGCAAAATGCACCTTCAACCGTTTAAACACAGCCGCACCAATACCAAACAGCACCACCGTCACAATCCAGAAATACATTGTGGAGAAAAAATCCTGGAAAAACCATGTCCCCCCATAAACAGCGCTCCTGTATCCCTCCACAATATAAACCAATGGATTCAGCTTCAGAAATACAAGCCAGTCAACATGAAGGGAATCAATATCCCATAAAATAGGCGTCGCCCACATTCCAATCTGAAGCGCAATACTTATAATCTGGGACAGATCCTTGAAAAAAACCACAATAGAGCAGGTGGTATAGCAAAGCGCCAGCACGAAGACAAACAGGCAGAAACTGTAATATACAATCTGAATTGTGTAAATTGTCGGATAATAACCGTAAAGTGCTGCCACTGCCAACAGCACCGCTACAAAAAACATATGGATAAAAGTAGCCGCAATAATCTTAATAATGGGCAGAATGCTGATTTTAAATACCACCTTTTTCACCAGATAATTGTATTCCAGCATGGCATTCGTTCCGTGATTCAATGCTTCACTAAAATAAAACCACGGCACCAGACCTGCGGTCAGAAACAATACAAAGGGCACATCCTCCGCCCCCCGTCCTGTATTTCCCATAATCTTGTCAAAGACAATATAATACATGGCCACTGTCACCACAGGCTGGATCATCGCCCATATCGCGCCCATATAAGAACCTGCATACCGCTTCTTAAAATCATTTTTGGCCAGTTTCCAGATGAGAAACCTGCTCTGATATAACTCTATCGGAAGTGTAGTGAACTTATCATACCCTTTTGCAAATATAATGCAGGAAGCCAGAATCATCCCACAGGACAAAACCTTCTTAATCAATTCTTCCTGTGGGTCAGCGCCCGGCCCAAGATTCTGATGTGCGATAATAAGAACCGCCATCAAAAGCCCTGCCAGCGAAAACAGAGCAATTCCAACTTTCTTGCTGATTTTCATTTCTTTTCTACCTCATGACATTCCTGCCCCAACCGTCACCAGAAAATCCGGAACAAAGAAGCCTTTCACTCCTGCCCATTATCCTGAAAGGCTGCCAGCCCGTCCCATTTTAAATCCCGTTCAATCATAATCAATTCCATATCTGCCGGAATGGGCCATTCAATTCCAATGGCAGGATCATTATACACAATCCCGCCTTCATCGCCGGGATGATAGAAATCCGTGCACTTATAACAAAATTCCGCATAATCAGACAATACCAGGAATCCATGTGCAAAATACTTTGGCACAAAGAACTGCTTCTTATTCTCTTCCGAGAGAATCTCCCCATGCCACTTGCCGAATGTGGCCGACCCTTTGCGGAGGTCCACCACTACATCGAACACCTCGCCCCGGATCACCCTCACCAGCTTGTCCTGGGGGAATTGTTTCTGAAAATGCAGCCCCCGAAGTACGCCTCTTCTGCCCGAAGACTGATTATCCTGTACGAACACCTGCGGAATCCCTGCCTCCTTATAATCCACATAATGATAAGATTCGTAAAAATACCCCCTGTCATCCCCATGCACTGTGGGCGTGATAATCTTCAATCCTTCGATTGCACATGTTTCCACCTTAATCTGTCCCATTGACGTCCGCTCCTTTTTATCTGCCTATACTCACGAACGATAAAATCTGCCTCCGGCTCACAGCGTCTGCCGCGCGTGAGCCGGATGGTCTGGCAGATTTTAACGACCGTCATTTCATATAACTGATACTCATATCCACATTGCCCTCAATACCATCTATGCTGCCCTTGGAAGTATACTGCCACATATGATAGTACCCCTGATACAACGGTGCGCTGCGGTACTCCGCAAGCCAGATATAATATTTCTCCAGCTGATCCACATGCAGATTGTTATTATACCAATGGCGGTTTGCATACACACCGGCCTCATAACCTGCATTTGCGATGGTGCGGCAGAAAGCCTCGCACACCAGGGTTCTGGTCTCCACATCCAGGCCGTCCGCTCTTCCATTGCCGCCCGCCCCTTCCGTATCAATGAACACAGGATATTCCAGATTGTACTCCCTGATCAGCTGCAGCACTGCGGAGGCTTCCTCCACTGCCTCCACTTCGTTCACCGCCTGGGTAAAGAAATACACGCCCACTGGGACGCCGCTGGCTGTTGCCCCTCTGATATTGGCGGCAAACAACGGATCCTCCACCAGGCTACCCGTCACGGAGCCCCGATACCCTGCACGAATAATGGCAAATTCCACACCTGCATTTTTCACCTTGTCCCAATCGATCTCGCCATTCCATTTGGATACGTCAATACCCACCCTGGTATTGGCCGACGGCCTCTGAAGCTTCTGTATCTCGGTCTTATCCGCATCCTCCACCGCTTCCGCAGTGTCCTCCGCCTCCGCATCAATTTCTTCCTCGGTCTTAATTAACAGCGTGATATCGCCAATGGCCACATACTCCACCCTGTCCTTTACCCTGACGCGCGTAGGATTGACCGGCACCTTGTAGCCCTCTATGGGAAGCAGTTCCACATGATATTCTCCCGCCGCCAGATCTCCGATATATATGATGCCGTCCTTATCTAAATCTTTATATTCCCCGAATCTGTCCAGTTTCACATAAAAGCTCTCGCCTGTGACGGGATTTCCATGCATATCCACCACCTGAATACGCAGATCCTTCTCCACAGATGTCACCACCAGAGAAAGCCTTGTACCATTTTCCCTGGCAGTTTCCAGCACAGGATTCACTTCCTGGTCAAAGAAAGTATGATCGCGTAAGAACGCAGACAAATCATTTCCTATCTGCCCCTCCGGTATGCTGCTCTCCTCCGAATCCCGGCTGCCATCCTCCCATGGCGGCACAGTAGCTGCCGCCGGAGGGTTGACCGGACGATTGCCGGATCCATTGTGATCCGAATTGGTATACAGCACCAATGCCGATACCAGCAGAATCACCGCCATAGAGGATAAAATTGCAATTCTGCGCAATCTAGAGTCCATTTGCTACCTCAACCAGATATTGTCCATAGTTGGTCTTCATCAACGGCTCCGCCAGCTTCAAAAGCTGCTCCCTGTCAATAAATCCCCTCTTATATGCAATCTCTTCAATACAGGAAATATAGAGCCCCTGCCGTTTCTGGAACGCAGCCACAAAATCCGATGCATCCAGCAGAGCATCATGATTCCCCGTGTCCAGCCACGCAAATCCCCTCCCCAGCATTTCCACATAGAGAGTTCCCCTCTGAAGATACTCATTATTCACACTGGTAATCTCTATCTCATTTCTGGCAGAGGGTTTCACATTCCTTGCAATTTCCACCACATCATTATCATAGAAATACAATCCCGGCACCGCATAATTACTCCTGGGATGCTCCGGTTTCTCTTCAATGGACAATGCCTTACCGTTCTGGTCAAACTCCACCACACCATATTCTCTGGGATCTCTCACATAATATCCGAAAATAGTCGCCCCTTTTTCTCTGGCTGCCACCGTCTTCAAAACTCTGGAAAAACTCTGCCCATAGAAAATGTTATCCCCAAGCACCAGCGCCACTCTGTCACGGCCGATAAAATCCGCACCGATAATAAAAGCGTCCGCCAGCCCTCTGGGACTCTCCTGTACCGCATAGGACAATTCCATGCCAATCTGATGCCCGTCTCCCAGAAGCTCCCTGAATACAGGCAGATCCCTGGGTGTGGAAATAATTAATATCTCCCTGATTCCTGCCAGCATCAAAGTGGAAAGTGGGTAATAAATCATCGGTTTATCATATACAGGCATAATCTGTTTGGAGATTGCCTTTGTCAAAGGATAAAGCCTGGTGCCGGAGCCCCCTGCCAAAATAATTCCCTTCATTTTTCCCTCCGTCTCACTGCATTTTCTGCTTACTTCTATTTTCTGCTTGCATTTTTTGCATCTTACTTCTGTTTTCCTCTTACTTCTCTTTCTGTCTGCTTCCTTTTGCTTCTTACCTCTTTTTTCTGTTTACTTCCTTTTACTTCTATTTTCTGCCTGCTTCTGTTTACTTCCCTTTACTTCTATTTTCTGTCTGCTTCTGTTTACTTCCCTTTACTTCTATTTTCTGTCTGCTTCTGTTTACTTCCCTTTACTTCTATTTTCTGCCTAAAAATTTTACTTCTACTTCTTTTCATACATCTCAGCGTAATATTTCTGGTAATCACCGCTGGTTACATTTTTTCTCCATTCCTCGTGTTCAAAAAACCACTGAATTGTTTTCCGAATTCCGTCCTTGAACATGGTCTCCGGATACCATCCAATCTCTTCCTTAATCTTGTCAGGCGCAATGGCATACCGTCTGTCATGCCCCTTGCGGTCTTCCACATACGAAATCAAATCCTCCGTAACCAGTTCCTTACGTGGATCATCCTCTCCTAACATCTCCTGCAGGGTCTCTATAATAATGTGAATGATTTCAATATTCTGTTTCTCGTTATGTCCGCCGATATTGTAAGTCTCAAACAATCTGCCCTGCTCCTGTACCATGTCGATAGCCTTGGCATGATCCTCCACATATAACCAGTCGCGGACATTTTTCCCATCACCGTATACAGGGAGCTTCCTGCCCTGCAGCGCGTTATTGATAATCAGCGGAATCAGCTTCTCCGGAAATTGATAGGGGCCATAATTATTGGAACAATTGGTAATATTTGCAGGGAAATGATAGGTATCCATATAAGACTTTACCAGCATGTCCGAACTTGCCTTGCTCGCCGAATAAGGACTGTGGGGATCATAAGGCGTAGTCTCATAGAAGAAAGCATTTTCATCTTCCGGAAGAGAACCATATACTTCGTCCGTGGACACATGCAGAAACTTCTTGCCTTCACGAAAGCTCCCGTCCGGCAGCTCCCATGCCGCTTTTGCACAGTTGAGCATCACCGCCGTCCCCAGCACATTGGTCTGCACGAATACCTCCGGATTCAGGATGCTTCTGTCCACATGGCTTTCTGCGGCAAAATGCACCACCCTGTCAATATCATTTTCCGCGAATATTTTTGCAATTGCTTCCTTGTCGCAGATATCCGCCTTGATAAACGTATAGTTGGGACGCTGTTCCACATCTCTTAAATTCTCCAGATTTCCTGCATAAGTCAGCAGATCCACATTAATAATACGAATAGATTCCCCGTACTTTCCGAACATATAATGAATATAATTAGAACCAATAAAGCCTGCGCCCCCTGTTACCAGATAAGTTCTCATCTCTTTTCTCCTGTTTTAAAATTTTTGTTTACACACAATCTTTCTCTCCAATATATACTGCACACCGGTTAAATTTTCAGTACAACCCGACTGCAGTATAATACAATAGAATCCATGCTTCGCGAGTCTTCCATTGTCATGAATAATCAGTAACAGTTCAGTAACTTGTCTGAACTGTTACAATAATTATACGGCTTTCCCCAAAATATGTCAATCTCTCCTAATATCCAAGATAACTGATATTCATATCCACATTTCCACTGATGCCGCTGATGCTGCCGGTCGGCGAATACTGCCATATATCATACCTGCCCGAATAGGTAGGTGACGCCGCATACTGCGCCAGCCAGATTTTATAGCCATTGATACTTGCCGCATCCAGCTTGCTTTCCAGCCATGTCTTGTTAGAATAAACACCTGCCGTATACCCTGCCTTCTGGATGGTCTGGCAGAAAGCTCTGCACACTGCTGTCCTTGTGTCCTTGTCAATCCTGTCTCCCCGGCCGCCGCTTGCCTCCACATCGATAAATACCGGATAGCTGATGGTATATCCCTTAATCTGCTCTAACGCCATGGACGCTTCTTCCACTGCTTCTATTTCATTGACCGCCTGTGAAAAGAAATAGATTCCGATCTTCAGTCCGGCTGCGGATGCTCCTTTGATATTAGACTCAAATTTCGGATCTTCTATTAGTTTACCCTGCGAAGAACCCCTGTATCCGCAGCGAATGATAACATAGGAAATTCCGGAATTCTTCACCGCATTCCAATCAATGGTACCGTTCCATTTGGATACATCAATTCCCAGTGTACCGTCACTGGTCATCAGTGAACCGTCGCTGGCAAAATTATACCTGGCGCCTTGAATCACCTGTTCGCCTGTCACTTTATTTCCGTCTGCGGTAAAAAAGTACATCTTGCCGTCAATGGTCTGCCATCCGGTATATCTGGTTTCACCTTTGATAAAAAATTTATCTGCACTGTAATAATCTGCATATACTGCTTCTCTGTATGTATTTCCATCCGCAACATACAGTTGTCTGCCTGTCTCATCCTTCAACGGGGTGGCGGTGTCCTGTTTGGGATTTGCCTTCACAGTCACTGTACAGGCCGCACTGACCTCTATGCCGTTCTCTGCATATTTAATCGTAACGACTGCATTTCCTTCGGCAGCGCCTGTCACAGTAACAGCCCTTTTGTCCACACTTACCGTTACTATATTGCTGTCCGAGGTCTCCGCTGTCACAACCGGGTCTGGGGACAGCATATTTGTGATGGCTGCATTAATCGTTGCCGATGTCTGAACAAATGTTGTCAGGGAAGCCGCATCCAATGTCAATGCCATAATTCCGCCAACGGTCACATTGATATTGACAGAAGCTGCTGTATCCGCAGTGCCATTTTCGTAGTTTGCTGTCACAGTAAGTATCGTTGTTCCTACAGCCACGCCATAAACGTCAATATTACCGGCCTCATCAATGGAAGCCGTGGCCACATTGGCATTGCCGGTCTGAATGGAATATACCACCTTTCTATCCTCTGCAAAACCGGCAGCAACTGCTTTTACATTCATGTGTCCCCCCGTACTCCCTGATATGGCTGCCTCATTTACCGCAATCGTCCCTCTCGCAGGCAGCGGCGTCACAACCGGCGTAGGTACCGGAGTTGGTGCCTCCGTGGGGATTGGGGTTGGCGCCTCCGTTGGTACCGGGGTTGGCGCCTCTGTAGGGATTGGGGTTGGCGCCTCCGTTGGTATCGGCGCAGGCACTTCCGTTGGTACAGGGGTGGCCACTTCCGCCGGCGCCTGTGCAGCAGCCTCCGTTGGTACCGGAGCGGGCACTTCCGCCGCTGCCTGTGCAGCAGCCTCCGTTGGCAGCGGAGCAGATACTTCTTCTGCTGTCTGCCCGGCGGCTTTCAAAAGCAGTGGTGCGGACACTTCCATTGTTCCTGACAGTTTCCGCTCAGAAACCAATTCCACATGATTCCCACCCAAAACATTATGATTTCTCACCAAAGTAATCGGATCAGGTATGGTGCTTTTTGCCACCTCGTTATAGGTAGCGGCAATTACCTTGCTCTCCACCCAGGCAACGGTATCCTGAAGAGCAGATTCAACAACCGTTTCATTTAACTTGGTATCTTCCTTTGCTGCATTGACTTCTGTCTCCTTTTTAACCTCATTTGCCACATCAACTTTTTCATACACAATTTCTTTCTTTACTTCCACAGATTTGGCAGATGTGGAAACAGTATAATCCGCATATCGGGAATCCGTCAACGCCTCCATAGCTACCTGATATATTCCCGGCGCAATGTCTGTTTTATAGATAATACCATCCATATCGTCATCCGACCAGATATAACTCTTGCCGTCAGGTGCCACCACTGTCACAGAAAAGGGAACATTGGGCACCAGTTTATCCGAATTTTTGTTGATAAACTTAATCTTAAGATCCTTCTGTATCGATGTAAAATCCGGTTCGATAGATACCTTCCGCGCATAGTCGACTTCATTATAATCCTTCTTCGGATCATCAGGTGCTTGTGTAGGTATGGCAGCAAGCTCCATTTTCTCTTTCTCTGCCGCAGCCACGGCCGCCAGCCCACGCTCTCCGATTAATTGAATTCCTTCCAGCTGCAACCCCACATTGGCAAATGCAGCCACCTGACTCCGCTGAAACCGGGCATTCACAAACACCCCCAACGCCGCCACGGCCAACACCAGAATTCCTGCGCCAACCGCCAGCATTACCTTATCCAGAATCTCCATGCTGCCTTTTTCTTTCTTAGGTCTCAGCTTCTTTGCGGTATTTCTGTCTGACCCCATAGTACGGTTAATATCGTCATTATAAGCAGCATCTTCCTCCATCCTCTCTGCATACTGCTCTTCCGGTTCTTCCTGCTCTATATACTCAGTATATTCCTCCTGATATTCCTCTTCCGGTTCTTCCTGCCTTATATACCTGTTACATTCCTCATGATATTCCTGGTAAAATGCGTCACCTTCCTCTTCCGCTATATAATCACTGCAAAATCCTTCCCCTTCTGTATAATCCTCTGCCTCTTCTTCC
The DNA here is from genome assembly GCA_910584435.1 of uncultured Acetatifactor sp. GTDB lineage: Bacteria > Bacillota > Clostridia > Lachnospirales > Lachnospiraceae > Acetatifactor. The sequence continues at coordinate 46,681 of CAJUAP010000021.1, forward strand.
TCTATCCGCTCTTCATACTGCTCTTCCGGTTCTTCCTGCTCTACATACTTGATATATTCCTCACCAAATTCCCCTTCCGGCTCTTCCTTCCCTATATAGCTGCTGCATTCCTCCCCAAATGCCTCATAGAAATCATCCTCCGTACATTCCTCATAAAATTCTTCACAAAAATTTTCGCTTTCCCCCTCTGGTTCATATTCACAGGCAAATCTTCCCCTTCCTGTACAGCTGCAGCCCTCCGTCTCTGCCTCCATCATCCCCACATACTGCTCTTCTGCTTCTTCCTCCATCATTTCCGTATACTGCTCTTCTTCCTCTTCCCCCATCATCCCCACATACTGCTCTTCTGCTTCTTCCTCCATCATTTCCGTATACTGCTCTTCTTCCTCTTCCCCCATCATCCCCACATACTGCTCTTCTGCTTCTTCCCCCATCATTTCCGTATACTGCTCTTCTGTATCTTCCTCATCCAACTCCACATACTGCTCTTCCGGTCCGTCATACTCGCCAAATGCTTCTATGCCGCGGCCCTCAAATGCTTCTATTTCAACGCCGTCCGCCCCTTCAAGCGCAAATGCCTCCTCTTGGGCATTGTCCCAGCCATATTCGTTTTCCTCATAATTCTCTATGATAGTCTTCCTGCTATGCTCAAACAATTTCTTCATGTAATCTGTCCTCTCCCAATGCCTTAACAAATCTGTAACATTATAGCATCACAAATTCCCTTATTCAAGTGACTATACTATTTATTCATAATTTCTTAAATTCTTTTAAAATCAAGTTAATAATGTAGACTTTGCAAACTCATAATAGTAAAATAGGATTGTCCTGTCACATAAAAGAAATCAAAAATACAGAAACGGAGAACTTCATGAAAAATACCAATTCTTCCCACAACAAACCCAAGGAAGAGCACATTCACTCTATCCCGGATATAGACATTATAGATTTGGATTTGAATTCAGATACGAATATGGATGCGGAAGAGCACACCGATACGCCTTCCGACACTTTCCGGGAACCAGAGCCGGACACTGTACCGCTCCCCAAGCGCATTCTATCACATATCAATATGCATGTTGTATTGTTGATTGTAGTTCTTGCCTTTATTTCAGGAATTGTTTATAAGATTTTGACTTGGGGCGTATTGGTAGATCCCGATGACATTCTTCCGGGCGACTACAATAACAGCAATGATGTTATTCTCCCGCTGACCGATGCCACAGGCCATGTCCTGCGAAGGGACTATAGCGGAAACATAAATATTCTCGCCTTCGGCAATTCACCTTTTGCCGATGACAGAGAATCCGAAGACAATCTGTTGTCTATGATTGGAGAAATGACAGGCGCCACCATATATAATTGTTCTGTCAGCGGCAGCTATCTGGCTGCAGAACTTCCTTTTTTTGCAGAAGAAGAATATCCAATGGACGCCTTTAACTTCTATTGGCTATGTTTCCTGGCAATGGGGGATAAGAATGTAGCCGACAAATACCTGCGTGCCGTGGAATATCTTGGCGACAGTGCTCCCCCTGAAGCAATGGAAGTCTACAATACTTTGACGAACATAGACTTAAATACAGTGGATGTGATTACAATAATGTATGACGGAAGCGATTACCTGGCCGGTCATAAAATTGTAAACCTTGAAAATGACATGGACATCCAGCAGTTCACCGGCAATATGGAAGCCGGTCTTGCAATGCTTCAGGAAGTCTACCCCAACATCCGCTTTATGATTCTCTCTCCCACCTACGCCTATGGCCTGGATGAAAACGGCAACTACGTCAGCAGCGATATCCAGCGTTACGGCCAGGAAGGATTGAGCACCTATGTGTACTGCCAGGGATATTCCGCATCCAGATACTCCGTCACATATATAGATAACCTGTATGGCACCATTCATGAAGACAATGCATCAGAATATCTGATTGATCACGTTCATTTAAATGTGGAAGGAAGAAAAAAGGTCGCGCAGCGCTTTGTTGACGCACTGTATCAATTCAACGATTGATTCCTGACGCAAACACCCTGCATTATTGAAAACGGATGTAACAGTTCGGCAGCTCATCCGAAACTGTTACATCCGTTTCTCATACCCTTACAATAAATGCTTCTAACCTGACTTGCCGAAAAAACACACCGTCAAAATGAGCTTAATTAAGTACCGGAATTTCCAGCTCTCTCGTGGGCTCTCGATAGATTACATATCCATCCATCTCCCCAAACAATATCCAGCCGTATTCCTCCGGCCTCCCCTTCTTCTCCCTGTCCGCAGGCAGAATCACATAGTGGCACCCTGCTTCCCGAACCAGCGGCGCCAGCTCTTCCATATCAATACTCTCCGCTTCCATAGCCTCACACAAAGGATTCACATAATTCCATCGCTCCACCGTAACCTCTCTTCCATAAGGCATACAAATCACAGGCGAATACTGCCGGACATACTGCACCAGTTCCAGCGGAAATACCGCCATAACCTCTCTCCCCGGCACACGGATTGCATCACAGATATGCACTACACTATCAGGCACATGATATATATTTTCAGCCTTGTGGAAATAAGGATTATCATAGATAAAACTCCCGGACACCGCAATGATTCCCCCCATACATGCCAATGCCAGTCCGGGAAGAAGCTTCTTCCCCGTCTTACCTCCAGCCCCCTTCCTCTGTGTGCTCTGCGCGGCAATGCCCTGTTTTTGAAGTATATCTCCGTAAATACACACACAAGTATATGCAATCACCACTGTAATAGGAAGCAGCCATATCACGCGGTAATATATTTCGCCCCCCACTATCCCGAAGACAAGCTTCGCTACAATGGGATTAAAATACAACAGCAGCAAAACCAGAGGCATATACAGAAACAGCACTCTGATATATTTTCTTTTTTCATGCATCCATAAATAGAGCAGTGAGATCATATACCATATAACAATCAACCCTGTCCCCATATATTCCCGAAATAAATCAACCGCTTCGCTCCACATATCTTCCTCTCATCCCCGATCCAATCAAGCCCTTCCGTTTACGCCATATACCTGGTTCCATAATTTATGCCAAAATGCATCGCTTGTAACTATCAGCAAACTCTTGTCCCACTGTTTCATTTATCGTTGTGCCACGAAATTCCGAGACCGCAATGCGCCAAACCCACTGCTCTTGTGGGTTTGTGTGCATCCACAGTAAACCTCCAGACTTTCATGCATGGTGGTGCGGCCGGGATGCATGGTGGTTTACTGTAAAAGTTCCAAACTAGGCTTGCGGAAACCACGCAGTCATTCCTCACTCACAAGTAAAGGGCACTATAAGTTGACAGCAGATTTTATCACCCGTAAGTTCAGTCTGCCCTCAGTAAATACAACAGGGCATAACATACACAGGGCATGCAGCAAATTGCCAGGGGAATCAGACAGCGGAACCGTTTATAGCAGACTGCGGCCAGCAGCCCCGCAACGCCCACCGCCATACAGATAAGCAATGCTCCCAACGTACTGCACAGACAGGCAGCCGCGGCAGCAGCCCCCACCAGCACATAGCACCGCACAGGCACACGTTCTGCCTCCTGAAACTTTTTCATGATAATCAGCAGCAGCAGCAGCAGAAAAGGAATCACAATATTCCCCAAAGCCGCCTTGCCCTGTCTGCTTCTGGCTATCATAAAATTCTCTGCCGTATAAAAAGAATAATCCCCAAATAAGACCAGAATCTCCGTGAAAATCAAAAACAGCGGAAGCTGACCTCCCTTTTGCGGAAAAAGCCTCACTCCCAGAAGATAGAAGATACCATAACTCATGGCTATCAATACCGCCGGCAATATTACCTGCGCCACCGTCACGGCCTGCATCCCCGACACCCTTGCCAGAAAAGCTGTCCAGATAGGGAACGGCGCCAGACTATGCCGGAAATTCAGCATTGTTGTCTCACCGGTATACGCAATTTTAAGATACATGGTATCGGCATCCTGTGTCATGGAAGAGATTGCCACATAATAGGCATCATCTCCGTCCGCATAGGCAAGTCTTACAGCCTGCAGCAGCTGAAATGCCAGCAGACCTGCAAAAATCACCCATAATACAATCTCCGAAACCTGCTTCCCTTTTCCGCCGCTCACCAACGAGATTGGAACTCTCCGCTGTATCCGCCGTATTCCCCTGCCTGCCGCCATAAGCATTAATGCTCCCATGTACAGCCAAAATCCCCACACCAGCTGGCTGAAATTCTTCTCTTGGAGAATCAGCGGAACACTGATGAGTTGAAATCCGGCCCACAGAAGGAATTGTCCTCCAACCCAACGGAACACCAGTCCTCCCTGTATCCCCTCCATATCGGAGAAAATCCCTCCCACAAATACAGGAATGACCAACAGTAAAATTCCCAATACCAATAATTGTACCGCCAAAGCTTCCGATTCCTTTCCTGATTCTAAATTGCTTTTACAACCCTCAGCATCCGTAAGCTGTAACAGTTCATCCAGGCCGCTGAACCGTTACGTAAAGCCGCCTCTGCCTTACTCACAAAACGTTCATCCTGCAGAACCTCGAACGCACTGTCCTCAAACACTCTATCCTGCAGAGCCTCGAACGCACTGTCCTCAAACACTCTATCCTGCAGAACCTCGAACGCACTGTCCTCAAACACTCTATCCTGCAGAGCCTGCAATTTCATATACATAAATGTGATAATAGCTTCCTTCCGTCTCGAAAGGCGTCTCCTGCATCAGTATCAACCCCTGAGCATCCGCATTTTGAATATACGCTGCCGACAGAAGGTAGCCGCACCCCATTTTCCTTAAAGCTTCCGCATCCACCAGATACTCCTGAAAAGAAAAACCGCCCTTTTCTATGGTATAATATCCGGGACATTCCGCACTGAACAAATAACATCTGTTGCCCCAGTTATCAAAATAATCCGCCAGATACTCGCTTTTCTCCAATTCCGGCCTGATAATTTCCCGAAATCTATGTTTATAGGCAAGAGGATAATTATTAGAATAACCATCCAGACAATAGAAACCATAGTACAGCGCAGCGGCCGGATCAATTCCCAGGCTTACCACTCGATACTCTTCCTGCCCTTTTCCGGTACGCTCTTCCAGGAAATCCCGCACCTGCTCCATTACCCCCACTGCATAATAATCACTATAACTCATCAAGCCATACTCCGGATTCCGCAGCTTCTGAATATTAGATTTCACATCTCCGGAATACAAAATCCACAATCCGGTAAGGATTACAGCCGCCCCGGATACAAACAGACATCCTCCCACTGCAATCCTGCGGATTCCTTTCTGCCCCATCCATAAATTCCACAAAAGCGCTATGCCGCAGGCAACGGCCAGATACCAGAATGCAGGGGTTATCCACAGAAGCCTGTCCAGCTGAAAAGCCCCCAAAGCTCCCATATGACTGCGTACACTCACTCCCAGGCCGCTGTCCCACAGCGCGGCCGCCAGCACAAGCAGGCAATTCCATCCCAAGCATACCCCAAGACACCTCAATACCTTTTTGTTCTCACAGACATTCCGGATACACGGCCATATTTTCCCGTTCTCACAGGCATTCCGAATACGCCCCCATATTCTTCTGCCCCCATGGTCATCCAATGTTTTTCCGTTCACACAGACTTGCTCCCTGGCCGAATCGGGCAGCCTCAACCGTCCACCTGCCCCTGCTGCCACAGCCGCCGCAAGAGCAGCCAGCACCACCGGCACAATGAACTTCTGATATCCATTGCTGTGCTGTCCCCCATACAGCAGCATCTGCCAGACCGACCTCCAGAAAGGCTGCGCCTCCAACCTGTACTCCACTTTATGAGAAATATTCTGCTCCCCCAATCCCAGGATTTGAAACAGCAGATGATAATTTTCTATCACATAAATGCCAGCCAGCACCAGCCACGCCAGCCGAAAATGTACTGTCTTCTTTCTCCCCGGAAAATCCCACAGCATCAACTGCACCCCCAGGCCAAGCAGCCCGAATCCTGCCAGCACCAGAGAAGAATTCAGGCCAAACAGAACCACATAACCATATGCCAAAGCTAAGTGCTTATTCTCACGCAGCTGTAATACACACCAGAACAGCATGGGAATGCCATATTGCGATAACCCATATACCGGCAGAAAGGGCAAAATCCCATATGCTCCCCCTATGACAGCCCCTATCCACTCCCTGCCCGTGATTTCCTTTGCCAGCAGATACATCCCTGCAAATCCCACAAGCCTTCCTGCCAGCTGCATCAGAAACAAAGCGGCAAATCCATTTCCCCCCAGAAACAATACCACGCACAGAGGTGCCGGTAGGGTAAGCGCCGTTTTCGGCATCCCTCCCATAAATTCCGGCAGCATATCTCCCGAAAACAAATGCTTTGCCTGTAAGAGATACGCGATCATTTCCCCGTCCAGCTGATCATGGGCGGTAAAAATTGACTGCTCCCCCAAGAGCACATTGGGAACCATTGTAAGCACCATTCCAAGCATACCAAGCCAAAACCACAGTGAACGTATCCTTTTCTTACTCATTCTAAACTTCCCCGGCAGACTTTTTTCCTGTATTTCTCCATGTTTCCTCAGCACACTTTTCTTTCTGTATTTCCCCCGTATTTCCCATGGAGCCGAAAGCCGTCAGAAGCGCCCCTGTCAGCCATAACTCGTTGACCGCAATGGTATATTTATAATCCATCATTCCTGCGCCCTCCATGGTAAGCGCCCCTATCCAGACACCTGATATCATCATAATCAACAGCAGTGCCTTCCATTGCAGCCTTCCGCCTGTCAACAGCCGAATCACCATAAGTACAAATGCCAACAGACAGCAGATGCTGAACCACCAGCAGCCGTACTCTGTATAATATCTGGTTACAATGGGCGCATTCCCCCTCATTGCTTCATAATTCCTGCCCGTATAGGAATCATATGCCTGTCCTTTCATCTGTAGCCGGAAGATGACAGGCGTCACCCCATACCCCAGGACATCCCAGCCAATCTGTCGTATTATCATAGGCGCATGATATGTCCAGCCGATCTCCGCAATCTCCCGGTAATATCTCTTCGCTTCGTCTCTCCCCACACGGCTTTCTATGGCCTCTTCCAAAATTCTCATATTTCCGGGATAATAAGTTGCCTGCAGAGCCGCTTCCTCCGCCATTTCCCGCAATTCCTCCGACCATCTGTCATAATCCACCCACAGAGTGGACCATGCCATACGGCTGGCCATCACTGCCTCAAAACTGCGCCCCACGCCTTCCTCATCCCTTTTATTCCCTATCCGGCCGGACACGGCCAACAGCAATATGACCCACACCCCCGCCTTCATCAGAGAACGCAGCGCACTTTCTCTCTTCCACAAGCCCCGCAAATCGGAAAACAGCAGCAGCAGAAAAGAGCTCAGAAAGGAATACGGCAGAACGGCAAGATGACACTGCATGGCAAAGGGAAACGTCAATAACGCCAGACTTCCCCAGACAGCGTATCTCTTCCGAAGAGAGCTGCGCAGGAAATGATATCTGCAATAAAAGGCAAATGCCGTCTGCAGCAGATACATTACAGGCGGCAGCTTCCCCAGCAGAGAAAATATCATTTGGTACAGAGGCGAAAAAACTCCTGCCGCAGTATATCTCCCCCTCTGTTCCAAATATGCATTTCCTTCTGTAAAATACATACCTCCAAAATCCTGTACGTGCATAAAATTACAGCACATCCACAGAAGCCCCAGGATAATCTGTATGGTAAATCCGATAAAAAGCATTCTCTTTATCACGGCTCCAATGTGCAGGACAGCCTTTTTCCCTCTATTCTTCATGCATAAAATCCTTTGACAACGTCACAGATGTAATCCACCTGCTCCATAGCCAGGCCATAGTACATAGGAAGTCTGGCCAAACGTTCACTCTCTCTGGTGGTGTATCTGTCCTCCCCGTGGAAACGGCCGAATTTCAATCCTGCCGGTGCCGTGTGGAGCGGAATGTAGTGGAACACCGACAATATCTCCTTCTCCTTCAGATGTGCAATCAATGCCGTCCTCTCTTCCAAATCCGCCGCCTTAATATAGAACATATGCGCATTATGCACACACCCTTCCGGAATCACAGGCAAATCAATCTTCCCGGCTTCCGCCAGGGGGCTCAGATTTTCATAATAGCGCTGCCAGAGAGACAGCCTGGCATTGTTGATTTCCTCCGCAATCTCCAGCTGGGCATACAGATATGCCGCATTGGTGTCACTGGGCAGGTAGGAGGAACCGAAATTAATCCAGGTATATTTATCAATCTGCCCCCGATAGTACATACTGCGGTTGGTGCCTTTCTCCCGGATGATTTCTGCTGCCTCCACATCCTTTGGATTCTGAATCAGCAGCGCTCCGCCTTCACCCATACTGTAATTCTTCGTCTCATGAAAGCTGAAGCAGCCAAAATCCCCAATCGCCCCCAATGCCTTTCCCTTATAAGCAGACATAATGCCCTGGGCAGCGTCCTCGATGACACTTAAATGATATTGGGATGCCAGCGCCATAATGGTATCCATCTCACAGGCCACCCCCGCATAATGGACAGGTACAATGGCTCTGGTCTTCTCTGTGATGGCAGCCTCTATGAGCTTTTCGTCCATGTTCATGGTATCCGGCCTGATATCGACAAATACAGGCACGGCTCCCCGGAGCACAAATGCATTGGCGGTGGACACAAAAGTGTAGGAGGGCATAATCACTTCCTCCCCCGGTCCGATGCCGCACAGCAATGCCGCCAGCTCCGTTGCATGCGTACAGGAAGTTGTCAGCAGACATTTTGCGGTTTTGGTCTTCTCTTCAATCCATTCATTACACTTTTTCGTATATGCGCCGTCCCCGCAGATTTTCTGGTTTCTGACACATTCCTGAATATACTCCATGGCCTTATCTACATATGGCGGTACATTAAAATTAATCATATTTTATCTCCTATTCCCGTTTCCATGCTCCAATCACTTCACCCTGCACATTTTCTGTCACTTTACTGATAATGTACTTGGGACGCCCCTTCACTTCCTCATAGATCCTGGCAAGATAATGACCTATGATTCCCAGGCTTAACATCAGAAAACCTCCAATGATCAGAATCAGCAGGATAACCGTTGTAAATCCTTCCACCGCCGTACCTGACAGAAACCTCACCAGCGTCTGAATAAACAGGACAACGCTGAACAAAATGGAGATGACCCCCAGCACTGTCACCATCTGCAGCGGAAATGTGCTGAAGGAAGTCACATTGGTGACGGCATATTTCATCAGGCTGAAAAATGACCATTTGCTCTCCCCGAACTGCCGCTCCTGCACTTCATAATAGACCGGTGCGGTTCTGAATCCCGCCCAGAAGCTCAATGCCCGGAAAAAAGTATTGCGCTCCGGCAGGGAAAGCAGCACATCCACTACCTTACGATCCAATAATTTAAAATCGGAAGAAGCATTCATGTCTATTTTGATGAGTTTACTCATAATCTTATAGAACAGACCTGCGGAAAGCTTATAGCCCAGGCCCTCCTTTCCCCTGCTCTGCTTAATACCCTCCACCACTTCAGCACCTTCCTGCCATAATTTCCACATCTGGGGAATGACGGACGGCGGGTGCTGCAGATCGCAGTCCATCACTATGACCGCATCGCCTCCGGCCAGTTCCAGCCCCGCGAAGATTGCCGCCTCCTTACCGAAATTACGGCTGAACTCCGCGCCCCTGATATGGGGATTTGCTTTCACAGCCTTTTGAATCTCGGAAAAGGTGGCGTCCCTGGAACCGTCACTGATAAAAACCAGCTCATACTCTATTTGATTCTCTTCCAGAAGCCCGGACAATACCTCCACCGTATTCCGAACATTCTGCTCCTCGTTATAGGCCGGCAATACAATTGATAAAACCGCCATATTTATCCCTCCGCACATTACGGGCAATTCCCCATTACCTGCTCATGGCATTCTCCGTCTTAACATACATAACTCCGTCAATAATGCGGATGGAATCCGCCCCCGGAAAACTGTCCATATCAATATATTCCTGTGAATAGTACATCTCTTCCATAGCTTCCGCAGGAAGGATATTCAAAGTGGCGCCCAGATAATTTCTGATAAATGACCTGTAATTATCGCCGCGGTAGAGCAGAATGTCCCCATTCATTCCAATCATATTGGAAGTTACCGGCAAAGTCAAATCCGTAACCGGGTATTGTTCATCCCCCACTACACCAACCATGGCAATTGGAATTCCGGGATAATACCCTTCTGTCTGCTCTATTCTGTCCAGCAGACGCACACAATACGAATAAGTCTTCTCATACCGCTTCTGCAGGTTAGAATAAGCAATATTATCCGTAATGCCATAGCAGAACACCAATACAAAAGCCCCCAGGCACACCGCCCATTCCAGCCAGATACCGGCCCTGCCATACTCATTGCCGCCAATCAGCGCTACCGCCCCAATCAGATATAACACCCATTGATAACGCATCAGCAGGTGGTAAGTGACCGAAGGGGAAATCAGCAATATGACATTGGTTGCCAACGGCAATGCCAGGAGCGCCAATACTATTATAACCAATCCCACAGGATTCTTCCAGTATTTTCTATTCCGCATAAGCAACACCACTGCAATTGCCGTGACAGTACCTAATACAATACAGGCCGTCAGAGAGATGACATTTTGAAATAACACATTCCCCTTGAACGTAAAGGCAAAAAAATCCCGGTACATATTTATCACCGAATCTAAAATACCGCTCTTTCCTGCCGTTCCTGACATCATTCCGTCAATTCCCTGGTAATCTGCAAGCACTTTCCCCTGTACTTTTAAAAGCACCTGCAGCAGAACAAGATACAGTCCTGCCCCCAGCACCCCCATATAAAGGTAATGCAGCGCCCCCGAAAACGCACTCAGTTTACTTCCGGCCTTGTCCGCAGCAGACGTTCCCTCCGCCTTTTCTCCGGCAAACAGCATCATAACGGCAAAAACAGACAATATCATAGCAAATGACAGATACGCCTGGTAAATCCCCATACTGAAAGCCAGACACACTGCCCCCGGCAGATACCCTCTTGCATATTTTTTCGTAAAAAGCACCGCCGATACTGCCAGCAGCATTGCCAGCATATACCCGTCCAAAGTAAACACATAGGCAAAGGTAGACGCCAATGCAGGAAAAGAAACCAGCAGACCGCTCGTCAGAACCACTGCCCAGTTCCTTCTTATCTCCAGAAGCTCACATAGAACTGCTGCCGTAATACTTAAAAACAGAATGCCCAGAAGGCCGATCACCCAGGGCAGCGTGTAAAAGGACGAAAAACCGCAGGCCACCATTAAAAACCATCTGCCTGATGTTACCATATTCTGATCAAAATACATGCTGTCCAGTCCGTCATGATTGGGAATATCCGACAACAATACCGGCATATGAATGACTACGCCCAATAGAAAGCATGTGAGAAATGCCGCCTTCCACTCATGTTTTATTTTACCATATATTATCCGAAATGCATTCTCAGGTGTCAACATATACTTTCACCGCCCTTTTTCAACACCATTTTACCTCTTTTATCACATTCCTGCAACACTTCAATACTACCGCCATTATCAGATCATAACAGTAGTCACTGTTCTTCCAATGCTTCTGCAATTTTCAACGCCAGCTTTTCTCTTCCTGCTTCGTTAGGATGAAGCCCGTCCCTGCTGTATAGCTGCCAATCCTCCCATGTCTCATGAGGAAAAAAATCATGATACACATTGATAACCTCTATACCCAGTTCTTCAGCCGCCCGAAGCTCCGCCTCCACATAAGCCTCCATGACGCCTCCGCCCTGGTCTATCTCTTCACATGTCAGCTTCCTGTCCAAATACCATGTATAAGTCGGCGTAACCAGAATAATCCGAACCGCAGGATTTGCCTTGCGGAATGCCGAAACCGCACTGCGCAGCGCCCCCAGAAAAGTATACTCATCATACGGCGCCTCCGGATCTTCCAAAGGCACTCCCGCATGAAAATCATTCAATCCCTGCTGTATCAGCACCACTTCCACCTGCCGGAAATCAATTGCCTCCAAACCATCCAGCACCTCCGGGAAATACTCCGTATTGCTCTCCCGTATTCTGGCAGCCTGCTGCACTCCGAAATCGTCTGCCCAAACCGCCTTTGCAAGTTCCACAAGGGACAGACAATCCCTTGTATCATTGAACATTCCATCCGCTCCCAGTTTTGCCATACAGGTCCCCCCGAATGCAGCATTATACACAGGCTCCCCCAACAGCATCTGCAGCTGTGCCGGAACCGCTGTTTCATCCCTGATTTCCCCCAATACACTATCCCCGAAAGTGACTATTTTTACTGTCTGCCGATCTATTTCCTCCGCCCTGGTGCGAAAAGTCATGAAAAAAAGGACGCAGAACAGTACCGCCCCTATGACGCCATATATCATTTTCTGTCTGTCAGGCTTTCGATTCATTCAGCTCCTCCTTTTTCTTCGTTTCTGACTTTTCCTTTTCCGCCGCACCTCAAGCCAGCAATGCTCTTGCAATCCTCTCTGCTCCAAAGCTGTCAACCATTTCATGCCCTCGCTCACTGTAATTAATCCGCATATCTGCATCGCTGATAAGTTCCTCAAACAGCCTCCCTATCCGTTCCAGGGTTTCTCCCGGCTCCTTATGCCACGCACCGGCATAGCCTGCAATGTGTTCTCTTCCCACATATTCCGTCAGATTCTCCTGATTCTCCGCATAAGAAAAACAAATAAAAGGCACCCCTGCAGCCGCCAATTCATAGATGGTAGAACCTCCTGCTGTCACCGCAATATCGCACATTCCCATCAGCCCCGCCATGTCCTTCACATTATGATGGATATGAATATTGCCATATTTCTCCGCCAGCTCTGACATATCCTGCAAATGGGGATAAAACTGCCCTGCCGCCACATGAAACTCATAGCTTTCGGCATATAACTTCCGCAGAATTTTCCCGGCAATATTATCAATGTCACCGCCTCCGGTGGTAATGAATACCTGACGCCTCTCTGCTATGCCTTCACCTGCGGATGACATTGACCGAGACGCGTTCTCTTCCTCCACAGCTCTGAACTGTCTGCGTAAAGGCACATAGCTGCTGCCGATGAACAGCCTGACGTCCCGGTTCTGATACAGTCTTCGGTAAGCTTCCATGCTGGCAGGTGCATTATAATTCACCACACAGTCCACGGGATAGCAATGGTTTCCGTAATCATCCATCAAAACAGTCCTGCCAATCTCCCCAAGCGCCTCCAAGTATCTGTCCGTAACATAGTAGCTGTCAATCAGCAGCACCAGCCTCCCTGCTTCTGCTTCTTTTTTCACAGCCTCATTCTCCGCCAGTTTCCTCCACATCGGCAGTTCTGACTCCATATCCTGATAGTCCGTTCCAAGAACATAACTCCGAAATCCATGCTCGTCCGCCATATCACCCGACGGCTCGTCCGCACACAGAAAAATAACTGCTCTGCGCCCCTCAAGCAACACCAGTTCCTCCGCAATTGCTATGCAGCGCATCAAATGTCCGGCTCCAATCCGAGCATTCCCATCCGCACGTATGATAACCATATCTAACCCGTCTCCCAGCCAAAAAAAACTCCTGTTCCCGAATATCACGCCGAATGCTATCCTTGCTGATTACTCAAAACGAACCAGCTCCCAGCACATTGGCGTCCCCATCTTAGCATCCCTGGCGATGCGCTTTCCTAACAATTCCTCATAATACCTTGTATGAAGCCCATTGGCAGGTCTCACACTCCGCAGATTTTCCGGCGTGAAGATATCCCCTGCCTTCATATCCTTCGCAATGAACAATGAGCGGGAATGTTCCCTCTCTCTCTCCTGGGCAGGCGTCAGGGTATAAGTCACCTTCCCCAATGCCTTCTCAATCTTGCGGATTTGATCCACCATCTGGGCAAATTCCTCCGGTTCCATGGAAAAAGCCGAATCCGGCCCCCCGTCCGCACGCCGCAGCGTGAGATGCTTTTCCACCATCCTGGCGCCCAGCGCCACTGCCGCACCTGCCACAGCACAGCCGAATGTATGATCGGACAACCCTGTGAGACAGTCAAAAGTATCCGCCATGGAAGGAATCGTCCTCAAATTGACATCCTCATATGGCGTGGGATAAGCCGATGTACATTTCAGCAGAATTACATCTTCGTTTCCTTCTTCTCTGCAGGTGTTCACTGCCAGCTCAATATCCGCCAGATGCGCCACTCCGGCAGCCATAATAACAGGCTTTCCCTTTTGCGCAATTTTCCTGATCAAAGGAATGTCCGTAATTTCAAAAGACGCCACCTTATATGCCGGCACCCCCATCTCTTCCAGGAAATCCACACTGCTGAAATCAAAAGGAGATGAGAAAAATGTAAGTCCCATTTCCTCTGCGACTTTTTTCAGCTCAGGCTGCCATTCCCAGGGCGTATATGCCGATTCATAGAGCTTGTGCAGGGTCGTTCCGTCCCAAAGCGTCCCCTGGGTAATCTGAAAACAGGGATCGTCACAGTCCAAAGTAATCGTATCTGCAGTATACGTCTGAATCTTCACCGCATCCGCTCCCGCTTTCTTCGCCGCCTGCATAATGCTGACAGCCCTCTCGAAATCCATATTATGATTTGCCGACATCTCTGCCACAATAAAAGCAGGCGAATCCTCACTGATTACATGGTTTCCTATTTTAATTTCTTTGTTCATCGAACCCTCCATTTCCATCTTGCCTAAAGCCCCATTATCTATATATACTGCGCACTGGTTAAATTTACAATACAACCCGACTGCGGACCGCCAGCCGGGTACTTTCCCAGTGATACCACTGTAAATCCCATCGAACTGCCGGTTCAAATGGCTTCCCCGATAGAATCAAGATAACCGTTCATCCGCCTGAACTCTCTCTCGGTATTGGCACTGTACTGCATTTGAATCGCATCTTCTTCATCGTTTTCCATCAGTGCAATTCTGCCCTCATTATTGTCGCCATAGACAGTTATATTCCATTCATACAGCCAATTATGAAAATGCTCAGGACGTTTTGTAAAAATCTGCTCTATTTTCTCCTTCTCTTCCGGTGTTATCCAGTAAAATTCCTCTGTGTTAAACGGCAGACAGATACTGGCCTGATAACCGTACATGGCGATAAGGAACTCGGAGACACTGGCAGCGCTTTCCTTCCATTCACCCCCGCCAGCCGATACATACACCGGAGGATCAGGCAGACTCACATCCGACTTTTTCACCCCTGCCTGGCATACCCCCTGATTTTCATTAAAAAATATAATGTAATCGGATTTCGAAGACTCAAAACGGTCCGGCAGCATAAGCTCGTCCTGCAGCCCATGCAGTTCCGGGGATTTCCCGTATTTCAGAAAAAAGTTCTTCAGCTCCAGCGGCAGACCGCCCGCTTCGGCCTCCGCCTTCTCCACCTCTTCCTCCGAATAACCTACAGGATTTGTAATCTGAAAAAGCTGCATAATTTCTATGTATTTATCCATCATTCCTCTCCTTCCCACACCTTTTTATTCAGTTTCAAACTCTATTTTCTCATATTGTCTGGTACCGCGAATGTCAAGCCATCTGTCCGCCGTCATGCATACATAGGTTACATCATACCACACACCCTCTTTGCACACATGAGATTTCTTCTCTTCCACCACCTCGCAGCCGCATATCTTGTGCAGCTGAATCACCCCCTTGTTCAGGGAGAACACATCCCCATACACTGCCTTTTTCTTCAGTGTATCGAAGACATAATCATACATGCTCATTTCCAGGGAAAGCGCCGTCTTTATGCTGCGCAGCCTCTTCTCTCCCACGTAATAACCCCAGCCAATCTCTCCCTCCGGATTTGCCAGTCCCGTCAGGTTTATAACTCCTGCTGCCATTCCATCCACTTCAATCAGCCAGTACTTCACATCCTCATTTTCCTGAATGTCTGCCAGCCACTTTTTCTGCCCTTCCAGAGTGAGTTTTGGATTGGTATTCATATATCTGGTGATATCCTCATCCATCCGCCATCGCATGATATTCTCCAAGTCCTCTGTCCTTATCCCACGCAGCGTCACAGCCATCTGTCAATCTCCTCTCACAACTCTCACAAAATGCCTTCCGGCAAGGTTACTGTTCACTCCGTTCTCAGTAACAGATGCACAGAAATCGCAAAAACGGCGATTTCACGCACAGCTTGGGATTATCCATGCAAAATACGCATGAAAATACCTCGCGGCAGTGACGAGTGAACAGTAACCCGGCAAATACTTCGGACTGATTACTCCGCGCATTTCCCACACTGCTCCAAAAGCTCTTTTACACTGCCTATCTCCAAGGATGCCTCCAGCGGAATCACAATTCCCAGCTTTTCCTCCAACTCTCCGATCATCGCCACATGAGCCAGTGAATCCCACTCTTCCACCTCGTCTACCTTCGTTTCCTCCGTAATGGTTCCCCTTGGCACCCTAAGCACATCCTCTATCAATGCAATAATTTTCTCCGCCATCCCTGCTCCTCCTATTCCAGTTCCGTCTCTTCTCTCCACCCCCTTGTGGGGGAGAAATTTTCAGCTGCAAAGGACGCATCTGAAAATTCTCCCGGGGATTCCGTTCCGAGACTGTTTTAAAGTTCCGTCTCTTCTCTCCACCCCCTTGTGGGGGAGAAATTTTCAGCTGCAAAGGACGCATCTGAAAATTCTCCCGGGGATTCCGTTCCGAGACTGTTTTAAAGTTCCGAGACTGTTTTAATTTTCCTCTTCCTTTATTGTAATATAATACATCCTCTCAGGCGCATCCGCAAGCTGTAATTCATATTCCACAGTTCCTTCTGCACTGATTCCAATTTTTTTATACCCTAACCTGTCATATAATCCGGCCACCGGCGCGTTTTTTACCGTGGGAATATATATCCCTCTCAGACTACTATACCCCCTTCGCCGCAGATCCAGTTCCACATCCTCCAAGAGTGCATCCTCAATATTGCGCCCCATGACACGGCAGCTCATAACAAAATCCTCCACCACCGGCACGGCATCGCCGCAATCCACTATAATAGCCGCCACCACGCCATTGTCCCCAAAGCGGTCGGACACCCCATACAGATACACCCTCTTCCTGTTATCCTCCAGCAATACCGCAATCTGCCCCTGGGCATACCGCCTTGTAGTTAAATTAAACTGGTTCGTCTTATTCATCAGCTGGGCCAGCCTTTCCCTATGTTTCACCGGATTGACCCTCACAGCCTCCATCTTCAGCTCCTTCAGATATTCCTCGAAGCTTCCCGCCGACTTCTCCAGCCGCTTCCTCTCCGCATTGGCGGCATACTGCACCGTCCTGGACATATCCTCTTCTGTGGCAGAAGGCTTGGCAAAATATACCCTGTAAATTTCACCCATGGCAGGCGCCAGCTCCTCCGGCCGCTCCGGGAACTCCGGCACCACCACCATAGGAAGCATTTCTCTGACCAACTGCCGCTCTGCCGGGTTATCATCCCAGAACACGAAAGAATCCGCTCCAAGATTCAATTCTTCCGCTATTTCCCTGATATTTTCATGCTTTGGCGCCCAATTCATACGCTTTGCCGCAAAACACTCCGAACGCAATACCATATGAGGATGATTTACCAATATCTCCATGGCATCCGCTTCATTATTCTTAGATACAATCCCCAGCAGAACGCCCTGTCTCTGCATCTGCAGAATAACCCTTTGTAGATTCTTATACGCCAGTCCCACATGATCCTCAGAAAGCAAAACAGGGGTATGATCGTTTTCACCACACAGTCCCCCCCACAAAGTATTGTCCAAATCCAGCAGGAGCACCTTTTTCGGGGTATGATTCTCTACTCTCACCTTGTCCAATATCAGCTCACACAACACATTCTGTGCCTCATTACAGAGCAATATCCTCCCCATATACCACATTTTTAATGAAAACGTACTCTTTTCCCCCAGCGTTTCCACCATATGATGATAGGGAAATATCCGCACATTGTCATGTCTCCGGCAAAGTTCCTCCAGCGCCTCCTGCCATAACCGCTCCAACGCTGCTTTCCGCCCTGCATCAGCCGTCACATCCAGCTCCAATCCCCACAGATAGGCATCGGAAATATAATACACCCTTCCCGGCTCCAAAATGCCGCTGACGACGGCAAACCAGCCTTCTATCCGCTGCTTTGCCGCCGCCAGTTCTAACTCATGCTCCAACAATTCCATCAAATCCATCACCAGAAAGGTAATCTCCGGTTCAAACCCATGATAAGAAGAAGAAGGATTGGTCAACAGGCCAAGCTCATTCCCATACCCTTCCCCACGATACACTTCCGCATGTCTCTGCAGCAGACGTATGACGAAATCCATATTCACATTTGACAACAGGGCAATTTTCTCTCTATTCATAGACTTTCTCCGCTTCTTAACATACAAAATTTCTGTCTGCACGAGTTGGGCATCTGCAGTACCCATATGCAATGACCCCAATATTCCTAATAAAATTTCCGCCTGTGCGGTTTTGGCATGGATTTTATGGCCAGCCCGCTCTCACACTTCCGGATGCATTCTCCGATATTTTATCTCTGCAATCTCCCAATCCGTCAGACTGTCAATATCCTGCACTTCCATATCCGAGAGAATCAAAGGCAGAATATTCCCCGTCATCAGCCGCCGGTTCTTTTGAAAAGCCTCCGTCCGAAACACATAAAACTGCCCGGCATCATGATAATGGGGTTCCAGATCCTGAGAACGGCTGTCCAGATATTCCGGATATTCAAATACCAGCCGCTCTTTTCTGATGACCATAGCCCTCTGGGGCGGATAGGAAAATGCAGTCACCGGAATCAAGGTATCCGCATCGCTTTCCAGCAGCCCGTTTACCGCGTCCTTCAGTTTTTCTGACGTCACAAAAGGCGCCGTGGGATAGATACAGCAGCCAAGCTCAAAATGCTCCCCCCGCTTCTCATACTCTGTCAGCACCTCCAGCAGCACATCATTCGTGGTGGCATAATCGTTGGACGTCTGCTCACTTCGGTAAAAAGGAACCTGCGCTCCATACTTTACCGCCGTCTGCCCGATTTCCTCATCGTCGGTGGACACCATCACAATGTCAAACATCTCCGACGCTAATGCCGCCTCAATGGAATATGCCAAAATGGGTTTTCCGCAGAATTCCTTTATATTTTTCTTCGGTATCCTTTTGCTGCCCCCTCTGGCAGTAATGATTGCAATTCTCTTCCTATCCTGCTCCATTTCGACCATATTCACCCTCCTGCTTTATTTCATACCGGCCATGACTGTTCCTCCGGCCGCTTCCTTCCGCATATAAGTTCCTATTCTATCTTAATTTTGTACATCAAAATACACCCGGAACAGAAGTTGGCACAATGCACTTCCGGGTCAACATTATACCATATCCAGGCTTTATTTGCTACTATAAATTGTGTACGAATGTCTGTTAGGTCTGTTACTGTGAAAGTCCTGTAACCTGCCTTGCGGAAACCACGCAGCCAAAATGATAATCTCAAATAAAACTCTTTTTCTTCAATGCTTTTTGTGCCTATCAAAATAAGCAGATTATTTGTCCAATTAATTTGTGTCACCAGTGGCGACACTTTTTCATAATTCGCATAAACTTCATAAAATTGTTTCATACGATAAAGGCCACGACGATTAAATCCCTTTATCCCTGGAAATGTATCTTGTATATATTACTTTGGCGGTTAAAAATCGACAATGCCTATTGTGTTCCAGATGAAT
>CAJUAP010000022.1:0-8289 GCA_910584435.1 uncultured Acetatifactor sp.
CGCAACGGATAGCTTCTCCAGCTGCAAGACCCCTGTCGAAACCTTTACTACCCCAAATATGCAATTAATTTAAGTATATTCATTTCTCCTTCTGCTGTCAATTGTTTTCACCAATTTTACACTATAAATTTTTTACCTTAAAATCCCTCTCCGTTTCGCGCCGCTGATCCTTCCTGGCAATATCCTGCCTCTTGTCATAGAGCTTCTTGCCCCTTGCCAGCCCGATCTGCACTTTCACTTTTCCGGTTTTAAAATAAACCTGCAGAGGCACTAAGGTATACCCCTTCTCTGCAATACTGCCTGCCAGCTTATTGATTTCATGTCTGTGCAGCAGCAGTTTCTTCACACGCAGAGGGTCCTTATTGAATATATTCCCCTTTTCATAGGGGCTCACATGCATACCATAGACAAACACTTCCCCATGTTCAATACGGATAAAAGCTTCTTTGATACTGCATTTTCCCATACGCATGGACTTCACCTCTGTACCATGAAGCGCCACCCCCGCTTCGTAAGTATCTTCTATAAAGTAATCGTGGTATGCCTTCTTGTTGTTGGCAATCAGCTTCTGCGCCTCTTTAGACTGTGCCATCCAAACCGCCTCCTCTCATATACGCTTCCCTTCACATCGAAATCATCTCTCACCGCTCTGAATTTCTCTTCTCAACATTCCGAATACATCCTCTCACCGCTCCAAATCCACCTGCTCATCATTCCGAATTTCTCTGCCCGTAATTTCAAATCCATTCCTTTTTTACCGCCATTGCGAATCCGTCTGACTGCAGTTTCCTTTACATCCCTCATCCGCCCGGCTCCATCACCTATAGCCACTGTCCTCACACCACAATATCAAAATCTATGGTTCTGTGAAACCGGTCACAGCCATCCACCACAACCTGCACCGGCATGCCCAGCTTATAACTCATCCCCGTAGCCTCTCCCACCATCTCGCAGGAACTCTCATTATAGTAAAAATAGTCACCCGGCAGCTTAGACACATGTACCAGCCCTTCCACCGTATTCGGCAGCTCCACATAAATCCCCCAGCCGGTAACACCGGATATAACACCTTCAAAGGTTTCTCCTACCCGTTTTTCCATGTATTCTACCTTTTTCAGCTTGTCAGTCTCCCGCTCTGCCTCGTCCGCCCGCCGCTCAGTCTCAGATGAATGCTTTGCCACTTCCGTCAATATGCTGCCATAATGTGCAGCACGCTCTTCCCCAAGCCTGCCCCTCAGCTGCTCCTTGATAATTCTATGAATCTGCAGGTCAGGATATCTGCGAATGGGCGATGTAAAATGACAGTAATATTCACATGCCAGTCCAAAATGCCCGGTACATTCCACACTATATTTGGCCTGCTTCATGCTTCGCAGCGCCATGCGGCTGATCATGGGTTCTTCCGGTGTCCCTGCGATTTTCGCCAGCAGTTTCTGTATTTCCTTGGGATGAATCTCCCCCGGCGCCTTATGCCCTGCCCTGCCCATGCTGCGCTGAGACTTCATATAATATCCAAAATTGTTGATAAAAGCGGACAATTTCTGTATGCGTTCCCCGTCAGGCACATCATGGACACGATATACAAAGGGAAGCTCCATCCAATAGAAATGCTGGGCCACTGTCTCATTTGCCGCCAGCATAAAATCCTCAATAATATCCGTTGCCACATTGCGCTCATAGGGCTTAATTTCAATGGGCTGTCCTTTCTCATCCAGCAGTATCTTACATTCGGGAAAATCAAAATCAATGGAGCCGCGTTTCCGCCTCTTCTCCCGAAGAATGGCCGCCAGCTTCTCCATCTCCTGAAACATGGGAAGCAGTTCCCTGTACTGCTTACTGCTTTCGTCCTTTTCCACCAGGCTTTCGTCCTCCAGCAGATGCTTCACAACAGTGTAAGACATACGCTTATTCACCTGAATCACGGATTCACAGATCTCATAGTCGACAATCTCACCTCTTAAGTCCACTGTCATCAGACAGCTCAATGCCAGCCTGTCCACTCCCTCATTCAGGGAGCATATGCCATTGGAAAGGGCATGGGGCAGCATCGGAATCACTCTGTCCACCAGATAGACACTGGTTCCTCTTTTCAACGCTTCCCTGTCAAGAGCAGAATTTTCCTGCACATAATTCGTCACATCCGCAATATGAACCCCCAGACGATAATTCACTCCGTCAAAAGAGACACTGACTGCATCATCCAGATCCTTTGCATCCTCACCGTCTATGGTCACCATAACCACATCCCTCAGATCCTTCCTGCCTGCCATATCCGCTTCGGAGACAGTCTGGCAGATGCGCTGTGCCTGATTCATCACCTTATCCGGAAATTCCACCGGCAGTTCGTACCCTCTGACAATGGACATAATATCCACCCCTGGATCGTTGACATGCCCAAGAATTTCTACCACCCTGCCTTCCGGGCTCTTTTTATCCGTACCGTAATCCGTAATTTCCACCACAACCTTGTGTCCGCTCACAGCACCCTTGGAACGCTCCTGGGGCACAAAAATATCCCTTGGCAGCCTGGCGTTATCGGGAAGCACAAAGCCGTAATGTTCTCTTGCACGTTCATAAGTACCCACTACCTGGCTCATTCCCCTGGCAATGATACGAATCACCTGGGCTTCCTGACGCTTTCCCATATGTTCAGGCAGCAGTGCAACCTCTACAATGTCCTTATGAAACGCACCGCTTCTCTTATCCTCCGGAATATAGATATCTTCCTCCCGACCCTCTATCTCCACAAATCCAAATCCCTTGGCATTGCTGATAAAAGTCCCTGTAAGAACCTTTCCGTTGGACTTTTGATACTTTCCCTTCACCGTAAGCATCAACCGCCCTTCCGCTAAAAGCTCCCGCAAAACAGAACGGAATTCCTCTTTCTCCTCCTTTGCCACCTGCAGGAATGCCGCCAGTTCCTTTTCCTTCATAGGAACATAAATCGGATCATGAACCAAATCACAGATCACCTTTTTCCTTGCTTCCCTGGAATGCTTTTCCTTCTCATAAAACACTTCTTTTTCTACATCCATCTTATTCAAATCTTTCCCGTTCAACTCATTTTTTTTCAAATCTTTCTTACTCAAACCTTTCTTATTTTAAAACTTTCTTATTTTAAGCCTTCTTATCCAAGTCTCTCTTACTTAAGCCTTTCTTATGCAAAGCTTTCTTATACAAGCCTTTATTTCAAATCACTCTCAGGAACTGTGTAGAAATAAAGTTTCTTATTATCCCTAACAAAAAACACTCTTGCAATTCCACAAGAGTGTCTCCCAAAATGTATTTAAAATACATTCAGATTCAGTATTACTGCAAGAATCATAAACAATACCGCCAAAACCTTCGTAAGCTTCACAAGAAGCCCTTCCATAGAACGTCCTTTATTCTTGCCCCAGTAAGTCTCCGTTGTTCCACCGATGGCACCCAGTCCAGCCGACTTACCCTCCTGCATCAATACTAACACTACAAGCGTCACACAAACCACTATAAAAAGAATTGTGAGTATCATCCTAACTGCTCCCATTTCCACACACCTCCTAATATCAAACAAGGCTTATTTTATCACATATGTGTAAAAAAAGCAAGGAAAAATTTTCAAAAAACCTTGCATTTCAGTGACGAAAATGTTGGGTAAAATATTCACGGAAGATCTGCACACCGGCGAACAATATACGAAATTAAAAAATGCATCAATATCAGCATCCTGGATTTTAACTTAGACGAACGGCCCACATATCATCATGTCTATCATCTGCGTGACGAGGAAGATCATCCATTCAAAGCACAGGGAGAAACCCAAAAGCTCATCAGCCTGGTTCGGAAAAAAATGACAAAGGGCATACCGGCAGGATGAAAAAATTGCGGAAAGTATCGGAAAATCCGTGTAATAACTCCCCGGCCGGACCGGGGAGACAGTTCTATCTTATTCCACATGAAATGCCAGCAGACCGGGATATTCCGCCGCCTTACCCAATTCTTCTTCTATCTTGAGAAGTCTGTTATACTTTGCCACCCGGTCACTTCGGCATGGTGCTCCCGTCTTAATCTGGCCGGTATTCCAGGCCACAGCCAGATCAGCTATGGTCGTATCCTCCGTCTCTCCGGAACGATGGGACATCACTGCGGTGTAATTATTCTTGTGGGCAAGCTCTACAGCCTCGTAAGCTTCGGTCAGTGTGCCTATCTGGTTCACCTTCACCAGAATTGACCCTGCTGTGCCAAGCTTAATGCCTGCAGCCAGACGTTTCTTATTGGTCACGAACAAATCATCTCCCACCAGCTGTACTTTACTGCCAAGCCGCTGTGTCAGTTTCTGCCAGCCGTCCCAGTCATCCTCTGCCAGGGCATCTTCAATGGATATAATCGGAAACCGGGATACCAGCTTTTCAAAATAGGCAATCATATCATCCGTGCTGCGAATGACTTCCTGTCCTTTCAACCGGCTCTCTCCCGGAAAATGATACATATCCGTTTTTTCATTGTATAATTCACTGGAAGCCGCATCCATGGCAATCCTGACATCATCTCCAGGCGTATAGCCGGAAGCCTTAATTGCATCCACCAGCAAACCAAGCACACTCTCCGCATCAGGTAAATCAGGTGCAAAACCACCCTCGTCTCCCACTCCTGTGGACAATCCCTTCTGTTCCAGAAGCTTTTTCAAATTGTGATAAATTTCCGCACAGATGCGGAGCGCACAGGAAAAGCTGTCCGCACAGATGGGCATAATCATAAATTCCTGGAAATCCACTGTATTATCCGCATGTTTACCGCCGTTTAGAATATTCATCATTGGGACAGGAAGAAGATGAGCGCCGCAGCCGCCCACATATCGATACAAAGGCATGGCCAGAGCTGCTGCCGCTGCCTTGGCACAGGCCAGGGACACGGAGAGCATGGCATTCGCACCCAGATTTCCCTTATTTTCGGTACCGTCCAGTTCTATCAGCCCCCTGTCAATCTCAATTTGATTCAAAGCATTTCTGCCAATGAACGCCGGTGCAATCTTGTCATTGACATTCCTGACGGCATGCTGTACCCCCAGACCGAAATAACGGGGTTCCCCATCGCGCAGTTCCACCGCTTCAAAGCTTCCGGTGCTGGCGCCGGAAGGAACCGCTGCCGTACCGACATAGCGCTTGCCGTCCTGATGATTCAGAACGGTCAGTTCGGCTTCTACCGTTGGATTCCCACGGGAATCCAGAATTTCTCTTGCATGAATGGATTTGATTTCCAGATATGTGGTCATAGTATAAAAACCTCCTTATGGTTTCACTTGCTTATTGTAGTTTTCCCCCAAAAAAGGTATTTATTCTATTCCGGCAGGACAATCTCCATCAAATCTCAAACCAACTGCTTCCGATATATACTTTTTCCGATACAAGTTTAACGATACAAATTTTTCAATACATGCCGACGCAAAATCAACAGAATTTACAAGCGGCATAGTTTCTTCAAGCTTAAGACTATATCAATTCCTTCCCTTCTAAAATCTCACAGTAGTCCTTATAATTTTTCTCCAGAAGCGCCGGAGTATCCAATCCATAAGGACATTTTGATTTGCATTTACCGCAGTGAAGACATTCTTCTATTTTTTTCATCTTGGCCTGTACCTGCGGTGTCAGCTGCGCAGCCGATGGTGAACGCCGGAGCAGCAGACTCATACGCGCACAATTATTGATTTCAATTCCCACAGGACAGGGCATACAATAGCCGCAGCCGCGGCAGAAATCACCTGATAATTCCTCCCTGTCATGAGCAATGACGGCAGCCAATTCTTCGGTCAGTTCAGGCGGATTGTCAATATAGGACAGAAATTCATCCAATTCCGCCTCACGCTGTACGCCCCAAATAGGCAGTACATTGTCAAACCGGGCAAGAAATGCATATGCGGCAGCAGAATTGGTAATCAATCCTCCCGATAGTGCTTTCATGGCAATGAAACCCATACCGGCTCTTTTACATTTTTCCACCAGATCCATGTCCTTTTGTGCGGCCAGATAACAGAAAGGAAATTGCAATGTCTCATACAGACCGCTTTCCACTGCTTCCTCTGCAATGTTCAGGCGATGGTTGGTAATACCAATGTGGCGCACCATACCTTTTTCCTTTGCCTCCAGCATGGCTTCATAGAGTCCGCTCCCGTCTCCCGGCTTCGGACAAAACGCAGGATTATGAAATTGATACAGATCAATATAATCGGTGCGAAGATTGTTCAGAGAAGTATGTATGTCTTTCCAGAACCCTTCTGCATCTGCCGCTCCCGTTTTAGTGGCAATATAAACTTTCTCCCGCATTCCGTCAAAAGCTTCTCCCAGCTTCTCTTCACTATCCGTATAAAAGCGTGCCGTATCATAAAATGTCACCCCATGCTCATACGCCTTGCGCAGAAGTTTCACCGCCGCCTCCATAGAAATCCGCTGAATCGGCAGCGCTCCAAATGAATTCTTCTCCACTGTAATCCCTGTATTACCCAATGTTACTTTTGCCATATTCTTCCTCCTGTTTCAATTCCCTTCCTGCATGTTTTATGTTTTCGCTCCCGAAGAAGATCTCCCTTGCAGAGAATCCTTTCACCGCCAGCTTTCAATACTCACCATTATATTCTTCATAACTGTCTGCTGAGAAAAAGTCAATATGGTATGGCAGATAAACATTCTTTATTTTAGGGAAACTATCCTCCAGAAATTGTATCATATCCTCTATCATTTCCTGACTGAAGTACTTCTTATTTAAACTGCCGCTTAATATTGCATCATTACCTATATATTGAAGCAGCAAATATCCATACGAAGGTTCAACAATCACTAAATCACTTAATACACCGCAATATGATTTCTTATGAACAGAATAGAAATAAATCATATCTGCATCATGGCCGTAAAAACAGCCAACATGATAAGAACAACCATGACTATGAAATATTTGCTCCATTCCTATCACTCTCCATCTCCATCTTCAAAAACTTACAGCTCCTGCCGGAACCCGCTCCGCAAAGAGCCAAACTTCCACAAGAGCTGCATCATTTTAATTGTCGTTTCCTTCCTCATAGAAATCATCCTGTTTTTTGGGTTTGCCGTTTAATACCACCACTGCCATTACAGCTACTCCCACAAACAAAACCACAACTATTATTACTGCCGCCAAAAGCCAATTAAATCCCCCTGAAGATTCCGTCTTATTCTGATTATCACTTCCCGCAGGAATTGTATCAGGAATTGTATCAGGAATCGTTGACGGCTGACTGGCTTCTCCTGAACTGCTGTCCGCCGAAGGGGTCGGAGCTGCCGAGGGCGTTGGCTCCGGCGTGGGGACAGCCGAAGGCACAGGTGTACTCCCGGTTGTACTGTTAGCAGCTTGAGAACCGCTATTTGTACCTGATGTATGATTGCCATTTCCCTGAGGGCGATTACCGGCTGCCTGGTTCTGATTGTTATTTCCTGCCGGCGGTGTTGTTACCTGTGCGAAAGAATCGCCTTCATCATTTGCATCAACATTTGAATCATCATTTGAATCATCATTTGAATCATCATCGTCTGAATCGTCATCATCGTCATCATCGTCTTGAGAATTATCTTCATCCGTATCCGTAGAACCACTGCCCTGATTTACCCGTACTGGCTCTGAAACAGTTATACTCTCCACTGCCTTGAGCTCTGATGCATGCACATATTTTACTGAATCCGTAACGATACTGAGCGTAGCAGCAGTATCTTTGCCATCTCCATCAAGCACTACAACTCTGCCCATTTTCAAAGCATCAGTACTATCTGCAAAGAGAGCTTCCGTTCCTGCCACATAGACATTCAGTTTCTTCTCATCCTTATTGTAACGATATTCCGTTATTTTAGCATTGCTTTCATCAAAGGCAAACTCTACCTTTTCCGCATTTCCTGCATCCACAGTAACACTAAATTGTAGCGAGGAAATTCCCTCCGCCGCCGCAGATGGAAATATGATTGTCACCCTTCCTTCCTGATCCAGTCGGACTTCATTTCCACCCTCCGCAAAACACAGAAAAGGAAACAAGCACACCAGAAGGAATACTGTGCCCAGCATGTTCCATATGTTTTTTTTCATGTCATACCTCGTTTATATTGCCCCCGGCCATAAGACCGGGGACACAACACATTTGCGCATTATTATCTTAGCCCGCATTACTATTCTGGTCTGCGCCGCTGTTTACACCTGCACTGTCATTTGGGCTTGCGCCGCTGTTTACACCTGCACCTGTATTCTGGTCCGCGCCGCCGTTTACACCTGCACCTGTATTCTGGTCTGCACCGC
>CAJUAP010000022.1:8389-65825 GCA_910584435.1 uncultured Acetatifactor sp.
GCGCCGCCGTTTACACCTGCACCTGTATTCTGGTCTGCACCGCTGTTTACACCTGCACCTGTATTCTGGTCTGCACCGCTGTTTACACCTGCATTGCTGCTCAATTGAATCTCCGGCAAAATTGACGGTACTGCTTCCCACAGTGAATCACTCACCAGCCTCTGCCCTTCCTGGGTCAGTGCATTATTGACGCGGTACAGCTCTGCACGTACCTTTGTAATTCCGTTCATATCTATCTGCTGCTGCGGTTCTATCCAATAAATCCATGTGCCGTCGGACACATTCTGGATAAGCCCCTCATCAGGCACTTCCGCCAGAATAATCTGCTGCGCTTTCAGGCTGTCATCCTGGTTCGTACCGCCCACAATATTTCCGTTCTGGTCATACAGAATCACTGTATTATAGTCGGGACTTCCCTTATATGCACCTGTAAACAGAATAGAACCCGCCGGAATCACATTATTCTCGCTCTCTCCGAACCGATATTCCGTACTCAGTGTACCAATCACAACCGTTCCGTCATCCACACGTCTGAAGTCTACATTGTCACCGGTTACGCCAAGCACATCCAGCTCCGCAATAGACACCTGGCGGCCATTGAAAGTCACCTTAACGGCATCCGTCACAAAAGTACCCACATATCCGCCGTCTAAATTAGAGAAATACTGTGTACCGGATTCTGCCCAGCTTCCGCCGGCTACCCGATTCCATTCGCCGCCGGAACGCACGAACACCTCATACTCACCTGTCATTCCTCCAGCTCCCCGATATTTGAAGCCGGTCACGGTAAGGGTCTTATTGAATTCCAAGATAATCCCGGCGCTTCCGTCTGCCGTTGCCGTATATACGGTGTTCACATCATTATCAATCAGCTTTGCCGCGCCGACTGCCTGCCCTGCAAGGGCATCCTCATCTTCCGTCTCTGTGACACTGCCGGAACACATGGAATCCTGATTTTCCGGAATCTTCACGTCATCCGGAGCTGTGAGGTTTTCGGTAGTGACTGTCCAGTAATCCTTCTCCAGACTGCCGTCATGCTCAATCTTCACAGGAGCCAGAACCTTCACTGCCGATTGATTCAGATATTGATCAATCACTCTGACTTCATACCAGATCATACGATTGTTCACATACACCGTATCGGTAAAGGATACGTTTTCTTTTGTGGCAAATCCTGCCGTTTCCTTTATAACCTCACTGCCGGCATACATACATCTCACAATCTCATATCCCAGTACATCCGCCTCCGGTATATTCTTGAAGCCCAGCGTAATATCTACCTGATTTGCGCTTTCCGATTTCACCACCGCGGTCACATTGTCGCCGACAGCCTCTGTGGTACCCTCGCTGTTCAAGACACTTGCTCCGCCGTTTAAACTATATACTCTGGCATCATCATTTGCATAATAAATTGCCCTGGTTTCCGCTTCAAACTGACCTGCATAAGCTCTGGTTCCCTCATCCGGCGTCATCCCCCAGCGTTCAAAGAACAGAAGGATATTCTTCTGCGCCGCCGCGCAGGACAATCTCATGAGATCCTGATTCCGGTCTCCTGACAGTGTCAATGCCACACCGCCCGGTGCAGGCGCCTTTGCAGCACTTCTCGCATAGGTATCCACTCTTGCAAAGAACAGATTTGCCAGCTGCTCATCATAATTCTCATAGGTCCTGTAATTATATCCCCTGTCATATGCAAGGTGAAGCTGCCAGTACATTCCAAGCTGTGTAAACACATTGGATGCCGCACCCTTTGCTCCTGAAGTCACCTTATCAAACACATTGGCATATTGGAACCTCACACTGTTGTTGGTATCCTTCGCCTGGGCCAGCACTGCAAAATAATTATTGGTAACCTCCGCCACGGCATAGGCGCCCTGGTTAATACAATGTCCGATTTCATGTGCAATACCCCAGCCAAAATACCTGCCGCTCTGATATCTTCCTTCTGCATCGGACACAACCGGCTGCGATGTCACCATTCCGGCCGTTTCATTCCACTCGATACCGATATGGTTGCCGGAAGCATACATAAATGCCCCTGAGAACATTCTCTGATAACGGATATTCAAATGCCCCTTAGGTATCTGATTCACCGCATCCGCCGCTGTACTGTTCAGACCCTTGTGCTGGTAGAACAGATACATCATATCCTCCATGGCATCCATGGAAGCCAGAATCTTCTGCGCCTGTTCCTCCGTACTTCCGCTTCCTGCCCCCGCTAAAATCTGCTGCGCCGGAATTGAGAACATCATGGTATCCAGCAAGATATCAGCTGCGCCGAGGATACAGTTCTGCCTGTCATATTCCAAATTCACATTTCCAGAATACTTATGCACCTCCCCATGCTTTGCCTCTATTCCGCTCACGTACTGCTGTAATTCCTCTACATAAGTCTTCGTCCTTGCAAGCCTCTCTGCGCTGTCTGTCACATGATACAAATCAAGCTTCGGAACCTGCACACCGCCGCTGACACGAACCGCATACTGATCGGCCGCACTGTCACCGGTATATTGCACATACAATGCACCGCCTGACTCATAACCTGTAATTGACCATATCTTGGGAATGGAAATCTTATTTGCGCCCACTTTCAACGCAGCCACCGTAGTAAACATAGGACCTGTCTCTGCATGATATTGTGTTGCCACCAACTGAAGGTTGGTATTTGCCCCGGTTTTCATAGTACTGTGGCCCACATATACCATGATTTCTTCCTGTGCCTCCGCTACAACCCCCAGCGGCTGCCATGCATTCAATCCGCCGAATCCCCTGCCTACATCCTTGGTAGTAATACCTCCGTGGACAACAACGGAATCATTCAATTTCCCATCATTCAAAATAGTCTCTGCTGTCTGAAGCTCTATCTCCAGCAGCTCCCTGTCAGGATGATACTCACCGCTGACCTCATCCACGGTATTAATCTTAACCCGCAGTGCATCTATGGTCTGCTGAGTCACATCCGATCTCAGCACCGTATGAAGGTCATCCTCATAAAGGGCCATAATTTCATCCATCAAAGTATCATAATAATAGAAATAAACTTCGGAAACGGATATTCTGCCTTTTGTATCATAACATGCAAGAGCAAACTGCAGCTTCTTAGCATTGACAGGCTCGGAAAGCTTTAATACGAAATAAGGTCTGCCCTCCGCATCTGTCTTACTCTGACGGGACGCACTGCAGAATGCCGCATTCCCCTCTTCATCCCAATACCTGACTCTCTGATAGAAAATGCTGGAATTAATACCGGGCATCGTGGTAAAGGCAATGGTATCCAGCTTGTACGCCTGATCAAATTCATATGTAAGTCCGTGTGAGAGCTGCATGGTGTTATAACCGCCGTCATCCCAGGTATCCTTGAAGTAATAGGATTGAGGATTATGATCCACGGTTCCCCATGCCGTACCGGCACTGGTATCCAGTGGGCTGTCCTTCATGATTCCGCTCATGGCCGCACTGACAATATGAGCGCCTGCCTGTCCTTCCTCACCGATATTGATCAGCTTGTATTTCGGCATTGCTGCTGCCTGCAGATCCGTTGTCACTGCGGATACGGATAGAGAAGGCGCACTCTCGCCGAATTCATTCACACCTGTAACATATATGATGTATTCTGTCAAATCCGCAAGGTTATTGATGGTATAAGTATTTTCTGTGATACCTTCTATCTTCTGATATTCACCTGCGCTGCTCTCCTTATAATACAGATTGTAAGTGAGCGTATCCTTCATGAGCTTCCAGGATACTATAACACTCTGGTATTGTCCCTTGGCAGATACATTATCCGGCTTATCCGGCTTGCCCGTGGGCTTTGGAATCGCTGTCACCGCATCACAATAACCACTGCTCCATGTTCCGTTCACAGCCTGTACCTGAATCTGGTATTCCAGATAATTGACCATTTCCTTCCCGCCGAAGCTGGTCACGGTCAACTCATTCCTGGAAGTTCTTATCGTCTCCTGGCTCTCCCCCTGCCGAATCAATACTTCATAACCCGTAACATTCACACAGGGATTCCACTTCAGGCTGATCATTTTACTGCCTGCCGCCGCTGTCAGATTCTCAGGAACATCCATCTGCGGCTCCTGAATCCTCTCCTCCATGCCGTTTACAAATTCAACTTTGGAAATTTCCGCAAGGTTATTATTATTTGACATCCGGGATATGGTAAAGGTAACTTTCTTGACAGCCACCTGTGCGCCGAGATACAGACGGATATTCCCGGCCTGATCCTTCTCTGCCCGCACCTGGGAACCCAGCATCAGGAAATCCACGCCATCCATCACAGGTATGGGTTCGGTCTTCTCTACCTGATTCCCGTTCTCGTCCACATCCATATACGTAATATCAAACACCGCCTTGCTGATTGGATTATTGCCCCCTGTCTCGATAATAATCCCATCGGCCATGGCCGTTTCACTCACCACACCGAAATCAAATTCCAGGGAAACCGGATTGCTGTCCGATATCTCTCCCCCCTGGCTCGGCTTCAATGTAACACTGTCCTGGCTTCTCAAAAGTGCTTCCAGATTCCCCTCTACATTGGTATTCCCTCCTGCACGAGGCGCAATGGCTGCCGCCGGAACAGAATTCTCGATTTTTGCCAATGTATCTCTGCCATCGCTGTAGCCGGCAGCCATATACTGCAGATCCACAAGATTTGTCGCATTGTCACCGTTTAAATCCGTTGCCGCAGAAGCATTACTGCCGCTGTTAATCGCATTTACCAGTTCCGTTCTGTCCGCCGCATCATTGCATCCATCGCCATTTACGTCTCCAATCAGCAGAACGCCGGGATGCGCCGCACCTTCCTCATAATTCATTCCCCCCAGGAAACCTGTGGTGAGGTTAATAATATATGCCTTATCCTTCACGGAAATATTCTGTGTATATGCAGCAAACCCCTCCGCTGACACTGACATCTGATACACACCCTCTGCCAGCCCTTCAAAATTAAGCCTGTTCTCTATTGTACTGTCACCGCCAAGGGTTATAATTCCTGCCAGCTGTTCACCGGAAGCGCCTGTCAGACATACCGTAAAATCCACCCGCTTCTGCAGTTCCAGCGCACTGGCTATGGACACGTCCACCTGCCCACGGCCCCCTGCCGCCGATATAATACTGCGGGGTTCTGCTGCCGCCTGTACAGTAATATTCTTTGCCTTGGCCAGTTTGCCATATTCTCCGGCATATGACGTAACATTGGAGCCAAGCGCCATTACCGCCGCCAGGAAAACAGCGCCGCTCTGTTTCCAGCGCTTCTTATGACCGGCTTTATTTCTATTCAAAAATCTGTTCCGGTTCTCCATCCATTTTTTTATCTGCTTCATACCAAGCTGCTCCTCCTTTCATCCGGTTGAAGGCTTCTTACGCCATCCCCTTATTTTTTTACCAATAGAGAAGTTCCCGTCATTTCTGCCGGCTGCTCCTTACCCATGATCTGAATCAGCGTCGGTACGATATCCGCCAGACAGCCGTTCTCCCGCAGGGTATACGATTCGTCGAAATTAACCAGAATAAACGGCACCTGGTTGGTGGTATGTGCGGTAAACGGTTCTCCTGTCTCATAATCCACCAGCATTTCCGCATTGCCGTGATCTGCGCAGATGAACATAGCGCCATCCACTTCCTTCACAGCCTCCACTGCCCTTCCCACACATTCGTCCACTGCTTCCACGGCTTTGACGGCGGCTTCCAGAACACCCGTATGCCCCACCATGTCCGGATTCGCAAAATTAATAATAATCACATCATATTTTCCGGAACGGATTGCCTCACAGAGCTTATCACACACCTCATAGGCGCTCATCTGCGGCTTAAGGTCATAGGTAGCCACATCCTTCGGAGAATTTACCAGAACTCTGTCTTCTCCTTCGTTTGGCTCTTCCACACCGCCGTTAAAGAAAAACGTCACATGGGCATACTTCTCCGTCTCCGCAATCCTGGCCTGCTTCATGCCGTTTGCCGCCAGCCATTCCCCAAAGGTATTGGTTACGGCCACCTTATGGAATGCAACCTCCTTATTGGGAATCGTCGGATCATAGTCGGAGAAACACACATAGGTAATCTGCTTCCTGGGTCCTCTGTCAAATCCCTGAAATTCATCATCGCAGAAAGCTCTTGTAATCTCCCTTGCTCTATCCGGACGGAAATTGAAGAAGATAATGGAATCACCATCCTGTACAACCGCCGCCGGTCTGCCATCCTCCACTGCCACAGTGGGCTTCACAAACTCATCTGTCTCGCCCCTGTCATAGGACTGGCTGATTCCGCACACACCACAGGCAGCCGTCAGCCCTTCCCCCTTTGTCATGGCGTCATAGGCTAATTTGACACGATCATAATTATTATCCCTGTCCATTGCGTAATAGCGTCCCATTACCGACGCAATCTTACCCACTCCAATCTTCTCCATCTGTGCCGCCAGCGCTTCCGCGTACCCCTTGCCGCTTGCAGGCGGTGTATCACGTCCATCCAGGAAGCAGTGTACGTACACCTTGTCAAGACCGTTCCTCTTTGCCAGATCCAGCAGCCCGTACAGATGCGTATTATGACTGTGTACGCCGCCGTCGGACAAAAGCCCCATCAAATGAAGCGCACTGTTATTCTGCTTACAGTTTTCCACTGCTTTCAGCAGAGCAGGGTTCTCAAAAAAGGTACCGTCCTGAATCTCCTTGGTGATCCTGGTCAGTTCCTGATATACAATACGGCCCGCCCCCATATTCAAATGTCCTACCTCAGAATTCCCCATCTGTCCTTCGGGAAGTCCCACTGCCATTCCGCTGGCATTTCCTCTCACAAATGGATATTCCTTCATCAGCTGATCCATCACTGGCGTTGACGCCTGTGCCACTGCATTTCCTTCCGACTTCTCATTGAGGCCGTAGCCATCCAAAATCATTAAAACTACCGGTTTCTTGCTCATTTTTCTCTCTCCTCACACTGCCCGCCATTCCGACGGACTGACAATATATTACTTCTATGGGCACTTTCCCCACATCATACCAAAATTATACTATCAATTACTTTGGGACGCAATCATAATTTTTCTTTCTTACCGCTTTTCTTTTTCTGCATACTTGCATTTTGTATCCTCAATTGTTATACTGATGTGAAACTGCAGCAGCAAAAGCTGTTTCCACCTGACAAGTCCGCGACAGTATTGCCGGATACATACATTGAAATGTCTACGAATCGAGGTTTATTATGATTACACTCTTATCCAGATTATTTATCAAAACACCGGACAACATCACAGATCCCGCCACAAGGCAATCCTATGGCATCTTATGCGGCGCTGTGGGAATTTTCCTGAACCTCTGTCTGTTTGCAGGAAAATTCACAGCCGGAATTCTCAGCAGCTCCATTGCCATCACCGCCGATGCTTTTAACAATCTGTCGGATGCCGGTTCTTCCATTATCACGCTGATTGGCTTCAAAATGGCCGGTCAGAAACCCGATCCCGACCATCCCTTCGGCCACGGACGCATCGAGTATATCTCCGGATTGCTGGTAGCAGTAATCATCCTGTTGATGGGACTGGAATTATTAAAGGCTTCCGTCTCCAAAATCCTCCATCCGGAGACACTTGCCTTCTCCCCCGTGATATTTTTCATTCTGCTGGCATCCATTCTGGTCAAGGGCTATATGTTTCTGTACAACCGCCGAATCGGTAAGAAACTAAACGCCGCTGCCATACTGGCAACTGCCGCAGATTCCTTCAGCGACATGCTGGCAACCGCCGTTGTTCTGGCAGCCACACTGGTCTCTCATTTTACATCCTTATCCATAGACGGCTGGTGCGGCATCCTGGTAGGATTGTTCATCTGTTATGCGGGCTGCCAGGCCGCCAAAGACACCATCAGCCCCCTCTTAGGCCAGGCGCCGGACAAAGAATTCGTCAGCAAAATCAATGACCTTGTCATGGCGCATGAAGGCATCCTGGGCATTCACGACCTGATCGTACACAATTATGGTCCGGGCAGAATTCTCATCTCCCTTCACGCGGAAGTGCCCTCTGACGGATGTCTTCTGGAACTTCATGAGAAAATCGACACCATAGAGCATGAACTGAAGGAACAGCTTCACTGCCATGCGGTGATTCATATGGATCCTGTATGCGTGGGTGATGAGGAAACTGCCAGATTCAAAATCCTGGCAGAAAACTGTCTGCAGGAAATCAGTGAAGAACTTTCCCTCCGCGGAAACCGCCGGAAACTGACTCTGCATGATTTCCGCATTGTAGCCGGTCCCAGCCATACCAATCTCATATTTGATGTGGTCAGCCCCTATGACTGCCCCATATCCGACAGGGAGCTGACATCACGGATCCAGGAACGAATCCGGCAGAATAACCCTGATTGCTCCGTGGTCATTGAGGTAGATAAGCAGATGTAAAAATGCAGCAGTTTGGACAGGTCACTGAACTGCTACGTAAAAATCACTATACGGAAAGGACTGCCTTCCATATGAGCCAAAAAACAAATACCATTTCCTTTACAAAAGCCGAAAAAAAGAGACTGGAAACATTGGAGCGCCGGTACCGCAA
This sequence comes from uncultured Acetatifactor sp., assembly GCA_910584435.1. Classification (GTDB taxonomy): domain Bacteria; phylum Bacillota; class Clostridia; order Lachnospirales; family Lachnospiraceae; genus Acetatifactor. The sequence continues at coordinate 16,938 of CAJUAP010000022.1, forward strand.
GGCTGCCAGGACACAGTTTGAAGCACGCGTGGCTTATTATCACAGAATCACCGGCGGACATTATACCTCCATCACCATCAGGGATCAGAAAAGCCGCTGGGGAAGCTGTTCCTCCAGCGGCACTCTGTCCTTCAATTATCGTCTGATTTTTGCTCCTCCCATAATACTTGATTACGTGGTCGTCCATGAGCTCTGCCACCTGACCCATATGAACCATTCCAAGGACTTCTGGAACATGGTGGCCGCCGTCATGCCGGATTATAAGGTTCATAAGCAATGGCTGCGGGAGCATGGGCAGGAGCTTACCCTGGAAGCTCATTTGACCAGGATTGGTATTCCTCTCACACTTTAATTCCTCATTTACACGATTCCTCAATTCATATAAAGCGCCTGTCATTGACAGACGCTTTGTAAGTTTTATCTATTCTCATCCACATAGAGCTGGGCCCTGCTCTGTATCACTGCCGCCACATCCTTAGCCGACTTCTGCCCGGAATAGAAGCTCTCCATTTCTTCATTAATAATCTTCATGACTTCATTGTTGCTGTAATAACATTTATCCACAGAGAAAATGAAATCTACCACCTTATCTATCTGTGCCTGGGTCAATGTAGGCAATATGATACTCTCCCCGTTGAGATAAAAAGTATCATCATACTCTACCTTGTTGCCGTCTTCATCCACATAGGAAGGCTTCTCCAGACCTTTCTGTGCATTCTCCCTGAAATACTTCATCTGGATAGGAAGTCCCCACATCTCATCACTGGATTGATATTCCTCCGTCAGATAGTACCGCAGGAAATCCCACGCGCCGTCCAGATTCGCGGAACGGGAAGAAATGGCATAGGAAGAAAGTGCATTGACATAAGAACCCATGCCGTTTTCCGTGGGGAAGCCCACGTAGGATACATCCTCGCCGATTCTGCCGTTTATGGTATAATTCATGCCCCTGATATCATAAATATTCAACTGGCACAAAATCGTTCTGTTATCCCGGTACTGGCTCTGATAATTCATCCAGTAATCCTCCCCGTAGTAATCCTCGCTCAACTCTAAAGGAAGGTTCTTGGCATATTCCATCATGTCAATAAAGTGCTGTGAATTGAAATCACACTTTCCTGTGGACACATCAATAAAATCATTGGCACAGAAATTCATCATAATATTAAAGAAATTATCTCTTGTAGTCTCGCCAATCAGTGTGGTGCCCTCCGGCATGGATTCCAACTGCTGCTGTGCTTCCGCCATTGTCCAGGAGGTTCTCTCTCCCACCAGGGATGTCTTTGCCACCATAGTGTTCACACTGAACGCAGGAATGACATAGTATAATTTTCCGTCCACCGAATAGGCATCCAGCACACTCTGCACAAATTCTACCTGGGAGAGCTCCTCATCCTGCTCAATGAGCTTTCCGATATCCGCCAGCAATCCCTTAGAGGCATAATTTTCTACAGGAAGATTATCTGTAATTAATATATCCGGCATGCCTCCTGTGATAATATCATTGTTCAGCTGCTTATAACCTGCTTCATAATCTTCATAACTATTATAGGTATCATAATCTTTTATCACAATACGGTACTGATCGCTTGTACGGTTATATTCTATCACACGCTTCTTCATGTCGTTGTTGATATAATTGCCCGCCAATACCAGCACTGCTTTGTCAGGAATATCTTCCGGATTCACATAGGTCAGTATGCCTGCTTTCAGTTCATCCCCATAATTCTCATAAAATACAGACAAGAAGGAATTGCCGTCCAGCTCTATCAGGCTGACCATGTTGGATATATTCAGGTCAGAGTTAATAAAGCTCACCTTCATGGTTCCATCCGCATCCCCCACATTATAGCTGTAAATGCCATTTCTGCCGGAGTAGATTAAGTCAGAATTCCTGCCTGCATCAAGGGTATTAAAACCATTATAGCTGAAGCTGGAAGGCAGCGGCGTTGGTTCTCCTACCGTGTCTGTGGCTATGTCATAAGTTGCAATAAACTCTTTCGACCAATCGTTCTCATCATAATACATCACCAGGAAAGTGCCATCCTCTCTGGCAACCAGGCGGTCCAAATTCTGGAACAGTTTCAGGGCATCCTCGGACATTTCTGTCTTCCCGGATATATTCCCCTGGGCATCCACAGACATCTTGGATATATTTTCTCCTGATAAAATCAGGTACAATGTGCCATCCCCGGCCACTGTCATATTGCTCACATAGACATACTCATCCTGGGAATTCAGCTCTTCCAGTTCCTTCTCCCATTGCATGGTTCCATCGGCATTCCAGCAGACAAGACCATAATTTTGAGTAGAAACATAGTTCTCCGGATCACTGTAATTTTCATATCGATGTTCGTGGATTGCATATACTTTCCCTTCCGGAGAGAAAGCATAATTATAGTAATTATCATATTCCCATATATTTGAAGAGTCAGTGTCCATCGGATCGGATACCCCGATATCCGGCACCGCCACTTCCACTGCCATCCTTGCAAGGCCGCCATTCCCGCCGGCGGCATCCGAACCGCCTGATTCTCTTGCCGGGAATTCCAGAGCACACGTCTGAATATCGGTGCCGTCCTCTTTCATACTAATCATGCGGATATCCGTATTGCCGCTGTTATCCTCCCAGTGATATACTTCTACCATGAGATAAATCATTCCGTCCCTATGGGATGAAGCATAGACATTATAACCATCTCCGTCTATCTCCGGCAATGTGATTTCCTGCAGCTTATATACATTTTCTTTGGCAAGCGCCGCATTCACCATTGTATTATTATTTCCGCAAGCGCATAACCCCACTGCCAGACACATGACCAGGCATAAGCCTATCAGCCTTCCATACCAATTCTTTTTCATCATAATTCCTCCCCTGCCCGTTCCTGCGGACATTTTTGCATCATCTGATTTGTCAGCGCAAAACCTTATTTCCTTCTAAAACCTCTGTGCGGCTCTTCAAGATAGCCAAGATCGTCTTTCTTCTTACGTTTCCAGGGCTTCTTTTCTTTCTTTTCCCTATGCTTCTTCTCCTCTGCCTCACCTGAGCTTACGCCGCCGTACCCGTTTTTGTTCTTACGCGCCCACAGCTTCTCAATCAGGCGTTCCGCCTTATCCTGCAGCTTCAACCGCACATCCCGCAGTGTCCAGCCCTTATGCCTCCACCAGATGATAAACAGCACCAGTGCCAATAACACCGGATATGCCAGAAACAGAATCTCAAACAATGTGAGCACTGCCGCAATGTCCTCATACCCTCTGGCGATATTCTCCCAGAAAGGATAAATAATCGCTCTGCCATTCATGGAACGGGTTCCGAACTGTTTGATAAGCTTCAGCCTTGAGAGAAGGGAGTAACGGGATGTATTCTCTACCACCTCCGCATTCTTCTCATCGGAACCCAGATGGTCCTTCACATATTTATAGGCAAATTCCGTAACAGGATTGGGCATCACAATCTCATAGTGGTTGATTCCGTTGCTTCTGCCCAACTGGGTCAGGGTCTCATAAGAGACATACACCAGCGTACTGTCCAAGCCCGCAGCCTCTGCCAGATGTCCGTCTTCCCTGTGTATCACACCGGTGACCATATGGGGCTGCCCGCCTATATTAACCGTCATTCCAGCCACATCGGAAGAACCAAAAAGCTGCCATGCCGCATCTTCATCTATAATACAGTAATCCTGCATCAAATCATTTCCTGAAAAATAGGAACCATACAGAAGGTGCTCCGGATGAAACAGGAAAAAGTCACCGCCGACACCAATGGCATCTGCAGACACTGTTCCCCTCTCGGTTGAAAGCGTTACCTGGCCGTCCGCACTATAGGCATCCGCCCACAGCCTGGCGCCCTCATTTTCCGACTCCTGCACAACGGAGGCATCCACCAGCGCACCGTCTATGGTATGCTCAAATTCAAGAATCGTATCCTTTGAAATCCGGGCATTTACCGAGAAAAAGCAGCTGATCTGTGCCGTATTCTCCGGATTACCCCACCGTTCTGCCGCCTGCTGGGACAGCTGGCTGTGGCAAAAATGGCTTGTTATGAATAGCAGAATCAGGAAAATCAGAAAGGAGCATCCTCCGCTGATACCCAGTACTATTTTCTTCATCACTTACCTCATTCACCTCTCGTCTTAATCGGAAGCCAATCGAACCAGTTTCCCTGCCTCCACCGGCTTGGTGGATGTAGTAATTACAAACTCATAGCCGTAAAGTGCAGCGCTGATAGCAGATTGGGTATCATCGCTTGCAATCACCTCCACGTCTACACGACTGGCCGTATAACGGGTTCCCAAAGGACTGGACTTAGACTCCACGATCAGGATGAACTTGCCGTTATTGTCTTCACGGATGGCGCTGTTAGGTACTATCAAGTCATAATTCGCACTTTTCTGTCCCACAGACAGGCTTAAGGACTGCCCTGCGGTTACGGTACTGCCTGTTACGTCAAAGGTCAGCAGTTTCTTCTGGCCGGGATCCGTATTGTCCGGCTTAATGCTTGACAGGGTGACATCAATATCATCATACCTCCAGGCATTCACCAGATCCGCCTTGTCTCCCACGGACAGCCTTCTCGCCTGTTCATTGGTCACAGAGAAGCTTAAGGTATATCCCTTTCCTTCCGGCTGCATCACTGCTACGGGCGTGTCTGCAGAAGTGGAATTACCTGCGGTCACATTCAATTTTGTCACGGTGCCGGAGATAGGTGCCGTAATGGTAGCTCCGGTGGTCTTCTCCTTCAGTTTATCCACTTCTTCCTGCGCCTTGTCAATGGCCTCCTGCAGTGTCTGTAAACCCGACTGTCCGAAGATTCTGTCAATCTGATCATTCAGATCCTTAAGCTCATCCTGCCTGTCTTCCAGATCCTTTGTCCTGTCCGTCACTGCATCTTTCTTGTCGGCCAGGGCCTTTTCCGCCTCTCTCTTCTCATCTTCCACTTCACTCTGCTGACGCCGGAGACTGTTCGTAATATCTTCCTTGTCTTTTCTCACCTTGGCTTCCAGCCTTGTTTGGGCAGCCGTTTTCTTATTTTCCAAATCTGCTATGTTCTGGTCCCCTGCCTTAATTTGATCATCATATGCTTTAACACTGTCTCTATACCCTGATACTACACTCTCCAATTCATCTCGAAGAGCTTTTTCCTCCGCACTATTCCCACTTTCTACGGCAGCTTCTATCCTTGGTGCATATTCTGCTTCTTTATCTGCAATAGCTTTCTCTGCCTTATCCAATTCCGCCTTGAGTGCCGGTCTGGTTTGGTTCCATTGGTTATTTGCCTGATTATATTCATCTCTGGTTCTATCACGTTCATGCCTCTCGTCACAGTCCCACTCATCCTCTGACCTGTTCTGCTCAATTGTAATCTGCGTATTAAACGCTTCATACCGCTCGGTGATTTCATCCACCCTCTTCTGTGCTTCCGTCACCTCATTCTCTGCTGCCTCGACAGCATTTTCCGCTGCTTTGACAGCATTCTGCTTCACCGTGATTCTATTGCGGTATTCCTCAATGGTAACGCCGTTTTCCGCCTCCTGGATATCGGAACTGGTCAGATTCGTATTCAGCAGTGCACTCTCATAAGCCTTCTCCGCCTTCTCCAGTGCATCCAGAGCTGCCTTCAGTTCTTCGCTGTCCTTATCCTCCAGATAATATAGGATATCTCCCTTCTGAACCGTATCTCCGGCTCTGACAGCCACACTGGCTACTTTCCTTGTCTCCGTCACCTTCACTTCATATGGGTCTCCGCTCTCCACCGTTCCCGAACCCCGTATCTTAGCCGTGATAGATCCTGACTGCACATACTGCGTAGCCACTTCCGGCAGGGAATAGTTCATGATGGTCTGGGAGAAAAAAGTCAGCAGCAGCATCACCGTCAGGAATACAATCGCCGCATTCTTCACCCAATCCCTTCTCTTAGTTCCGTTCTCGTTCATAGCTTTTCCTCTCCTCTATCCATTATTCGCATACCAATCTCCGCTCTGCCCCACAGCAATCATACCCCTTGCAAGACAAACACCTGGTGCAAACTTCATTTCCTTCGCACTTCCCGTCATACCGCCCAAAGAGGTGGGCTTCACCCCCCTCTTAGCGGGATAAACAATACATGAACTCGGCGCTGTTCCTGCGCCGTAGAAAATCTTCGCGAAGCGGCCTCTGCCGCAAGCGATTAGATTTTCTTCTCACACTATTAGCCTTTAATACCGCCCTGATAAGTAATCCCATCCACCAGATATTCTTCCCCATAGAGGAAGATCAACAGGCTGGGAACCATATATATGGTGGCCACTGCGAAAGCCAGCCCGATTTCACCCGCATTAATCTTGCTTAAGAACACAGACAGGGGATGCATCTCCGCATCGGTAAGCAGTAACAGGGGCTGCTCCACCATATTCCAGTAATCAATAAACACCAGGATTGCCGCGGAACAAATGGCGCCTTTACACAGCGGCATACAGATCCGCCTGTAAATCTGCCACTCTCCCGCACCGTCTATCTGTGCCGCCTCCATAACCGATTCCGGTATTCTGCGCATGAACTTCGTCAGCAGAAACACCGCAAAGGGTGAGACAATACCCGGAAGCCAGATCGCCCAATTGGTATCCAGCAGGTTCAGCCAATCGCTGACCAGATAATTGGGCACCAAAGTCACCTGATACGGCATCAGCATCAAAATGATATACATAAAAAAGATCATTTCCCGGATTCTCCCCCGGTACCTGGCAAATCCATAGGAAGCCAGGGACGCCACAATCAGCTGGAACAATACAATAGGCCCCACCAGTATCACAGAATTCCAGAACTTCAGCAGATATTCCGGACTTTTCAAAAGCACTGTATTATACTGACTGAAAGATACCATATCAGGAATAAATTTCAAATTCACTTTCTCTGATATGTACACCTTACCCCCATTGGCATCCGTGGCAAAGACGGAACCATAATTGGCCGATATCTCCGATGCCGCCATAAAGGAATTTGTAATAGTCAGCACAATAGGCATCAGGAACAGGAAAGCAAATGTTGCCGCCACCACCGTAGCCAGTGCAATCTTGGTTGTCTGCCACATTTTCCTGCGCTTCACATTGACAGGTCTGCCCGCACGTTTTGGAGTTGCCGCTGCCGAAAGCCCATGTGCATCTTTTCTCCGCTTTTTCAACCTTCCACATCCTTTCCAAAACGATTCTCTGCTATAAACAGAATTCCGATGATCAGTATCATCACCAGGGACATCAGAATTGCTGCTGCCGACAAAGTCTGATAATCCAGCGATTTGAATTTATTGTTCATAAAATGCTGCAGCGTATAAATGGAATCATATGGATAATCCCCCGTGAGCAGATACACCTCCCGGAATACCTTGAAGGAATTAATCAGGGACATAATTGTCACAAACAAAAGCGATGAGGACAGATACCGTATTTTAATATAGAAGAAAGTCTGCAGGGGCGTGGCGCTCTCCAGCGTAGCCACTTCCAGGATATCCTTGGGAATACTGGCAAGAGCCGCCATAAACATAATCATATTATATCCCAGATTCTTCCACAGGAACAATATCACCACTACCACCAACGCATAATCCGACTTCAGCCAGTCTATCTTACCCACTCCCACTGCCTGCAATATCTCATTCAGCGCACCATTGTAATGGAAGATCACCTGCCATATCAATACGATGGAAGCCACCGGCACCATCATAGGACTTAAGAAAAAGGTTCGGAACTGGCTGCGGAACGGCAGCTTCGCCTCCAGTACAATGGCCAGCAGCAGCGAAAGCACTACCGCCAGCGGCACTGCCACCAGGGAAAACGATAGCGTATTGTGAACCGCCCTGCGGAATGCGGAATTACGAACAATTGTTTGGAAATTATCCAAAAACACAAAATTACCGCTGATGGGATTATCTACCAGGGAATAATAAATGACCACCAAAAAAGGAATGATAAAAAATGCCATCACCCCGATAAAGCTGGGGGCAATAAATGCCCCTGAGCTTACTTTAACCTTGCGTGTTCTTCGGGTTGTCTTAATATGAACTTTCGGCATATCCGCCTTATCATGTCCGCGGAATATGCTCCCATGCCCTGCCCCGGCTCTCTTTTCTATGATTGGCTTTGACTCACTGATTTTCTGCTTCTTACTCACTTTTCATCCTCATTCCAGAATATCATTCCATCCTGGCTTACCTTTTCTCACTCTCATGAAAACTCCATTCCGGCTTATTCCGGCTTAGTTATTTTCACCCACATAAATCTTAATACGGCTCTGGATAATCCCCGCCACCTCATCTACGGATTTCTGCCCTTTGTAGAAGGGTTCGGCTTCCTCGCTGATAATATTCAGGATCTCACTGCCATAGTCAAGAGAGACCGGACGGGCCGCTTCAATCAATCCCATCACAAGGTCAACCTCTTCCTGGGTGGTAGTGTGATACGTATAGGACCAGCCATCCTGATAGCCCACACTGCCGCCGCCCTCCCAGGCAACCATTTCTCCGTTCTCATTTTCATAATACTCCACTTTCATGGCTTCCTCTATCATAGCGTCCAGCTTGGATCTCACCACCGGGAACCCATTCCAGTAACGCCCGTTATCCTCCTGGGTCAATATGGACTCGATAAACGCCCATGCACCATCCTTATTCTTTGATTTAGCGGTAACGGCATATGCCTGACTGGCCATAATCGCATGCCCGCTTTGTCCGTCCACCGTAGGGAAACCGATAAAACATGCCTCCCCCTTGAACTCTTCTATGGGTACTTGAATAGAATCAAAATCATAAATCCCCACCGTGTCCAGAAGCACTTCTCCGTTCTGTATCCTGGTAGGCGTGGACGGACGATCCTCTCTCCAATCATATTCGTCCGGGAAACGATTTACAAAGTTAAGCAGATTCTTAAACTCGTCCGTGTCAAACTTACATTCCCCCGTTGTCCAGTCAATAAAGGAACTCTCATTATAGATCATCAGATACTGCATCATTGCAGCTTTGGTCTCTGTGTCAAACAGCTCCGCATCCGGATGGGCATCCGCATAAGCAATCATTTCCTCCACAGTCCATCCCTGCTTTCCTTCCAGATCTTTGCCGCTGCCCACAAGTGTGGAAATATTCATGTTATTCGGAATACTCACCAGCACATCCTGATAAGTGTAAGCTTTTAAAGCACTCTCCACCAAATCCGAACGATTAAGCACAGTACTCTTATCCAGATATGGTGCCAAATCTTCGAACACACCCTTTGCCGCCATCTGCGCGATATTTACTCCGACCAAATCTATGATATCAGGACAATTCCTGGAGGTAAGGTCATTATTCATGTTCGTAAAGGCATCGCTCATGGCATTGGCGTAATCGTCATATTCATCGGACATATATCTCTTGATACTGATATGATATTTGTCACTGCCCTTATTGAATTTCACCGCTGCGGACTGCAGATCCGATCCTCCGTAAATAGTGCCGATTAAAATGGTCTCCTTCTGTGCCACCTCGCTGCTCTTCGTTTTAGTCAGCAGGACAACTCCGCTGTCATCATTCTGCCAATCCTGGTACGCTGCCACAATCCTGCCGTCATCCAGCGCACTGCAGGCCGATACGGTAGAACCGTCAATATCACTGTCCAGCCATTCAAGTACTTCTTCTTTGGTCTGGGTTGCCAGATCATATTCGTATAGAGTGCTGCCGTCATACACCAGAAAATCCTTCTCCACGCCCGGAAGCAGCACGTTATTGTTGGTATTGGGGAAATTTTCGTAAGAATTCCCCAGCTTCTTACCTTCAAAATCAAGTTCGGTCAATTGATAGCCGCTGCCGGTACCGTCGGCGCTGTCATAATTATAAATATTTATGTACACCTTGCCGTCTTTGCTGCATCCCATACCGTTGACCCAGCCGCTGGCAGTATCCATAGGAATTTCCCCCTGATACTTTCCCTCCGCGTCATACAGCCATATAACGCTCTCCGAACAGAGATAGAGACGCCCCTGGCTGTCCGCTGCCAAAGACCTGAGATAGGCATTTGACTCATCCGAATCCTCTTCAAACCGTTTGGACAGATTCTCCGAGTATACCATATTCCCCTGAGCATCAAATTTATACAGCTGCTGTACGGAATCATATATTCCGTCACTGTCCGGTACCGGAACAGGCTCATAGGCAACGATATAGATACTGTCATCGCTTCCTATGACAAACTCATTGATATTCACGGCTGCCCCCCCGTCCGGCCATGCCAGCGAAATGGTCTCCGTCTGCCTGTCTGTAAGTGAAAATCTGCGGAAATTAGAATATCCCCTCCCCGCTGCTTCATCCCATTCCCATACGGTATAATAGACAGAATCTCCTGCCAGCTGCATTCCGTAATAGGATGCTTCTTCATCTTCAATCGTAACAAATTCCGGTACATAAATCCACTCTTTCTGCGTCACATTACCGGAGGGCTCTCCATTGCCGCAGCCAGCCAGGGGCAATGCAGTAAGAACGGCAAGCGAAAGCGCCGCCAGACGCTGTACCAGCTTTTTCTTCATATTCATACACCTCATTCCTTAAAATATAAAATACCCAATATGCAGTTTGCTCAGACACAGAGTTACCGTTCACAGTAACAGCACAGGCACTCTTATCCCACAGGGCTTCTCCCAGGCTCTGACATATGCCTGCTCTTCCAAAACTACATATTGAGTATAACACACTATTTCAAAAATGCACCTTAAGATTTTATGAATTACAGAGAAATAAAACATAAAATTGCAATAATATTGTAACTTTTTGTTATAAAAACGACTTTCTCTGCGCAATATATACTGCACGATGGATAGATTGGCAGTATTGTGTTATAACGGTTATTTTAAACGAATGTAATATTTCCTTAATTCCCTCATCCGGCTTCTATGCCGCCACATACTCCCCAGATGATTGTAAAACCAAAACGACTCCACCAGCAGACGGTTTGCTTTGCCGATCCTTTCCTTTGTGGTCTTGCCATAGTATTCCCCGCCGCAGACAGCGGCCTCCGTCCCCATTTCCCTGACCATGTTGATGAGATCCGATTCACAGGATATGTTCCCGGCAAATTCCGTAAAACCCAGTCCCACACAATCCTCCTTGTGGGCATCGCTTCCCCCAAAGACAGGTTTGCCGAACTGTGCGGCAATCTCCATTGCCTTTGCATTGCTCTCAGGACTTTCACAGGCATTAAATCCTTCTATGAAATCGAATTTATCTATCACCGCAAGCTGATTACGGAATTTCCTGGTATTGATGATACTTAAATATTTCTCCCCGCATGGATGGGCCGGTCCTAAGATGCCGCCGTATTTATGCACGATTTCAATGAGGAAACGCACCGGAAGACCCCGCAGCTCCAAAATAGGCAGCTTCACCCCTTCCGGCATAATCACCAGAATATGTCCTGCATCAATGGTATCATATTCCACACCCTTGAGCACAAGGAAGCTGTCATCATAGCTCTCCCTTATTTTCTTCCATTGACGATACCCCTTATAGGAATCATGGTCACTGACCAGCATACCGTCAAAGCCTTTCTCCTTTAATATGGCAATAAATTCTTCCAGGGCCACCTTGCCGTCAAGCGACCCTTCTTTCGTGTGGCAATGCATATCAAACTTCATTTCCATTTAATCCTTTCTAATTCCCTCTCATAGTGCCTTTGTATTTTCTCTGTAAAGCATCAGCACTTTAGTCAACGCTTTTCAGCGATTCCGTCATGTTAATGCCTTCCAGCTTTCCTTCCAGAAATTTATCCACAAACCATGTAAATGCTATCGTCAAAACAGCACTGTAACAATAGCTCACAGGCTTTACATAAATATCAAAATTCATCAGATCCACCTGTATCTCATTCATCACAAATCTGTGCAGGAAATGCCCCAATCCCAGGCCCGCTGCCGTTCCCAGTATGGCCAGCAGAATATTTTCCCGAAATACATAGGAAACTGTCTCCTTCTTGTAAAAACCAAGTACTTTAATGGTAGCAATCTCCCTGATACGCTCTGTAATATTAATGTTGGTCAGATTATAGAGTACAATAAATGCCAGACCTGCTGCACAGAGAATCACCACCAATACAATAATATCCAGGCTTGCCATCATATTACTGATACGCTCCATGGTATCCGCATTCAGCGTCACATTCACCACCTGCTCCAGCTGCATCAAAGCAGCCGACAGTTCATGCAGAGCCCCTTCTTCAACGGAAGGCTCAGACTGCTCTGCATCCGCTTTTCCCAAAAGCTTCAGGTATACCGTTGTTCTCTCCGGTTCTTCCTGCATCCATTGCCGCCAGGTTTCTTCACTGATATGCACATAATCATAAATATAATTCTCATAAATTCCCGAAACCGTCACTTCCAGAGAACGCATATTCTCATCTCTCAATGTGATACTGTCCCCGGCCTGTAAATGATACTCCTTTGCCAGTTTATCGGAAATCACTGCCTCGCCGGTTCCGGGATATGCAATCTGTTCCCCGTCCTCCGTGTGGAAATCTATGAATTCCGGCAGCTCCTGTGCTGTCCCCGTGATTAAAATCACAGACTCCGCACCGCTTTTCCACACAAGGTCCATATTTTTCTCCATGACACAGGTATAGCTGCCATTCCATCCTTCCAGCAGCTCATCCAGCCTCCGCCGAAATTCCTCATCCACACTGTCCTGAAGCGAAACGCCCAGATCATAAATTTGTATCTCGCCAAACTGCATCCCAGCCACATCCGCAATGGAATCCTTGATGCCAAACCCTGTCACCAATAATGCAGTGCAGCCGCTGATACCCAGAACCATCATAAACAGCCTCTTCTTGTAGCGGAAGATATTCCGCAGAGATACTTTCTGCAGAAAACGCAATCGCTTCCACAGAAAAGGAATCCGTTCCAGCAACACCCTCTTGCCCGCCTTCGGCGCCCTTGGACGCATCAATGCCGCTGCTGCCTGAGACAATTCCACACGGCAGGAAAGCCATGTTGTGCCGATGGAACACAGAAGGGAAACCGTCACGGATATCACCGCAAGCTTCCAATCAAACAAATATTGTATCGGTGCGGCCTGGTACATAATCCCATACCCAAACCATACCACTTTGGGAAATCCCCAGGTGCCGGCAAAATATCCCGCAACACAGCCGGCCACGGCAGCCAGCCCCGAATATGTCATGTATTTTGACATAATTGCAGCTTCTCCGTAGCCAAGCGCTTTCAACACACCAATTTGTGTCCTCTGTTCCTCCACCATTCTGTTCATAGTGGTAATACACACCAATGCCGCTACCAGGAAAAAGAACAACGGAAAAATATTGGCAATCCCCGCTACAATATCAGAGTCATTCTCAAAACACACATAGCCCACATTGGTGTCCCTGCCCAGCACATAGGTATCCGGCTCTTCCAGTTCCGATAGCTCTTCCCTGGCATCGGCAAGTTCTGCTTCCGCCTCCCTGATCTTTTCCTCAAATTCCCTCAGGGCATCCGCATATTCCTGCTCTCCGTCCGCATATTCCCTCTTTGCATCCTCAAATTCAGCTTCCTTTTCTATCAGGGTGTCCCGTCCCTCCGCAAGTTCCTGCTTCGCATCCGCAATGGCCTTCTCCCCGTCTATGATTTCCTGCTTTGCATCGTCCAAAGCCTTCCGGCCGTCAGCAGCCTCCCGCCTTGCATCCGCAAGCGCTTTCCAGCCTTCCTCAATCTCCCTCTCCGCTCTCAGAATCTCTTCCCAGGCTTCCGACAGCTCCCTGTCTCCCTCATCCAGCACCTGCCTTGCCTGATCAAGCTGGGTCTGATATACGGCTATGGTCTGTTCCCCCTGGGCAATAGCTCCCATACCTGCAGCCAACTCCTGTTCGGAAATCAGCCCGGCCGCCGCAGCCGCCTGCAGCCCCGCCTTCTGTGCGGCCAGCTGCTCTGCCTGCGCCGTGAGTGCCGCCTGGCTCTCTGCTAACTCCTGCTTTCCGGCCTCCAGTTCTCTGTCCCCCTGCTCACACTGCCGCTTTCCATCGGCCAGCTCTTCCTCTCCCTTCTGCAGCTCGGCTTCTCCTTCGGCAATGGTCTTCAGGGCATCCTCCAGTTCCTGCTCCTTTTCGGCTATGGTACTCCGGGCATCCTCAAGCTCCTGCTCCTTTTCTGATAAAGTCTGCTCTCCTTCCCTGATTTCATCATCTGCATCCTTCAGCGCCTGTTCTCCTTCGGCAAGTTTCTCACGGGCATCCCACAGAGTTTCGGCGGCATCTGCCAGCTCCGCTTCTCCCTCCGCCCTCTTGTCCGCCAGCTCTGCTTCTGCGTCCGCCAGCTCTGTCTCCGCCTCTTCCAGAATGGCCTGATACCTTATCTGCGCCGCTTCCTTAGTCAATCCCTCCCATACTTCTTCCTTTTCTTCTATGAAATCATCATATTCCTGACTGTACAAATCATATTCCTGATCAAACCACACATAGATTTCCGTATCATAATCCACAGAAAAACCATCCCTTGGCAGATAGACAAAACCATCCAGCCGCCCTGTCCCAAGAGAAGTATTGCCCCTTTCATACTGCAGGTACAGCGGCGACTGCACCACACCTACAATGGTATATGCCGTATGGGCAAAATGCTCCAGATCCTCTTCTTCATTGTCTTCCGACAGATAAAGGCGGCTGCCCACTGCTGACTCGCCCAGAAGCTTACTGTCAACCAGGCATTCATCTTGCGTCTGAGGCATTCTGCCGGAGATTAATTTCAGGGTATTGACCTGTTCCGTGATGCTGTAAGCCTTAACTACGCCCTGTCCGCCGTCTCCCAAATGATACAGAACATCAAAGGAAACTGCACCTTCCACAGCACTGGCACCGTCTGCAAGATATTCCACACTCTCTTCATCAAAGCCCAAAGCGGAAATCAGCCGGAAATCATAAAAAGCATGCTGATTCAGATAGTCCTTCACCGTGGCCAGCATCGCCTTCTTTGCCACCGTCAAACCGGCATAAAAGCCCACCCCAAGAGCAATAATGGCGAAAATGGCCATAAACCGCCCCAGACTCGACCAAATCTCCCTGAATGTCGATTTTCTCAGAAGCGTTTTTTTACCGACTTCCCTCATTCCTTTCTCTCTCTTATCTCCCTCATCATAATCTCTCTTCCGGCGGCACAAACAAAGCGCAAAGGACGCGCTTGGAAGAACGCTGCCCTTGCGTTCTTCTTTGTGCAATTTAGATTTTCTTAGTCCGCGTACTTTGCGGGCTTAGAAAATCTTTGCACAATTACCATTCTATCTCCGCCACATCCACAATATGCTCATTTTTCACCATGCTTACCACCGTACCGCTCTTCACAGTAATCACTCTGTCAGCCATAGCCGTCAGCGCCTGGTTATGCGTGATAACAATCACTGTTTTGCCCATATCACGGCATGTACTCTGCAGCAGCTTTAACACAGCCTTGCCAGTATTATAGTCAAGAGCGCCTGTGGGTTCATCACATAACAGCAGCTTCGGATTCTTCGCCAGTGCTCTGGCAATGGCAACGCGCTGCTGCTCTCCTCCGGACAGCTGCGCCGGGAAATTGCCTGCCCGTTCCTTCAGCCCCACCTGTTCCAACACCGTTGCAGCATCTAACGGTTCCCTGCAGATCTGCGCAGCCAGCTCCACATTTTCCAGAGCAGTTAAATTCTGTACCAGATTATAAAACTGAAACACAAAACCCACATCATAACGCCGGTATGTGGTCAGCTTCTTCTTGTCATATGAAGATACCTCCTGCCCGTCCAAGAAAACTTTCCCGCCCGACAAAGTATCCATGCCGCCCAAAATATTCAATATTGTAGTCTTACCGGCTCCGGAAGCTCCCACAATCACGCAGAACTCCCCTTTGTCAATTACAAAATTAACATCATGAAGAGCCTGAATGGCCAACTCCCCTGTCTTGTACACTTTCTGCACATTCTGAAAACTCACAAAAGAACTCATCGCATCCATCCTGTCCTGAGAAAATAGAGTAAAATCCTCTTTAGCGGCGTCTAACTTAAAAAAGTATAACACAAAACCTTTCATTCTACAAATTGTTTTGATATAATTAATAAAAAAGTTTGCAAAGATTAATATTATATAGATAAAGGTTAGGTAATGTGTATGTTTTTTATTCATTTTTTTTCCGTTTCAGGAATTCTTCTCTTTGGATACTGTTTGACAGGAACCAGGCACAGACGCGGTTCCATCCAAAACAGCCGGCTTGTCCTGCTGTTTGCCGCCGCATTATCCATCCGTCTGCTCGCTGCCGCCCTATCCCGCGGTTTCGGCACAGACACCGCCTGTTTTGCCGCATGGGCTGAACGGATTTACCAGGTAGGTCCTGGTAACTTCTACTCGCCGGAGGTGTTCACTGATTACCCTCCCGGCTACATGTACGTATTATGGATCATTGGTGCAGTACGAAACTTCTTCCACATGAAATATTATTCCATACCTCACCTGATTTTATTAAAACTTCCTGCAATTATCTGCGATATGCTGTGCGGTCTGCTGCTTTATAGAGAAGCTTCCGGAAAGTGTTCGGAAAACCGCGCTTTTTTCCTGTGTATGGCCTATCTGTTTAATCCGGCCATCCTTCTGAATTCCTCCGTATGGGGACAGGTGGATTCCATATACACTCTGGCAGTCTTCTATATGTGCCTCTGTCTTGTGCACAGGAAAATGTATTCCACTTATATTGCCTTTGCCATTGGTTTACTGATTAAGCCTCAGACTCTCATGTTTGCTCCCGTCTTGCTGGCCGGAATCATTGACCAGGTATTTCTGAACCATTTTTCAGTCAAAAATTTACTGCACCATCTGTTCCGGGGAGTGACTGCCCTTGCGAGCATGGTGATTCTCTGCCTTCCTTTCGGGCCGGAAAATGTCTGGAAGCAATACTTCAGCACCGTAACCTCCTACCCCTACGCGGCTGTCAACGCCTGCAATATATGGGGGCTGTTCGGTCTCAACTGGGTCAGCCAGGACAATACCTTCCTGGGACTTCCTTACCGAATGTGGGGATGGGGCGCTATTTTTATCGCTGTGGCAGCCACCATTCTGCTGGGGCTTCGCAGCCGCCGGGATACGGAAAAATATCCGTTTTTAGGCGCTTTCCTGCTGATCATCATTTTCGTATTTTCTGTCCGCATGCATGAAAGATATATGTATCCTGCTCTTCTGTTACTGCTGTGCGCCTATATCTACAAGCCTTCCAAACTGATTTATCTATGTTATATGGGATTTTCTGTCATGCACTTTTACAATACTGCAGATGTATTATTCTTCTATAACCCTGCAGATTATAACAGAAAAAGTCCGCTCATCCTGCTGGTCTCCGCAGGAATGCTGGGCTGTGCAATGCTGCTCATGTATACCGCATATCAATTTTACAGGGGTGCCGGAGCAAGACAGGCTGACTGGCAGCTGGTCGATACTCATTCCTCTGACAGCCGCGCTTTCCTCCTGCCGCTTTTTCGCCAAACCGACCAGGCTGCAGATTTTCAAATCTCTCACCGGGAGCTTCCTCTGAAAAAAGCTGATTTTGTCTGCATATTGCTCTTCACTCTGGTCTATGGCTGTTTTGCACTGTATGACCTGGGGGACCGCCAGGCGCCTGTTACAGATTATCCTATAGAACAGGCACAGTCCATTACATTGGATTTCGGTTCTGAGATACCGGCTGCGCTTTCCTATTACACCGCTCCCTGGCATAACAGTATTTTTCTCCTGGAGGGCAGAAGAAACGCTGAGGAACCCTGGTTCAATTACGGTGAAGTGACGCTGAAGAATGTCTTTACCTGGCAGGATGTCTCCATTAATACCGGAATGTCCCAGTTAAGGCTCACATTGCAGAGCTCCCGTTCCACCTCCATACTGGAATTTGCTTTTACAGATCAGGATGGCCGTCCCATCACACCCGTAAATGCATCGGACTATCCTGCCTTATTTGACGAAGCCGCTCTTATTCCTGAGGACAGCACCTTCCGCAACAGCATGTATTTTGACGAAATCTATCATGGACGCACTGCCTATGAAATGATACACGGCCTCACTTCCTATGAGAATACCCACCCGCCCCTGGGTAAAATATTTATTTCCCTGGGGGTGCTTCTCTTTGGCATGAATCCCTTCGGCTGGCGTATTGCGGGAACGATATTCGGCATTGCCATGGTACCTGTGGTATATCTGTTTGCCAGAAGGCTTACAAGGTCCACTATTTTGTCTTCACTTGCCTGTGCACTGTTTACATTTGACTTCATGCATTTTGCCCAGACCAGGATTGCCACAATTGATGTATATATTACCTTTTTTGTTATGTTGATGTACTACTTTATGTACCGGTACAGCCGGCTTAGTTTCTATGACACACCCCTGAAGAAAACCTGGCTTCCTTTAGGCGTCTGCGGAATCTGCATGGGGCTTGGGGTTGCCTGCAAATGGACAGGCGTATATGCCGGCGTGGGACTGGCAGTCATTTTCTTTTCCACCCTGTACCGAAGGTTCCGGGAGTATCTCATTGCCCGGCAGAATCCATCCGGCAGCTCCAACGGAATCTCCCATAAACATATATTGGATTGTTTCGTTTCCAATACCAGGCGCACAATTGTATTTTGTCTGGTATTCTTCGTGGCGCTCCCCTCCTTGATTTACTTCCTGTCCTACCTTCCTTTCAGGGACTATTCCGACAGAGGACTGTGGGACAGAATGCTGTACAACCAGGAAACCATGTTCAATTACCACAGCAATCTGGATTCCACACATCCATATTCTTCCACATGGTATGAATGGCCCATCATCAAGCGCCCTATCTGGTACTACTCCCGTACCATCACACGGACGGCCACAGGCGGAACCAGAGCCGGATGTGTCAAGAATTCACAGGTTTCCAAGGATACTGCCATTACTGCGGCACAGGCAAGCGGAACCAATGAACCTATGCTTACAAAGAAACTTAGGCCAGGCCCCCGAACCGTTACACGGACTCTGAACACCAGCCTGAGGGAAGGCATCAGCTCTTTCGGTAATCCGGCTGTATGGTGGCCCGGTATTCCGGCTGCATTCTATATGATATATCTTTGGGCGAAAAAAAAGGACAGCATTGCCGCCTTCCTGCTCATTGGATATCTGGCACAATACCTGCCCTGGTTCTTTGTCACAAGAATCACCTTTATCTACCATTATTTTCCCAGTGTGGTGTTTGTGGTACTCATGATCACATACAGCATACTGCAGTGGAAAGACAAAATGCCGAAACGTAACTTCATTGCACTGGCTGCTGTTTACGGCATTATAGCCTTCGGCCTGTTCCTGCTCTTCTACCCGGTACTGGCCGGACAGCCTGTGGAAGCATCCTACGTAGCCAGATATCTGAGATGGTTCGGGAGCTGGGTCTTGACCTCCAAATAAATTACATGCAATTGCCAAGAGATATCCTACAAAACAAAAACCCCTGCGAACAGCATTCTCACGCTATTCACAAGGGTTTCTTCATTCATAATAATCAGGATAACTCCGCTTACATGCCCATCTGATCTGTGGACTTTCCCTGTTCTGTGTCCCGGTCGCTTATCCCCGGAACTATGTATTTTACTGGCTTTGCAGTGATTTTTGACTGCTCTAATCCAGCGGCTTTTCAACCGTATCCCCCAAATTTTATTTTGGGGGAAAATTCATTTTGCTTTCCAAAATTTCCGATTTCTGATTTTTCAAATTTAGGGGATAGCCATTTCCCATTTGGGGGAATTGGGGGGTAAGGTTCTTCCCCCAAGTTTCTGTTTTTCCAAATTATCATGAAATATATTTTTACAATCTATACATTTACATTTTATCCGTTTTGTATATCATCATGTAAAATATTATAAACCAATTTTTCCAGCTCTTTTCTGTTAGGCAGATATAATTCATATTTTGAAACAAATAGATTACTGTCCATCCCATAAGTAGCATATTCTACAAGCAATTCATCTTTGTTTTTACTTAAAATAATCCCAATAGGCGCATTGTCATCTGGCATATTCTCTTCCATTGCGAAATACCCCGGATACATATTCATTTGACCTATATCTTCATGCCTTACTGAATTTTTCTTCAAATCAATTAACACAAAACATTTTAAGATACGATGGTAAAATACTAAATCTACATGATAGTGAATATTATTCACTGTGATTTTATACTGTCGTCCAACAAAAGTAAAACCTTTTCCAAGTTCTAGCAAAAATATCTGGAGATTATCAATTATCCTTTGTTCCAAATCGCCTTCCGAATATTGTTTCAATTCTGGTATATTCAAAAACTCTAAAGTATAAGTGTTTTTAATTACGTCTTCAGGTGTTTGAATCTCAATTCCTTCCTGTGCCAATGATAAAATTCCTTCTTTGTCACGGCTCACTGCCAACCGAAGAAAAAGCGCAGATTCCATTTGACGTTGTAGTTCCCTAACACCCCACTTTTCGCTTACCGCTTCTTTTTCATAAAAACTTCTTTCCAAATCATCATCAATTTTTATCAGTTCACAGATATGTGACCAACTCAATTTATCAGATACTAAATGATAATCTGGATATCTTAAATAAAACTTTCTCATATTATTTAGATTAGGCCGGCTATAGCCCTTACCTAAACGCAACGTCAATTCTTTAGAAAGAGTAGTAAGTAATTTACTTCCATAAGCCGCTTTAATGTTACCATTCTGTTCTGATTCCACAATATATTTTCCAATCAGCCAATAGGTTTCTGTCATGGTGCTATTAACAACACCTGCTAGGTTCTCTTTTGCTATTTTCACGGTTTCTTCAATGTTTAAAATTAAATCTTCCAATACAGTATTTAATCTAATTTCGCCCATGCATTACCTCCTTTAAATTTGTCAGACACCGTCTGACAAATTTAACATAATCACTAAGTTCACCTATTTTTAAAGTATCATTCCAAAGCCTTCGATATAACAAATTCAATTATATATCCTGATAAAATTGAAATTTACTAATTTCCCTGTTTATCATTTCGCCAATGTTACTTTGTTCATCAATATTGATCTCGAATCTACGCAATAATACGTCCAGACTTCCCAAACTTAATCCTGTTAATCGTGCAATCAAATAAGGATTCGCACCATTCACTGCTAAATTCACTATCCCAGTATTTCTAATGCATTCTACAGAGAATGTATCTTTATCCTCTGGCACATCATATCCAGTTTCTCTCAGTGCATAATAAAATGGTGTATTAAGCACATTCTCTGAATATTTACAACTACAAAACAATTCAAAAAATAAATTCTCCTCACAAATTTCTCTACTTATCTTTTCTAACTCTCTTTTTATATCTTGGCTAAGTGCCCGTGGTAATTTGATTTTAATACCATTATGATACAGCAACTCAAAATCATCTGAAAAATCTTTCACTTTCAAATTAGCGATTACTTTTCGTTTTGCAGGAACCAATAATGTAATCTTAAAAAAGAACCCTTACATTGTCATATTACTATACTTTTAGGATAGCTATTAAAATAATCTAATAATTCTTTTATTTGATCTGCATCAATATATCCTCTATTACTAGAAGGTTTTAAATTGTTCTCTGTAATAATCTCATCCCTAAAAGCATCATAATCTGCAATTTTATTAAAAATATTATCAGCAATTCCTTCTTTGTAAAGATAAACAAAAAATTTTTTTATTGCATTCAAATGGTTATTCATTGTATTAACAGTTTGAATGAGACTTTTTCCATGATAAAATGAAACCGAATCTTTTAATTGCTGACTTCCAATTTCTACTATTTTATCCCCCAATCCAATTTGCTCCATATAATCCACAAATTTTAAAGATTGATTCATATAAATGTATTCCAAATCATTCGATTCTACAAATTTATCTCTATACATTCTAAGATAACTCATCATATCCACCTTCTGAAATTATTATTTTTCTCTTATTATACTTCAACTTTTAATATTTTCATATATAAAATTCAAAAAAAGAACCTATGAGCATTTACCCATAGATTCTTTTCGTTTCGTTATAAAATTCGCCACAAAGTTCACTAACGCATCTGTGCCGCAACCTCGGCTGCAAAGTCCTCTTGCTTTTTCTCAAGTCCTTCACCGGTTTCATAGCGCACAAACCGGCTGATACTGAGGTCAGCATTATTCTCTTTTGCAACCTGAGCAATATATTGTGCAACAGTCTGCTTGCCGTCCTCTGCCTTTACATATACCTGCTCTAACAGACATACTTCCTTCAGCTCCTTCTTCAGGCGTCCTTCCACAACACCCTGAATTACATTTTCCGGCTTGCCTGCCATCTTGGGATCCTGAGCAATCTGTGCTGTAATAATTTCACGCTCGTGTGTCTTATACTCTTCAGATACTTCTGTGGTAGCAATATATTTAGGATTCAAAGCCGCAACCTGCATTGCAAGATTAGTCAATGCTTCCTTTACCGCATCATTCACTATATTTGTCTTAGCTTCAACAATAACGCCGATACGTCCGCCGCCGTGTACATAGGATACCACACAGCCTTCTGCAGCCTCTACCCTCTGGAATCTCCTGATACTCAACTTCTCACCGATTACGGCAATTTTGTCAACCAGGGCTTCCTTTACTGTCTTAGAAGTATCCTCTGCCCACTGCTCCTCCAGAAATGCCTCCATATCCGTAGCTGCAGATTCCACTGCCTGTTTTGCAACTGCTTTAACAAACAACTGGAATGTCTCATTCTTTGCAACAAAATCTGTCTCAGAATTCACTTCCACAACAGCAGCAGCCTGATCTCCCTTGCAGACAATGCTGCAGATACCCTCTGCCGCAATTCTGCTTTCTTTCTTAACCGCCTTAGCCTGTCCGTTCTTTCTCAGAATCTCAACAGCTTCCTCCATATTTCCATTAGCCTCACCCAGGGCTTTCTTACAATCCGTCATACCAGCTCCGGTCTGCTCACGCAGTTCCTTTACCATAGCTGCAGTAATTTCTGCCATCTTTTTTTCCTCCTATTTGAAAATTTCAGATCATTCTATTTATTTACCGGCAATTCTATATCATCCACATGCCTGATACCTGCAGACTTAACATTCACATACCCCATGCTTGCTGACTTTATGTCCACATACCTGATGCCTACTGATCCGGCATCCGCATATTTGATATCTTCAAGCTTAATACAAACAAGTCATACTCTCATACACAGCGGATGCTCGCAACGGCTATGCGGGCTTTGATTTACAAAGTACGGATAAGTTCCGTCAGTCTCCATGAGCTTCCGCGACCCTATCCGTACCCATCATACAATGTCATCTTGCAATTACCATGACAATCAACAAACGATACCTCACAGCAACACTTTACTCTTCTGCTGCCGCAACTTCCTCAATATCCTGCGCTGCCTCAGCATCTACAGCAACGGCTTCCTCTGTATAAACAGCTTCACCCTGATTTGCCTCCACTACTGCATCAGCCATCTTGGCTACAATCAGCTTCACCGCTCTGATCGCGTCATCATTTCCGGGAATGATATAATCCAGCTCTTCAGGATCGCAGTTGGTATCGCCGATGCCAATGAGCGTAATGCCAAGGGAGCGTGCCTCCTGCACACAGATTCTCTCCTTCTTAGGATCCACAACAAATATAGCATCCGGAACTCTGGTCATATTCTTAATACCGCCCAGATTCTTCTCCAGCTTATCCCATTCTTTCTTCAATTTAATTACTTCCTTCTTGGGAAGTACATCAAAAGTTCCATCCTCAGACATCTTCTCAATTGTATGAAGCCTCTCCACACGGGACTGAATGGTTTTGAAATTGGTGAGCATACCGCCCAGCCATCTCTCATTTACATAGTACATACCGCAGCGCTCTGCCTCTGTCTTGACAGCATCCTGTGCCTGCTTCTTGGTTCCCACGAACAAAATGGTTCCGCCCTGGGCAGCAATTTCAGAGACAGCTCTGTATGCTTCATCTACCTTTACCACGGACTTCTGCAGATCAATGATATGAATACCATTTCTCTCGGTAAAGATGTAAGGAGCCATTTTCGGGTTCCATCTCCTGGTCAAATGTCCAAAATGGACGCCTGCTTCCAGCAGTTGCTTCATAGAAATAACGCTCATGTTCTTACCTCCGTTTGGTTAATCTTCCGCACACTGTGCCATGAAATCAGTCATATGCTCTGCCAATTCCAAGCTGTCATCAAATATGACAGTTTACCGGATATGAGCCACCATCCGGCCTTCTCCGACAGCTACCCACAAGCACCACCGCCGAATCAGCATGCGTGTCTTTTATCACAACAGTCGCATTATAACACAAATCCTCTTGACTTGCAAGAGGATTATCTGTTTTTCCGCAAAATCTTCAGCCATTTACTGTGAAAGTCCTGTATGTAACCTGCCTTGCGGAAACCGCGCAGTCAAAATGAGCTTCCTTGCTCACTAATGCCATATTCTATGGCATGCAAGACAGCTGTACGCCAAACCGCATGCCCTTGCGGTATGTGTGCATCCCAGTGTGCCAGGTGCAGACACACAGTAAATCTCCAGGCAATTCCCTTTATTGCCTTACTTTCATCCCTGGTGGTGCGGCCGGGATGCATGAAGGTTTACTGTAGAAGTTCCAAACCAGACCTGCGAAGTTTTAATTCATGGTAGTGCAGTCGACTGCATGGAAGTTTAATAACAGTTCAACCATACAATTAATGACTCGACAATAGAAAGCCTGCTTTCTATTATATGAACGGAATGTACATTTCCACCAACAGCCAGGTACTATTGCCGACAGCTTATTTCATGCTGGGCGTCCACCCTGCGGAAACGATTGTACAATCATTTCCGCAGGACTGAACTGTTATGCCATTTAAGGCGTCCGTATCATAAGCTCCGCAATCTCTTCCATGCTTGTACCCAAAGGAATATTATAAATTCCGTCCCTGATACTCCTGGACCAGTTCCTCTCGCACAAATAAGTTTCAAATGCGGCAGCATCTTCAATGATTCCTGCT
This sequence comes from uncultured Acetatifactor sp., assembly GCA_910584435.1. Lineage (GTDB taxonomy): Bacteria > Bacillota > Clostridia > Lachnospirales > Lachnospiraceae > Acetatifactor. The sequence goes on from CAJUAP010000022.1 coordinate 41,929, forward strand.
TCTTCAAGTTTTACGCAGATTTCAGACGCAATCTCTCCCTGTTCAATGGTAATGGTAATTACATTGGCATCACCTGTATCCGATGGCGGTATCCGCATCGTCGTTCCTGCATTTGATGCCGAAACCTGTGTGGAGGCGCCGTCCGTATCCGGTGGCGTCTGCGTTGGAGTATCAGAACCTGGCGGCGGTTCCTGTGTTGATACTGCCTCAGAATCGGATAATGGAGCTTGTGTCGGTCTCGCACCGGAATCAGGTAACTGTACTTCGTCAGAATCCGGCCCCTGCGTCGGTACAATGTCAGTCAGTTTCAGAGAATCACCCTCTACCATTCCAAGCTCTAATGCTCTTGCCCTAATTTCCGCATCACTCATAGAGATCCCGTCTCCTGCTGCAACACCCATCAACAGGGCCGCAAGTACCATTCCGATTCCCAGACCTCTCAATTGATATCTCAGTTTCACACTAACCCCCAATTTTCCCTGCATGATAACTCACAGTCCAAAATGAATGGCAATTCCTACAAAACGCCAGACTGCTGTTGAAAGGTAACAGCTCAGTGACCTGTCTGAACTGTTACCTTGAAATACCTGTCAGCCCTGAAACAAATCAATCACCAGGGTAACTTCTCCCATGCCCAGTTCCAGCTCTTTGGCAATTTCCACAGCAGATTTTCCCTGCCGGTACAGTTCCAGAATTTTATCATTATTATTGTCCTGCACCTCTTTATCTTCGTGCATCTGCGGCTTTTCCTGTTTTTCTATTCCCTGAAAATCCGTCTGCTGCACAGGAAGTTCTCCATATACTATTCCCTGCCATTCCTGTCCGGCCACCATATCGGATTTACTTTGTTCTGACGCATTTCTGTTATTATTTGTCCTGTTTGCCGCTGACTTCCTGGACGAATTCTTCCTGGAAGAATTCTTCTTAGATGCATTTCTCCCCCCTGAAGTCATATTCACATGTTCCGCTGTGTCTGTTGGATACTCTCCTGTCTTCTGCGGAACCAGCACTTCCGGCGTAAGCTTCTGAAAACGCACCACCTTTTCTTCTGCTTCCTTCACAGTCCGATTTATTTCCGACACAGTATTCTTTAAATTCACCTGCTTATTATTAAGCATATCATAGAGAAACATTGCTTCTTCATGATTCTTATGGATTTCTGCCAACACCGTATCAGAATATTCGCTGACCGCCATAATTTTCTCATTAGAAAGCCGTTCCAGTGAGCGCTCTGTTTTCTCCATGGCATAAGTAACAGCTTCTTCCACCACATCATCCACATGGCTCTTGATTGCATCAAATTCCCTGCTGACAAGAAGCTTCAACTCATCTTCTGCCAGCTTACTGTTACTGCCGTCTGCATCCTTCCTCTCAGGAAGGAAAAAGCTTACCAGGAAAACAATCCCCCCCACTGCCAACAGGACGATCTCCACTATATCCATATATCAACTATCCTCTGTCCATCCAGTCTAACTACAATCAATCCCAGTGTGAGCAGGCACTGTTCTTGCGCCGTAGAAAATCTTCGCGAAGCGGCCTCTGCCGCAAGCGATTAGATTTTATTCTCACACTTCCCATCATGCCGACGCAGTCGGCACAAACAATCGGTGAAGAACGCTGTTCTTGCGTTCTTCGGTGTGAAGTCTTAGAATTTCTTTGTCTGCGTCTTTTGCAGACTTAGAAATTCTCTTCACACTTATATCTTCAAATCAAAGCCGCCCTTGCCTTTTACAACCATGCGTTCCCTGGGCTGCTGTTTCTTTCGTTTACTGCCGCCATCACCACTGTAATTCCCGTTCCCTTTTTCCTTGGCATCCGGTCTGCTCTCCCGCCACTCAAGATCATCCTTGCTCTGCACTTCCCTTGCCTGCTGTTCTACCGATTTCTGAACCTGCTCGCCAAAATTGGCCTGATCTACCATCCCTTTATTGTCTTCATTATGTTTAATCGTAGTGTAATCCTGCGATCTGGAAATGGTTGCTAATTCAATTGCACCTAGTGCCATAAAAACACCTTCTTTCTAAAAGAAATGTGTGATGGATATTATAAGGGAGCCATCCGGACTTCTCCGGCCTCCTTAATAAATTTGCAGTAATGGAAATTCGTCTGTATTGTTTTGGTAGCCTCGCCGATAATGATCGTAGTGCCGGGAAAAATCTGGTCATTAACCACCACCTCGGCCATCTTCTGAATTTCCATCATGGTGCGCAGCTTATCAAGACGCATATTCAACTGCTCTATCTCCGTGGATTTATCTTCTACCAATGCCATAATACTTTTCATGTACTTCAGCTGGGATTCATTATACTTAAATCCCTTTTTCAGCTTATCTTTAAAATTCTCCAGAATAACTTCCGCATCCTTCACCGTCTTGGTCGTGTCTGCAAGTGCTTTCTGCATATGTGTATACTGGGACTTCAGCAAGGGATTCACGCCTACCTCCAGAATCGTTGCCGCTCCCATACTGCCGCCGATGGTCTTGGCCGTAACCTTTTTTGCCGCCTGCACATAACCGCCCACAATCAAACCTTTTCTGCCATCCACCCTCACTTCACTGCCTGCGGATACTCTGCAGTGAAGAATGGCTTCTGTCTCCACATATCCTCCTGTCACCACACGTACATTCTCCAGGAACTTCACAATGACATCCCCGCCGGCTCTCAGATATCCCTTACCGCCCATACCATTCATTCCCTTGCCGATGATGATATTTCCGCCCGCGGTAATTTTTGCGCCCTCCACCAGGCCGTTCACTACCACGTTTCCTCCGGCTTTAACTTCAAAGTTTTCAGACACATTGCCATTTACTTCGACACTGCCTTCATAGTCAATATTCCCGGTAGAGACATCCACATTCTGTACCACATACACTGCGGACACAATCACCTTTTCATCCTGCAGCGCCACATGCCCGTCAACTGCGGATGTAATACTCAATTTATCCTCAGATAACTCAATGTTCCTGCCGAATTTCAGTACGCCCCGCTTTACCTCCCGCGGTTTTATATCCCTGCCATATACATCAAATCCCATTTCCCCCTTCTGCTCGGGGATAATCTTAGCAAGTACATCACCTTTATGGCAATGATTGATGGTGGAGAGATTAAAATAGTCCACCCTCCCGTCATCCTTCTGTGCAGGGCGCCTGTGCATATCCGTGTCAAAATAATACTCAATCCTGGCATCTGTGCCTTCTACCGGCGGTTTCCCTTTGGCAACTATAATATCAGTACAAAAAGTACCTTCTGACTGAAAATGTTCTTCTAACGCTTTCATTTGAATGCCGCGCGTAATATTCCGCAGCTGCAGATCCTGCAGAAAGCCGTTTAAGCTCATTCTCTCCCCCGTTTCGGATGGCGGATAAAAGCGTACACTAACCATCATACCATCCTGACTCTCCTCAAGACGATATGACTCCGGACAAACGGGACAATCATCCGGTCCCAAATGGCAGACAACATCTTCCTCATAACTAAGCTGCCTCTCTATCCGTCCCCTGTCATAGCCTATCTTCATATCCTCCAGATAGTCCGTTACCTCGCCCGCCTGAATTTCCTCTCCAAACCCGCTGGGACGATAAAACGCAATTCCGAACCCTTCTGAATCATTCACCAATCGAAAATAACCATTCTGCATAGTCTTATCTCCATTTTTTAATCTGGTGTCATACACTGCAGCAAAGCCCCTGGCTGCAATGCACTAATTGTTTGACAGAATTCCCATATAGTTCCCCATTTTTACCTTCATTTTCTGCAATGCTCTCGTATGCAGCTGAGAGACTCTCGACTCGGAAACCTCCAATATACTGCTGATTTCTTTTAAGGTCAATTCGTCATAATAATAAAGAGTAATCACCTTTTGTTCTTTCTCTGTCAAAAGCTGCAGAGCTTCTCCCAACACCTTCGCCAGCTCTTCCTTCTCTATCCGCTCTTCCGGTGCCTCGAACCGGGATGTGGTATGTCTGCTGTAATCCTGAGCCACATCACTGCCCTGCTCCATATATTCATTCAGAGAAACCAGACCTGTAACCTTCATCTGCGACTGCCAATCCAGATACTCTTCATCTGATATTCCCAGTCCCCTTGCAATTTCTTCATCCGTGGCATAATGTCCTGCCTTCTGTTCCACTTCCCTGATCACGGCTTCTATCTTTTTCTGTTTCTGCCTGATGGTTCTGGGAATCCAGTCCATTTTGCGGATCTGATCCAGTATAGCACCCCGAATGCGCAGACTGGCATAAGTTTCAAATTTAATATCCTTCAGATAATCAAACTTATCTATGGCATCAATCAGGCCAAATATACCATAACTCACCAGATCCTCATACTCCACATTGTAGCCAAGATACATGCTGAGTCTGCCTGCCACTACCTTCACCAGAGGCGCATACTCCAAAATTATCTTTTCTCTGGTTTCCGGCGCTTTTGTCTTCGCATATTCTTCTAACAGCTTTTTCCGACTCATTTCGTCCATGAAACCATTGCTCCTTCTCCCACTCTAACAAACTCCCGCTCCTGCCGCCTAGACGGCAATGCATCATACAGCAGCACAATCCATGCACTGTCACAATCCAGATTATCGTCCTGACGGCACAGCCTGTCAATGAACCTCCACATAGCCGGAAGAATGCTGCCCTTGCGTTCTTTTTCGCCTGTCATTCTTAAAGGAATGGCGAAGAAAATCTTCATTCCGTTCACACTTTACTGCGAATCTGTAAAATCTTCCGGTTCCTTTTCTATCACTTCTCCCTCTTCCTTCAGCTTTTCCTCATTCTGCCGTTCAAAATAGTCCAATGTCCACTTCAATACACTCCCTAGTACATAAAAAACCAGCAGAACAATAAAAAGGGAAAACAATTTTGCAATCATGGTATACTTTTGTATATAAGTAATAATGCACGTTACAGCACCGGCCACCAGCATCAGCAGGAGCGGCAAATCTTTCCTTTTCATATCTAAACTCCCTGCCTCTCAGATAACCTTTTCCGGTTTTCCCACTGCACGAACCACATAATCGCCTGTCTCCGGATAAAAAATAACAGTTCTTCCATAATTTGCGCCTGTATCATCTGCCAAAAGAGGGATTTTAAGTTCTCTCAGTTTTGCTCTGGCAGCTTCCGCATTCCGTTCGCCAACCTGTCCCACCGCATTGCCCCCCTGAAAGTTAAACATATTAGCGCCGCCCGCTATCTTTGCAACCATGCGTGCCCGCTTTGCCCCCATTCTCTCCAACTGCCTGACCAGTTCTTCAATACCTGTATCTGCAAATTTTGCTATATTATGCTGTCCGCTTGTAATTGCCTTACTGTCCGGCAACATAACATGTACCAGGCCGCCAATCTTTGTCATCGGATCCCTGATTGCAATGCCAACACAGGAACCAAGTCCCAGGGTCATGACTCCATTGGGGCTCACGCAGGTCTTCATATCTGCTATTCCTACTTTGATTATTTCACTCATGAGCCACTTCCATACCCCTTTATCCGTTCTACATAAATAGAATATCCTTATTCCAAATGCCGACTTCCAAAAGTTCTCAGAATACCGCACTAGGTTACAATCGGCAGCCCCAGCGCAGTCAGTATCTTCTCATAAGATTCCATATCAGGGATCAAAATGAAATATCCGTCCAACTCTATCTCGTCATAAAATTGTGATTGTATCAACAAAATCTTGTCGCCGAAAATGCCGAACTGAATTGCCGGTACACTTAAAATAGCTCCTGCCATATCCACAGTCAACGCCGGAGGCGTGGGAATTACTTTCAAATTCGTAAGCGTGGAAAGGGAATTCAGGTAAGCACCCGTAATGATATTGCCAACTTCCTGCATGGCTGACAAACCCATCTCCGAGAATTCACTTCCCTCAGGCAGCATTCCCCCTGTAATCTTCTGAATCAAATGTTTGGCACTCACTTCCTCCACCATGAACATCATGCTTCCCGTGATCTCGCCTTCCACTCCCAGGAACACACCCACCATCACCTGCTCTTCGCCGCCCATCATTTCGCCCACTTCAGAGAACTCCAGCAGCTTTACCTGGGGCACCTTCATATCAACCTTACATTGAAGCATTTGAGCCAACGCAGTCATGGCGTTTCCCGCACCAATATTTCCAATTTCTTTGAGAACATCATAATAATTTTCAGTAACCTGCTCTAAGCTTAAATCTGCCATATACTTCCTCTCTCCCTGGAAATTTTCTCTCTTTCCACCCCTGCGTTAATTGCCCTCAAGGCTGATTGCATTCAGGTCAACCAGAGAAATCAACTCTTCATTATGCTTGCCCACTGCATTTATTAAATTCACCATTTCTTCATTCGCGTTATAATTAATCTTCTCAATATCACTCACAGCCAGCGTAACGACTTCCTTTACCTCGTCTACCAGAAATCCCACATTGCCTTCCTGCTCCAGCTTCACCACAATGATTCTTGTATTCTTGGTAAATTCATCTTCTGCAAGCCCCATTTTCAACCGCATGCTGATCACCGGTATCACCTCACCGCGGAGATTAATCACTCCCTTTAAATAGATTGGCATCTTAGGTACTCTGGTGATGTGCTGCATTCTGACAATATTATCGATATGCCGGATATCAATGCCATATTGTTCATCTCCCAGGCGGATGACAATAAACTGAATCGTCTCAATCGCTCTTTTATTTTCTTCTTCCGAAACCGCTTTATTCACATTCAGCAAACTCAAATCCATCTGTATCCCCTCCTTTCTATATCAGGGCATTGGCATCCAGAATCAGGGCAATCTCTCCATCACCCAAAATGGTTGCGCCGCTGATAAATTTACATTGCCTTATGTATTTGCCAAGGGATTTAATCACAATCTCCTGCTGGCCAATCAACTCATCTATCACCAGACCTGCCAGCTGATCACCCTTCTTCACAATCACCACAATGAGACTCTCATCTTCCGCCTTTTTACTCTCCACATCCAGTACTTCATTCAAATAGATCAAAGGAATCACAGTACCTCTAAGGTTGATGACTTCTTTATTCTGAACCAGTTTGACATCCGTAGGCGGAATATCTTCCAATGTCTGAATCATCCCCAGAGGAATGGCATATTTTTCATTTCCTACCACAACCATCAATGCCTGTACAATGGCAAGTGTCAGCGGTAACCGGATGATCCATGTGCTTCCCTCACCCAGAACAGACTTGACCTCCACCTCTCCGCTGAGGGATTCAATCTTGGATTTTACCACGTCCAATCCAACGCCGCGGCCTGATACATCCGTAACCTGCTTTGCCGTAGAGAAACTGGGCAGGAACAGCAGCCCGATGACCTCCTTATCCGTCATATTCGCCGCCTGTTCAGGAGTAATCGCTCCTCTTTCAATGGCTTTATTTTTGACGGCCTCCACATCAATACCATTGCCATCGTCCCGCACTTCAATTACAACATTATTCCCTTCCTGGTAAGCATCCAGGAAAATGGAACCCACCGCAGGTTTTCCTCTCTCAGCACGAATCTCAGCCGATTCCAGTCCATGATCTGCAGAGTTCCGAAGCAGATGCATCAGCGGATCACCAATCTCATCTACCACAGTACGGTCTAACTCCGTATCCTCTCCTGTCATATACAATTCCATTTTCTTCCCCAGCTTCTTGGACAAATCCCGGATCATACGGGGGAATTTATTTACAACACTTTCAATGGGCACCATGCGTACCTTCATAACAGATTCGTGCAGATTTGTTGTCACACTTTCAAGATACTCGATCTGCTCATCAAAACTATTGTGAGCACCCACCTGTTCCTGACTGGAAGCTGATACAAGGGAATTCTTCGCAATAATCAATTCACTTACCAGATTCATCAAAGAATCCAGCTTCTCAATATCCACACGTACTGTACGGTTGACCACCGGCTTATTGGAAGTCTGCTTCTTATTGTCCGCTTTGGCAGGCGCCGATTGTACCACAGCATTCGCTGCCGGTTCCGCTGCCATTACAGAGACATTTTCCTTCTGTTCAGGTTCTGGCACTTCCGGAACATCCGCCACCGCAGCATCATTTCCTGCCTTATAATGCTTATTTTTCTCCAGAACAATCGATCCGCCTTCTGCCTTCTCTATTTCAGAAACGCTCTCCGCCGCCTGAATGATTTCATCAATTTCCGCATCCGATAAAATAATCAAAGTAAATTCTTTGTCAAATTTCTCATCTTCCACATCCTGCGCACTGGGATCAGAGACAATGATTTCACCTCTCTCTTCCACAGCCTTGAACACAAGGAACGCCCTGGCAGCCTTCAGGATACAGCTCTCCTGAATCGTCACATTCAAGCCATATACCTTCTTCCCCATATGCTGTGCTTCCTTGATGACATTAATCTGCGAGTCATCCAGTACAATGGCATCCCACCTGTCGCCCTCTTCCGGTGCAGTCGGCTTTTTCACTTCGGATACAGCAGAAGATGACTTCCCGGCTCCTCCCTTTTCATTTAAAATACCGTTCAACTGCTTAATCAGCGCCTCATTATCGTTGGTGCCCTCATCAGCAGTTGTCTGAATATTATCAGTATACTCTTCCAGCGCATCCAGACATTTGAACAGTACATCAATCATATCCGGTCTTACCTTGATATTCCCGTTGCGGACCTCTGTAAAGACATTCTCCATATCATGAGTCAGATTCTGCATTCTCTTATAACCCATAGTTCCTGCCATGCCCTTCAGAGAGTGAGCCGCCCGGAATATCTCCTTAATCGTGTCCTCCCCCTCAGGATCTGCCTCCAGCTCAAGAATCTGTGTATTCAAATTCTGCAAATGTTCTCTGGTCTCGTCAAGGAAAATTTCGAGATACTGGCTTACATCCATACTATAATACCTTCCCTTTCTATATTTTTTCCAGCGTGAAATTCAAGAATTTCGGGGCATATTCTACCGCCTGGAAGCCTTATTCCCACCGTACACCTCTATTCTCACTGTATACCTGTATTCAATATAATCTCCTGTGCAAGCTGTTCCAATGGAACTACCTGATTGGACAAACCTGCATTGTAAATGCTTTTCGGCATACCGTAAACCGTACAGGTGGCCTGATCCTGCGAAATCACATGAACCTTCTTCTTTGCTGCAAGATTCCTGATTCCCTCCGTACCATCGGCTCCCATTCCTGTCATAACCACACAAATAATCTTGTCAAAACGACTGTCGCAGAGAGATTCATACATATAATTGGCACAGGGCTTCACACCTTCTCTGCTGGGTTCGTCAGAATAATGAATCGTATGCCTGCCTGCCGCGGATGTCACCACATTCATGTGCATCCCCCCCATGGCAATATACACGGTGCCTTTCTGAAGCTCATCTCCTTCCTTTGCCTCCCGCACCTTCACAGCACTGATTCCATCGAAGCGTTCTGCCAGCGAAGCAGTAAATCCTTTGGGCATATGCTGAACGATCAGCACCGGTGCATCCAGCTCTGCCGGGAGATTGGGCACCACCGCCTGTAAAGCTTTCGGACCTCCCGTAGAACTGGTAATTGCCACCAGCTTAGTACCAGGAATTACCTTGGCAGAAGATTTTCTGGCAATTTCCATTACTCTGGAAAGCGTCTGCTTATTCTCCTGAACCTTCTCTTCCGTCTCATAAACCGCAAGCTTACTGCTTGCCACCGCCCCCAGCGTATCCAGCATATTCGTCTTGAAGATGCCGTCGCGGCAATCCACCGCACTGGTAGGCTTATGAATGAAATCCATTGCTCCCAGTTCCAGGGCGTCCAATGTAACCTTTGCGCCTTCATGAGAATCCGTACTGGCTATCATAACCCTGGCCGCTATCTTTAATCTCTTGAGTTCTCCTAACAGCTCAATGCCATTCATTTTAGGCATGTTGATATCCAGCACAACCGCATCATACTGATTCTTCTTCAACAGCTCCAATGCTTCCAGACCATTTGCCGCCTTTTCAACAACCTCAAATCTCTCATCACTATTTATTATATCACAAAGGACTCTTCTCATGAGTGCAGAGTCATCAACCACTAAAATTTTTTTACTCATGTTCATACCTCCGCATTTGATTCATTCTCATCACTTTGACTTTCCTGGCTGCCGCCGAATACTTCTCTGCGTCTATGCTTTCTCTCTTCGTCAAAAATATATTTAATAATTTCTTCCCTGGTATTGGGATCTATATTATAATACTGCACACGATGCTCGAATGACCCCGGCCGGTTCTCAAGCTCCCTGCTGTCTAACACCTTGCCGATTACTTCATATTTCTTGCGCTCCGTTTCCCTGTACAGATGATAACTGCAGTAAATCAGGCTCCCCGTCTCATAACGCTGGGACGACATAAACCGCAGACCGCCGCCGCTGATATCGACAATGACGCTCTGCTTTAACGGAAGCCCCGGAGTCAGTTCATACGGCGCCCTCTGCTCAATTGCCTGAACCTCCTCTTCTTCCAAAGTCCTCGCACACATCTCCAGCGCACAGCTGAAACGGTAATACTCCCTTCTCTGATATTTGCGCAGATTGCTGGTCAGCTCCACCACCAGCAGATATACATTGTTACTCTTATATCGATCAATGATTCTTGCACAGCACTGATACAGGCTGCCTGTTCCATAGAATACCAAATCAAATTCACTGTCCACAGGAAGCAGGATTAACTTCGTCTTCTCCATAGGCATGGTAATTTCCATAGTATCCTCTGACAAGATATTATGTATCATACTTTGATATACCCTTACCTGCTCATCCGAACGTGCTCCGCTCATCCGCCCGATAGGCCGCAGCTCTACTTTATTTCCCTCCACAATAAATTTTGAAAGCATAATATCCACCTATCCTCTCTCATTTATTTTTTACCTGTCACAAGATGTGAGAAAAATGCCGCCATTCCCCTCTTAGGCTGGCGCTGTGTTTCCACCTTGTTCAAAAGCCTTCCGGCTATCCGCTCATAAGCAGTCGCTGCCCTGGAACCGGGATATTGCATGGAAACAGGTACCTGCTGCATCACAGACCTGGATAACTGCGAATCCTCCGGCACATACCCCAGATAAGTCATGGGAATCTTCAGATACCGCTCCACAACCGCATTCAATTTACTGAAAAGTATCTGTCCTTCTGCAGCCTTTTCCACTCTGTTGGCAATCAGTTTCACCTTCGTAGCCCCGGAGTCAAATCTGGAATGCCTGTACAATGCTTTTAATAGGGAGTACGAATCCGTGATGGAAGTCGGTTCAGGCGTTGTTACCATCAGAATTTCACCGCTTGCTACCAGAAATTCCAGCACCGCATCGGCAATGCCCGCTCCCGTATCCACAATAATAATATCGGCAATGGAATCAAGCTGGACAAGATTCCGAATGATACAATTCAGATAATCCCGGCTTAGATTAGCCATTCCTGCAATACCGCTTCCGCCTGAAATAAAGCCCACGTTCATCGGCCCCCATGTAATAATGTCTGTAATACTTTTCCCCTGATAAATCAAATCATATAAATTATGTTTTGGCACTGCGCCGAACATGATCTCAATATTCGCCAGGCCGAAATCCGCATCCAGAATAATGACTTCTTTCCCCATTTTTCTGAACTGTATTGCCAGATTAATGGAAGTGTTGGACTTGCCTACGCCTCCCTTGCCGCTGGTAACCGTAATCACTCTCGCCAGCGGCTTTGGCTGCTGTTGACCTGCCTTCAGGATTCGTAACTGTTCTGCCTGATCCACGCTATACCTCCTTCGATTTCAGTTCTGCTGCCATTTACAATAACCCCTGATATTCCTCTTTCAAAATATTCCATCATAATATGTCTGCAAGTCTTTACGAGAATGCCTTCGTACTTAGAATCTGTTTTACTACCTTCTGCGGATTAAACTGTTCAATGTCATTGGGCACATTCTGGCCATAAGTTACAAAAGCAATGGGCGTCCCGGTAAACATTTTCATATTCAGCAGATTGCCCCATGTAGCCGTTTCATCCAATTTCGTAAAAATTAACTGATATTCTGCAACTTCCTTATAGCTGGAAACAATTCTCATCAGATCCCTGTATTTCGTAGTGGCAGAAAGCACAAGAAAAGTCTGGCATGTACCTGCTTCCTGCACAGCTTCATGCAGCTTTCTCATATTCCCAAGCTGTTCCTCATTCTGATGAGAATGCCCTGCCGTATCCATAAAGATATAATCATAACCCTGAAACTCTTGAATTGCCTCCCGTACTTCCTCTATGGTGTAAATAACACGGAAAGGAGCCTCCAGAATGTTGGCATAAGTGCGTAACTGCTCCACCGCTGCAATCCTGTAAGTATCCGCTGTCAAGAGAGCTACCTTCTTTTTCTCGCCCACAATAAAATTGCTGGCAATCTTGGCAATGGTAGTGGTCTTCCCCACCCCTGTAGGTCCCATAAACAGCACTATCCCGGGCCCGTTCTCCGCCGGTGTAATACCCTCTGCCTTACCGAATTTCAGTATCATTTTCTGATATACATCTGAAAGAATATAGTCTATGGGCAGATCCGGTTTATTTGTCCTGTCAAAATCATCTACAATCTGATTGGCATACTTTTCATCTACTTCACTTTCCAGCATCGTATTATATAACAGCTTAATAAATCGTTCCTGTTCTGAAGTCTCCTCCTTTTCCTCAGGTATTTCCTCCTGCACAGGTTTTGTTTCCATTTCCTGGCCTTCCGTACCCAAAGCCCCTCTTATCTCCGCCTCACTCTGTTGAAAACGGTTCAGCAGAAGCTGTTGAAGATTGTCCAACTTCCTCTCAATATTCTGTGAACTTTCACTCATGACATCCACTGCAGTCTGTGCCGTAATAATATTTTCTGTCTTTTCCGGCTTTAATGCCGCCCTTGCGGTACTGTTCTGCCCACCCCGTTGTACCCCATTTTCTTCTTCCAGCGCCGCAGTAACTTCCATCTGCTTTGCGCCGAAGAATCCTGCAAGCCCTTTCTGCTTCACGGATTTCACATTCATGATGACAGCACCGCTGCCCAGCTCCTTTTTCGCAGCCTCCACCGCTTCCTCTTCCGTTTTCCCAGTAAACTTCTTAATAATCATTTTATGCTGTCACCATCCCAACTGATTGTAACTCTACATTTGCTTCCACTTCATTGTAAGAAACAACCACAAGCTCTTTATAATAATCTTCTGTCAGGCGCTTAAAATACATACGTACAATAGGAGAAGTTATAATTATGGGACTTTTCCCCAGATTCTCCAGCTTTTGAACCTCTCTTCCAACAGAATCGATGATTGCCCTGGATCTGTTGGGATCCAAATTTAAAAACGCACCATTTTCAGTCTGTTTCACACTGCCCATAATTTCCTGTTCCACCTTAGGATCAAGTGTGACAACATTCGTAGTCTCATGGGAAGGGAAAAATTTCGTAGAAATTGCCCTCTTTAAGCTTTGACGCACATACTCCGTCAAAATATCCGTATCCCTGGTGGAGGGCGCATAATCCGCCAAAGTCTCCATAATTGTCAGGAGATCTCTGATGGAAATACCCTCCTTCAGGAGATTCTGCAATACCTTCTGAATCTCTCCCAGACCAAGCAGTTTGGGAACCAGTTCTTCCACAAGGGATGGATTGGTTTCCTTCATATTGTTGACCAGGCTCTGAACGTCCTGTCTGGTCAGCAGTTCGGCAATATATGTTCTAATCACTTCGGTCAGGTGAGTCGCAATGATAGAAGGCGGATCTACCACAGTATAGCCGAAGCTCTCCGCACGTTCCCTCTGCCCCTCCGTGATCCAGATAGCCGGCAAATGAAATGAAGGCTCAAATGTAGGAATGCCCGCAATCTCCTCCTCCACATATCCGGGATTCATTGCCATGTAATGGTCAAAGAGAATTTCTCCCTCACTGACCTGGATTCCTTTAATTTTAATAATATATTGATTGGGATTCAGCTGAATATTATCCCTCAAACGAATGATGGGAACCACGGTACCAAGTTCCAGCGCAATCTGCCGCCGGATCATAACCACTCGATCCAGCAAGTCTCCTCCCTGGTTCACATCAGCCAGGGGAATAATACCGTAGCCGAACTCTAATTCTATGGGATCTACCTGCAGGAGGCTGTTGACATTTTCCGGCGCACGGATTTCCTCTGCAGCCGCCTCTTCACTGTCAAGTTCACTCTCAATGGCAGCGGTTTCCAGATTACTTGCCATCATTCTTCCGCCTACAATGAACGCCAGTCCCAGGCCGAGAAACAATATAGTATTCAGCTCCGTAACGATTCCCAGAAAAGCCAGCGTTCCGCCCACCATGTACATTACCTTGGGTATACCAAAGAGCTGCTTCATAATTGCAGGGCCGAACTCCGCCTCTTTTGATCCTTTTGTGACAAGGATACCTGTTGACAGAGAGATAAGAAGAGAGGGAATCTGGCTCACCAGGCCGTCACCGATGGTCAGGATGCCATAATTATTCAAAGCACCCATAATCTCCATATTACCCCGGAGCATGCCCATGGCAATACCGCCCACCATGTTGATTACCGTCAGCAGCAGACCCGCAACCGCATCTCCCTTTACATACTTCACGGCACCGTCCATGGAACCGAAGAAACTGGATTCCTGCTGAATCTTATCACGCCTTAATTTTGCTTCTTTGTCATCAATTGCTCCGGTATTCAAATCGGCATCAATTGCCATCTGTTTACCAGGCATAGCATCCAAAGTGAATCTGGCAGTAACTTCCGCCACTCGCTCAGAACCTTTGTTAATTACCACAAACTGAATCATAATCAGAATGAGGAATACAATCGTACCTACGATCATATCACCTCCGCCGACAAACTGACCAAATACCTGTACCACATTACCCGATGTTCCTGTGGTCAGAATCAGCCTGGTAGAAGAGACATTCATGGCAATTCTGAAAATGGTCGTAAACAGGAGAATCGTTGGATAATAGGATAAATCCAGCACCTCATTTGTAAACATACACGCAAACAATATGGTAAATGCCACTGCAATATTGAATGCCATGAATATGTCCAGAACCGTTGCAGGAAGAGGCACTATCAACATAATAAACGCCACCAGTACATAGATGGCCACAATGGCATCCGTTTTTGCCAATCTCGCATTCATATGCCGTGCTCCTCCTTCCGAATACCAATCATAAATTACACACCCTTTTTATATTTTTCTAATCATACTCCCCGTCATGCCGACAAGAGGAGGCGAAGCCCACCTCTTGTCGGCAAAGCCCACATCTTTGGGGCATCGCCCCTCTTAACGGCACAAACAATACATGAACTCGGTGCAAGTCCGTAAGAATACCCGTCCTTGGCATTCTTACCGGAATGACTTAGATTTTCTTAGGTCGGGTACTTTCCGACCTTAGAAAATCTTCATTCCGTTCACACTTTCCCCTGCAGATGATACACAAACGCCAGGACTTCCGCCACTGCCTGATATAGCTCAGGCGGCACCGCCTGCCCCACATCCACATTGGCGTAAAGCATTCGAGCCAAAGGCTTATTCTCAACGATTTCAATCTTATTTTCCCTTGCAATTTCTTTAATTCGAGCCGCCAGATAATCCTCACCTTTAGCGATTACAACAGGTGCATCCGCTACTTCCGGCGCATACTTGATCGCCACAGCATAATGAGTGGGGTTCGTAATGACCACATCAGCCTGAGGCAATGCCTGCATCATACGCCTTCTGGACACCTCCATCATCTTCTGCCGTATCTTACCCTTGACTGCCGGATCTCCTTCCTGCTGTTTAAACTCTTCCTTCACTTCTTGCTTGCTCATCTTCATATCATTCTTGAATTTGAACTTCTGATAAGCAAAATCAGCAAATGCAATCAACATGTAGAAAAGCGAAATCCTGATACCAAGATCTGTAACCACCTGTGCCAGCAGCTGCAGCGCTTTCATCAGCGCATAATCATACAGATGAAACAGCAGCGGCCACTTATCCTTCAGATAAGTATAACAAATATATGCAATCAGCGCAATCTTAACAATAGATTTTACTAACTCCACCAAAGACTGCAGCGACAAAAACTTCTTAAAACCCTTGATAGGATTCAGCTTGCTGAATTTAGGACGCAGGGGCTTTGTGGTAATTTTCCATTTCACCTGTACAACGTTGCAGACAAAGGCAACTACAACGCCGATTAATAAAATAGGTGCAATCACTACAAATACTTCCAGCAAAAGATACCGGTATACAATGGATGTATCTCGCTGGGGCATCGTACCACTCCAGAAAGTAGTAATCGCCGGAATCCGATTATAGATTCCGCTGAACACTCCCAGTAATTGCACTCCCATATGGCCCACCCAGAACTTCATGACAAGAAAGAGTGCCAATAATCCCATTCCATTGGCAATTTCTTTACTCTTGGCTACCTGTCCTTCCTTACGGGCATCCTGTAGCTTTTTCTGGGTAGCTGGCTCTGTCCTCTCGCCCCCCATGCCTTCCTTTGCAAAAAACTGCAGATTATAACGAATCATTGCATTGTACCCACAAAAGTAATGATCATCCTCTTCATCTCCTGGAAAATAAAATCAGCAGCTCCCGGCAGCATCCCAACTGTAAAGAAAATGACTGATAAACCAACCAAAACTTTCAGCTGTATACCCACTGCAAACATATTTACCTGCGGAGAAACCTTCGCCAATATTCCCAGAATAGCATTTAACAATAAAATTGCACAAAAAATCGGCAGAATAATCCGGAAACCAATAATAACATAATCCCCCAGGAATTCTACCATGGAAGCCAGCAGTGCATCTCCACGAAAAATGGCGCCATTCACAGGAATCAGATAGAATGTATCCGCCAATGCCGCAAATAAATAGCGGTACATGCCTGTAGCAAGCATCAGCAGCATCACAGCATATTGATATAACGCACCTGTAATACTGGTTGTCTGCCGCGTATTAGGGTCTAAGAGCGTCACCATGGATAAACCCACTTCCATATCCGCAATAGACCCCGCAAAATTCACAATCGTCATACAGATATTCGCTGCAAGCCCCACCAATAACCCCGTTACAGCCTCTTTCCCCACTATCAATAAATAATCAAAATTAGATGAATATGCAATCTGCTCCGCCGGGGTCAGCACCTGATATAACAGCATGGAAGTAAAAAAGCTGATAGCAATCCGAACCATAGCAGGTGTATTCTGCATACTGAAAAAAGGTGCAACAAACACAAAACAGGATACCCGAATTAATATCAAAAGAAAATATTCCAAATCATATATGGAAAAGGCATACTCTATCATGTCGGACTGCCCCGCTATCTATGCACATACTGACTAAAGCTTCCCCACAATACGGTCATAAACTCTATCATGGAATTCATCATCCAATTGCCAAACACCGCCAACGCCAGAAACACACACACTATTTTAGGCACAAAAGTCAATGTCTGCTCCTGAATAGAAGTAACCGTCTGAAAAATACTGACTGCCAGTCCCACACACAAGGATACAAGCAGCATAGGTGCCGATATCTTAATAATCAAAAACAGTGCCTGCCTTACAATATCCGTTACCGCTTCTATTGTCATTTATACTAACCCCCATCTGCCCGCCACAGGCATCTGAATCTCTTTACGTGTAAAATGTATCCACCAAATTTCCTATTACAAGGCTCCATCCGTCTGCCAGCACAAACAATAAAATCTTAAAAGGCATTGATATTGTTGTGGGCGGCAGCATCATCATACCCATACTCATCAAAGTGGAAGCCACCACCATATCAATCACAATAAACGGGATATAAATCATAAAACCGATCCAGAATGCTATCCGCAGCTCACTCAGCATGAAGCTGGGCAGTAAAACCGATATCGGAATGTCCTCAAGATTCTGTCCATCCCATGTCAGACCTGCAATGTCCATAAAAAGCTGCACGTCCTTTACCTGTGTCTGAGGATACATAAACTCTCTCAAGGGAATAATTCCCCTTTCAAGGGCTTCCGTCTGATCAATTTCCCCCGCCTGAAATGGCTGAACTGCCTGTTCGTTAATCTGTGTAATTGTAGGCCCCATAATAAAAAATGTCAATATAAGCGCTAACCCTATCAGAATCTGGTTTGGAGGAGCAGTCTGCGTATTCAGCGCCGCACGCGTAAAGTGCAGCACAATGATAATACGCGTAAAAGAAGTCATCATAATAATGATGATTGGTGCAATAGACAATAGTGTTAAAGTCAGAAAAATCTGCAGAGAACCGGTCAACTCACCATTTCCTTCTCCATCCAGTGAAATCACCACTGAATTGCCAATCCCCACTCCTTCCTCGGCAGCTGAAGCTGTGATGGAAGTTTGAATACACAATATGCCCACCGTGATCAGCAGGCATATTGCGGTTATTATTCGCTTGAACTTGAGCTTATTTTTCATCATGTAATTGATTTTCCTCTGGTTTTTCCTGATTTATTTCCGCTTTCTTTAAGCCGGAAGCTTTATCAAGAAACTCTTTAAAGCTGAAATTCTGCACAGGTCTCTCCTCCTTCAACTGCTCTTCTGGAATTTCACCCAGCATGGTGATCGTATCTTTACAGACAGCAATCACCATATATTTACCGCCTACCCTGATAATCTGGATATACTTATTATTCGCAATACGAGTGGTTTCTATTACCTGCACATTTTCATTTATGCTCTGTTGTCTCTGATAATTCGCAATCCATTTTGTCGTCACAGCCGTAATTCCCAACACAACAACAAATATCAGCAACACAGTAATAAATTGCGCATAACCTCCTGCACCTGCAGCCAGTAACAGCATTTAACCTACAACCTTCTTCACGGCTTCAAGAACACGCTCCGCCTGGAACGGTTTAACAATAAAATCCTTTGCCCCCGCCTGAATAGATTCGATTACCATAGCCTGCTGTCCCATTGCAGAACACATAATAATCTTAGCGGCCGCATCAACCTTTTTAATCTCCTTCAGCGCCTGGATTCCATCCATTTCGGGCATGGTAATATCCATCAGCACGAGATCCGGCGCAACCTCTTTATACTTTTCCACTGCCTTCAAACCGTTCTCAGCCTCTCCCGCAACATTGTAACCGTTTTTGGTCAGAATGTCCTTGATCATCATCCTCATGAACGCTGCATCATCACATACCAAAATATTCTTTGCCATTGTAACTTCCTCCTACTTGATAATGTCTGTTACTCTTACACTAAAGCTCTCTTCGATTACTACTACTTCTCCCTTAGCAACAAATTTGCCGTTTACCAGGACATCTATTGGTTCACCGGCAATTCTGTCAAGTTCAATAATCGTGCCGGGTGCAAAGTTAAGAATCTCGGAAATCGACTTGGAAGTACGGCCAAGTTCCACAGTGACTTCCAGCGGGACATCTTTGATAATACCGATATTTTCCTGCCCTGCAATGCCTCCTCCATCGCCCGTAAAACTCTGGAATTGTGCCGGTTGAGCATTCACATTCTGCATCATGGGTGCTGTCGCCATTCCCATATTTCCCTGCATCATCTGAGGATTCATCATTCCCATCTGGGGATTCATCATTCCCATCTGGGGATTCATCATTCCCATCTGAGGATTCATTCCCATCTGGGGATTCATCATTCCCATCTGAGGATTCATTCCCATCTGAGAATTCATCATTCCCATCTGAGGATTCATTCCCATTTGAGAATTCATTCCCATCATCTGTGTGTCCATAGCCCCAGGCGTCTGCAGTCCCATTTGAGGATTCATTCCCATGCCGCCGGACATTGCTCCCGCTGAAGACTGTTCCGAAAATGCCGGAGTCTGACTATTTGCATCCGCTGCAGGTGACACAGTCTGCTCGACTGTCTCAGAACCCGAACCACCCGACTGCGAACTGATGAAAGTATTCACAACTTTACGTGCAAATTCCACCGGATAAAGCTGCATGATAGAACTATCCACCAAATCATCAATCTGCATACGAAAAGAAATCTTAACAAACAGCCCTCCCAAAAATGGAGAAATATCTCCGCCGGTTTCCACCTTTGTCAAATCCAAGAGTGTTGCGTCTGGCGGACTGATATCAATTTTGGTCTGTAACATGGTAGAAAGAGAAGTTGCGGATGCCCCCATCATCTGGTTCATTGCTTCGGATATTGCACTCAAATGCAGTTCTCCAAGCTCCCCATCCGTATTAGTGCCATCCCCGCCCATCATCAAATCAGTAATAACCTTGACATCATGCTCCTTCAATATCAAAATATTGGTTCCATCCAGCCCAACCGTATATTTGATCTGAATAAAGACACAAGGTCTTTCATACTGCGTCAATAAATTATCCCATGTAGCAAGCTCAACAACAGGTGTAGTAATATTCACCCTCCTGTTCACAAGGGAATACAGCGTAGTTGCAGAAGAACCCATGCTGATATTGGCCACTTCGCCAATTGCATCCTTCTCCACATCCGTAAGAACATCATCATGATTTACTATTTGGGAACTATCCACCGGCACATTAGGATCCTGCGTCCCGGCGTCCTGTTCGTTGTCGTCAGACACATCCATACCGTTGAGTAGTGCGTTTATCTCATCCTGAGATAACATTCCTGCATCCATTGTTTACTCCTCCTCTCTGATAACCGATGTAATCCTGACAGCATAAGAATCCTTTTCCGTGCCGGGCAATGCGGTAAATTTTTTAATATTTCCAACATATACATTCATGTCTTCATCCACTCCGGTATTCAGGCGGATACAATCACCCACCTGCAAATTCATAAAATCATTCACAGTAATGGTGCTCCTGCCAAGTACAGCTCTCACAGGTATATTCACCTTGCGTATCATTGATTCCACATATGCCTCATAATTTTCATCATGATTTTCCTGCATGGTAGAATACCAGAACTTTGTATTCAGCTTATCCATTACATCTTCTAATGTAAAAAACGGCAGACAGATATTCATCAACCCTTCCACATCACCTATTTTGATGTTCAAAGTCACAATCGCAACCATATCGCCCGGAGCAATTACCTGCGCAAACTGCGGATTTGTTTCCAGACGACTCAATACAGGTGATATATCTATCACATTTTTCCATGGTTCCCTTAAAAGCTGTGTAAATGTTACCAATATCTTCTGTATAATTGTTTGCTCGATTTCAGAAAAATCTCTGCTTTTGTCCAAAGGCACACCATTTCCGCCCAGCATTCGATCCAATATAGCATATCCCAGATTTGTTGACAAATCTATGATAACAGACCCATTTAATGGCGCAAAATCAATAATACCCAAAATCACGGGACTGGATAAAGCATTCGTAAATTCATTAAAGGTATTGGTCTCTGAGCTGGCCACCGCCACCTGTACATTCTTTCTAAGATATACCGGAAGATTTGTAGAAATCAACCGGCTATAATGTTCAAATATGAATTCCAAAGTTCTCAAATGTTCTTTGGAAAACTTTGTAGGGCGCTTGAAATCATAGTTCTTAACTTTTTTTTCATCGCTTTCTGGTACCAATTCATCGCCAATCTCACCTGACGACATTTGTTCCAGCAACTTATCTATTTCACTTTGAGAAAGAACCTCGCCCACACAAGTTCACCTCCAATCGCACAGCTTGATATCTCATTGTTTTTGTCCTTATCTATATGTCTCAACCATACTTCCTGTTATGAATCGAAATCTGGAACACAAAATCCGATCCAAAAAAACTTTGAATTGCCTGAAGCAGTTCATCCTTAATACTGTCAAAATCATCCTGACATTCCGCCAGGGTATGGCTGGAGATTACGCTTTCGACTACATTCTGGAGCAAAGATTTTCTCTCATCAATATTAGTTCCGTAGTTCTTGTAATCCTCATGTTTGCTATTCATTTGTATTGTAAGATCAAAGCCGAAATATTCCTGCTTTCCTTCTGTTACAGTTCCGTCAGGATTCACGACTTTCTCTTTGGCCACAGGGATCATAAAACCTGTCATTTCATAGAGCGCTCTGTCATCCAATGGCACATCCACTTCTGTTGTCCCCCCCGGATTATACAATTCCAGGTTCAACACCGTTGCAATGCTGGTAATCAGCTCTGCCGTTTTCTTGTTCGTGCCAACAACACTGATCATCATAACCGCCGACATAACAATATTCACTACCACCAATACCAGTACCAGCACACTTAGTAAATTTTTCTTCATGCTTTAAAAGCCCCCTTCTTCCGTCCTAATCCCTATGACGGATTATATATTCTGATCTCTACCCTTCGATTCCTGCTTCGGCCTTCTTCCGTAGAATTATCAGCAATGGGAATACGCTCTCCCATTCCTGCATGTCTCAAATTCACGGGATCCAGCAAAGTAGTATCTACCAGATAATAGAACACAGACAATCCTCTTGCACTGCTCAACTCTTCATTACTGGGAAACCGGGCATTATGGATAGGGACATTATCCGTATGTCCTACAATCTCAATAATACCGGAACCATAGCGCTCTAACACGGTTCCCACCTTGTCCAGAATCTGCTTTGCATCTTCCTTCAAGTCAGCGCTTCCCGAGTCAAACAGCAGTGCGCCGTTCATTGTAAGCTGTACATACTGCGCGGTAGAACTGATATCAACCTCATCGCCGATCTTAAGCTCCTGAAGCATCTCTTCCACTTCTTCGGAAAGTTCTTCATTATCCTGAAGCTGCTGATCCTCCAGAATCTTCTCCAATTCTTCTCTGCTGCTGGAAGAATTATCCAGATCCTCACTCTCATCATTGCTGTCCGCAACCACACCTGTACTATTGATATATTCATCAAGTTCATTCAGCTGGCTGACACCGTTGCTGATGAGGACACCGTCGCCAATGGCCGTGGCTCCTGCATCAAATATACTGAAAGTATTATTCATGGCAGCCACGAACGCCTGCAGCTTTTCCTCCTGTATTGTCGACATGGCGAACAACATAACGAAAAAGCAAAGCAGCAAGTTCATCAAATCACTGAAGGTACTCATCCATGCCGGCGAACCGGCTGGAGGTGCATCTTCCTTCCGTTTTGCCATTATTCCTCACCCCCTGCACCATCCTCAGCAGACACCTCTCTGTCCTTAGGCGCCAGGAAGGACTTCAACTTCTCTTCGATTACTCTTGGATTCTCACCTGCCTGAATGGACAGCAGACCTTCAATCATAACTTCCTTCAGCATCATCTCAGCGGCATTGTCTGCCTTCAGCTTATTTGATATCGGAATACAGATCAGATTCGCCAGAAGGGAACCATATAATGTAGTAATCAGGGCAACCGCCATGGCAGGTCCAAGCGTTTCCACATTATCCATATGGTACAGCATATCCACCAATCCAATCAGGGTACCGATCATACCCCAGGCAGGACCCATGGCACCCAGTGTATCCCAGAAGCCGATGCAGCTCTTATGCCTTCCCTCAATGCTCACTAATTCTGTCTCCATAATTGCCCGGACCAGTTCAGGATCGGTACCATCCACAATGAGCAGAATACCCTTTTTCAGAAAAGGTTCATCCATATCCGCCGCCGCTTCCTCCAGAGACAGCAGTCCTTCCTTACGGGCCACATTGGACAAGTCGATAATCTTGCGTATCATTTCTGTAGTATTCAATACCGGTGTCTTAAAAATCAATGTAAAACTTTTAAGACCAGCTATGTAATCCTGCAGACTGACCGATGTAAGCGTCGCACTGAAGGCACCACCAAAAGTAATGATGGCAGAAGGGACATTCCAATACTCCTCTATTAGTTTATCCAAGCCGGCACCTGTAATAACACCGACCAAAACCATTATAACGCCCAATATAAGTCCGGCTAACGATGCTATATCCATTGTAAATCACCTAACATTCTGCATTTATTAAAATCAATCAGCAAAAATATCCTTTCTATATGATTTTACAAGATTTTTTATCTCTTGTCTACTTTCTTTTACAAT
>CAJUAP010000023.1 GCA_910584435.1 uncultured Acetatifactor sp.
CCAGCCTCAGATTCCCGCCCTCATTGTCGGTAAATAAAGACGCCTTGCTCCCGGCTTCCAGTATTCCGGCGCGGAATATTCCGTCCGGGCTGTCGTAATTTTTCCCACAGAAGAAATAATGGCCGTCATTTTCTTTCCACCGCCCCAGAACACCCACTAATTCACCGTCCTGCATATACCCTATTCCGCCTGAATATCCGCCCTCCGGCATAAATAAATGCATTCCGTCCCCGCTGATTATCGCACTCCGTCCGTCAGTATTTTCAGCCGACCTCAGCTCAATGCTGTCTCCCTTGAGGGTTTTTCTGGCAGGGTCATACGTCAGGCTGCCGCTTTTTCTGGCTCCCTCTGTTCTTGTGGTGTCGTCTGCAGTTCCTGAAAACAGGACACGGTAATCTACGTCCTCAGAAGGAGAATTGGTCTGGACCACAGTCTGCCATGATTCCCTTTCCGCCGCCGTCACATGTTTTACGGTATCCTTTACATGGCTGTCGAACTCTGCCGCATTCGCCTTTCTGCCGACAGCTTCATTCAGGGCGGATGCTTCTGAAACCATGTCCTTCTTCAGCTGTTCTTCTGCTTCCGCTGCCCGCCGGGATTCCCTGTCTATTTCCTCTTTCAGTTCCGTTTCCTTATCTTCTATCTCAGCATCCAGCCTGTTTATGGATGCTTCATAATCATCATAGGAAACATATAAAATCTGCGGCTCCGAAACTGTAATCTTATCCACATCGGATATTGCCAGCGACAGCCGGATCCGCTTCTTCGTTTTCTCCGCCCCTGTGCTGCTCACGATGTACTGCGCATCATCGCCGCAGTTGTCATACACATACAGGATATCCCCCGCATCCGCAGCAGCAATTAGCCCTATTTCCCTGAAATAATAATCATATGAAACCTCTGGAAAGTCCGCCGTAATGGTACACCCTCCGTCTGCTGCATCAACCTTGATAGCCGTTATTTCATATAATTGATGAACCAGCTCCCTCCGTGTTCCAAAATTGGCAGGCGCCTTCCCGTCACCTACTACAATTGACTTAAAATTAATTCTATTGGATAACTGCGCCTGATTCAGTGCGTTACGCCCTTCCACAGTTAATACCAGACCTGTCCATGCCATCTTACTTCCTCCTGTCTCTGCCGAATCTGCAGCTATTCCTCAGCTGTATCCATTTCTCAATTGCATCCATTTCTCATCTACATCCATTTCTGGGCTGCAGACGCTTTCCTCCAAAACAGCATTACCTCTGCCCTATCTCAATTATATCCGCTTCCCTCATCACCGCGCCGCGGTATATCTTCCCGTCATGAGCGCTTTCATAGATAATGTCTGTCACAATATCTGCAGGTATAACAGCCGACAAGAGATATTTAATTTCCTCTAACCGGCTGTCATTGGTTGTATATACCGTTAATATTAATTGATATGTCTTCTCAAAATCTGACCATATGGAAAAATTATGATCCCCTCCCAGCAGCTCTCTGAGTTTCCGGGTTAATGTCCTAATGGTATAAGGCGCCGTGTTAAACCATCTGTTCTGCACCCTTGCCCTTCTGTTTTCCAGTGTATCTGAAGCGGATGGCAGAATACCCAGCATTTTTTCAAATCTGGAAATCCCGTATTCGTCCGCGGACAGAATGAATTCATTGCGCAGCATCCTGTCCGCCGCTTCCCATAGAAAGCCAAATTCCGGATTTTCTGCTGCCAGTGCCATATTTATTTCTTTATACTCTGCCAGAAAAGGCGGAAGATAAGAAACAAGGTCAACTTCCCTTATCATGCTCCCACACCTCCTAATACCGGAATTTCATATTCCCCCAGAGTTATATTGCTTTTCATTCCGTTCAGCAGAGTATCCTGTACATCAACCACACCGCGTACACCCAGAAGCCTGGTGTCAATCTGACTGAGCCTTACCGTTACATGTGAGGTCTCAGCCCACTCTCGCCTTAACGCAAGCAGGTAATCGGAAACCGCAGTCTCTATGGCATTCTGCAGGTTCCCCCACCCATAGCCGTCCTCAAATGTCAAAGCAGTCCGCACAGAGATTTCCACTGCTTTAGCGCTCTGTACCGTTACCACATGCCCTATGGGTGCCAGCCCATATCCCTCTCCTGCATTCTGCTCCGGGTCAATGATTTCCTGCACTGTCTGTACCAATGCATCGGAAGCAGCATCAAACTCGGAATTGATAATTGTTAAAAGCACTGTTCCTCCGGTTGTGAGCTTTTTCTCCTTTGCTGCCTCATACACAGAAGCCAGCCAGTTTTTTACTTCCCCGCCTACCGTATCTTTCATACCTTCATACCAGGTCTGCACACCTTCCGATGGAATCATATTCGCCGGGGAAATACCGCCGTTCCATACCCTTGTTACTTTGGTTCTGCCAACTCCGGGGATGGAGTTGGCCTTATCCAGGTAATCCCGGACATTTCCGCCGAAAGCGCTTTCATCAAAAGAATCAAAATATCTCTGCCGCAGATGCTCCGTCTCCTCTTCCTCTTCTCCGGGAATGAGAAGCTCTGTCAGTTCGGCGCTCTGCAGCCCTTTGATATATTCTATGGGAATGACAGCACCCAGAAACTGGTTTCCTATGATCCCGGCAGTTTCACACTGTACTTCATATCCGCCCTTTCCGTCTGCCGCCTTCCCGGTAACAGTATAATTTAGGTCTCCCATATTGAACCGTCTGCCTGTCACATCAATGGTGTCAGGAGCAAAAACGCCGCGCAGGACTGCTCTGCCTGCCTCATCGGGATATATCCCCCGTTCCCTGCACCGCATTATCAGGAATTCCCTGGACGCGGTATCTCCATAGGCTTCCCTCAGAATCGTGTCAAGTTCAAGATACAGAATCTGAAGCTCAATTGCAGCGGGGGAATGGGTATCCCAGATGACGGAGCCCTCCCTCTTGTCGAACCTGCCGGGAATACGCCCCAGCATCCTCTCAAGGATGGATTCATATGTCACATTCTCATACATTAAAAACTCACCTCCCTTTCTGCCTGCACATCTCCGAAAACGGTATGGACTGTGAAGGCCGCATGGACAATGCCTTTCTGCGGAAAATCAAATGCAAAGCTGTCAACGCTGCGGATTCTGTCATCCCATAGCAGCGCCTCCGAAATCCGCCGTTTTAATTCCGGACATACATAAGTGACAGGCGCACCATACAAATCCATCAGTTCAATCCCGTAATTCCAGCTGTACATGATATACTGGTAACGCTCTGTCATGATGATTTTATAAACCGCCTGTTTCACGGCTTCCAGCTCATCCGTATACCCACGGACGGCACTATCCTTCTGATTCATCTTGTAAGTCAGGCTTGGCTGTTCTTCCACTTCAAAATCCCGGCTCAGGAATCCGGCAGTGGAGGGTATCATATTCCTATCCTGTCCAGGACCACATATTTCTGTCCTTCCTGCTGCCGTATCAGAATCACTTCATCACCAACATCCAAGCCGTTATGTATGGTAATCTGTTTCTGTCCGTTTACTATATGCGTATGTGTTTCAGACTGGAAAGCCGTTTTCCCGTTCAGAGCATCTCCCTCCTCCGTCTGGGCACTGATATCATGCCTGTGTTTCTGCTTTTCCTTTTCCGATTCCCAGTTGACAGTAACCATTGTCACATAGTCGGTTACATTTCTTGTCATAATAAGCTGTGCTTCGCCGAGTATCATCTTCTGCTCCACATTGATTTTCAAAGGGGACTTTGAGACGACTTCCCCGAAATACACATTCACGGGCTTTGACGCTTCCCGTTCATTCCGCGCCGCCCTTTTCATAGCCTCTACCAAACCATTTGCATCAGCCAACAAACTCACCTCCCCTGAGTGTTAAATCCATCCAGTGTTCATTCTCCTTGTATGTATGTTTACAGCTCTCCACCAGCATGAAATTTTCCACCTTCCTGTCTCCCAAATCAAGATTCACTACAATCATGCTGCCGGCCCTCACCCTGTTATCTCCCAACACCTTGGTAAGCTTCAGATTACGGGTCTTCTTATTGTACAGTGTCAAAAGCGCATCTGCCTTCGCCTGGCCGTTTTCGCCTTTCTTCAGGGTGTCAAAATACTGTAAAATGCCCCATTTGTTGATATTCCTGGAATCCTGTGCGATATATACTTCTCTGAATCCGGATTCCTCATTGTCATAAGTGAGTTTTATTCTGTTGTAGGTGTTATCATCAATGGATGAAGTATATTCAAAGTTTTCACCCGTTTCTTCATCCACCATCAGGTATGCCCCCTGACTGCCCACTGCCATGGAAGACAAATGCTTTAACATCAGCTTCCCGAAATCATCATACAGCACGAACATTTCACTGGTGTTCTGTAAGGTCAGGTCCAGCGCACTCTGCACCATATCAAACAGAGAAGTGTTTTCCTCCACCCGCGATTCTATCACATATTTTGTTTCTTCCAGGGTTCCCACATTCAGGGAATAATCCTCCGCAACCATCCGCAGGAACTGATCCGCGGTCTTATCTTCATAGACAATGGTATCTTTATTCGTCAGGTACCGCAGCTGGTCATAAGCGGTAACAGTGATGATTTGATCTTTGGAACGCTGCTGCTTGAACACAAAGCCGAAAAACACATTGTCTCCGTCCACCCTCATCCTAACCGCACTGCCTTCTGAGAAATCAAGCACATCATCCTGAAGGACTTTAAATGTCAGCTTACCGGGAGCCGACTTGCGTTCCGTTGTCCATTCAATGCCTTCTTCCACTGCCGGACAATATACTTTTGTTCCGTCCTCATTTCCAATCAATAGCTCAACCTCCACCAAAGCACCTCCTTCCATTTTTCCTCATGAAAAAAACACCTTTCCTGCGAAAGATGTTTTTCTAACTATAGTCTTATTTTTTCAGCATTTCCAGCCCAATCATTTGTAGAATATTGCAGAAGCATGTGAATCTATGGCTTTGTTACCGCCCTTATCTGATTCTTTCCTTTTGCATAATGAATTCTCAAACAGATATAAGATCTACACCTGCATGATTTATCTCATAATTCTACTCTGTTGATCTGCTGGTTTATTCTTGGCCGTAAATCATCAACCAACCGGGAACAGTTTTTTGAATTTTCAACCGCATCTCTTAGCAAAAATGCTTTATGTTCCCCCTGGGCATCTTCATATGAAATTATTGCATAACCTTTTATCTTAATCTTCGTTTTTGTTCTTGGTGCAGAACCTATTACTGCGCCAGACGTCCCAAATAGTACTGCACCAATAACCCCTCTGGCAGCACTACTTTCAAGATACTGGACTTCGTTCACATCCAGTTGAGAATTTACGCTCCTTATCTTCTCAATCTTTAGAACATACTCACTTCCTGCACAATTTACTGTGAGTGCAATTGGCGACAATACAACATCTGCCCTACAGTTTTCCGGTGCTGCCAAACCTCCTACATGAATCGTTGAATACCTGCTGATTCCTTCCTGTTCATCCTTTTTTCTTCGCTGTTTTTCCGCTATTGAACCTTCGATAGTCCACTTTACCATTCTAACTAACACTATCAGACATGCCATTATGAAACCACCTAATACAACACTGATAGCAACAGCAGTTCTCCCACCTGGCCATTCTCCTCCTTCTGCCGTAAAAGCTCCTTCTTCCGCCAAAGCTACTGCCATGAGTACAGTTGCAATTACCCATGATAGAATAAATGTTCCACATCCTGCCTTTTTCTTCTCCATGCCTGATTTCCTCCCCTTTCTAATACAGAAATTATACTATATACAGGGACATATGTCACGATAAATTTTCATCACTCACCTATGATTGATTCGTTTCAATACCAACAAACAGTTTACAGTTGCAATACACTTCTCATTTTTACCTTATACCGCCGGAATCGTCAGTACTTGCCCTGGATAAATCAAATTAGGATTTCCTCCAATTACACTTTTGTTTGCGTTGTAAATAACAGTGTATTTTGAACCATTCCCATAGTATTTTTTTGCGATATTCCAAAGACAGTCGCCCTTTGCCACTGTATAAGACTGCGCTGCTGCCGGAGCCGGGGAATTTGCTGCTTCCCTCTGTGGTTCCATGCTGGCTTTGGGCTTGTCCATATCAAAACTGACATTCACTGTCTTTGTTCCGTAGTCCTTCCACTGCTTCAGCTTTACTTTTACCAGAATGTCAAACCCGTTTTTGGCATCTTCTGTAATTTGATAATCTTCCATAGATACCCTGATATCTGTGTCAAAGAACTTTTTTCCATCCGGACGCTTCCTGCATACAATAAACTGAAACGGCTCCCTGCCCGTTTTCAGTGCTTCAAAATAATTCAGAAAATAGTCTGCGTTCTGCATTCCCGATTCATAGGCAGAAAACGGATACTTTTCCTGTGGTATTCTGCATTCAAAGTCAATATCCGTTAATCCTGCCTGTTTCAAAATGTTTATTTCCCCATCATTTATCAGTGTTACTGTACTATTTGCATTGTTAATTTTTACTGTAAGCTTTTGCGGTGCTATGGGCAGCAGGCACTTTTTCAGGTAAAAATCATATCCGCTATCCGTCATTACACATGCACTCCTTCCGTTGAAATGCCAATGGCTTCATTCATCATATCTGTCATCCCTGACACAATGCCGTCCAAATCCATCCCATTTTTAATTGTATTGTGATTCGTCTGCTCCAGGCGGATTTCTGCGGTGGTGAATCTGTTGATTGCTTCCTGCTCTGCAATGTCACGCAGATACTTCAGCTCTTCCTCTGTGATCTCCATGGAATCAGCCATAGCTCCGGTATTCCCGGCAATATTATTAATGTCATTTCCAATTCCGCCCCCCACCAATGCGTTTGCGTAATCATCGGCAGACGGAATATCCATTACGCCAAAAAAGCATGAGGGGTCGAAGTTTGCAATGCTTTTATCAATCCCTTCACCAAAAGAATATCCGGCGTCCCATGCAGCTTTGTATTCAAACTCCCCTAGGTACATGCTGGAAACATCCAGTTTTTCCATAATTTCTTCACCCTGCCCGAAGGTTTCATCTACCCAGCCACCAAGAGAATTACGCCATCCAGCAGTTGTTTCGGCAAAATTTGAACCGAAGATTGTATCAATAGCAATAGCAATAGTTTCCAGCCCTTCCAACACCATATTCGCCAGATCGCAAAATATGCGTGCAACCGCACCCACAGGATCGTTGAACACGTTACCGAAAAAGTTCGCAAAAGCAGCTATGAAATTCCAAAACATCACGAAAATATCAATCCCAAAATTTATCAAAGCAACAAACATATTTCCAATAGATGCCACCGCTACCATAACCAGCCCACAAATAATCCCCGTTGCAGAAACAGAAGTCCCAGTAAATTTATTTATCATTGCTATAGCCATATAAAACACCGCAATCAAAGCGATAATCAAAGCAATAATCCAGACAATAGGACAAGCGTACATAGCAGCATTAAGCCCGTTCTGCGCTGTTATTTCGGCCCATGTTGCCCTCGTTACAGCCCAAATTGCAACAGCATGTATACCTTTAACCACTGCGGAAACCAGTTCAAAACCTTTGGTGATTGCAAGGTAAGTACCATACACTGCCAAAACCCCTATAATTCCATAAATAATAGGACTAATCCACCCCCAATTATCCATAACAGCTTGCGCAAAATTCATTGCCCCTTCCATCAGCCAGGATAATACGCCAAGCATCATCTGAAGTCCATATGTAATACTGCCAATCACCTCCTGAATTGTCCCCCAGTTTTGAGTGATGGTATCCACAAACAGCACTACATAAGGATAAAGCTGCCCTCCCACTACTTCCTTCATACTTCCCCATGCATTGGCCAGCTGGAGAATCTTCCCCTCCGGGGTATTGCTCATGATTTCATATAATCCCTCCCATTCCCTGCCAATCACCGAAGCAATCACTGCTGCTGCCTGCATGTCCGTACTCATATCCAGATATTCAGCACCCAACGCCGCCTCAATCTGCACCTCTGTTGCCGTCCCGCCAATGACTGCTTTCTGCGCATCCGTGAATTCAAAACCCTCCTGGGACATGGCAGTATGATCTCCTATAGTAATCTTGCCCAGATTTGCCGCATATCCCACCATGGAATTCACATCAACCGCCAGGCTCTTTCCTTCCAGAACACTCATGCCCATGGCATAATCGGAGAGTGTATCCATCATATCCGTTACAGCCTCCGGCTCTGAGAAATACAGGAAAAGTTTTACTGCTCCGGCAATCATTGCTTCCTCTTCAAAAGCACCCCTCCCCTGAATCTCACCTGCCTTCTCAGCAATCTGTCCATAAGCGGCTGTAAGAGCCTGCGTCTTGGCAGTAACCGGTACAACAACTCCGTTTATATTATCCTGGATGGCATTGATTTTATAAATAACCGCTGTTGTATCAGCACCGACCTCGACTCCAAACCGGGCAATATATTCTTCATCCAGCATACTTGCCAGTACACTGATTCGCCGTATCTCTGTATCAAGCTGTGTGTCAAATGCTGATGTACAGTCCACTATCCAATCTGCTATGCCATCCACTATCCAATCCTTTATGTTCGCCTTATCCATCTTCATGATAGACTTGGCTGCATCGGCAATCCTGTTTTTTAATTCTGCAGCGCCTTCTATCCCCTCCCGTACCCCATCATTAAAATAATTTTGCTCATCAACATTGCTCTGGATATTCCTTTCCGTATTCCCAATTATCTTCAGTAACTTCTGATATGCCCCATTTGCCGCCCACACGTCCATATTCTGGATGGTTCGGTTTATAAGCTCCTGTGCATGCACTGCCTGGTTCATCTGTACTCTCATCTGTTCCAGTTCGGCATTTACTGCATCCATCCCCATATTCAGAGGATGATTTCCTATCTGCCGGATATGGTCACTGAGATGATCCATCCCGGCCGCCATAGTATTCAGGTTTTGAAAAGCTTCCGGCAGAAAAATATCAGCATTATATGCCCGTCTGGCAATGGTTCGCTGTGTTCTGCCCAACTGCTGCAGTATAGCATTTGTTCTCTGAGCTGCCTGGCCAAACCGCTGCATACCGCTATTGTCAGGAATACCAATCTGATCCTGTCTAGCGGCAGCCGCCTGCATATTCCCATAATCCATTGCAGAAGAAATCATGGAAGGTGATTCCATGTTCTGCAGGGTATCATCGAAAGTCTGCAATGCTTCACTTCCCTGAGCAATACTGCCCGTATCTGTCATTCCGCTCATAACGGACTGCATCTGTTCTACTGCGGCAGCAGACCTATGAATTAAATTTACAATATTCATCATAATACCTGTAAAATTGTCCTGCAGTTCCATTGCCGTACTTATGTCTCTCATATCATCACCTTCCCTTCTTGCCTCTTCTTGAGCTTCGCTTCATTTCTTTTTCTTTCTTTTTATCATTCTCCAGCTTAACCTTGATGGCCCCGATCACAAAAGCTTTCTCCGGATCTTCAAGCCCAAGAAATACCGAAGGCAGCATATGCAGTTTCAGGAGGGCATAGTAAGCAAAGTTTGCTTCGGGATCCCCTCCCTCGATCAGTTTTTTGCTTCTTCCACCTTGTCATTAAACGAAACATCAAATCCCTGGAATCTCTGCACGAAAGCAGCCAGCTCATTATACTCACCGGGGTCATCCACCATGGCGAGCAGAAGATCTTCCGGATCTTTCACCCCGTAAGAATCCTGCAGTTCCGCATCATACAGATCAGGCACAACAATGGAAGCTGCAATCATCTTCCTGATATACTTACCGGACTGCACCTTGGGCCGGAACATATTGGGTTTACCGGTGACCGGAACTTCTATGGTACATTCATCACGAAGGTTTTCATTTTCCTTTGAAGTGATATGCTTAAACTCCCATTCCAAAGGCTTTCCGTTTTCATCACACAGATACTTTGTGGGTGCATACATCTCATTTTGTTTCTCTACTTTGTTAGCTTTCATAAATTTACTGAACTTAGACATTTTTCTATTCTCTCCTTCTTAATTTATATTGACGGTCACTAAAACTTGTCAAGCAACCTGGCTCACGAGCGAAAGACGCCAAGGTCATCGCGGCAGATTTCATCGCTCGTGAGTATAACAAAAAAAGAACGGCCCTCTATCAGAAGGACGTTCTGGTTATCGCTGCTGCCTTGTCCGGGACAGCCGTCACAATTAGTTTTTTCCCTCATAAAATTGCACTACAGTTACATCTTTTTCTGCACCATTCTACAAATAGTTATAACAGTTTAGCCATGCCATTCATAAGTTGCCGGGATGTACGTCTTCACCAATAATCAGGTAATATTGCCGACAACTTATTTCATGTCGGGCGTCCGCCCTATGGAATAAAATAATGACATCATATAATCACTTATGCTATAAAGTCCTGTTACCGCCCCTAGACTGGTACGGAAAGGGGGTGAACTGCATGGAAGTATTTGTTACGTTTTTAGTCGCTGTTACGTTTTCTGCCTAACGGCATTATAGTATATGCAGTTTTGGATTGCAAGATACATTTCCAACACAATCTGCACTTGTTAATCTGAGTTAAACTGCACCCAACGCTCCGGCACCTTCCTTAATTGGTAAGGAACCCGTCTAATTCCTGAAACGTTTCCGGCATATCCCAGCTTTCAAAGGTACCGGAAAGCTCTTCGTCCATGATTTCCTCTCCTGCCTCAAATTTAGCCAATATAAAGCTGTCGTACAGACATCCTCTCAGGATAATCGTCTGTCTGCCAGCCTTACTTGTGGGATCTTCATTGCTTACCTGAATCTCAAAATAAGGCATGGAACCCGTCTTCTGGTACTCGTCCGCCATTTTCCGGAATTGGGACTGATTATAGTGGGCAGTACCACTCCACGTCCCCTTGCCTCCGGCTGCTTTATGCCCCATCCCTACTCTTCCGAGAATGGGCACATCCGTAATATTCACCTCCCACTTGCTCTCAAACTTGGTCATACTCATAAAATTGCACCGCCGCCCGTTGATTGTAATATAACACTCCGCAAGCCCGCCGTATATAGCATCATTGGCATCCATCATTACACTTCCTGACATACTTTTATCTCCTTCCCTGCAAACAAATCGGACATTTCCTGTCCATAAACATATGAATCTCTTTTTCTTACTGTATGGTCACTGTCATATATAACTTATCCATAGCATTGACTACCATAACAGAATCCGTTACCACAACAGACCTTTTGGTGCTGCCCTGCTCGACCTTCACATCCGAATCCGCAAAATTCTCAATGGCACGGATCTGTGCCAGCTGCCTGTGATGCGCCACAATATCGGACCAGAGCGAAATCCTCCCGGCAGCGTCATTCGGCACTACGCCCAGGTATTTCGTATTGAAAATCACCGCAATATCATTACCGATCTGATCCATAACCCGTATTGTCTGATTATCCTTAAAAATATCTCCCTGAGTGTCAGATGCAGTAACCATGGTATTGATATCCGCCAGCACACGCACATCCTTGCCCACCATATGGAACGTAAATTTACCTTCTTTGATCGCCGCTTTCAATTGATTCTGGGTGTACGGAGTTTCGACCATAAAGTTCCCGTCATATTTCCTGTTCTGATTGCTCTTATTCACTGCGCATCCGGCAGAAATACCCGTTACCCAGTATACAAGCGCCGCTTCATTCCAGCCCTCATCCAGAACCTTATTGTTTACGCTGATTACCCCAGGATGATCCGCTTTCGCATAATCATACAGGACAAGCTGGAACTTCACTCCCATTTCATCCCGCATCCTTCCGGCATAAGCGGCAAACAGAGCTTTTGTGGCGTCATCCGTTACCACCGCGCCCATGGTGTTAAAGGTATAAGACTCCATCTTATCCAGATAATCCTGATAGGCCGCACCGTTTACTTCACCGTTCTCGCCTCCGGCAAGGGGCACTCCGGCTGCTGCTTCCAGTGTAATATCCCCTTTCCACTTTACATATCTGTTATCGGCTAATTCGCTGCCCCCGGAAACGGTCTGTTCATCGACAACTGTGTTCTCCAAAACAGTCTTCACATCGAACAATGTCTCATTGTCCGCATTCACCTGTACCACAATTTTAAGGTCATTCCCACGGATTCCGGGATACACCGCTTCCGCCAGATCATTGTCTGCCTTCCTGCCACCTCCGTTCAGCCGGTATCCATAAAAGATCCTCGCATTCAAGAACAAATCCCTCAGCCCCTTCAGCTTCTCACTGGTATACTCATAGCCGAAAAGCTCCATACTGTTCTTCTGGAAATCACTTCCTGTCACTTCAAAAACTTCTCCGGGAACACCCCAGTCCAATACAAGGGGCATGGTTGCAATCCCCCTTTCGGAAAGCGCTGCATTTGCAGATGCAGCCGATACAAAATTAATATATGCCCCCGGCAATTCCTTATTCTGGACCACAAAGGTCCCTCCTCCTAATGCCATCTTTATTCCACCTTACCTTTCCTGTAATCCTCAATTTTTTGTTCCACCGCTTTGACGGTATACTGCTCTCCGTCTGTAAGAAGAGCAGCTATCATGTCCTGCCTCTCCCTGAATCGCTTTGAGCAGCGCAGCTGTTCCTTCGTAAACTGATTTTCATCTTTTCCGGCACCTGTGGGAATGTGTGCTGCAAAAACTGCTGTCTTTTCTGCCATTTTGTTGTCTTCAATTTTGTTGTCTTCCATTTTATTACCTACCCTTTCACCGAAGTTTCAGAAGATACTTCTTCCATCACCGGAACGGTTTCAGACACTTTGTAAACAAACAAATCATAATTTACATAAAAATGCAGCATACCGTCAGCCGCTTCATACCTCATCCTGGTACCTCTCACCGGAATACCGCTCACATGCAGATATTCCAGACAGGTGAGCAGCCGTTCCGCTGCCCCACAGCATTCCTTGTTCTTATTGGTTTCCTCTTCCGGAAAGTACCGGATGCTGAATTGACTGCTGCGGAAATACCTTTTACCTGAAAATAACTTACTCGCGGAGTTTATGCAGGAAATAAAAAAGCAAGGCTTTTTCAAGTCCTGCTCTGCTTCTTCCCTGTACAGTGTGTACTTATCACCAAACTCAGTACCCAAGGCTGCACAAATGTTTTCAATTATTGTTTCAATTACCGTGTCAACCATTTCACACACTCCTCTGGATTTGTTTTCTTATTGTTTCTTCATTGTTTCTTCATTGTTTCTTCATTGTCTCTTCTTTGCTTCTCCTTTCTCCCATTATCCCATTATCCCGTTCTTTTACGCCTGTCAGAAAAAGGCATGTTGCTGCACATTTTACATTTTGTACGAATCATTGCAGAAATGCAGCGCACTGTCACAGCCATAACCTTCCTGCTCTTGCCCCTATCACCCCCTTAATCCCGGAACAGAGAACAGCCAGCCCTCTGTGGACCGGCTGTTCTCTTTCTCTTTTTGATGATACTATAATATCACAGGTTAGAACGAATTTCTATGAACTCTTTTGGCAGTTCCAAATGGGCAAGCGCTTTTCCATGAATCTTCTGCACCCACCTTTCAGAATAATTCATCTTCTCCGCAATTTCCCACCAATTGAGCGCCCTTATGTAACGGTAAAATAACACATCTTTTTCACTTTCGCTTTTCAGCATATTTATCTGATCTGCGATTGCTTTATATGCCGATATTCTTAGACATTTTTCTTCCAGAAGCTTTCTTTCCAGTTCATCTAACTTTGATGCATACTCGGATAAATCACTTTTTTTGCTGCTGCGCGGCATACCGTCATATTTTATAGATATTGTCGTCTTCATGTTACGCAGTTCCTTAATCTCTTCCTCAATCCTGTTTATCCTTCTGACATGTCCATGATATTCCTGCAGATACTCCTTTTTCCTCTCACTTTCCTCTATCATAATGCCGCCTTCCCGTCCGTTCTGATTTTTATCCATGCCTTCCGCCTCCTCGTATACACAGTCATCTATTTGTTCTTGCAACATATTCTCCACTGATTTATCCCTCCTTGCCTGCCAGCGCCCTGTTTCCACCGCCTGTAAACCGTACAATGTCTATGCCCTTGCGGTATTACTGCTGTCTATTGATGTCTTTGTACGGCAGTGCCAAACTCCTGTTTCTGCACCCTTCCCATCTCCTTTCTAAACCGGCATTTTCGTCTTAAAATGCTTACAAAATTTGTCTAATTCCATTTTTGCTTTTCAAAAATACAGGAATTCCGTTTTTCTTTATAGTATTCCAGAATTTCCGTTTTGTCAATAGAAAATCGCCCAATTATTTTCGCATGTCTAAAATGTTACGCGCAGTCGCAAAAATCCAGTTTTTCTGAATTTTCTATTGATTGTACGGAAAAAATGTGTTACCATGAATTTAAAAGAGGTGATAAAAATGGTAAGTGATGATACAATAAGGAAAACCATCTGTAGAAATATTGTAAAGTACAGAAAACTTGCGGGACTCAGCCAAAAAGAATTTGCCCAAAAGCTGGGTGCAGCTCCTTCACGCGTATCCAGCTGGGAAACGGGCGCAAATTCAACCGACATTGATACTCTATTTCAAATATGTAAGATTTTAAACATTTCCATCAATGCTATGTGCGAAATATATCCTGATTCAGATGTACTGTTATCCTATGTGGAACAAGACCACATAAGAAAATACCGGGACCTGGATCCACATGGCCGGGAAATGGTAGATTTCACTCTTTTGAAGGAATGGGAACGTTCAACGTCAGGGCAGAATCAAAGGAATAAAGTAGTTCCACTCATGCCGAAGGATGACCCGAATTATGTCAATGCCGCACATGCAATTGAAGGTGCATCCGAAGAGGACAAGCAGCACGATGAAGACATCATGAATGATGAAAACTTTTAGTATCACTGGATTTAATTATGTTATACACGGAAATAAGGGGGTAATACTTTGATAACATATGAAGATTTGTTGATGGAGGCAGATTGTAACAATATCGTAACAAGAGAAAAGCCTCTCCTGGCACATAAGGGACGTATTATGGGAAATCGAATTGCCATAAGCAAAAGCCTGACAGAAAAGGAAAAGAAATGTGTCATGGCAGAAGAATTAGGACATTATTATACCGGACATGGGGACATATTGGATCAGTCGTCCGTTTCCAATAGAAAACAGGAACATTATGGCCGTATATATTCCTATAACAAGTTAGTCGGTCTCATGGGAATCATAGACGCCTATAAACACAACTGTAAAAACCTGTCAGAATCAGCAGAATATCTGGATGTTCCGGAAGGGTTCCTGAATGAAGTGATTTCTTATTACCGGGGCAAATATGGCGCCAGTGTAACTGTTGACAATTACACAATATTTTTTGAGCCATATGTTGCAGTACTTGAATTAGTATAACCATTGGTTCATCCGCACAATGTTTTCATAAGAATCAATTCCTGTCCCCTTTGCGGTATTCCTGAATGAAGATGACCAGAACCATGTGGAACCGGACATTTCCGTGATATACAACCGGGATAAGATTGACGATAAGGACTGCACAGGCCCCCCGACTGGATGATAGAAATCGTATCCCCTTCCTCCCAGCAAATGGATTACGGCATCAAGCTATTTAAATACCGCAATGCCGCGGTTCGGGAATACCGGATTGTAAACCCACAGAAAGAAACCGTTACAGTATTTGATTATGAACAGGAAAAGAAATCAAATCAATACAATTTTGAAGAAGATATCCCTGTATGCATTTATGAGAATTTAAGTATCAATATTGCAGAACTGCTCTCATAGCAAAACCGCAGTGCACCGACAGGAACGGCCTTATGAATCCACCTGATAAAAACACCGGAAAAACAGCCGCAACCCCTTGATTCCACTAAGGAAACCACGGATCTGCGGCTGTGCATACAAAAAGCGGGTGATGGGAATCGAACCCACATATCTAGCTTGGAAGGCTAGTGTTCTACCACTGAACTACACCCGCATATACAATATTCTGCTCTTCAAAAATAGCGATACAAAAATCTCTAATTCCTCATTCTATCAGCTAAATCCAACTTAAAGCTTTTCATAAATTCCTGCCTCACAACATAGATTATTTTACATGAAAAGAATCTATTTGTCAATAGATTTATATAATTTTTTTTCGCGTTTTGGCGCACACAAGTCTCGCAAAATTGCAAGGCAGTACACCGCCTTGCAATTTTGACTTTATCCCTTGCTCCCTATTCCGCCGGAATTCCCCCGGACTGCTTATAATACTGCAGCAGCAGCTTAACCACACGACTGTAGCTCACTGCGCCATCCGCTATGCCATTAACTTTCAGATTCGTGTCAATGAACACATCCGCAGCTGCATCCACAATTTCCGTATCAATCAAAGCCTTTCCGTTAATACGGTCCCACTCCTCCTGCACAACAAAAATATTATCCGTCCACACCTGAGCATCCACCGCCACCGGCCGTACCAGTGCGGCGGCCTTTTCATATGCATTACGGCTGTTTTCCCATGCATACTGCAAGTCATTATTCAGATAATTCAATACACTCAGATAGCCCGCATATTGAAAAAAAGCATCCTCTGACTGAACACACGCCAGATATCCGATAAAATTAGCCTCATCCTCATAGATATATCCCCTCAAATGGGCAAGTTCATGACACATGGTAGAAGGAATGTTTAAGATGTGCATGACATCATTATAATTTGCCTCCATAGAAAAAGGGAAATAATACCCCTGCATATACTGCTGGCACATGAAATCCGAGAACATCAACGCCTTGGGACGCGGATAGTAGCCGTCTAATTGGGAATATGTTTCCCCAAGCTGCCGCATCAGTTCCCTTGCCATATCTGCCATATCCAGAGATACACCATCCACCCTTACACTTCCGGAATAAATCACCATACCATTTTCATCCCGTTCCATCTCTTTCGCCAGCTGGTTACACTGCCCTGCGACCATATTGTAGACCTGAATCAGTTCCTCCAAAGTATATTCACTCTCATCTGCCCCGAAATAATGCTCTGAGAAAGTAGAGGCATGATACAGGATAAAACAGTTCAATGTCATTACCAGGCTTACAATCAGCAGCGTCCATGCAAAAAAGAGGCAGAATCTTCTACTGAACCCCTGAAAACCGCAAAATATTCTTTTCTTTATTTCATTTCCATCCCCCGAAGCGTCCGTCTCTCCAGGTGCATTTGCATTTTTCAGCCTCCCCCTTCTCACCACGCCCCGAACTCCTGACACAATGCCAATACCCACCCATATTATGCCAAGAACCAACGCCAGCGCTGCCAGCACCACCCCCGCAGCCAGCAGCCACTCCCCTACCGAAAAGGGAAATAACCCTGTCAAACGTCCATAGGTGCTGACCCAAACAGGAAAAATGTACGCAATATACCAATCTGAAAAAGCTTCACTATTCCATGCAGCAATATTCAATATCACGATCAATACCGCGATTGCGCCAAAAATAATCTTATACCGCATTTGTCCCGTCTTCCGTCCGTTTCCCTGCTTCATTCCCTGCCGGATCTCCTGCTCTCTTATGTTCATTGCCGCCCACCCTTACTGCTGACTTCTTCCAGATTGCCGTCAAGTACAATACGCACAATATCACTGCCGCCCTGCGCATCTATCTTCGGACATACCGCCTCTTTTACCGTCTAATACATTTTTCTTTTCTGATTGATGCAGTTTTCTTTCCTCATTCGCATCCATAAGCAAGAACGCAGCTCTCCGACAACGAAAAACTGCGTCCATGCGTTATTCACGTAAATCTCTCTCCATTCACAATCTAATCATCTGTTCCTGAACTTATGTCAGGCGGACTTCGAGGATAATCCCTTTATTGATAAGACATATACTGTGAAAATTCCTTCCAAATACAGCATATCCATGTCTTACCCTGATTCAATACAACTTCATTTCCGTTGGAATCATAGAAGAGATTAGGTTCATAATTACTGTTGCGCTTCCAGGTTCCCTTAATCACCTTACCATTTGTGAACACATAAGCCTCTCCGCTGCCTGTTACACCAAATGCCAGGTAATCATAATTAGGATCATCGGGCAGCCTTTCTTCTCCATGGCAGACCTTAAATACCACATTCGTTACAGCAAGCTGTTCACCGTTCATCTCGTCAATCTGAGCTGCGCCATATTGGAAACGGTAATACAGCCTGTCATCAGCATTATATGTAAAGTACGCATGGTTTTTCCCATAACCGCCGGCATTATCCGTTGTTCCGCCCGGATAAATGGTGGTTGCATCAGGATATGCATCATAAGTTGAGAGGTAACCGTCCTGTGTAAAGGTAAATGCCTGCTCAAACCTGTCCCTGTACTCTGTCGCATATCCCTTTAACTTTACATCCTTATTATATCCTTCAATGAACATATACCCTGTATGCTCCGAATCATATCCGGGTCTGGCAATACGTTCGTAGGCATTTACCGCACCGTTATAAATCCCCTCCAGTGGTGTACTGATATTATCAATCTGGTCAGAATTAATCAACTCTTCCACCCATGGTCTTGCAAGCCCCCAGTTACAATAAATGGAATCATACGCCATTGCCTCATACAGGTAATAGTCACGGGCGCTTCGCACAGAACCGATATGATCCAAATCATCATAATCCTCAAAAAGTCCCATCAATCGGGTAATACGGCCCTCCACCGGCGCCTCATAAATAATACTTGCTTTAGAAATGCCATATTGAGGAAGTGATTGCTTGATATTGTTAATCATCACAGCCATATTCCTTCTCTGCACTACACTTGCGTCCTTCCACTCACCGGTGAGATAACTCTGCATCTTGCCATCTACAATCTTCCTCTCGGTGATGGGATGGCTCTCGCCATTTGGAATAAAACCGTTTGCCATGGCAGGTGCATCCGTAGCCTGCGGTTCCGCCGTAGCCGCTGTTCCCGGTGCGGACGGATCCTGCGTAGGTATTGTAACCGGAGGCGGTGCTGTTACAATCGGCGAAGGTAACTGATCGTCTCCACAGCCGGTCAAGATGCCTGCTGCTATTATGATTGCTGCTAATACTTTCTTTTTCATGTGGAATTCCTTTCCTTTCCTGCTTTATACTATATAAACGGCATTTAATTCTTGCCGACCACTATCACAGCAAGCCATGCCGTTTATCAGGTTTGTGCGCAAGATGTAATCACCGAATATATAAATACTATTTTAAACCTGAAATTCCCCTCTTGTCCATTCCTTTTAAACAAAGTTAATAAATTCCCGTAACAGTTCAGCCATGCCATTCATATCAATTCCTACTCCCCATATCTTCGGTATACTGCCGGAACGCCTGTAACCTTCACGGAAATTTCCTCTCCCGCACCATCCTGACAGACAAATTGATACTCTCGCATCTCATGAAAGGATAACCCATCCAGGGTATTCCCCCTGCCATCGGCCGCACCCTCCGTCTGCATTTGGGCCAGAGCCGTGGCAACCAGCTCCGCAATCTTCAATGCGCCGTGATAGGATAAATGCAGGGTATCCTCTTCCACATTGGTTTCGCTGTTATAAATATGATAATTCTGTGCCACATAAGTTCTGCCCACCTGTGAATACCATTCCCCGGTCAGCTTCCCCGTATCTACAAGGAATACCTCTTTTTCCGCTGCAAGCTGACGTATGGAATCCATAAAGGGTGCAAGCCCGCTGCCCGCCGGAACGCCATGTTCTCCTACCTCATTACCGTCCTTATCCTTCCAGAACTTAGGACTCTGCATGGTGGTGACAAGAATAACGATCACATCCTTTTCCCGGCATTGATCAATCATTCTGGACAGATACTCCACCATTTCCTCCTGATTGCTGTAGGAACGGTCATTAATACCTGCCTGAATCAGGAAATAATCCCCTGGCTGTGCGTTTTGAATCACCCCAGGAAAAGCCATCTCATACCAGCTCTTCGCGTAAGTACCGCCTCCGGCCAGATTTGTCACCACATTTGCCTCTGTCACATACTGGCCGAATACCTGCCCCCAGCCTGTCTGAAACCTGCCGGGCTGCGGCTCTGTCTCTTCAATCGGGTAATAGTTGCTGACCGTGGAATCCCCGCCCAGATAAATGTGAACCCTGCGTTCCACAATCTGAGGCGTCCTCCTCACTTCCACTGCGGCCAATGTATAATCCTTCTCATCCAGGGAAATCCTTGCCGTTCCGCCTTCTATCAGCACATCCTCCATAAGATATGTATAGGGAAGTACGCCCGTCCTGCCGCCGGTTCCCTGATTGCCCACATTTGTCCCCTGTGAGGCATCGTTAATTTTCACCGTGGAACGCCCTGTTCCCGACATGGGCTTCGTAATTTTGATACTATAAAAGCCGTCCGGCAGAGCCACCACAAATGAATTGGCTGTGCCCCGCATACTGACGCCGCCAGCCACATTGGCCACCTGTCCATAGAAGCCATAGGCTTCCTGTCCGGTATACTGATCCGTGACCGCCACCTGCACAGCTCCCTGCCCTTCCGCTGGTTCGCAGTCTCCCAGGCAGAAGCGTAAGACAGGGGATACTTCCACCGCATCCGCATCCTGCAAAGCCAGCCGGATGATTCCGTCCGCATCCGCCTTCCGATCCTCTATGGTTACACTGCCGTCCCCATGCCGCACTGCCACTTGATACTGCGTATGGGAACCGGCATTTACCATACCGCTTACATCCACCGCCAGCGTCTCAAGACCTGCCAGAGATTCCCGTACATAGGCATAGCTTTCTGTATCCACCTCTCTGACCCTGGTAAAGTCTACCTCCCGCAATATGATTATCTCCGCCAGGGCAAGCTTTTCCAGCATTTCCGGACTCGGTTCATAATTCTCTTCCCTTGTCACAATAAAACGTTTCTCTGCCGATACCCCATCCACCGTAGCACATACCGCAGCAAAGGCTTCCTGCCCCACCTTC
Source organism: uncultured Acetatifactor sp. (assembly GCA_910584435.1). Lineage (GTDB taxonomy): Bacteria > Bacillota > Clostridia > Lachnospirales > Lachnospiraceae > Acetatifactor. Next base: position 20,888 of record CAJUAP010000023.1, read on the forward strand.
ATACGCACCTGAAGCTGCCCCTCTTCCACGGACAGTTTCTCATGACTGAAAGCCCATTCCACTTCACTGTGAGGCGCCTCCATAGGTTCACCATACTGATTCACCCAATTTGCCAGAGATATCTCTGCCGCCGTACCGGCCTGAATACTGTCCGGCAGCAGAATATCAAAAGAAGCAGCCCTCTCCGCCTCCCGGACATGCAATGTGGCTGCAGCAGTCTCTTTCGCTGCCTCATCACTGCCATTTACCGTTGCCTGAATCACAATATCCGTACCGTTGATATCGCCGGCCACATAAGTATCATCGATGATAACAACACCATCCGCACTGACGGAAACGCCGGAAGCACTGGTAAGTATCTCCCATGTCACATCCGATACCGTCTGCCCGCCGTCCGCCTCTCCCATGATCACGGTATAAGGCGCCGTCTGCGCTTTCGTACCCTCCTGGGGGGCGTATATGTACTCCTGTCCGCCCGTAATTCTCATTATTTCTTCCGCCTCTTCCTTTCCGCATGCAGTCAGCAGAACCGCAGCTATTACCATCAGTCCCTTTAATACTTTTCTCATCTTTTCATCCTTACTTCCCCACTGTACGCAGCATCCGTTCCAATCTGCCTCAAGCCTGACATCTGCATATCAGATTTGCCTCGGCACACGCCTTAAGCCAAATGAACAATCTTATTTTATCACACCTTTTCGCCCGGCACAAGCATAAACCGCATTTGAACAGGGGATTCACGAATACTTCATAAACTTTTTTCAAATGAAATGAGGATGCCGAAGCATCCCCATTCCCCCTGTTTTCAGGGGTGATTCACGAAGACTGGCAGCATTTCAGACAGGCCGCTGAACTGTTGCATGAATGCACACAAAACGCGAAAAGAATGCGTTTTGGAGCATGCAAGTCTCGCAATAACCGCAAGACAGCAGACTTTACTTTATCTGAAAATATGCGTGCTCTCCGGGATGGTCGATGTAAGCCCCTGGAATGGTCTTAATTCCGGCACTGTCCAGGGTATATATCTCCGGCACAGGCACCTTAGTTGTCTCCGCCCCCAGATAAAAGCTTGTATTTGCAGGCTGATTATAATGGTTATTCTGCCAGCACACCGCTTCTCTGTAGGTAGGGTCATGCATCAGCGTAGGCAGCCTGAATTCTGTCTCCACAGAAGTACTGTATATGCGCATCTCCGTATTGTCCGCTGTGCGCACCACAAGTTCCTCCCGCCAATCTCCGAAAATATCCGCAATCAGACAGGTCTGCCCTTTTGTGCCCCCATTGGACGCACTGCCCTCAGCCGTCAGAATCGTCACAAGCTCCTTCTTCTCCCAATCCCATTTCATGACATTCATGGCATGAGCTTCATCATGATCCACCAACTCAGCCAGCAAGTCCCCGTCCCAATACATTTTCATATTCATGGAGCCGGGACAATTCTCGCTCAATACCTCTCCCGAAAATGATTGCAGCGGTGTTCCCGTGGAGCCCCAGAACTCCCATCCCCTGCTGGCAGGATCGATATCCGCAGCCCGTGACCGCCCGGTATCCTTGGGCTTGGTCTGGCCGAACTGCACACCCCCCGTCCGTCCGCTATGCAGACCAATGTTAATGGGCAGATTCGCCGTTTCCCGGCATGCCCACACATAATACTCATGACTGTCAGGACTCATGACCGCCACATCAAAAGCGTCCCCATGTCCAAGTTTTACCCTGGTGCCGTCAGGTTTCTGCGCTGTCACCACATAGAGAATACTGCCGTCATCATCTATGGCAGCGCCTCCCGTAATAATCTCATCCTTTCCGTCATAATCCACATCCGCAACGGCAATACTGTGATATCCTGTATTGTATAGATTATTTAACGTCTCCACATTTTCACTGCCGGTACTCCACCTGAGGGCAAATGCTCCGTCCACAATGTCATAAGCCGCCGCCTTACAGGCAGCCCATGCGCCTCTGAAATGGACGATGCTGGGCATCCGGCCGTCCAGATAAGCAATACACAGCGCATAATGACTTGCCCGCTTCACCTGCTTTCCCTTATCACTCAATTTATACCATGAATCCAACGGCTCTCTGGACGGGATTAAATCCGTCCGCGCAATCTCCCTGCCTGTCTCGCCCTCATACATGGACAGAAACTCCGGCCCCTGTGACAGATACGAACGGTCCTTCATGTGAATCACAGAATCCTCCCGAACACTGTAATCCGTAATACCGTCGCCGTCTTCATCGCCAATCTGATTGCCCTCGCCATCAATGGTTCCCTCAAAAGAGCGCATTACAACTTCCGCTTTTCCGTCTCCGTTTACATCATAGACAATAAAATTAATATCTATAGTGCAGATTTCATTCGGGCCGATATCAATAGTCCACATATGGGTTCCGTCCAGCTTATATGCTTCTATCAGCGGATATGCTACCCTTGTGGCCACATCCATATCCGCAGGCTCCCGCCGCACAACAATCTCATACTGCCCGTCACCATCCAGATCACCCACGGAAGCATCATTAATATCATAATCCCCTGTCTCATACTGTTTCACAGGCACAGAAAGATACTCCCCATGAAACACAAGAGCCTCAGATATTTCCTTTTCCTCTTCCTCACCGTCTCTCACGGGAACCAGGGTGTAGACAGGTGTTTCCTTTTCCTGTGCCGTATAAGCGGTATCCAGATAATTGGTTACACTAATAACAGGCTCCTCATTCAACAGCGCTCCATTCTTATAGATCCGAAAACCTGTATTTTCCTCATCCGTACCCAGGAAACGCCAGCTTAAGAACATTCCCTCCGGCGAAGGAACCGCCACAAACCCTCTGTCAAGTGCCTCCATCTGCTTCAGGTATACAGGTCTGTTCTCATACAGGACATCCGCCTCGCTCTGCAGCTGTTCCATAACCTCCGGAACCATCGTTATCCCTGTCTCTGTTCTGTTTCCCTCCAGCACCGCCGCCTCTGTACCGTCAGTTTCCCCGGAAGACGCGTCCGCTCCTGACACTGCACCGGCATTCCCACCGGAAGACGCATCCGCTCCTGACACTGCACCGGCATTCCCGCCGGAAGACGCATCCGCTCCTGACACTGCACCGGCATTCCCGCCGGAAGACGCATCCGTTCCGGGCAAAGTACCGGAACTTCCCTCCGGCCCAGACGCTGTACCGGACGCTCCCAATGCGCTTTCCTCCGATCCCTCTGTCTCCTGTGGTGAACCCACATTCCCCGCCATCGTATCCCCTTTTCCACAGCCCCCTGCCAGCAGTCCGCCCATGACCAGCAATGCCGCCATGTATACCTTCTTCCGCTTACGAAATCCTCTCTTCATCTTACAATCTCCTCCCTATTACCGTCTACGCAGCCGTCATATCCCGTACCTTAACAATTCAGACAGGCATTCTGATATAAGAATCCACTCTCGCAGACCCGCATTCTAATAAGTAATCTTTCTTCCCAGCTTCCTGTAATATTCATAACTGCCGTTCTGAAAGTCCACCTCGCCGAACACACGCTGCAGTATATTCCCGGCATCAGACGCCTTCACCTGATTCCATTTCTTCTGCAGAAACCTGCCCCGGGAAACGGCTTCTTTCCTGCTCAGTCCAAGAAGCAGTGCCCGTTCTTCAAACCCAATCCCCAGACCAATGATATGTAATGTTCTGTTTTCGTCGGCAAAACATACCTCCACTGCCTTCTCATAATATTTCACCGCCGCGTTGATCATTCCGTTCTGCCCACAATAACTGCCAAGCTTCCATAGCATAATTTCCCAGGGATGAAACCGCCCGGCCTTCTCTTCCAGCCGCTGCAGGTATCCGCTTTCGGACAATACCCGATACATTTCTTCTGAAGTACTCCATTTTACGGCGCCTTCCGACATTAAGCGGATATACGCGCTTACCTCATACAAAGAGTTCTGTGCAGCAGCGTTCCACAATGCCTTCACCGAAGCATCTTCCTTCAGTGACACGGCCTTTTTCAGATACCTCAATGCCTCATCATAGTCGCCATGCTCCGTTTCCAGCGAAACCCGGTACAGATACTGCCGTCTCTTATCGCTGTCTCTCACAAACTCATGGATTGCCGCTTCTGAATCTTTTACACATTCATCATAATCACTGCGCTTTTCCCGTAACATAAATGTGCGTATCTGCAGCCGGGTTCCCAATGCCTTGGCAAGCTCTTCATCATAACCGATCTTGTCTTCAGAAAGTAAATCCAGCAGTTCTTTCATCACCTTACACTTTTCAACCAGACCATCCGCATACGCCAAAGCCGTTTCAAAGTCAAAGGCATTGATGAAATTGATTATCCTTCGTGTCTCAAACTTTATTTGATAACCCGCTGTTTCCAGGGAACGGGGCAGTCTGCGGATTTCTTCTTCACATTCCGCCTCTGTCTTATCCGCCAGTTCTATATTGCCAAGATGGGTATAAACGGTAAGCAGATAGAATTTGATGTCCAATGCAAGTCTTCCCGCCAGATCCCCTTCGCCATTCCCATCATATTCCCTTAAGAGCGGAATATAATAATCAAGCAGGTTCCTCAGAAAACGAACGCATACATCATACTCTCTCTCAACATTAATATAATATTCAATATATGCAGCAATAAATTTATACTGAAACACAATGTCGTGAATTCCGCATGCGGAAAATTTCAGCTTGAGTAATGCAAACCCTCTTTCTATCACTGCCTTGTCACTTGATAAACAAATACCTGATACCGCCTCTCCGATTCTGTTTTCCATCAAATAATTCTTAAAATTCTTCTCCAGCACTGACTCGAATACCGTGAACACCAGGGTTTTCCGTTCATCGGAATACAGGCTCTCAATATATGCCTGTTCCTCCGCATTGAATTTCTTCCTTCTATACCGTGTGAAATAGGTATTGCATACAATATCAGCAAGCATTAACCGCTTATCCCTGCGGGCGGAAGCCGTCTGCAGCTCCCACTCCCTGTCGGAAACGGCATTCTCCAGCCCGGCCACCAGAAGCTTTTCCCTGACTCTTTTCTCGTATTCCTCTGTCTGCACAACACTCTGCGCCGGATTTAATCCTGTGGTTGTATCCACTCGATTGGCGATGACCACTTTCAGGAAAATCTCCCCATACTGCGCTTTTAATCTTCTCAGCAGATGAAGGATGCCCTCACATATGATGTTTAAGTAAGTCAAATGATTATCAAGAATCATAATACATTCCTGGTTGCTGAAGACCACAATCCTGTTTGATTCATTTTGATACAGTTTTTCTTCCATCAGCCGGAAGCGCTCCAGCTGATCTCTTTCATTCACCGAATGATAGGTTCCGGCTTCCGGAAGTATGGCATTGATACAGGAAGCCGGAAACGTATTATTTTCAACCAGCAGACCGCCCACCAGAGACGGCTTTGCTCCATTCCTGGCTTTCTGCGCATCATTATCAAAGTCGCCGCTTTCATCTAACCACAATTCAAATTTCTTCATAAGTATCTGTCACTTTGACTCCTTTAGCAATTCTTCCAATCGTACATACTGATCATTTTCTTTCATACTGAATTCTTTGGTATAACTGATTTCATCCATCAGATCCTTTATCTCCTGAAGCCCTGCATTACATCCTTCCAGCCTGAGCGAGAAAATCTTCACCAGTTTCACATTGCATATACTGCCTAATCTTCCCCGGATATTCTGCATGGTGTCCAGACAGAAGCTTTGGGACGCCCCTCTTTTCCTGACAATGAGGAAATCGTCAATGGCATCCCGCTGTTCTTCCAATTCATGGACAATCTCCTGTAAATAATATTCCGCGGATATTTCCACTTCATCAACATACACGTCTCTCTTGTCCGCAAGTTCCGGCAGAATAAAGCCATATTTCCTGCCCCAAAAGACAAATTTGCTGTCAACGGAAGCAATCTCAAAAAATTTACAGGATTCCCTGTACAAATCCCGCAGCTTACTCTGATAATTCAAGTTTTTTAACACAAACTTTTCCAAAATGGAAAACCTGATGTCATTTGTATACTTTACCAGATTATCAAAGACAAACACCTTAATAAAGGCATCGTCAACTATGGCGTTCTCTTTTTCACAGTATGCAAGTATCCCGTCCTTCATCCCCAAATCAATCACATTCTTAAACAGAAGGTTGTCAAACACAGCGAAATCAACGTCATTTTCAGAACGCAGCGCATCCTCGCACTGACTGATGATATTGTTGGAAATGAAATTTGAAACCTTAATATCATCTGCCTCAACCATAATAATATTGAGCTTCTTCAATTCATTCAAATCCTGCTCATAGTCAACCACAACAATCTTTAATCTCTCACATATCAGCAGATATATGGTCTGCAGATCGTCATGTAAAATCCGTTCGCTTCCATATTGAAAAAAATTGGCTGCTATCAGAAATAGTATTTTTGACGTCTTCGTTCCAAAATAACTGTAAAGGCGTCCCAAAAGGAAATCTTCCACTTCCTCATCTTCACGTCTGACAAGAGCGTTTTCATGAAAACCATTTAAAACCAATATATTTCCAAGCTGAATGGCCAGCATGGGCAAGCCCTTGGTCAATTCAAAAATTTTCTTCTTTATCCCTTTCTCCTGAATCAATTGCTCAAATGCCCTGCACTGGCTCTCCGTACAGCCCTGTTTGAAGCGTTCCCTCATGAAGCCTGTTGTCTGCCCACAGTCCAGCCCTTCAATATAATACTCTTCACCCACCATGTATTGAGACCTTGTAGTAATCACCATTTTATGTTTCGTCACATCAAGCCTTGCGCTGAATGCAATCACCTTCTTCTTATCCTCTTCCGATAATGTCTCAAAGTCATCCACAATCAGCAGAATGCCGGAGGTATGAACAAAGATATCTTCTACCGCCTTAATATCTTCTTCCACCTTTAACTCAGTTTCCATATCCAGCACCCATGCAATGGTTCGAATAATGTCTTCATAACACCTTACAATACTTTCGTCCTGGATGGATTTGATATGCCCAATCAGACCGGAGGTTTGTTTAAATTCCCGGTCCTTGGCAGAACAAAATATCACATACTGAAAACTTCCTATTTCAAAGGGTTCAAAAATATTCTTCGTGCAGACATATTGAATCAGTGCCGTCTTACCAATTCCACCGCCTCCTCTGATTGTTAAGCAGGCATTGGACTTACCGTTTTTTATAAATTGCCATACCTTCTGCTCATAGCTGTCAAAAGGGCTGGTAGATATGAAATAATCATAATTATTTTCAAACTTATTACAGATAACCCCATTGGCCTTACTGATGGTATGCGGAAATTCTTCCTGAAAGGACAAAAAATAATCCTTACAAATCTCAGAATACGAAACATTCTGCGCCAGCTCTGAATAGCGTTTATATTCAAATTTTCCGTTCTTCAAATTATATTCCTGATAACAGTATATCTCATAAGGTTCTTCTCTGTTCGGCATCTCACGCAATATGAGAAAAGGTGAAATTTTGTAACATATATTTCCAAAATAGTAATACAGCTCCCTTGGATGTAAGTCTAATGTTTTCACCAATTGTTCATTTAAGTCCTGATAATCGTAATCTTCGTTGTCAAATACAACAACCTGATAGGAACCGTCTCCCGGCATATAGTACAGCTTGCAGTCCTCCCTTAAGATCGGGATATCCATGGCCCTGATGGCTTTATGAATGGCTTCATACTTCATTGCCAGCTCCTGATAGCCGTCCTCCTGCACACCCGGTATCAAAATTCCATGAGCCGTTTCAGCATTTCTTGGTTTGATAAATTCCATCACCTGGGCATAAAACTTCTTATCAACGCCCAGTATGGGCGCCCCCAGAGAATCCAATTCCATAATTACATTTAGAATCGTTCCCAATGTAGCGCGCTTCATCGCAGATAAATATTCCATACGTTTTGTTCTTGCCAGTTCCGGCTCCCTCTTATCCCAAACGCATGCAAACATCAGATAAAGCTGAAATTGAATCAAAACATTATAATAACCTACAATCGTAGAATCCTTCCCCGCCTGTCTCTTCTTCGTCTTCTCTATTGCCTTATATAATCTGTGCTGAATATAATCCATGAATGCCCACCGCCCTTAAATCTTAATCCGGTCACTGTTAATATTGCTTAATATTTCACGCGCATGGCTTGTGATGGTAGGTGAGAAATTCATTCCCTGTTCTGCAATGTAATACAGGAAATCTTCGTATTTTTTATAATTGGAGGAATCAATGATCATCTCAATGATATTCAGACACGCGTTCTGCTCTGTCATTCTAATCTGCACCCTGCCGAAAACAGTGCCGTAACCGAAGAATTCCTTAAATAACTCTCCGATGGGCAGGTGATAAAGATGCTTGTACTTTCTTACCAGTTTTTCATAGTTGCTGATTGCACACCGCAGCTCCACATCGTTTAACTGTCTGCTGAAATATGTAAATGCCCCCTCCTTCACGTCCGTCACCTTGTCATTCAATCCTGCAAAACCACTCAGATAATTTCTTAACTGTCTCGGCCTTGTCTCTGATAAGTATCCCTCCATAAGTTCATCGCTTGTAATCACACCCTGCTTAAACAATGCTATCCTGCAGGCGGAGTAATACTCATTGTCATTTTCCACTGCCTTCATATCTTTATTGGCAGATTGATTGTATACGCTGCCGAAATAAGAAATCACCGGCAGCATACTTGAGGCATGACCTCTCTTAGGGTTCAAATGCAGCATTCCGTACATGCGCTGGCTCACCTCCCCGGCGCCTGCCAGTTTCAGCATATTTATCGCATCATAGATACCCTGGCCCTGGCCGCTTCTTACCCGTTCCATCCCTTCCTCAATAATCTCCTGTTTATCACTTTTTGATATGGCCTTCTGATATCTTCCCACCAATGTTCCGTCTTTGGAGCCGTTATCCAATATTTTTTTCACCAATTCTCTGGCATATTGGGAAGAATCAGCAAACATTTCCGCATTCAGCTGCCCGTAATACTCGGAGAAATTCGTAAAGAATTTGTTTTTGAATAAGTTGCCGATAATTTTATCTGCATCCGTCCCAGTAAGGTCGTGCACCACATTTAGTATATCGGGAATAAATTCTTCTTTTTTCGAGGCAATTGCGCCCACAAAACATCCCTGCCTTGTCTGATCATCATATCTGTACCGATCGAAAATATAATGCAGCAGTTCAACCGGTTCATTTTCGTTTCTCACATCCGCACAGATTTTTCCCACGGCAATGGCACAGATATTAATCACATGTCCCCATTCCCAGACATTTACAATATGCTCAATAGAGGCAAGGAAATCCGCATGCTTCTTCCATACCAGATAGATCACATCTGCAATCTCTTCCGTTAATTTGAAATTACTGAAACTGCTTGAGATTGTATTGGAGGTATAGAGCATCACTTCAATAGGGCTCACTTCACCATGGTAATTCCGAATCATGGCATCGCAGGTTCTTATCAGCTGATTTTTCAATCCCGCCAGATTATTGTTTCTGTACTGTGACCAGATACGGACAAAATCATTCACATCCCTTTCCTCAAAACGTCCTGTAAAAAGCTGGTTGCTCTTTGCATCCACTATTTTCCTTCCGCCGCTGATATCGGAATCCGACACATCATAACTGGCAATGTGTCTTTTTAACTCAACTCCTTCGCTTTCTATCAGTGCACCCAGATCTTTAAAATCATTAATTATCATTCCTCGGCCTCCTTCTTAAGTTCCTCATCCGCCCTCCCGGTACCATGACCGCCCAAAATACTTCCCGTCTGAAAAGCATAGCCGCACATTGTTCCTGACATGATTCGCACAGACGCTGTAAAAAATTGTTCCTGACATTTCCTGGCTGGACTTAATATGTCGTATCTACCGTCAATTCATATGTTTGTTTTCTTTCATCCTGCAAGTCCAAAAATATTCTTAAAAAGCGATTCTCATTTATCTCATACCGTATTGTGGCAACTGTATTCGGTTTCACCAGGTAATCAAATTTCCTGGCATAGTTATATAGAATTCTCATTTCCGGGTCATATTGACTTGCTCCTGCAAACAGATTAAAGCAGACACCGCTGGAGCTGACCTTAAACGAATGGTCAACCACTCCCTTACAGGGTATGCTGATTTCGGAATCAATGATTTTTAACGGCAGCCTGTTTTCTATATCAATAAAAATAGATTCCGCCAGCTTGGGCCTGTTATAACCGCAGTCAGCTTCCACGGCCTCCTGGCCATCCTCATCCTGCAGGTTGACTGCACCTTCTATATCAGATTTACTCATATGAATAAATGCGGACATGGCGGCTCCCTGTGCCACAGCCTTCATGGGTTCATCCGTCTTAATCACCGGAACCTGGCAGAACTCACGCAGCGCCTCTTCAATCGGAAGATACTCGGACATCCCCCCTGTCAGGAAAACGCAGTCGATGGAAGACCCTCCCTCATTTTTCAGCTTTTGAAGGACCTGATACACAGGCTTAATGACATTTTTATCACGCATCTTATCCGTTAAATCCCTGGTGGGATGGGTGTAGTTGTCCTCGAAAAATATTTTTGTATATTTACTGTATTCCTCAAATGAAACCGCCAGCTCCACCTGTCCGTTCCCTAAAAAGTCTTCCAGGATTCCGTAATGGGCATTTTCAATGTGCTCCCTTGTATTCACCTTCAGCTGTTGTGCATACCACAGCTTATACTGCTCGCAATATGGTATCATTCTTGATATCAAATCGTTTTTGATTTCCGTTGCGTTCACATTGGCATCGGGAATATTATATTTCACAAACAGCTTATTCAATAAACCCACAGCCACAGCTTCGTCAAAATCATTTCCCCCAAACTCCGTATACCTGTTTGTGGCGATAAAGTCAATGCTGTAGGTGTCGTCATCACCTATTTTGATATCCACAACGCAGACATCACAGGTTCCGCCGCCGATATCATAGACCAGCACCCTCTTTTTAGAAGTAAAATCCACGATTTCCTCATCGCCTGACATAAGCTGGCCATTAATGTAGCAGAACAAGGCGGCCACCGGTTCCTCAAGTATTGTAATTTTATCCGGTGCAAATCCTGCCTGTTTCGCTGCTTCTATGGTGTCCGCTATCTGGCTCTGGGTAAAGGAAGCGGGTACCGTAATGGTCACATTGGGGAACTCTTCCTCAGGCGGCGAATAGGATTTAATTGAATAATGAATTGCTTTCAATATTTCGGAAGCCGCCCTGACCGGCGTATATCCGTTTGCATAGGTCACCTTCTGCCCCATATCTATCTTGGTATTGTAGAGAATCCTGCTGCTTGCCCCGTCTTCCTTCTTATGCTTCGCATATTCACCGACTTTCACTTTGCCCTCGGCGCCAAAGAACAACACCGACGGCAGGCTGTAGGACCTCCCCATCTGAGTTGCAGACAAATCCTGGTAAATATCCCTTACATTGGGTCTGAAGAAAGCTTTCTTGCTGGGTTTGCATGTTGCCATTACCGTATTTGTGGTTCCAAGATCTATTCCCACATGAAATGATGATTCCCTCTTCTGCATGATTACTCCTCCTTAATATCTACCTTGGGCAATACCAGTTCCGTATCCTTATATTTCCATCCCGGGTAGACCTGAACTCCCTGATTCAGCCCTTCCTTCACTTTACTGTCCTCAACGGCATATATAATATTCGCTTCATCGTCATAAAACTTGACCTTTTTCCCCACATTTCCTGTCTCATAGGGCACAATATTCATAGTGCTTAAAATAAACAGCAGATTCTGCAGAATTCCTCTTGCGCTCTCTATGGAAATGTCCTTACTGCCATTGGCCAGCAGATACAACTCATTTAAGGGAGAATTATACTTAAAATCACACATTTTGCGGAACAAATCCGTCAGTGCTCTGTTATATTGAGAAATTTCTGCCTTAAACTCCTGCTGCTTTATATTTTCATAATATTCAAGTTCATGTCTCAAATCATAGATTTCCGCATCCTTTTGAGATAACAGCAATTCGTATTCATCTGCATCCTTTGTCTTACGCGTCTGCTTCTGCACAATATTTTCGGCATTTCTATAGCTGATTTCCTCAATGATAATATCTTTGAGATATATCAGTGCACTGCGATAAGGAATCAATACACTGCCCAGATCCGACGGATAATCCTCCTTTCCTGACAAATGATAGCAGCGAACCACATTCTTCCTGCTGTCAATGAAAATATCCTTAATGTTATTTCCCAGCTCACTCGTTAATTCTTTGATTTTCTGTGTTAAATCCTGTCTGTTCTTCGCGCCGTCAACCAAAGCCAGCTTTACCGTCACATCTGCCAGCATCATAAACAGAAAGCTCTCATTTCTAATGGAACTGATGCGGTTGCCGTAAGAAACAACATATGCTGATTTCTTTGATCTGGCATACTCTTCCACTTCCATTCCATATTTCAGCTTCGGAAAACGATTTTCCCACTCCTTCTTCAGTTCCTCCTCATATTCCAGGCATTGATTCTTAATGACAATGGTCTCTGCGATTGCATCAACCACCAGCTGGAATTTAATTGCTTCCGATTGCGGAATGTTGTAAACGTCCAGTACAGCCGCAAACGATCCGGCTTTCGTCCCTGATACATCCCCGGCCACATATTGTACAATGCGCAAATATGTGCTGTCAAATTCCTCTGCCACTTTGGGCATGACTGACATGAATGCCTGATAAGAAGCCTCATTCATTACTTCCGCATAACGCTTTGTAGTACCTGCTGTCTCTCTTAAAAATGTATTCTGATCTTCTTCATTCTGAAGCGTAAATCTTGCAGTAACGATTCCAGCAATCTGAGGTGCATTGACCGCAGCTTCATAACTTCCGCAGTCATAAATTTCCTTTAACACGACAAAATTCGTAAACAGCTTAATCAAATTTCCCCGGTTCTTAATTTTTTCAGGTTTCCCGGGAAACATATGTTTCGAGGAACCTCTGTATTTTTGTCCATACTCCACAAATCTGTCCAGATTCGCATAATCCGGTATGACCTGGGAGATAAAGCAGCCTAACTGCTGCTCGTAGGTGATATCATTCCTTATCGGCTCCCCCGCTGCCAGGTCAAAGACAAGATCAATGAGAATTCGATTTGCCCCTTCATCAAATTTGTTGATGCTATTTTGCTCAGTAATCATTCCAACCTCCCCGGTTTCTCTCCGTATTTTTCATGGCTTCCATCCTATTTTACCATTGTTCCAGCTTATATTCAAGATAACTTTCCATGAAGACGCAGAAAAGAGCATTGTATCCATGATATACCCAATGGATACAATGCTCCTTTTCTATGTTTCACTCATTGCTTTGGCTTTTATTTTTCTGTTGGCCTCTTCCACATTCATTTTAGACAATACGAACATAATAATTACATCAATGATAAAAGGCAGCCACAGATACATAATGTGGAGCATATTAATACAGGAATCCGGCTGAACCTCCAGTCTGCCGTCAAAATGGCTCAACTCCAACAGCCATCCGGCAGCTGCCGTCCCCAGCCCTCCGCCGAGCTTCACACCAAGAGAGGTACAGGAATACATGGTGCCGTCCACTCTTTTCCCTTTCGTCAGGAAGGTATACTCTGAACATGACGCAATCACGGCATTCATGTCCCCCTGCCAGGGCCCCTGGCCAAGGGCGGCAATCGCCGTAAATGCCAGCATCAAAGGCACGCTTCCCATATAGCCGGCTGCCACTACAAAGGCCCTGCCCAATACGGCAATCATATATCCCCCAAGATTCAGCTTGTACATGCCTTTCCACTTAGCCACAAGAGTCGGGGTAAACACCAGAGCAATTATCAACGGAATATTGACGGCCCATGAAAATACCCCGAAGAGATTTTCGTTTTTCAGCACATACGTCATATAATAGATGCCCGCATTGATCATGGCTCCGTATAACTGCTGCAGAATATATACTCCGCAGATCATGAGATAGAATTTATTTGCCGCCAGGAGTTTGAACGCCTCAAGGATTCCGTATTTCTCTTCTTCCGTTTCCTGCTCTTTCTCTTCCTTAAGCTCTTCTTTCAGCTCTTCCTCTGAAAGTTCCCTGACGGAAAAGGTGGAAATCGTATTAATCACCAGACCGATCACTGCATAGACAATGGCAACGGTTCTCCAGGCTGCCGCTCCGCCGCCGATCATTGCCACGAACTTGATGGTCACTGACTGAATCAGCAGACTTGTGCCGAATGCGAAGATGAATCTGTAAGATCCCATCTGAACCCGCTCTTTGCTGTTCTTGGTCACCAGCGATGTCAGCGCCGAATATGCAATATTATTCGCCGTGTAGAATACCCCGTTCAGCAATGTATAAGCGATGAAAAACCATGCATACTGTGCCGTCGTACCCCAGCCTGTGGGCACTGCGAAGATGGCCGCCAGTGTCACCGCACATCCCACATAGCCGTATAGCATCCAGGGCCTCGCCCTGCCAAGCCTGCTGCGCGTCTTATCAATCATGGAGCCAAAGAAAATGTCCGTAAAGCCGTCAAACAATTTTGAAACGGCAATCAATGTACCTACAATCCCCGATGAAAGCCCAATGGTATTGGTCAGATAAATCATAGCAAATGACGACAGAAAAGCATATACCACATTACCGGCGATATCCCCTGAACCGTATCCCACCTTATTATACCATTTTAAATACGTCTTCTCCTGCATAAGAATCCTCCTCTCCTGTCCTGGCTGTTCCTGTGTTTCCGGCCACAGCGAATTTACTGTTTGATATACGGCACTAATTTAATCCCGAAACGGAACCTGACATCATCAAAACGGTATTTTTCCAGAACCTCAGGCCCGCAGCTGTTAGAGCCAATGCCATTCAGGGCATAATCGAGGCATAGGACAGTGCTTCCTGACGCCTCCAGCTCAAAATTGTGCGCCTTGCCTTCCAATTCCTCCTGCGTATAAACGGAAGCCTGAAAAGAAAACCTGCGTTCCGATGCTGCAGCAAGCCCAAACTGCCCGTTATGGATTTTCACGAAGTCGCAGTCAAAATGGCTTCCGTTTTCCTGCGGGCGAAGATAGTCTTCATGCAATTCCATGACTTTTGCATGGTATAATCCATGACTGGCTGCTCTATGCTTATCACAATAGCTTTCTGTGGGACCATACCCATAATAGGATACTTCATTCAGCTTGTCTGAAAGGAACAAACGCACCCCGAACCTTGGCAGTGCAGGAAACTCCTCATTTTTGGACACATCCAATGTGGAGTAAATACCTCCGTTGTTGTCAATGATCCAGACAGCGCTGATATCCAGGATGCGCTGGACGGATGCGGCCGATACTGACATCGTGCTCGAAATCACAACGCCGTCCCTGGAAAGTTTTACACTGGTGTCATATGCCCTTGCATAGGCTTCCTGATAGTGCGCTTTCTTCCATGCAAGTTTTACATACATATCATTGTCTGTCGGTGCCCTCCAGATATTAATCTCCATGGGCCTGTCCAAATACTCTATTCCGCCATAAGAAAAGCTGTCAAACAATCCTTTTTTCTTACTGTAGGTGTAAACAAAATTCGTCCCCTGCAGCGTCACCTTGTCATCGCTTTCCATCACATGAATTGCCGCACCCATATCCACCGGCCGATATAACCACTTCTGAGCGGTCTGGTTTCTCCCGTCTTCATTTTTGAGAAGCACTTCATCAAACCCAAGCAGATATCTCGCTGCAATCATAGGTGATGCCTTCCGGTGTTTGTACAGGATCTTCAGATAAGCCCTTCCCGCCCTGGGAATGGCAACGTCAAGTTTTACACAAGCTTCCCCATGGGGCGCCACAGAAAACGCCGGAACATCCCCCTTGTCCATGCATACGCCATCACAGGTCACTTCATAGCTGATGGATACATACTCCTTCAGATCTGTGAAATCAAGATAATTATGAAGTACTAATTCCTTCGCTGCCTCATCATAGGAAACCACTCTTGCCGGACGATGCACATTTTTATATTCCAGCAATCCTGTATGGGGCGTCCGGTCCGGATACACCAGCCCGTCCATGCAGAAGTTTCCATCGTGAATTACCTCGCCGAAATCTCCCCCATAGCAGTATTTTGCTCTACCGTTTTCCGCCGTTCCCGCGTAAATTGCATGATCACACCATTCCCATACAAAGCCGCCGCACATCATATCATGATTGTGTATGAGCTGAAAATAGTCTTCCAGATCCCCCGGCCCGTTTCCCATAGCGTGGCAATACTCTATCAAAAGAAAGGGCTTACTTGCATCCTTTTCCAGGTACGCTTCTATCTCCCCAAACGCAGGATACATTCTGCTGTACAGATCAAGGTTTGCATAATCGTATGCCGCATCATAATTGCGGTATCTTGCACTTTCATATTGTGTGAGCCTTCCAGGGTCAAATGCTTTCGTCCACTGCAGCGCCTTCTCAAAATTACAGCCGTAGGCGCTCTCGTTACCCATGGACCATATCACGATACTTGGACGGTTCTTATCCCGATGAATCATCAATTGCACACGGTCCATAATGGAATCTTCCCAAACCGGATCATCCGCAATCCTTTCATTCCATCTCTTAAAGCGATTGTATTCCGTATCCTCCTTGTAATAAAGCATAACAGGTCCATGTGCTTCTATGTCCGCCTCGTCAATTACCATGAAGCCGTACTTGTCACACAATTGATAGAAATAGGGTGCATTGGGATAGTGGCTGGATCGAATGGCATTTACATTATGCTGCTTCATGAGGGTAAGGTCTTTTATCAACTGCTCCACATGAATGGCAAACCCGGTTGCCGGATCAGAATCATGACGGTTCACACCGTGAAATTTCACCTTCTGCCCATTCAAATACACTATATTTTCCCGGATTTCAATTGTCCTGAAACCCACATACTCTGTAATAGTCTCATCTTCTGTCTCCATGACCAGCGGATATAATACAGGAGTTTCCGCACTCCACAGACACGGATTTGCAATCTCCAGTGTAATGCGATAGGATGCCCTGCTGTCATGTTCGGCCTTTCCCGGTAATGTGCTGTTTAATGTCCCCTTGTATGACAAATTGTTCTCCGGCGGCGCCGCTCTGAACGCGCTGTAATGGGTTGAATCATACTGACTTGCGCTGGTGCAGGGTGTTATTTTGCCGGATGCCGCAATCGTATCCTCTGCATCGTAAAGGGTAACAGTAGTATCTGCAGGCTTCCCCATATAAGAAAGCTCTAATTGCACTTCCCATTTCTTCTCTCCCCTAACAGTTGTAATACGATAATCCCCAATAGCCCGTTCCGGTCTTTTGAGCAGATATACATCCCGGAAAATACCGCTCATCCGGAATTTATCCTGATCCTCCAAATAACTGCCGTCACACCATTTCAGCACAAGAACCGCAATCCTGTTTTCCCCCTCTCTCAATGCTGATGTTACATCAAACTCGCTTACAGCATGGGACACCTGGCTGTAACCAATATATACACCATTGAGCCATACGTAAAAGCAAGCATCAACACCCTCAAAATTCAAATATGCCTTAGGCGCCCGCTCATTCATTTGATAATCAAAATCATAGAGATAGGCCCCGCATGGAATATCCTGGGGAACATACGGCGGATCAAACGGAAAGGGATACCTGACATTGGTATACTGCGGTGCGTCATACCCTGCCATCTGCCACACACCCGGAACCTTCAGCACATCAAAATCCGATGTATCATATCCCGGCATATAAAATTTATCCGCCACATCATAAATGCTTGCAAAATACCTGAACTTCCAGTCTCCGTTTAAAATCTGCATCCGATCAGATTCTTCTCTGTGTTCAGCCAATTGCTCCATTCTCTTTGACGCAGGGATGTAATATGCTCTTGCCGGCATGGTTCCGTCATGCAGAATATTGAGATTTTCATAATACCTTGGCACTATCATCTTTTACCTCCTAATAGAGTTCCGTCTCTCTTATTCCAGTTCCGTCTCTCTTATTCCAGTTCCCGCTTGCGGGAACTTGTTCCGGTCTCTACACTTCAGCCCCCCTTGCAGGGGAGAAATTTTCAGCCGCAAAGGGCGCATCTGAAATTTCTCCCGGGGGCTTCCGTTCCGGGACTGTTTTTAAATTACCTCTTGACATTTCTCAGCTCCTTATATGTTGTAAAATTTTTACATCTCCGAGCTGTACTTCTCTTTAATCTCCGACATTTTGTAATTATATTATAGTGTTTGGCATATGCTAAGTCCATAAACACGATTGGACAAAACATGCACAAAATGATACAATACAATTATCAATGTCCTACGGGGCATCGAACAGGAGGGCACTGACCATGTATATCAATTCCGGCTACCTGCACAACTCTCATATTGATTTTAAGGATAAAACAAAACCACTGATTGTAGGAAGCTGCGGCACTTACCACCTATACAAACATCCGAAGCTGCCAACTTACCGGCCTCGCGGAAGATTAGATTACCAGATTATCTATGTTGCTGCCGGGGCTGCACATTTTCACTTTGGCAATGCAGAAAATGATACTATTGTTACCGCGGGCAACATGGTTCTATACAGACCTAAGGAATTTCAGAAATATGAATATAATGCCGCTGACCAGACCCAGGTATTCTGGGTTCATTTCACCGGGGGCAATGTGAAAAACATTCTGAGGGGCTATGGACTTCAGGATGATATGCGGATATTCTATACAGGAACTTCGCTGGAATACGAAAGAATTTTTAAGAGAATGATATTTGAACTGCAGCGCTGCCAAACCGATTATGAGGAAATGCTGACCCTGCTGCTGCGCCATCTTCTGATTCTCATGCATCGTAAACTTTCAAAACAGCATGTGCTGAAAAATGAGTACATGGACAACGAGATGGATATGGCAGCCCAATATTTCAATGATTATTACAATACTGACATCAGTATTGAAGAATATGCAGCGTCCAGAGGCATGAGCGTCAGCTGGTTCATCCGCAATTTCAGGGAATACGCCAAGACCACCCCCATGCAATATATTGTTGCCATCCGCATTGCCAATGCCCAGGTGCTGTTAGAGACCACCACGTATACGATATCTGAAATCGGACGCATTGTAGGATATGACAATCCATTATACTTCAGCCGCATTTTCCATAAAGCAAAAGGGGTGTCTCCCTCCGCGTACAGAAAACGCCACAAACAATAGAATCCACCCTTCGCGGGTGTTCTATTGTCATGAATAAAACAGGCACCAGCCGCTCTAAGGCTGGTGCCTGTTTTATTTGTATTCCAGATGTATTGCCTCCCGGCTCCTTTTTTCTTAAGAAGTGTATCAAAGCCAGGCACTCTGTCCAATTTTTTATTCCGTATCCCTGTTTGGCTTCTTCTGCTTTACAATAACAATTTACACACCAAGATTTCCATATCAGTATCATCAAATACCATATGAACCTGTTCCTGTACAGCACTCCAGGAAAGTCTGTCCAATCCTGCTCCGATTGTCGGCATAGCAACTTTGGCAATATGATTCTCAGCACATATTTTTTTCATCTTCTCTAATGCGCTTCTCATTGTATGCAGCGTCGGTTTATGGAAATATCTTTCCTTTGTAATTAAGTTCAGCACCCGCCCCTCTAAGATACAATCCCCGCCAAACCCATGACATATATATTGGTGTAAATACTCGGGATATTTGCTTTTCAGTTTATTTTTTCATATCGAATCTCTTATTGAATTCAACCACTATCCCCTTACCCATTCCAAAATCAGCACTGATACAATGCGCGAAACAATACTCCTCCGGCACCGAAAACAAGTCCCTCACTTCTTCTCTGTAAATCATTGCTCCACCTCTTCGGGAAACGTTTGCCGGAACAGCATCTTTATACCTTTCATGAAAATATAATTATATCATTCCTTCCACACCATCTCACCCAAATGTTTCCTTAATGCATCCAAATGAGCCTCATCAACGGCACCTGCATGGATATCTGCATAAAATCCATTGCTCCGAATCCATGCAATCAGTTTTTCATTGGAATACATTACTGCAATTCCGTATACATTAAACTCTGAAAGAAGGTGGTATTGCTCATTACAATACTTCTCTAATTCTCTCTCAATATCAAGTGTTGTCACAAACTTTCCCTTACATCGTCCCTTTTTACAGACAGGCTTGCCCTCCAGTGCAATCGTAAGCATTCTGCCCACACAAAACTGATAACAGCAGAAACCGCTTCTCTCCACATTCCATTCCCTCTTGTAATATTGTGCAAGGCATCCGCCTGCTATATCATAACCTGCAATCGGCGTCCGCTTCTTCTTAAAAAATACAATAATATCCTGCTCCACATAAATTTCATCCAGAGGCAGAAAATGTTCCGGGCCTTCAAAATACTCCCTCTGATTGTGAATCGCCGTGTAAATCACTTTTAATTCTCCGGGCAGAGAAAGCCCAAGCCTTTCTTCGGCTGCTGCAAAATCAACTTCCGAATCCGTATTCAGATTCATGAACAGCCGCATCTTCAGAAGCATTGCCTGTAAATCCTGATACTCCGGCTCAAGCAGACTGTGATTTTCCCATAGCCGAACTGCCCGGTCATTTTCGCGTATGGGATGATCGGTTTGGATGTATTCCGGTTTCATAACGGAAAGGCTTGCCTGTCCGGAAACTTGTTTCTCATCATAACGGCCATAATAGACTCTGTTTCTATAAAAATAAAACCCTTCTATCATCATGCCTCACCCTCTATTTCTTTCCTCGCCACGGGCCTGGATTTCAAAGCTTGTGTTATTGGGCTTCCGCCATTCGGAAATACTGCCGCTCTTCCGGTTCCCTGTTATCATATGTTACACACAGATACAGATTATCGGCTTCATATTCCTTTTGTATCAGCCAGGCAGCCTTTATATCCTTGCTCTCCCCCTCAGGAAGCTGGTAGTGGTAATAATCCGATGCCCCCGCCTGAGAAATAGACGCGGAAAAATAAGCCGGACCATTGGATACGATAGTTACCTTCTGGGTGTCAGGGTCCGCATACGCTATCATGAACTCGCCGATGTGCAGCTCCCCTTCCGAACCTGCCTTCACATTTTTAACAGTCAGGTCACAGACCAGAATTCTTCCCTCATCAATGCCGCACCACTCCGGTTCTCCTGCCGTATCATAATTTTCCGTTTTTTCTTTCATCTGTGCCCTGTCTAACCCGGCGGCTTCCGGCGAATCATAAACCTTCGCCCCATGAAGCATAATCTCAAGTCCCTGATACAGTCTGCCCTCATTATCAGGGTATATCACCTGCATGGTGTCTCCTGTTTTCAGGATTTTATCCGACAGCAGTACATCCCCTTCTACGGCCCCTTCCTCTGTATCCAGCATGCCTGCTGTCTTCAAATCGTCCATAGACATATCCCCTGTTGCAGATACATCCATTCCTGAAGCCATAATTCCTGAAGCCATAGAAGACTCATCCCTGTCTACGGGGATGTCCGGCACCATATCTACTCCCTGTGCCCCGTCCGCCTGTCCGCAAGCCGTCAACAATACACCCATCAACAAAACCACTGCCGCTAACGCATTCCTTTTCATAAGATAACCTCACTTTCATGCACTCCATGGTGCAAGTATCATATTTTTCGAGATTATCCTACCAATTCTATGTATCCTTCTTTTTTCCGGCTTGTATCCATATTGTATCTAAATTTATACTCAAGACCGCCGGAATTAGCCAATCCATCTACGGCGGAAATATCGTCGGCAGTCTTTCGCTGCAGGTTAGTGCAAGTTTCATTGGCATGCAGTATATCATTATCGCTTCAAGGTGTCCTGATACCACTCATCCCAATCAAATTCCTCATGGTCGAGCCAGACCAAAGACCATGTCCGGCTATTATTTTCATCTGCTTCACTCTCCGGTTTGGACAAATCAATACACAGCGGCCCACAGCCGGCCCCCCAGTCGCCTACGCTCCTTTAATTTCTGAAATGCTCCTGCCACAAATTCTTTTTCTGTCTACAATATCATATGATGCCTCCTTCATCCAGCTAAAAATTTCCTGTCAACTCTAAATCCACCACTCCGGTGTAAGTTCTCCAAGTGTCACTGTCCTGCCGCTCTCAAAATCCATCATAACCTCAATCCCCTGATAGCCCTTGGGCATAAGCTGCACCATGAATTCCCTGCAGGCACCGCAGGGCGCACCGCAATGCCCGTCCGGCATGATTGCAAGCACCTTTTTTACTTCCTGTTCCCCATGGGTCAGCATATGGAACATGGCATTTCTCTCTGCACAGATTCCCAGGGTAGAGCAGGTGTCCACACAGACCCCGGTATAAATGCGCCCGGATGACGACAAAATTGCTGCCGCAACACCTCCTGCATCCACATAATCAGACACCTTCCTATACATCTGTACTGCTTTGGCCGCCTGGTACATCCGATTCCATTCCCATGTATCCTTCGACATACTGTTCACAATCCCTGTCCGCTTTTCGTGCATCAGCGGAACATCAACTCCTTCCGTGGTCCACTGATACTGGAATCCCAGCTTTTCCTGGACGCGTTTTGACTTCATATTACCGTCATAGTAACCGCACCAGATTTTTGCCATTCCTGCCTCCTGAAAGCCATGCCGGATGATTTCCTCTGCGGCTTCCGGCATTATGCCCCTGCCCCAGAAGGGCTTTCCCAGCCAATAGCCAAGCTCGCATTCGTCATCCCGTTCCGTCATATCTGTGTGCCCGTTCAGCTTTAATTCAATACAGCCGATCACTTCATCCTTCGGTTTCAGGCAGACTGCATAGCACTCCGAACCCCTGAACACATTTTCAATCACATTTCTGCTCTCTTCCACGCTCTTATGCGCCGGCCATCCGGCAATAGGCCCCACCTCTGCATCGCTGGCATATTGATATAAATGCTCCGCATCCGATTCCTTCCATGGACGCAGTATAAGTCTTCCGGTCTCTAAAAACATCTTCCAAACCTCCTGTCATGTATCAAATTCAATGGATTCTGCTTCTCACAAATTCCGTCAAAAACCTGTTTCTATCTGTCAGGAACCCAGGAACTAATTTGCATTGCTGGCCGCCATCTTCACCCTGCTCCACATATTGCTGATTTCCTTCCTGGTTCTCTCGTTATACACAAACACCTCATCCAATTCATAACCGCTTCTCGGTATATATGCGCTGATTTCCTCAAAATCACCCTCAGGACCGGAAAGCACATCCATCACCTCCTGATTTGCCGAGGTATATCCTACAAAGCTGGAATTGTCATAAGCCCCGTCAAAGCTGCTGGCAAAATTGATAAATGCATGAGCCAGCTCCGGGTTCCTGGCATTTTGAGGAATCACCATGGCATCAGACCACAGATTCGTCCCTGATTCCGGAAGATAAAATCCCATATCTTCATTTTCGGACATCACATATGCCGCGTCCCCGGAATATATCAGACCCAATGCCCTTCTTCCCTGCGCCATGTTGTCTATAATTTCATCCGTAACAATCTCCGGCCTCATGATCTGCACACATCTGATCAGCCATTCATATGCCTCGTTCAGCTCCTTCGGATCCTCCGTATTCATAGAATACCCAAGGGCCTTCAGCGCCATCATAAAGCTGTCGCGTTCGGAATCATACAGATAAATGTCCCCCCGGTACTTCTCATTCAGGAAAATATTATATCCCTCCCGTTCCAGGCTCTCAAGATCCACCTTATTCTTATCATATACAATCCCCACCGTTCCCCAGAAATACGGAACGGAATACTCATTTTCCGGGTCATAGGGAAGCCCCTTCACCGCGTCCGCCAGCTTATCCAAACAATCCAGCTTAGAGTGATCCAGCTTCTGCAGATACCCCTCCCCAATCAGCCGCTGAATCATGTAATCGCTTGGCACGAGAATATCATATGCCTCCCCGTTTGCTACCTTAATATACATCTGTTCATTGGAATCAAAATTTTCCATCACAACCTTAGCGCCGGTATACTCTTCAAAATCGGCAATAATATTTTCACCGGTATATTCACCCCAGTTATAGATATACAGCGTTTCCCCTTCAAACTGCCGTCTCTCCGCCGTGCTGTCAAATCTGGCGAAGAGTACCACCCCTGCCGCACAGACACCTACAGCCGCAGCCGGAATCAACACTTTGGAAGCCTTCTTACTTCCCTCCTCCTTCTTCTGCCTTTTTGCAGCAAACACGGGAGCCACATTAATCGTTATAAGTACAATGGTAATAATCAGAATCATCAATGTAGAAGCCGCGTTAATGCTTGGATTCACCCTTCTGCTCATGGTATAAACCATAATGCTCAGATTCTTTACCCCGCCCCCTGTGACGAAATAGGAAATGATAAAATCATCCACGGACATGGTAAATGCAATCAATGCCCCTGATACAATTCCCGGCATAATCTGCGGAATGATAACCCTGGTCAGGGCCTGCCAGGGCGTTGCCCCCAAATCCATGGCCGCATCGGCAAGGTCAGGATCCAGGGAACGTATCTTCGGCATCACAGAGAGAATCACATATGGAATACAGAAGGCGATATGAGCCAACAGCATGGTCATATATCCCTTATTCACCCGAAAGGTTATGAACAAAAGCATAAATCCTATGGCTGTTACAATATCAGGATTCATCATAGGCAGATTATCCACCTGCTCCATCAAATCCCGCACAAGCTTCCTGGATTTGCTCAGCCCAATGGCTGAAAACGTCCCCACAATGGTGGAGATAATGGACGCAAACAGCGCAATGCTGAAGGTCGTATACAATGCCTCCAGCATCCCCCCGGTTTCCAGCATATGCTGATACCACCGCAGGGAAAAACCCGTGAAATTGGTCAGGGATTTCCCGTCGTTAAATGAAAATACAATCATATATATAATCGGAAGGTAAAAAAATGCAAGAATGAATATCATCAAAATCTTGCCCAACGGACTCTTTCTCTTCTTCATGGCATTAATACTCCTGTTTACATTGCCGCCTGGGGCGGCTTGTCTCACCTCTTCACTATAACAAAATGTCTCTTATCTGGACCTTTCGCCCTGATTACGCAGCTCCACCTTATGTACACACATCATGAGCAGCATCATAATAACCGCCATTATCATGGATATGGCGCTGCCAAAGTTCCACTCGCCCACAGTGATAAACTGGTTTTCAATCACATTGCCGATGAGGAAATATTTTCCCCCGCCCAGAAGCTTTGGAATAAAGAACGAGCTGACTGCAGGCAGGAATACCAGAGTAATCCCATTGATAATGCCCGGAATCGAAAGGGGCAGTGTAACCCTTCGGAATGTCTGCACCGGGTCTGCCCCCAGATCCGCCGCCGCATTCAGAAGAGAATCATCCATTTTACACAAAGTGGTGTTAATCTGCAGTATCATAAACGGAATGAAATTATACACCATCCCCAGAAGCACCGCGCCCTCGGTATACAAAAGCTCCGTATTTCCCAGCCCCAGAAGCCCCAGAAATCTCTGGACAAGCCCGCCTTCACTCAGCAGGCCAATCCACGCATACGTCCTCACCAGCATGTTAATCCACATGGGAATGGTAATACACAGCACCAGGATATTCTGTACCCTCTCTTCACAATGAGATATGTAATACGCCACAGGATAGCCTATCAGCAGACAGATAACCGTGGTTTTAACCGCAATCCAAAGAGAGCGCCACAGGATAATCAAAAAATCCGCATCCGTAAAAAACTTAACATAATGCTCCAGCGTAACGGAAAAGGAAATAATGCTGTTTCCCTGCTGCGTAAAGGAGTAAAATGCTATTAACAGCATCGGCAGCACCAGCATCAGCATGGACCATATAATATAGGGAATTGCCATCTGTGAAAATTTCTTCATCTAAAACACCATCCTTGACATCACATGTATATCTTCCGGGAAGAACGTCAGCCCGACCTCCTGCCCTTCCTCAATATAATCCGTTGTATGAATCTTAAATTCCCTTCCCATTGTGGAGAAGGTAATCTGATAGGTACCTTCAGTCACGTTTTTCGGATCAAAGTCATAATCCACACTGATATCCACACTCTGGCTCTCATCACTCAGTTTCCAGCCCTGGGCATTGGCCCAGGTCTTAATATCCGTATCTAAAGCCTGGGACTCCGCAATTTCCTCCACCGTAGTCTGGAAATTAAATGCCATCACCGCCTCATTTGCTCTCTCATTGCTCACAAAGGGCTGATTCACCACATAAATCGTCCGCTCAATGCTGGTGCCGCCCGCAGTGGAGAACCTCACAGGGTACTCACCCTCTTCCTCCCTGATATCATATTCAATTTTAGAGATGGAGACATAATCATCCGTCTCAGGGTTCCATGCCTGAGCGTTGGAACGAGCCACCACTTCCTTGTCATCAAGCGTTTTCACATCCTCCAGATCCACATAGAAATTCGTTGCACTGATTCTCTCTTTCCCGTTCTCACTGGCCACGTCATGACTGTGAATCACCTGCATATTCACCGTTACCTGTGTACCGGGTATGGTCTCCACCATAACCTCATAATGCACCCCTTTGAACAGGACACTCAGCACCTCGCCCGTCATCTTACCGCTTTTTACATCCACAATATCAATATCTTCCGGACGGATTACCACTTCCACCGGTTCATTCTGCTTAAATCCGATATCCACACATTCAAAGACTATATCATCAAACATCACCTTATAATCTTCCAGCATCACACCGGGGATAATATTGCTCTCACCGATGAAACTTGCCACATAGCGGTTCGCCGGTTCATTATAAATCTCCCGGGGCGTTCCCACCTGCTGTATTTCCCCGTTTTTCATGACCACAATCTTATCTGACATAGTAAGGGCCTCTTCCTGGTCATGGGTGACAAAAATAAAAGTGATGCCCACCTCCTGCTGAATCCGCTTTAACTCATACTGCATCTCCTGCCTGAGCTTCAAGTCCAGCGCCGCAAGGGGTTCATCCAGAAGCAGCACCTTAGGTTCATTGACCAGCGCACGTGCAATGGCAACCCTCTGCTGCTGGCCGCCGGAGAGCAATGTGATATTCTTCCTCTCGAACCCTTCCAGCCCTATGAGCTTTAACATTTTCATGACCTTCTGCTCAATGACATCCTTGCTGATCTTGTTGATTTTAAGGCCGAAGGCAATATTCTCATACACGTTTAAATGAGGGAATAAGGCATATTTTTGGAACACGGTATTTAATTCCCTCTGATACGGGGGCTTATGATTGATTTCTTCCCCCCTGAAAATAACCTTGCCCTCATCGGCATCAATAAATCCTCCCAGAATCCTGAGAAGCGTTGTCTTCCCACACCCGCTGGGCCCCAGCAGGGTAACAAATTCATTCTCATAGATATCAAGATTTACACCCTTTAAAACAATCTGTCCGTCAAAGTTTTTCACAATATCGCGAAACTCAATCAGTTTCTTTTGTTCCATTATCACCTTCTCCTCCTGTTATGTTCCCCTTAATTCTTCCGCAGCACAAAAGCCTTATACGGTTTGAGCGTCATCTCCGCTTTATCATATCTGTAAGAATACCTCATGGGACAGTCTGCCTTCACCGCACCATTCCCTGTAGGCATTGATACTCTCAATATCCCGGAAATCCTCCCGACTTCGGAAAGGATAATTGGTCATACCCAGTTCTTCTCCCTGATAGAGGTACGGCGTGTCCTGCAGCATATGCAGACAGGCTGCAAGCATCTTCGCTGACGCATTCCGGTACATAGGGCGGTCATCACCAAAACGCGAAACGGACTGCGCGGATATATCTGATAAATCACTGCTTCCTTCCACCATACCCTCTTCATACCATATTCCTCCTGATTCCGATTCTTATGCCGACATTAAATATCTCCAAACTCTTTGTACCCATCTGAACAATCTGCCAATCATCAACAGTATATCAGTATATACCCTTGAACGCAACTATTTTATTTCACCTCCGTCCTTTCCCTGAAATGCATCCACGGTTCCCTGACAGCAAAAAGGAACTGACACAACAATATTCATCATTGCTCAGTCCTCTTTCAAACATTTCAGCCCATCTGCTCCGGCTGGTCTTGATTTTGTTCACATCTTCTGACATGCCGCCTTCGTTGGCACGAACAATCTATGAGAAGAATGCTGCCTGGATATCAGCACAGGGCTGCTGCCTGAATCCCTGCAATTGCCCCGTCGGCAACTGCCGTAGCCACCTGCCTCACCTTTTTCACACGGATATCCCCTGCCGCAAATACACCGGGAATTTCTGTCTGCATGGAATCATCTGTCGGAATATAGCCGCCGTCCAACCTTAATTCCGTGTACATCTGCGTATTGGGGACAATCCCTGCATACACGAATACGCCGCATTCCGCGTCTCTTACCAATTGCTTATTTCCTGTTTTGTTGTCTGTAAATTCAAGCTCCTCTGCCGCTTCCTTTCCATATACTGCAGTGAGGCTTGTATGAGGCATGATTTCGATATTATCATGGTCGGCAGTTTTATCCTTAAATTCCTGTATACATGCAAGCTCCTCTTCCACACATACAATCACAACCTTTTCTGCTGTTTCAGCCAGGTACAAAGCCTCCTTCACCGCACCGTCCGCTCCGCCGATGACATAAACAGTCTTTCCTTTATAGTACGGGCCATCCTTCGGTGCATTTAGCCTGACGCCCTTGAGATTTTCTCCGGGGATGCCCAGCATACGGCCGGAACCGCCATTTGCCAGAATCAGCGTTTTAGATTCATAGCTTCCCTTGTCTGTGACCACCTTCTTAATCCCACCTGCAAGCTTTGTCTCCGCCACAGTTTCATAGCGGATTTCCACACCGGCGCCAAGTGCCTGCTCTTTCATTCGTTCCGCAAAGGTACAGCCGGTCTCTTCCTGCACAATTGCCGTATAGTGCGTAACCGTAGATACCGTTCCTATCAGGCCGCCCACCTGTTTCTTCTCCAGCACCATAACCTTTTTCCCTCTGCTTTTCCCATAGACAGCTGCGCTGATACCAGCCGGACCTGCACCGATAATAATTATGTCATACATTTTTCAATATCCTCCTTTTTCCAGTCCATTAAATACAGTTCCTTTGAAAATTGTTCTTTTTAATACAGTTCTTTTTAATACAGTTCTTTCAAATACTCCACAGATTTTTCCAAAGCAGTTATCGTCTTCGTTTCCAGCACACATCTTGCATTCCTTTCTTCAGCTATGGAAAGTTTCTCTTGTATATTAATTTCCCCATCGCCAAGCGCGAGATGATTGCGGCCTTCTTGTCCGCTGCTTTCAGCAATCCCGTCATGGATGTGAAAATGCCTCAATCTGCCGGAATGCTCCATAATAAACGGTACATCCATTTCTCCAGCTGCCTTAGAATGGCCAATATCCCATGTCAGGCCGAATTTATCGCTGCCGAGCAGATACTCTATGGCATTTTTCTCATAACTGCGAAAACCATCCGTGTTTTCTATTGTAATTATGATATCCGAATCCCCAATCCATTCTTCACATAATGACCGAAATCTGGTAAATGATTCCATATAGGTATCAAAATCCCTGTCATACATCTGTACCTTTCTGTCTGGAAGCGTAATATATATGCCGTGGTGCATATGCATATTCAGGACAAGCGGCTGGCTTTCTACCCCCTGCCCGGCCCACGAAGGTATCCCCTGCCCATCCTGCAAAGGCTTCCCCTGCCCATCCCGCAAGGGATACCCATACTTATCCCGCAAGGGTATCAGCCTTTTAGCTGCTTCTATGGTTCTTCTTATGGTTTCCAGATAAGCGTCCGCAACAAGCATGTTAAAATCCGCTATATTACAATTTTCATCCAGATGAATGGTATAATAAAGCCCGGCTTCATCTGCAGCCTGATAAAATCTATCAATTGATTCCAGCTCGTGTATCTGGTACTCCGGAAAATTCATATTAAGCTCCAAAAACTGCAGACCCAGCTTCCTGCACAAGCGTATATTGTCTTCAAGCGTTCGGTTTTCAATTAAGGTCGGCATTCCAAACTGCATAATAATATTCCTTTCCACAATCCTTTATAAAAATACCCAGTGATATTACCCAAAATTTGATACATCATGCAGTCCTGAGCCAAACATATACTCTATATCAGCTCGGCCTCCATAGAATCAAATGTTTCGTTCGTCTTAAAACTTTCCATTGCATCTTCCAGCTTTTGGAGCTCATCTTCCAACGCATTTCATTCTGCCCTGACATCAGAAATTTTCTTTTTCCCTTCCTGAGTTAATTCCTTTTTATTTTTAGAAATGACCGCCGTGACCGGCTTATCCGCCTCTTTTCTGTTTCTTTATATGGTAATTGCTTCCCCGCCAATCTCCAAATCAAGCAATATAGTTTCTTCTGGTTCAAACACTTCTTTGGGAATTTGTGCCACCCTTGATCTGTCATAATCATTTAAAAAACAGAAATACATAATAATGATGTCCTGCGCTTCATCAATGCCTAAGGTATCATTTACAACTTCCTCCTGTCTGCCATTTGATTCATTTTACCACACATTATTTAGATTTTCTATCACCTTTTGAAGTAACTCTTTATAATCAAACGCAATATCCCCTAATGCGTCCGGTGAAGGCATACTATGGATTCTCTCATCGTGGTTCCAGGTATGGATATGCTTTTCTCTGCTGAACAGGAGTTGACGCCTTTCGGCATACAATAATACATTCAACATCGAAGCCCAAAACCTCGGCATGTCTGCAATCAATACATCCGTCAGAACTATGACTCCCACATATGCACTTTGATCCACAACGATATCGCAGCGGCCGTTTCCTTCTTTTTTCTATTGGAACACGATTCTAAAGTTATCACCTCCATCCAACCCTGGAAAACACTAAATTTGTCACAGGAAATAGTATCATATAAAACATTATAGCACAAAATACGCAGTTCATCTTTCCGGGGCATATAGATTTCTTCCCATTTGCATGGTATAATTAGAAACGTCCAAAAGGAGGGCAGGCATTGCGTACTCTCTTTGGGAATAGCAAACGGCAGTAGATGAATTACAAGGAAGTGAAATACATGGAACAATTATTGATCATTGAGGATGATATAGGATTGAATCAGGGTTTGAGCAAGGCACTGAAAGCAGACAGTCGGCAGATTGTTTCCTGCCGGAACCTGAAAACGGCGAAGGAACAGCTGCTTTGCGGCAGTGCATCTCTAATCCTGTTAGATATCAATCTGCCTGATGGCAGCGGACTTGATTTGCTGCAGGAAATCAAAGAAAAAACACCGGATATTCCTGTCATTCTGCTGACCGCCAACGATACAGATATGGATATTGTAGACGGACTGGAGCGAGGTGCGGTTTTCAACAAGCAAGCGCAGCAATTTCTGCTCCGTTTTGCTCAATTCAACCTTGGTATTTCCAATACGGAGCATGGAACGATAACTATTTCTGTTATAAGCTATGAAATGTTTGCAAGGATTGATATATCGGATACCGGTGCCGGTATCCCTGAAAGTGAGCAGCCAAAAATATTTGCCCGCTTTTATCGTTCAAAGAATGCGCGGGAACAGGAAGGCGTGGGAATCGGGCTGTATTTGGCCCGTAAGATCATATCCGGCGAGGGCGGCTATATCAAAGTTACTTCCGTTCCCGGTAAAGGAAGCACTTTTTCCGTATTCCTGCCGAAGTAACGGCAATTCTTTCAAAACTGTTAGAATTCGTTTTCCGCCGGAAAGAATGTAGAAAGAATTCTATGCAATAGTCTGTATGTATCAAAGAATGATTTCTTTGCATACATACAGATTTTTATGGAGGTACTTGTCTATGGAGATTTTAAAGGCAAAAAACCTGAAAAAAATTTATGGCTCCGGCAAATCCACACTGCTGCACATGCTTGGCGGCCTGGATCGTCCCACAAGCGGTATGGTTATGGTTGACGGGCAGGACATTTTTTCCTTAAAGGAGGAAGCTCTCACTATCTTCCGCCGCAGAAAAATCGGCTTTGTGTTCCAGGCATATAATCTTGTTCCGGTACTGAATGTGTATGAAAACATTGTTCTGCCCATTGAACTGGACGGCGGCAAGGCCGACGGGGAATTTGTCCGGAAAATCGTGCAGACGCTTGGACTGGAGGAACGTCTGGATTCCCTTCCAAGTCAGCTTTCCGGCGGCCAGCAGCAGCGTGTGGCAATCGCCCGTGCACTGGCTGCCGCTCCGGCTATCATTCTCGCCGATGAACCGACAGGCAATCTGGACTCCAAGACCAGTCAGGATGTACTGAGCCTTTTGAAAGTTACCAGCCAGAAGTTCGCTCAGACAATCGAGCCCCTGCCGAGGTAAGCTATATGGATGACAACTGCACTGAATGGAGTTTTGCAGAACCCACCACAGGGCATAAGCCGCAGGGAAGAAATGAAATCACCATGGACACCCATGCCCTGAAACTATTGGGGGTTGAACCGGAATTAGGCGCAGAAATTGAACTGACATATACAGTTGGCGCTTTATCCGAAATGCCTTATGAGAAAGCAGATGTGTTTACTCTGGCAGGATGGTGGGAATACGACGATATCAGTCCGGTTCACTATATCAATATCAGCGGAGAATACGCAAAAGAGATAGAAGCCGAAGCCGTGTCCAAGGGACTGGAACCGTTCCGCATCGACCTGAATGTGATGATGGCATCCAGTATAAACATCCGCGGCCAGATGGAACAGGTGGATCTGGACTCAGGATATTCCTGGGATGAAACAGGTGAAGGGGAACTTGTACGCATCGGTGTAAACTGGGGCTACACTTCTTCTCAGCTCGGCGAAAGCATGGATGCACCGACACTGATAGCGATTATCGCTTTCCTTGTGCTGGTAATTTTCACAGGCTATCTGATTATTTACAATATATTTCAGATTTCCGTTACCGGGGATATCCGATTCTACGGCTTGCTGAAAGCCATTGGCGTCACGCCCCGGCAGCTTCGGCGTATCATACGCCAGCAGGCGCTGTTTCTGTGTGTTACCGGCATTCCTATTGGATTACTGCTGGGGTATGGTGCGGGCGCATTTCTGACCCCTGTAGTAATAGCGCAAACCACCCTTGGCGCAGAAGTCTCTGCCGTCAGTACATCGCCATTGATTTTCCTCGCGTCGACACTGTTTGCACTCATTACAGTTTTACTGTCCTGCTCCCGTCCGGGCAGGATTGCTTCAAAAGTATCTCCTGTAGAGGCAGTGAAGTACACGGACGCTGCCAAGAGCAAAAAGAAGCATCGTACTACCCGCGGCGCCCAAGTACATCAGATGGCCTTTGCTAATTTGGGAAGGAATAAAGGAAAAACTGTCCTTGTGGTTATTTCTCTTTCGCTCTCCGTGGTACTTCTCAATGTTTTTGCCACTTTTACCGGCGGATTTGATATGGATAAGTATCTGGCCAAAAGAACATGTGCGGATTTTGTTGTCAGCACTACAGGCTATTTTCTCCAGAGCGGTTCCGGCAGCTTTATCTCTCAGGAACAAATTGAGCAAGTCAGAGCAAATACGTCTCCGTCAATTTCCGGCTGCGGATACACTCTGACCGGTTATGGACCGATTGGCTGGATGACAGAAGAACACTGGCTCCAGGACATGATGCGCCATACATCCGAAGAATATGCAGACGCTATATTAGAACAAAAAAACCGCCGTAATGATCTTGTGAGCCAGAATGCACTGATTGAAGGCTTGGATGTGTCCCTGTTTGATAAACTGACGGTAATAGGCGGAGATATCTCCCCTCTGTTCCAGGAAAATACAAATGCTATCGCTGTAGTAGTCCGCACAGATGATTACGGTAATGCAAGCAATCTGGATTTTTACCCACCGTTAGGTTCCGTCCAAACCATCACCTATGTTGAGAAAGCTAATTACATCGACAGCCGCACCGGAAACCCTGCCGATGAAAACACAACAGAGGAGTTCATGCAGTTACAGATTTCTGCCAGCCACGATATAGACTATACAATTTGCGCTTATGTCACCGTACCACACTCCATGAGCTTCCGCTATTCCACAACAGGCTATAGTTTTGTGCTTCCTGTGGAAAAACTGAATCATGACAGCCGGCATGAAAGCATCCCGATGTTTTATCTGTTTGATACTCCTGATGAAGTAACCGAAACCTCTGCGGAAAATTATCTTGCTGATCTGACTGCTGACGATTTGTCCGGATTGATGTACGAAGGCAAAGCAACGCTCCGTGCCGAATTTGAAGGCTTTCAGAAAATGTTCCTGCTGTTGAGCGGATTGCTCTGTGCCATCATTGGACTTGTAGGTATTCTTAATTTCTTCAATTCCATTATGACCGGTATTCTTTCCCGGAAAAGAGAATTTTCGGTTTTACAGGCGGTGGGCATGACCAGCAAACAGTTGAAAACCATGCTGATTTATGAAGGACTATTCTACGCACTTGGTTCTGCTCTGATCGCATTCATCCTCTCGTTGGTTATGAATCCGTTGGCTGGTAATCTTATGGAGAATATGTTTTGGTTCTTCAGTGCAAGTTTTACAATCGTTCCTGTTATAATTGCGATACCGATTTTTGCTCTGCTTGGATGGTTGATTCCCTGTGTTATATATGACCGCTCTGCCAGATACAGTATTGTGGAGCAATTACGGGATGATCAATAATCACAAATAATGCATAACAGCCCTCTGACAGCGAATGGTTCTTTTGGGGCTTGGGATGTCCTGCTTCTGCCAGCATTTTGGATTCTGCTCCATATGCAGTTTTCCTGCAAAACTGAAGCTGACAGGATACCCAGGCGTGAGTAAGAATCCAGCGAAGGACAGAGGGCTGGCATAAAAAGACATTTCCAGCCTGTCCGCCCCCCTTCGATTAGCCATCCATAGATACAGCCTATATCGTTGTCTCGCACTTTCTTTCCGCATACAAAACAACTTCTTTCACGACCAGTTTATGAATTGCTAAAATAATCTCTTCCATTTTACCATAGTCAGGCTCTCCGTTTTTTACCGGCAGAACGATATCGAGGTTATCAGCATCTTTTGCATAAAAATTTCTACCGTAATCAAATTGACCGTTATGCGATGATTTATGAATTGCCGTTGTAACAAATATAGCTGCTTTCATCGGCAATTCTTCCGTGTGTACAACTGCAACATGGTCGTCTCCACCATATTCATAGTTTCTATATTTAGCCGAACCAAACATATCAATCGTAGTTGTGTTCTTTGAAAAGACATGAACCTCATTACCAATAAAATCAGAGATGCCCTCATCCGCTTCGCCAGCAGTCACAAATGGTAAACTTCCCTGAATCCTATCCGCGCTTTTCAAACGCCTTCCACGAGTTGATTTCCCATATAACGCTTCAAGATTGAATTTTTTCCATTCCAGCTTATCAAAATCTACTAATGCCTGTTTTTCTTCAACGGAAAGATGTGTATCTTTCAATCCAGTAACAGAAAGATATGCCTCTAACTTCGCAATACGCTGAACCTCCATTTCCGCAATAAAGTTTTCCATGAAATCATAATCAATTTTACCATTCTTAGCAGGTAACCTTATCTTCTGCTTTTTAATAATATCAACACTAAAACTTGAACTTCCCCAGGCAAACATTTCAAAAGGTTTTCTTAATGCAGCAAGAAAGAATTGCGCATTATTTTTATTGAATTTATCAGTTTTAGGCTTTAACACTTTAATTTTGTCACCCGTGAAGTAAGGTTTTTCTTGATAAAACATGGTTGCAGTATCCTGTCCAAATGAAATAGTATTTCCGGCATTTAGAAATTTTTCATTTTCATCTATAAACCCTTTTTGTCCATTATTAGAACTCTTTCTAACTATATAGGGAAACTTTCCCCTTTCTTTAACAATAACCTTGTTTGCATCGAACCTTTTTGAATACGATTCTACTTCAAACAATTCCTCGAGCGTGTATTCGCCCCACTCAACTTTGCTCAATTTTTCATCGAGTGAGGCATTTATTTTCCCAAGCGTTCATCCTCACAATCCTGATTTTTCAGTAAGTTTGAAACCTCCCATGCAAGATAATCGCTTACGGTTTTTTTGAAATCTTCCAAAGTCGGCTTTATATCTATTGGTGCAGTCTGATTCCAATCTGTTCCATTTTCCGGATTAATCGTTCCCTCATAATACTCTTTTTCCGTAAATAAGCGCCGTTTACCTTTGCCAAAGCGCACTAAATCAACGACCTCTTGATAA
The DNA here is from genome assembly GCA_910584435.1 of uncultured Acetatifactor sp. Classification (GTDB taxonomy): domain Bacteria; phylum Bacillota; class Clostridia; order Lachnospirales; family Lachnospiraceae; genus Acetatifactor. The sequence goes on from CAJUAP010000023.1 coordinate 57,055, forward strand.
CGCTCTTTTGCATGGTCAGTATCTTTCAAATTATTACTTGCTTTCTTACGGTTGGAACGAGTGTAACCATCATTAGAAAAATCTATAAATTTAACAACATCATCTTTTTTATGGGCTTCACCGACTCTGAATACATAAACATTTGTCTGTACACTTGATTTACCAATAAACAAATCTACGGGCATTTTAATGCTCGCAAGTAATGTACTATGTTTCAATATCCTTTTGTTGTATTCCGTTGCTTTTCCAGAACCTGCTGAATTTTGAATAATGATAGCTGCATACCCTTTTTGCATCATCGACAGAGCTTTTTCAACAAAATTCATTCCATTGCCAGGTGCAGAATACGGCGGATTTAAAACAAAGGCATCCGCAGGAAATTTATCATTAGTCTTTCCAAAACCATAGTTACCTGTAAAGTCTGTTAAGGAATCCTTGTTCAAAATGTTCGAACTGCCATCACCCATAAGAATCATATTCAAAATGGCAAGCATATAAATGCTGGAAAGCAATTCTATACCAAGTAATTGTGTCGCTTTAATTTCAGCTGCCTTTTTTTGATATTCGTCAGGAGACTTAATTTGCTCCTTGGCATCATTCAGCATTTCATTCATAGCCGCTACAAGAAGTCCGGCAGAGCCAGTAGCAAAGTCCCAAACTTATGAGTCCTTATTAACTCTTGCAAGCTTTACTAATAATTTGGCGACATAAGAAGGTGTAAGGACAACATCGTTCAACTTATCTTGTGAAAATCCCAACCATCCATACATTTCATTGAACAACTTACCTGTAAAGTCAGTGGTTAATCCGATTTTATAGTAAATACCCAAATCATCAACAATCTTTGTGAACACACGCTTTAATTGGCTCTCTCCATTTTCAACTCTGTTGATATTATCAGTAGTCAAAGTGTTTTGTAATGTCCTTACAATAAGTTCTTTTTTCTCTCTTGGCAACTTCTTTTCGTTTAAGAACGCCTTAACCTTCCTAACAAGAATATCACCATCTGTATTACCCTCTTCTGATGAAGATTTGAGCTCCGACTTTTCAAGAGGTGCTACTTTTCCAGGAATTCCAAGTGTCGCAATGATAGAAGCTGCCACAAGGTACACTCGGTCATTCTCACCCAGACCTTTTTCATTTTGATATATATCATTATTCAACTTTACCAAACTGGCATCTATTTCTTTTTCCCTCTGCTCTTTTAACCTATCAATTTCTTCTTGTGATAGCTGCAACCTCTTTACTTTCTCGATAAAGCTATCGAAGTTCTCTTTTCTAAGGAATGAAAAATCAGAATAATCATTAATCTTTTGTCCAATACCAAAATTGCTTTTGGAAACATAAAAAACACCAATAGAATGCTGAAGATTACCATTCTCATCTTTGTAACCAGTCATTCCAATAGCAATAATATCAGTATAACTTGTGTGGTGTAATAATGCATTAGCATAATGTACAGCGCCATTTACAGCATACGCATTAATATTCTTAAAATTCGGTTCGTTTTTTGCTGTCTTATTATCCACTTGACCGTTAGAATCCAGTTTGACAAGCTTATCTTTGTATCCTTTATACTCTATAAGTACTGGATAGAAACTTAATGCTTTATCTTGAAGCAATAGCTTGCAATCAGGTCTATTACCACCTACGCCACCATTTTTAGAAAAATAATCATTTAGTGCAGTATCAATTTCTGTATTTAATGATTCCTGCTCTAACTTATAATCCAATTTGTATTCTTTCAACCAACCATTCGCCAAATCAGCAATATTAGGTTCAATTGATTTAACCGTTTCTTTTGTTGCCATGTCTATTTCTCCTCGTTTATAAAGTTAAAAATATCACCAACACTGTATTGGAAAATGTTGTTTTTTATATCATCCGAAAATACTTTAGAGCCTCCATAATTACTGCTTCCTTTTCCAGCGAGCCCTGTGGTTGTTTAGACGCTTCTGTTTTTGCCTTATTATCGTTCTCTTTCTCAATCACACTACATCTCCTGTTTACTTGAGCAATATACCATTTACTAGCCTTCAACCCACTATGCTCCAACACATACTCCTTAATCTCCTCATAAGCAGCTTTACTCTCCGCAGCCGTCAAATCAAGCTCGTCCATCTGAAGCTCAACCTTAATATGTTAGTCTGCATGAAGTTTGGACAATAAACATACAGTCTCGACTGTATTTTCATTGAGCAACCGAATTTCCTTACCAACCTCACCATCATAATACACTGGAAAGTTAAAGTTTATCTGCTTCAGCATGCGTCCATTATCCAACTTTTCCGGATAAATTTCAACGCTTTCTATAAAGTCTCTCAAAAATTCTTTCTTTTCAAGGTCCGTCAGCCGATAATACAGCCTGTCAAAATTCGCCAGGATTTTATAAAGCTGCTTTGCCGTAATCTGCTTTTCATAGGCTCCGTTTATCTGGCTGTCAATATCTGCGATCGTATCCTCCAGTTCAGATGCCTTATCATACAGATTATCCAACCTGTCCTGCATGTCTTGATACTTGCGGTCATAATGTTTGTCGGACACATCCAGCTTATCCAGCATATCCGTCAGCTTCGTCTTCGCCCCAATCACCTGCCGCAACTGTTTTTTAATCTGCTCCCGCTCAGTCTCCAGTGTGCTCACATCCACCCTCTCCGACATCTTCCGCAGGACAAATTCTTTCCACTGTTCATTCGCCGCCATATCCAGAATCACATTCTCCACTTCCCGGTTAAACTCACTCTGGTTGATCGACGGCTTGAAATCACAAAAATGTTCCTCATCAATTTTCTTCCTGTGCTGGCACCTGTAATAAAAATCATCCTTGTATTCGCCGGTCTTCTTATTCTTCCGCCGCCGGACAGTCCCGGCAAGCCCCTTGCCGCAGACCGGACAGATAACCAACCCCGACAACAGGTGCTCATGATCCAGGCTGTGTGTCTTATTCCACTTGACACCCGTTTCCTTACGTCTCTCCTGCGCCGCCGTCCACAATTCTTCATCAATGATTGCCTCATGCCTTCCGTCCGTGACCATGTAATCCTCCACCTGAACCCGGTGGTATTCATCCCTGGTTCCTTTCACCCGTTCCGTGGTGCTCTTTCCATAAGTGATTTTCCCGATATACACCGGATTGTCCAGCACCCGCATGATGAGCCCCCGAGAAAAATAATTCAGTTCAAACTCCCTATTCTTCTGCTTTGCATATCCCCTCTGGTTCAGGTAATTGCAGATAGAATCCGCTCCCATGCCTTCGTGGACAAATTTCTCATAAATGATTTTTACAACCGTCGCTTCTTCCGGCTCCACCATCAGGGTACTTGTCTTAGAATCCACCCTATACCCGAAAGGTGCCAGCCCGCCGTTCCATTTCCCTTCCCTCGCCTTCTGCTTTCTGCCTTCCATCGTCTGCACCAGGATATTCTCCCGCTCAATCTCCGCCACCGCGGACAGGACAGTGATGGTCAGCTTACCAGAATCCTTTGATGAATCAATGCCGTCCTCCACACAGATCAGGTTCACGCCAAAGTCCTGTATATACTGCAGGGAATTCAGCACATCCGCCGCGTTCCTCCCAAACCTTGACAACTTGAACACCAGTATATAATCCACCCCGTCTCTGTCATCCGCAACATCCCGGAGCATCTGGGAAAATTCCGGGCGTCCAGTGATATTCTTCCCTGATTTCCCTGCATCGCAATATTCCCGTACAATATCCATCTTCTGAAATTCCGCAAACTTTGTCAGCCGATCCTTCTGGGCTTCCAGGCTGTACCCATCCACCTGCATCGCCGTAGAAACCCTCATATAGATATAACATTTCTTCCTCTTCATCACAAATCCCCCTGCTCTTTCATCTCCACATCCGCATCCAGCATCTTATAATGCTTCAGCGCATCTATGATGAATCCTTCTTTATCTTTCGGGCAGACCGGAACCCTTGCATCCGTTTTCTTTGACACATTGTAGTTCTTCCCCAAATCCAACCCGTATTTTCTCTTCACCTGGGCAATATATAAAGAGGAAACCTTAGCGCCGAACTTCTCCGAAACATATTTGCGGATCTGTGCATATGTCGCTTTTGCCTCAGATGCCGTCAGCCCCAATTCTCCACAATCCAAAGTGAACACTACCAGCTCATCCGGCGCTTTATCCTCTTTCACATCTTCTTCCCCATAAAACACCGGGAACCGGAAAGCAATGCTTTTTATGATCTTCCCATCCGGATGCTCCGGATAAACTTCTATTCTCTCAATAAAATACCTATACATTTTCCGCCGCTCCTCACAGGACATATGCCCATACAGCTTCCCCATGTGTTCCAGAAGCCTCTCAATCCTGTCCGCCGCCTGGATGCCCTGCTTTGCTGCAGAAAGTTTTTTCATCTTCCTTTCCATTTCGGCCTCTGCCTTCTCAATATGGTCATACACCCGGTCAATCTCTCCCTGAAGTTTTTCATAATCTTTATCATAATCATCATCCAGAAAATCCAGGTTATCCAAGTCTTCCCCCAGTTTTCTCTTTTTCATCTCCTCTGACCGTATCGTTTTCCTCAACTTTTTCAGTTCTGTCTCCAGCCTGTCCATAACATCCGTATTTTCCAGATAATGCAGCACCCTCTCCCGGAATACAGGAAGCATTGTCAGGCCGCTCACTATCTCAAAAACCGCGCCGTCCACTTTCTCCTGATTATAGGTATGGCTGAAATCACATACCCGGCCATTGCACTTCCTGTTGCTGTTGCAGCCATAGTAATACAGTGTTTTATAATACCCGCCATGATTGTGGTTGATGCTCTTATTCTTTTTTGCAATCATCCCGCTGCCGCACTTCGGGCATTTGACCAGCCCTGACAAAAGACTGATCCGTTCCGGTTCTTCTGTCTTTTTGCCACGTCCCTTATGCCTCTCCCTCTTCATCCTTACGAAGTGCCACTGCTCCGGCGTGACAAGCGGCTCATGGCTCCCGTCCACTACAATGACATCCTTTTTCTTCTGGTTCCCTGCTTTGCAATTGGTCCGACGGTTATAAAAAATCTTCCCGCAATAGACCGGATTGTCCAGAATCGTCCTTACCATGTCAAAAGTGAGTGCCCGCTGTTCATTTCTGACAGTTTTCTTATACCCATGCTCATTCAGGTAGTTAACCACCGAATTGACCATCATCCCCTCCTGCCCGTAAAGGCCGAAGACCATCCTTACAAGCTCCGCCTCCTCCGGCTCAACGACCAGCTTCTTATTGATATTCCTATACCCATATGGAATCGGGCCGCCCGGCCATCCGCCTTCGCTTAGCTTCTGCATCTTCCCCGAAAGGAACTGCGCCGTAATATTTTCCTTCTCAATCTCCGCCACAGCCGACAGGATAGCCATGGTAAGCCGCCCTCCCTGCGTGGAACTGTCAATGGCATCCTCCACGCATACCAGGTCAACCTCGCAATCTGTAAGCAGCTGCATGGATTTCAGCACATCTGCCGCATTCCTTCCAAACCTTGACAGCTTGAACACCAGAACAAAAGAAATCCCATCCTTTTCGCATACGATGTCATCCAGCATCTGCTGGAACGCTGGTCTGCCCTTGATGCTCCTGCCGGATTTCCCTGCGTCACAGTATTCCCCGGCTATTTCCAGTTCCCTGTAATCAGCATATTCCCTCAGCCTTTCTGTCTGCGCCTCCAGGCTGTACCCTTCTACCTGAGCAGCCGTGGAAACCCTCGTGTAAATATAACATCTCTTTTTCATTTTTGGTTGCTCACTTTCTGTTCGTATATCTGTTGCAAGAACAACTATATCGGATTTCCAGTAATTTGTCAGCGCCCCAAAATAACTTTTTTGTTTTTTCGGCCGCTTCCCGAAAGCTCCGGCAATCACAGAAAATATATCACTGTTTTTGCATACCATGACACAGAAAATGCGCCGATTATCTCAAACATAACCGGCTGCATCCATCATTGTTCCTTATTCTCTTTTTCTCCTGACTCCCCGGCTTCAATCTCCTCCAGAACCTCCCGCCCGTATTTTTCTATCATGCGGGCTAAAAATTCCGCACAGCGCTCCATTTTCAGCATCACACCCCGATCTGGCAATCCGACATCCAGTTCTATGCACTTCTGATCATTCATTCAGACACCCCCGGCTTTCTTTCTGGAGGTCTATGTACCCTGAATCCGATTTTTCCGATTTTGAGCCAAAAGAATTCGCTCCATTAGGAGTGAATAAAATATTGTCATAATTATGTAAGTACCAAAGCTGGATTTTTTATCAGAATATCCACCAGCTGCTTATAAACTGCCCTGTCCTGAACTTCCATGATGGTCGTTGTCTTTTTCCCGGCATCTTTGGAAGACGCGCCGCAATGGTAGATTTTCTCGCTCCTCTTTCCGTAATCCAGGATGATATATCTGTCATGCATCGTGTTATTGGTCTTCTTAAAATCTATCAGGATACCAGGAAACTCATTCCTAAAATCATTCAGATCTGCCCGTCTCAAATGGCTTTGCTTATTGTCGGAGAATACTGTAATCATAACACCCGGATTTACATTCCTCAGGTGCATGATAGATTTA
>CAJUAP010000024.1 GCA_910584435.1 uncultured Acetatifactor sp.
TCTCCAGCACCTGCCCGATGTTCATACGGGAAGGCACGCCCAGAGGATTCAGCACAATATCCAAAGGACGGCCGTTGGGCAGATACGGCATGTCTTCCACCGGCAATACACGCGAAACCACACCCTTATTTCCATGGCGGCCCGCCATCTTGTCGCCTACGGAAATCTTCCTCTTCTGCGCAATATAGATACGGACAGCCTGGTTCACGCCGGGAGAAAGTTCGTCGCTGTTCTGTCTGGTAAACACTTTCGCATCCACCACAATACCATACTCTCCATGGGGCACCTTCAGGGAGGTATCACGGACCTCTCTTGCCTTCTCTCCGAAGATGGCACGCAGCAGCCGCTCTTCCGCGGTCAGCTCGGTCTCCCCCTTGGGTGTCACCTTACCTACCAGTATATCACCGGCACGTACCTCTGCACCAATACGTATAATACCTCTGTCATCCAAATCTTTTAGCGCATCATCGCCCACCCCCGGAACGTCACGGGTAATTTCCTCCGGCCCTAACTTGGTATCCCTTGCTTCCGCCTCATACTCTTCGATATGCACGGAGGTATACACATCGTCCTGCACCAGTCTCTCGCTCAACAGAACTGCGTCCTCGTAATTATAGCCCTCCCAGGTCATAAATCCAATCAAAGGATTCTTACCCAGTGCAAGTTCGCCCATGGCAGTGGAAGGACCGTCCGCAATCACCGCTCCTGCCTCCACATGATCCCCTTTAAATACAATGGGCTTCTGATTATAGCAGTTAGACTGGTTGCTTCGTGAGAACTTGGTCAGATGAAATTCTGCCTTCTCGCCGTCGTCATAGGTCATCCTGATGGTGCTTGCAGACACATAATCTATGGTTCCCGGCTTCTTCGCCACCACACAGACACCTGAGTCCACGGCTGCCTTCACTTCCATACCCGTTCCCACCACAGGCGCTTCCGTTGTCAGAAGGGGCACAGCCTGGCGCTGCATGTTAGACCCCATCAGTGCACGATTGGCATCGTCATTCTGCAGGAACGGAATCAAGGCTGTCGCCACAGAGAATACCATTCGAGGGGATACATCCATATAGTCAAACATGGCACGGGGATATTCCGACGTCTCATCCTTATAACGGCCGGAAACGGTATTACGTACAAAATGTCCCTCCGCATCCAGAGCTTCACTTGCCTGTGCCACATGGAAATTATCTTCTTCATCCGCAGTCATATAGACCACTTCGTCCGTAACCACAGGATTCTTGGGATCTGACTTATCAATTTTCCTGTACGGTGCCTCCACAAATCCATACTCATTGATTCTGGCATAGCTTGCAAGGGAGTTAATCAGACCAATGTTAGGACCTTCCGGCGTCTCAATAGGACACATTCTTCCGTAATGGGAATAGTGCACGTCACGCACTTCAAATCCGGCACGGTCTCTCGACAAACCGCCCGGTCCCAATGCTGACAGACGTCTCTTATGCGTCAGCTCCCCCAGAGGATTGTTCTGATCCATGAACTGAGACAGCTGGGAGGAACCGAAGAATTCCTTCACTGCGGCGGTCACAGGCTTAATATTGATCAGGGACTGGGGTGATATTTCATCCGTGTCATGGGTGGTCATACGCTCCCGCACCACACGCTCCATTCTGGACAGACCGATACGATACTGGTTCTGAAGAAGCTCTCCCACCGCACGAATACGCCTGTTACCCAAATGGTCGATATCATCATCATTTCCAAGGCCGTATTCCAAATGCATATTATAGTTAATGGAAGCAATGATATCTTCCTTGGTAATATGCTTCGGCACCAGCTCATGGACATTTTTCTTAATCGCTTCCGCCAGTTTCACCGGGTCATCCGAGAACTCTTCCAGAATCTTCGCCAGCAGAGGATAGTACACCTTCTCCTTAATGCCGAAATCCTTCGGGTTACAGTCCACATATGTTGTGAGATCCACCATCATATTGGACAATACTTTCACATTTTTCTCTTCTGTCTGAATATATACAAAGGGAATGGCTGCGTTCTGAATGGTATCTGCCAGCTCCGCAGTCACCTTGTCGCCCTGGGACGCAAGCACTTCGCCTGTGGAAGGATCCACCACGTCAGCCGCCAGAATCTGATGTCTGATTCTGTTTCTGAGCGCCAGCTTCTTATTGAATTTATATCTTCCCACCTTAGCCAGATCATATCTGCGGGGGTCGAAGAACATAGCATTAATCAAACTCTCCGCGCTCTCCACACTCAACGGCTCACCGGGACGGATTTTCTTATATAACTCTAACAGACCCTCCTGATAATTCTCAGCAGTGTCCTTTGTAAAACTTGCTTCTATCTTCGGCTCATCACCGAATAATTCTCTGATTTCTTCGTTGGAACCGATACCCAGCGCACGTATCAAAACCGTTACAGGCACCTTACGGGTTCTGTCAACACGCACATAGAAGACATCATTTGAATCCGTCTCATACTCTAACCATGCGCCGCGGTTGGGGATGACAGTACAGGAGTACAATCTCTTGCCGATCTTATCATGTCCGATTGCATAGTAAATGCCGGGAGAACGCACTAACTGGCTTACGATAACACGCTCCGCACCATTGATCACAAATGTTCCCGTCTCCGTCATCATAGGAAGATCGCCCATGAAAATCTTATGTTCACTTATCTCTTCCTTCTCTTTATTATAGAGGCGGACAGTTACCGTCAAAGGCGCTGCATAAGTGGCATCTCTCTCTTTGCATTCTTCAATAGAATATTTGACATCGTCCTTACTCAGTTCAAAATCTACAAATTCAAGGCTTAGAGAACCACTGTAGTCAGCAATAGGAGAGATATCATCAAAAACTTCCTTCAATCCCTCGTCAAGGAACCACTGATAGGAATCCTTTTGGACTTCAATCAGATTGGGCATCTCCAATACCTCTTTTTGTCGTGCGTAACTCATACGCATAACTTTTGTACCGGCAGTTGGACGTATTCTGTTTTTCTCCATTGACATTTCACCCCGTTCTTTCTTAATTATGCTGCCATCCAAACCGAAACGGCAGCATCTTTATACCTTCCCATACGGATGTGGGCAATCATCCGGTAATCCATGCCCCTTACCTGCCTCCCTGTCCGCTTCCGCAAAAATAGGTATAACTTTGCACAATAATGCACTATCCATATTAACACAAATTGGGAAAAGGGTCAAGCAGATTTTTTTCGTAATACAAGAAAAAGGCTGTTTTAAGCAAACAGCCCCTTCAATCGCCAGCCGCCGGTTTTCCGCCCTCTGGTTGTTTCTCTTACTTCAATGTAACCTTAGCGCCGACTTCCTCAAGCTTCTTCTTGATTTCCTCAGCCTCATCCTTGGAAGCGCCCTCCTTGATTACCTTAGGAGCGCCCTCAACGGTATCCTTTGCTTCCTTCAGGCCGAGACCTGTCACTTCACGAACAACCTTGATTACCTTAACCTTCTCACCGCCGATATCGGTCAGCTCTACATCGAACTCAGTCTTCTCTTCAGCCTGGTCTGCTGCGGGGCCTGACTGTGCTACCACAACACCTGCTGCTGCGGATACGCCGAATTCCTCTTCACAAGCCTTTACAAGTTCATTTAATTCTAATACGGTCATCTCTTTGATTGCATCAATCAGTTCCTGCGCTGTTAATTTAGCCATTTTCATATCCTCCATTTTCATTGTTATGCTTTACAAGCTGCTGAACTCTTATGATTTTCTTATTTTACAGCAGCATGCTTATTACTGCATCTTACCATTTACAATATATACTGACGGCCGCTGCAATCTGCCATGCCGCCCGGCCGACAAACGGCAGCCGCTGTATACCGGCGGCAGATTTTATTGTCCGCAAGTATAAATCTGCTCACAATTTCATGTTTTCTGCAGAGCCGTCCTTCACATAATCCGCATTATTCTGCAGGAGCAGCTTCCGCTCCACATGCAGCCGCGCCGCCTTTTTCTGCCAGCTGATTCATCACACGGGCAAAATTGGTTACAGGGCTCTGCAGACTTCCAAGCAGCCTGGAAATAAGCACTTCCCTGGAAGGAATACTTGCAATCGCTGCCATGCCCTTCGCATCATACATGGTACCTTCCACCACGCCGGCCTTAATTTCAAGCTTGTCAGCCGTCTTCGCGAACTCGGAAAGCACTCTTGCCGGTGCTGTGGCATCATCATTAGAGATAGCTACTGCACTGGGACCTTCCAGATAGGATGACAGGCTTTCAAACGGTGTACCCTTGAACGCAAAGTTCATATAGGTATTCTTATACACTTTGTAGATAATGCCCGCCTCACGCAGGTTCCTGCGAAGCTGTGTATCCTGCTCCACAGTCAATCCGCGGTAATCCACTAAGACAACTGACTGTGCATCTTTAATATTGGCAGAAATCTCATCTACAATAGGCTTTTTCATTTCAACCTTTGCCATTTTCTTACCTCCTGTTTTATTAAATTTCATTCCGACAGACCACTGCAAAGCGCAAAAACGGCGATTTCGCACACAGCTGTGGATTATTCATGCAAAATAAGCATGAATCCGCCTCGCGGCGGCAGCAAGTGAACATTAACTATAAAAACCCTCTGAGCAAAGACTCAGAGGGGAATCCGCAAAATATGCGCTTTCGCAATATTTCTCCTCGGTAGGATTTATGCCCTTGGCACCTACTGTCTTCGGCTTATTACAACTTATCAAATTATACGAAACATTTCCGCAAAAGTCAAGCATTAAAATTTCGCAACGCTTACCTTTACGCCGGGCCCCATACTGCTTGCCAATGTAATACTCCTCAGATACTGGCCCTTTAATACGCCGGGTCTTGCCTTCACAACCGCATCCATCAATGCATTGAAATTCTCCTGCAATGCCTCTTCCGTAAAGGAAACCTTTCCTATGGGCACATGGATGATATTGGTCTTATCCAGCCTGTATTCAATCTTACCGGCCTTGATATCTTTGACTGCTTTGGTGACATCCATAGTGACGGTTCCTGCCTTCGGGTTGGGCATCAATCCCTTCGGACCAAGTGTCTTACCCAGACGGCCTACAACACCCATCATATCCGGCGTTGCAACCACCACATCAAAATCCAGCCAGCCTTCGTTCTGAATCCTGGGAATCAGCTCTTCGCCCCCCACGTAATCAGCCCCTGCCGCCTCTGCTTCATTTATCTTATCACCCTTTGCAAATACCAGGACTCTGACGGTTTTGCCTGTACCATTGGGCAATACCACCGCACCACGGATCTGCTGTTCCGCATGCCGTCCGTCGCATCCGGTTCTGATATGCACTTCCACGGTCTCGTCAAACTTTGCCGCCGCTGCTTTCTTCACCAAAGCAATGGCGTCATTCGGCTCATACAACACTGTACGGTCTACCAGCTTTGCCGCTTCGGTATATTTCTTACCATGTTTCATTCTTATACCTCCCTGCCCGTCCCATGGGGCATCCAATCATAACGCCTTATTCTTCCACCTTAATTCCCATACTGCGTGCCGTTCCTGCAATCATGCTCATAGCTGCCTCAAGACTTGCCGCATTCAAATCCGGCATTTTCAGCTCTGCGATCTCCTGAATCTTTGCCTTGGAAATCGTAGCCACTTTCGTCTTATTGGGTACGGCAGAACCTGACTTCAGATTGCATGCCTTCTTCAACAGCACTGCCGCAGGGGGGGTCTTCGTAATGAAACTGAAGCTTCTGTCTGCATATACAGTGATCACAACCGGGATGATCATATCACCCTTGTCCGCTGTTCTTGCATTGAACTGCTTCGTGAACTCAACAATGTTCACGCCATGCTGTCCAAGTGCAGGTCCTACAGGCGGAGCCGGTGTCGCCTTGCCGGCCGGGATCTGCAATTTAATATAACCTGTTACTTTCTTTGCCATTTTGGCACCTCCTATAATGTGGTATGCCGTTGCCGTCAAAACGCCGGTGAAATGTTCCGGGTACTTGAACGTTACGGCGACTTGGCGCAGGTTTCACTTCGTCTTCCGCCGCTGCTTGCGCTTTACACAGCCGCAGCATTCAAAATTTCCGTATCCGCCTGCTCCCACTATGACTGTCCGCAGCAGAACCGCGAACAGCTTTCTGTGCGCATAAGCATGCGCACATGTATCTCTAACCGCCCATCAGACGGGAAATACCTTGTTTTCCTGCATATACTTTCTTTTTAATGAATTGCCGCCATTGCCACAGGAATCACTTTAAAGCTTCCTTACCTCTGCAAAGCTAATCTCCACAGGGGTTTCTCTTCCAAACAATTCCACATTGATGGTAGCCGTTTGTTTGCTGTAGTCAAGTTTCTGTACAATACCCACCGTATCCTTCCAGATACCCGCCACTACCGCAATGCTGTCCCCTTCTACGAAGTCAATGGAAACATTTTCGGTCTTGATTCCCAGAGGCTTCATCTCAGCCTCCGTCAGGGGTACCGGCTTACTCCCCGGTCCTACAAATCCTGTCACACCTCGGGTATTGCGGACAACATACCAGGTATCGTCGTTCATTTCCATATTGAGAAGCACATAGCCGGGAAACATTTTCTTCTGTACGGTCTTCCTGGCGCCGTTCTTCATTTCCACCACATCCTGCAGCGGAACCCTGACTTCCAGAATCTGCTCTGCCAGGTGCTTGTTATTCTCAATCGTCTTCTCAATATTGGCTTTGACTTTATTTTCATATCCTGAATAGGTATGGACTACATACCATTTTGCCTCTGCCATTCAATCACCCTCACTCTAAATTGATGTAATGAAGTTCACGCCGTATTTCACAATATAATCAAGAATCGCAATGATAACTCCTACAACAATCGAGATTGCCACTACTGCAATAGACTGCCTTATCGTAGACCGTCTGTCCGGCCATACAATCTTCTTGAATTCGGCCTTTACCCCTTTGAAGAAACCAAAGGATGCTTTCTTTTCTGCGGAATCTCCCATATCGACCATGCCTTTCTGTAACAGCAGCACCGTTACTGAACAATAGTATCATTACTGCTCAAAATGCACTCTGTTATCTGGTTTCTTATCTGGTTTATTTGGTCTCTTTATGCAGTGTGTGTGTTTTGCAGAACCTGCAGTACTTCTTGGTTTCCATTCTATCAGGATGTGCTTTCTTATCCTTGGTAGTATTGTAGTTACGCTGCTTGCATTCCGTACAAGCCAATGTGATTTTTGTACGCATTTTGCTACCTCCATATGTTCTCTCACGCCTCTTTTCAGACGCCCAAATATTTTAAGCACAAAAAAAAGACCTAACATCTAATCTCGTTTGTCTACTATAACATATACAGCCGCATTCGTCAATAGTTTTTCATAAAATTTCCATCAAATACTTGTTTCCTATATCTATTTGTGATATACTAAATTATAAAAAGCAGTATGGGAAGGGTATCATATATTAAATTTGTATAAATCAATCATAAATTTTCCTGATTGTATTTATTTCCTGGCCGATACTATTTCTATTAATTCAAATAAATAAAATCAATGTTAAATCAAGAAAGGAGGCATGGCTATGGGTCCGGTCATGAATGCGGTTTATAATAATTACCTCACCGCTTACACCCCAAAGCCACTGACAAAATACGATACCCACAAAAAAAGTGAGCTTCGCAGGGTGTATAATTCTATTGTAAAAATAAATAAGGAAGCTCCATGGTATCTCCCTACCACAAGCAGAGACACCCAGCAATATGCGGTGGATATCAAGGAAAACGCCAGGGAGCTGCATAACACCATCGCTCAACTGGGCGGATTGGAAAAGGACGGCCTGTTCGGCAAGAAGAGCGCTTATTCCACGGACGAAGATATTGCCGTTGCATCCTACATTGGGACAAAACGTCCGGAAGGGGATATACCTGATTTCGAGCTGGAAGTAAAATCACTTGCATCCCCTCAGGAAAATCTTGGTTTATTTCTCCCTGAAAGCAAGACCACCCTTGCGCCGGATACCTATTCCTTTGACATAGGCATCAACGATATGAACTACGAATTCCAGTTTGCCGTAGGAGAAGGCGAAACCAACCAGGAAGTGCAGGAACGTCTGGTTCGGCTGATCAACAATTCCAATATCGGCATACAGGCTTCTCTTGCGGAATCGGACGGAAGAACCTCTCTGCGCCTGACTTCCGAAAGCAGCGGGCTTCCGGAGGGGAAAAGCCAGATTTTCACTGTCACGGACAGCCACACCAGCAAAGCTGTGGGAACCGTAGCGTATTTCGGCCTGGACTATACAAGCCGGATTCCTTCCAATGCAAACTTTCTGATAAACGGGGAATCACATTCCTCTGCTGCCAACCATTTTACTTTTGATAAAATGTTTGATATTCAGCTGAGGGGAATCAGCAAAGAAGACCGCCCTGTGCAAATCGGCCTGAAGACCGATGTAGAGTCTTTAACCGACAATGTATTCCATCTGGTAGGCGGCTATAATGATTTTGTCAAGGCAGCCTCCTCCTATATGGAAACCCAGTCCAAAAGCAAACAGCTGGTACGGGAGATGATGGGGATTGCTTCCGTATATGGTGTTTCCATGGGTTCCATTGGTCTGAACCTGGAACAGGACGGAACCCTTGCCATTGACCATGATGTGCTTCGCCAGACAGCCAATCAGTCAAAAGACATTAACGAGACCTTCGGCTACCTGAAGAATTTTTCCAACATGCTTCTGCGCAAGAGCAGTCAGGTATCCCTGAATCCCATGGATTATGTGGAGCGAGTGGTGGTTGCGTACAAGAATCCGGGGCATAATTTCATCAGCCCCTATATTACCAGCGCCTACAGCGGTATGATGTTTAACGGCTATGGTTAATTTTTCTCATAATATTTTTCAGATAAAGAAGGAGACTTCCCTGTGGAAAGTCTCCTTCTTTATCTGCACTCTTTGATTATGTATATGCTATTCGCTCTCTTTCTTACTTTTCCTCCCCTTTGCCTTGTACTTGTCAATCTGAACAAAATCATCCATCAGTTCGAGAACCTTGTCACGACCTGCCTGGTTCAGTTTCACGTAAAACTGCATAACACGATTTTCAAGCAGCTGTGCTCCCAGGGAAGCATCCCTCTCCAGAGAAGAAAAATCTACAGGATTCAAACTCAGCTTGTCACACATTTTGATCACAGTGCCATATGCCATTCCTTCTATACCACGCTCTAACGCAGTCACCAATGTACTGTAAGGAATGTTCATCTCCAATGCAAACTGACGAACACTACGGTACTGCCTTAATATTTCCTTTTTCAAAATTTCTGCTTTTGTCATTCTCTTTTTCCTCCGCATCAAGCCTCAAAACTAATATACAAGAATAATATACGATTTTCCGTATGCCATTTCAAGTGTTATTCAGAAAATTAATAAATCAAAATGAAATTTTAGATATTTTTTATATTTCTCACACTTGTTTCTCTTATCACTTCTTTTAACCGCTCCATATCAATAGGCTTTGCCAGATGCGCATTCATACCGGCATCCAAAGCCTCCTTCACATCTTCGGAAAATGCATTTGCCGTCATTGCGATAATCGGTATTGTCCTGGCGCGTGGATGGCTGCAGTTTCGTATGGCTTCGGTAGCCTCATATCCATCCATCACAGGCATTTGAACATCCATCAGTATCATATCATACTTGTCCGGGGCCGACTTTTCAAATTTTTCCACCGCTTCCTGCCCGTTACATGCCCAATCGCAGTCTGCGCCGGCCATCTTCAGCAATTCCATCAGTATCTCCGCATTTAATTCAATATCTTCTGCGGCAAGAATATGCATTCCCGCAAGAACGTCATCCCGTTCCTCCGGCCTTTGCTCCTGACGGTTCCTGGTCTTCAGCTGATTTACAACCATCTTAAAATTGCTCATAAAGAAAGGCTTCTGCAGAAAGCTATCCACTCCTGCCCGGATTCCCTCTTCCTCCAATCTCTCAACATCATATGCTGTCAATATCATGACAATCACCTGACAAGGAACAATCTGCCGGATTCGGCTTGCTGTCTTAATTCCATCCATGTCCGGCATCTGCCAATCGAGCAGCACCAAATCAAATCCTCTGCCTTCTTCCTGCGCATGCTCTGTCATCCGGACAGCTTCCTGACCGCTGAGAGCATAACTGATATCAACCCCCGTGTCCGCCATTACACTCTTGATCCCTGCACAGACTTCTTCATCATCATCCGCCACCAGCAGACGAGATATCCCCCGTTTCTTCCAAAAACCAGGATCAACCTTCTGTTCTTTGATTCTCAGTTCCAGACCAATTGTAAAAGTGCTTCCCTTATCCAGCTCACTTTCTATTTTAATTGTGCCCCCCATTAAATCTATCAGATTCTTGGTAATCACCATCCCCAGACCCGTCCCCTGAATTCCCAGTGTCTTCTTCGTTTCTTCACGGGTAAACGGCTGGAAAATATTTTCCAAATACTCCTTCGACATGCCGATACCGTTATCCCTGACAATAAAAAGAAAGCGGGCGTAATTTTTCGTACACTGCGGCAGCTGGCGGACTATCATCTCAATTGTTCCGCCCTCCGGCGTATATTTCACGGCATTTGATAAAACATTAATCAACACCTGGTTAATCCGAAGCTGATCTCCCAGGACTTCCTCATTGCAGACATGGTAGACATTTATCTTAAATTCCTGCCCCTTGGCCTTTGCCTGAGGCTGTATCATGGTATCCAGCTCTTCCACCATCTCCGCAAGGCTGATCTCGGTTATATTCAAGGTAGCTTTCCCGCTCTCAATCTTGCTCATATCCAGCACATCATTGATCAGCCCCAGCAGGTGCTGGCTTGAAGAAGTAATCTTCCTTGTGTATTCCTGCACCTTCTCCGGATCATGGGCATCCCGCTGCAGCAGTGTGGAAAGTCCTACAATTGCGTTCATGGGTGTGCGGATATCATGGCTCATACTGCTCAGGAAGATACTTTTGGATTCATTTGCCGCCTTCGCAGCCTCCAATGCCTCCTTCAATGCCTGTTCACTTTTGCGCTCATGTGTCCTGTCCGACAAAATAACAACAAAACGCTCAATGTGATTCCATGAAGTCTTATAGACCGTTTCCAGAAACCATCTGGTTTCTCCGCTCTTCTTATGATGGCGTTCCTCTTCAAACCGCAGACAGTCATTTTCACTGATATTCTTTATTTTTTCATAATTGACGACTTCCCCTTCAGCCGTAACAGACCTTTCCAAACTCCTGATATCCGACATAATTTCTTCCTGTGATATTCCCAATACACGTTCCACATTGGGACTTACATATTCCACAGAATAATTTGATGCAGTAAACATGAGCAATACATCATTTGTATTGTTGGCCACGATGCTGAAAAGTTTCTCATGATATTGGACATCATCCTCCTTTTTCCCGATTTTCCTCAGCATTCGCTGACACCAATCAATGAAAAGATTTTTCTTCTTTTTCTTATTCATAGCACACCTTTATCTTTATATCTAATTTGTCTGCCCCCGATACGCCTTATCAGGCCACGGCAGATTCTCAATCATGATATCCTCCCGGCGCCGCAAGGCGCATACGGGTAGTATAACATATTTATACCGTTTATGGTAGCCCTTTTTGCTGAAAGTGCATCAATAAATGCATTAGTTCAGACAGCCCCCGGCTGCTTCATTTATTCAATTTTCTTCTGGAAAAATTTCCCAAAACTATAAAATTATGATATGATGATGGAACAAAGCAGAAAACCCTATTTGCAACAACAACATTTGGGAAATCATTATAAAAACAGAAAGGACAAATACTATGTGGATTGCAACTCATTGGACGGAATATGAAGTATTGGATGCCTCCGGCGGCGAACGTTTAGAGCGGTGGGGTGATTATCTATTGGTACGCCCCGATCCGCAGATTATCTGGAACACTCCACAGACACACAGAGGCTGGAAGGACAAAAACGGCCACTACCACAGAAGTTCAAAAGGGGGCGGGGAGTGGGAATTTTTCCGGCTGCCCAACGAATGGAGTATTTCCTATCCCTTAGGAGGTACCCGCCCTGATAAAAAATACCAGCCTTCTCCGTCACCCCTGACCTTCCGGCTAAAACCTTTCAGTTTCAAACACACAGGATTGTTCCCGGAACAGGCCGTCAATTGGGAATGGTTCTCTGCCATCATCCGCCAGGCGCAGCGCCCTGCAGACCGGCCTGTAAAAGTACTGAATCTCTTCGCCTATACCGGAGGCGCTACCCTGGCTGCCGCTGCGGCCGGCGCCCATGTCACCCATGTAGACGCTTCCAAGGGCATGGTAGCCTGGGCAAAAGAAAATGCCGCAGCTTCCGGCCTGGGAAATGCTCCCATCCGCTGGCTGGTGGATGATTGTGTAAAATTTGCAGAAAGAGAAATCCGCCGGGGCAATCAGTATGACGGCATTATTATGGATCCCCCTTCTTATGGGAGAGGACCAAAAGGCGAAATCTGGAAAATAGAAGAGCACCTATGGCCCCTGCTCACATTAATGCCGAAGCTGCTCTCCCGGAATGCTCTGTTTTTTTTAATCAACTCCTACACCACAGGACTACAGCCGGCTGTCCTTACCTATCTGCTCAACACCATCCTCATAAAAGAATTCGGCGGTCATGTGAATTCGGAGGAAATCGGACTTCCCGTAACAGCAAGCGGACTTATCCTTCCCTGCGGCGCCTCAGGACGATGGGTTTCTGACTCTGCGGCAGGAGCTGTCTGAACTGTTACAAAAGCAAACTTCTTAACAGCTTCTTTATACGATTTCTGTTGTTTTTTAATATCGAAATAGATATAATAGGAACGATAGGTGATACAATTGCAAATGGAGGGTTAATAAATGGCCGACAAAAGAAAAAAAGCCTCGGAATATAATTATCATTCTTCTACGGATAATGCTGCACATGATAATTATTCCGCCAATGTATTACAGGAAAACGATAAAGTCTGCTCCAACCTGTTCCGTGCCATATCCCATGAACTGCGCAATCCCCTGGCAAGCATTGTAGGCAGCAGCATTACTTTACAGGAAAACTGGGAACTTTTAAGTGAACTGGAGAAAATTGCCAGTGTAACGAAGATTTACGAAGACTCAGATTGGCTGATCCGTATTGTTGAAAATCTTCTGGCAGTCACACGTATGAGGGAAGATGTCTACATACGGACCACGGAAGAGCTCGTAGAAGAAGTCATCAGCGACTCACTGCAGAAGCTGGAAAGACGCTATCCCAACTGTATGGTTCATGTTCAAATTCCAGAGAATTACATATTTCTTCCCATGGATGCACTCCTGATTGAACAAGTCATTATCAACCTGTTGGAAAATGCCCTGAACCGTTCCTTCACCACAGCTCCTGTGGATATGCTGGTGGAGGAAGATACAGAGCAGGTCTCCTTCACCATCAGGGATCAGGGAAACCCCATACCGGAAGATATCCTTAACAATCCTTTTGACGGTGCTGCCGCCAGTACTACAACAGATGCGTTAGCAGGATGGGGCATCATGCTTGTCACATGCAAGGCCATCCTGGATGCACACCAGGGAACTTTAACAGCCAGAAATTACAGTCATGGCGCAGAGTTTATCTTTACTCTGCCAAAAGCAAAAGAGGAAAAAACATGAATAGAAAAATTAATATTCTGGTGATTGAGGATGACAAAAATATCTGCTCCTATATCACCACCATTTTAAGCGCAAACAGCTATCATGTCACTGCTGCTCTGACCGGAAAAGAAGGGTTAAGCCTTGCTGCCTCCCTCTGTCCTGATGTAATACTTCTGGATTTGGGCCTTCCTGATATGGATGGCTGTGAGGTACTTCTCCAACTGCGCCAGTGGTATCGCGGCCCCATCATTGTAGTCTCGGCCCGTGTTCTGGAAGCAGACAAAGTAGCTGCTTTAGACATGGGGGCTGACGACTATATCACCAAACCATTCAGCAATGCAGAACTGATGGCGCGTATCCGAACTTCCATGCGCCACAGCCACGGCAATCCATCGGACAGGATTTATAAAGCACTTGACCTGGAAATCAACTTTGAAAAAAGGCTCATTACCATGGAGGACAATCAAGTTCACCTGACACAGGTTGAATATCAGCTGCTCTCCCTATTAGCTGAAAATTCAGGACGCGTACTGACCTATCGTTTCATTATGAGTGCCATCTGGGGTCCGTACATAGACAACAACAATCAAATCCTACGTGTCAACATGGCAAATATCCGCCGCAAAATCGAAAAAAATCCTGCCCAGCCCCAATATGTATTCACAGAAATAGGTGTCGGTTACCGTATGCGTGAAAACGAATATGAACCAATCTCCGAATATTCCAATCAAATCTAATACCAATAACATTACGAATCAAAAAGGGGCTGCTTCTTACAGCCCCAATGATTGTATCATATCCCATATTTGTTCTGTTGTTCCTCTGCCACGAAATCTCAGAAGTATGCCATCCGGAAACAGGATACTAAAATTTCCTCTGGGAGTATCCGTATCTCCGCTGTCTTCATAAGAACGCATGCGGCTCTCTATCACTTCCCTGCTGAAGTCTTCCCAGGCAAATACAGGATTCTCAAAATCTTCCCGATACTCCTCCGGAACGCTTTCACCATACGGCACCTCATAGAGCCGTTCATCATACCGCTCCGGTGCATTGATATCCACAATATGACAATCCTCTGTCCGCTCCATAAATACTTGAATAGCATCCAGCCCTCTGCTCCAGCTTATGGACAATTGCCCGCTCTCTTCATACCAATATGCAGCTTCAAATCCGTATCCTTCAGGCACACGGGACGGAATATATTCATGAAACGGCTCCTTACTACGTGCTTCCGCCTCTGTCAGCTTCTCCGCCGGATTTAATGGTACGCCGCAATCTTCTTGACTGCCAATGGCATGCCTGTCCTGACTTCCGTCTTCATTCGATGCTGCAGATGACGAACCGACTTCCTGGCCCTCTTTTCCCTCCGGCGCTGCGGACGGTGAATTCTCTCCCTGACCTACGGCGCCATTGGGCGCTGCGGACGGTGAACTCTCTCCCTGACCTCCGGCGCCATTGGGCGCTGCGGACGGCGAACTCCCTCCCTGACCTCCGGCGCCATTGGGCGCTGCGGAAAGCGAGCCGTCTCCCCAACCTCCGGCATTGTCTGCAGGTGCGGAAGACAATACATCTTCCCCTTCACCTTCTATACCATCAGAAGACGTACTTGAAATCTGCACTGCACCCACTTCACTATTCCGAGATGATGAAAAAGCATTCCCGTCCGTTCCATTCATAAAATGGTAATTTCTCCATGTCAGTATACCCACTACTGCCGCACATACAACCGCTGCCCATGCTCTGCCATACTGCCAGAGAGGTTTTTTCCTTCGTCTTACAGCTTCACTTCGTTCCAACAACATTGTATCCACACCTGACAGACTCTCCATAATTTTCAATGCACTTTCATGATTCCTGTTTTGGCTCATCTCGCTATCCCCCTCTTCCATACACTCATCCAATGCCTCTCCCAAAATTCCGTCTCCCCCCTGCGGCTTCCATTGCTCATCATAACACCACCCCCTCTTTTTCTAAAAAGCCCCGCAGTTTTGCCCTGGTACGGAATAGCGATGTCTTCACAGTATTCAGTTTCATCCCATATCGTTTTGCTATTTCACTATATTCCTCCACATACCAATAACGGCGTAGAAATATATTACAATCCCTCTCCGGCAAAGTATGTAGAAATTGATTCAGCATATATTCCAATTCCGTTGCTTCTACCACTGCTTCCGTGTTATGTCCGTCAGGCACACATTCTGCCAGCTCATCCAATGCCAAAAACATTTCCTCGTTTCCTCGTTTCATGGTGTGCTTCCCCTTCCATCTGTCCAGTGACAAGTTCCTCGTAATCGTTCCAAGAAACACCGCCAGCCGGTCAGGCCGCTTAGGCGGTATGGCATTCCATGCCCGCAACCATGTATCATTGACACATTCATCCGAATCCTCTTTGGAATACAGAATATGCCATGCAATACTATAACAATAACTGCCGTAAGCTTTTTCCGTCTCAGAAATCGCTTGTTCCTCCCTTGCCCAGTATAAATCCAGTATTTCCGTATCTTTCAATATTCCTCCTTTCCGGCACAGAGTAATCCCGACGCCGTCCACTGTGCAAAACACCCGTTTCCAAATCTTTTATTCTGCTGTCTTAACCATATAGACGTCAAATCCTCCCATAAGTTCCACTCCTTACAACAATTTCCAAAAAAATGCCGCCTGAGCGGCCGCACAAGAACGCCTCTTATACTACTCAAAAAGGTGTATACCCTATGAGCATACACCTTCCGCTGTTTTGCCTGAAATGTTTTATTGCTTATAACCTGCATTTCTTAGCACTCTCCGTCAAATCATTTGATATATTTACCAAATCAGCCGTTGCCGCCTTACACTCCTCCACAATATCAGCCAGCTGATCCATGGCAGCAGCCGTTTCTTTTTTATTATAATCCTTTTCCCCATGGCTGAACTGTTACTAACCTTAATCACATCAGCGGGGCAACGATCCTCATGATTCTCCCCAGCATTCTATCCGTCAGCTTCAGCTTCTTATAATCCTCAATTTTCATCTCTATACACTTATCCAGCGTATCCTGTATATCCTGCTCCATCACCGCCACCTGTGAATTCTGATACATCACAAGGCCGCACTCAAAATGGTGATATAAGCTGCGGTAGTCAAGATTCACTGTTCCCACCACCGCTTTCACATCGTCTGACACAAATACCTTGGCATGGACAAATCCGGGCACATACTCACAGATTCTGACCCCTGCCTCCAGGAGCTGATTATAATATGTTTTGGCCAATACAAAGGCATACTTTTTGTCCGGGATGTGGGGCATAATGATCATCACCTCCACCCCCCTCTTTGCAGCATATGTCAGTGCCATAATCATCTGATAATCCAATATCAGATACGGCGTCATGATGTGCACATAAGTATGGGCCGTATTGATAATATCCAGATAAATCCTCTCTCCCACACGCTCCGGTCCTAAGGGCGAGACGCTGTACGGAATCAGATAGCCGTCACCGGGAACGGCAGCATCCTCCGGAAGCTGATACTTTTCATACATTTCCGGCTCTTCCTCCGACTCATCCCACATCTCCAGAAACATATAGGTAAACCGCTCCACTGCCTCGCCCTGAATCATAGCCCCCACATCCTTCCAGTGGCCGAACCGTTCCTTCTCGTTGATATATTCGTCCGCCAGATTAATGCCGCCGGTAAAAGCCACCTTACCGTCTATGACCAGAATCTTACGGTGATCCCGATTATTATAATGAGGGGAGAAAACAGGCTTGATAGGAGCGAACATTTTACACCGGATTCCTTCCTTCTCCAACAGCTTCGGGAAATAATTCGGCAGATTCCACAGCACATTGGTGCCGTCATACATAAACCGCACCTCCACCCCCTGTTTTGCCTTCTCCTTCAGAATATCCAGAATGGTTTCCAGCATACGCCCCTCATGGACAATGAAAAACTCCATAAAGATATAGCGCTGCGCCTTCTGCAGTTCCTCCACCATGTCCACAAACTGACCATCCCCCAGAGAATAATATTTCATACGGGTATTCTCATATACCGGACTGTTGTCACACTGCTCCAGATAACGGGCCAGCTGTCCCATATGAGGATTCTCCGCCCTGAGCCTGTCCCTGGTTTCCTTCCTGGGACGCACATACTCCTTCGTATTTTTCGACAGACGCTTCAGCTTCTCATACATCACCTTTGTGCCGGGCTGCGATACAATGGTCAGATAAAAAACGGCGCCGAATACAGGAAAAAATGCCATGGGAAGCATCCAGGAAAGCCTCATATCCGGATTTCCTCCCGCATTATACATATACAGAATCACAATGACACTGACAGCCAGAAAAAGGGCATAGAACCAAAAACTATAACTGCTCAACCAGTAATACGCCACCATCAGCAGAACCAGCTGTGCAAGAAAACCCATCAGGATCATAATTGTCCTTCCATAGATGGCTGTTTTAATCCTTCCGAATTTCCTGTTTTCCTTCTCACTTGTACTCATAGCATACCCCACCTTCCGGCCAAGCCTGTTCTTTTGAGCTCCCAATGCCACCTGTTCCTTCTGTGTCTTCGGATATCGGTTTTACTTCTCGGTTTCCCTATCCTTCTTTTGATTCCAGAAAGTGATTCAGGTTTACAAGGCACCTGTACAGTATTTCCATCTCTTCGCTTCCTAAATCCTTTACAATGGCCTTGATCATCTTTTTATGGAAATCCCTATGGTGGAAAAAAGCTTCTCTCCCCTTTGGAGTAAGAATGACATGCACAACCCGCTTGTCCTCCCGGCTGCGCTCTCTTCTGATATATCCCTTCTTCTCCAGGCCATTCATATTCGTAGTCAAGGTACTGACGGTAACGGAGAGCCTGCGGGCGATCAACGACATGTTCCTGGGTTCTTCCACCCCGATTGCCTCTATAATGTGCATATCATTGTTGGTAATATCACTGAATTCTTCTGTAATAATTGCCTTCGATTCCGCATCCATGACATGATTAAACAGATTTACCAGCAATTCATTCAAGGAACTCTTTGTTCTCTGTGCCATTTCGTTACCGGTGTCCTCCCTCTTCTCTATAATAATTTATCAAATCTGCCAAAAAAGTCAAGCCCTCTTGCTTACCATTTCAGCACACAGGCGCCGCAGGTAAGCCCGGCTCCGAATCCGGACAGCACAATTACCTGTCCCCGGCTGATTTGTCCCCGGCGGTTCAGCTCGTCCAGCAGAACAGGGATTGCCGCGGAAGAAGTATTCCCAACCCGATCCAGGTTCATAGGGAAACGGCACATCTCCACGCCAAGCCGCTTCGCAATTCCTTCAATAATACGTCGATTAGCTTGATGTAATACAAATAAATCCACAGTTTCCGGCGTGAGACCGGCCTTTTTCAATGCCTCCTCTATGGTCAGGGGTACCTGCTTCACCGCAAAGGAAAACACCTCCCGTCCGTCCATCCGCACATAACTGTCCGCAGCTGCGGGCCGGACATAAGGGTTTGCAAGCTGTCTGTTCCCACAGAAAAGTGCGGAACCCTTTCGTCCGTCGGAATGCTGCACAAACCCCAGCACTCCGCCTGTATCACATTTCTGCACCATAACAGCGCCGGCTCCGTCTCCAAAAAGGATGCAGGTTCCCCTGTCATTCCAGTCAACAATCTTAGACAGCACCTCACTCCCTGCGATCAGGGCATTTTCATAGATGCCTGCCTCAACATATGCCCATGCGGTATGCAGTGCAAAAAGGAATCCCGCGCAGGCTGCATTTACATCAAAGGCAACCGCATTCACTGCTCCTATTTTCTCCTGTACCTGACAGGCCGCACATGGCAGGGCATCCTCCGGGGAACAGGTTGCCACCAGCAGAAGCTCCACTTCCCCGGCCTTTCTCCCCGCCTGCTCCAATGCCTTCATACAGGCATCTGCCGCCAGAGATGCCACTGTCTCTCCGGTGGAAACATGTCTGCCGCCGATACCGGTGCGCTCCCTGATCCATTCATCCGAAGTCTCTACCAGACCGGCAATTTCTTCATTTGTAACTTGTTTCTCCGGAAGTGCGCTCCCGGTTCCAACTATCCTGATTGACATTTTATGTAACCGTCCTTATTTTTTGGTGTGTAATTGATTCCCTTTCTGCCGCTTCATTGTCAGCAGTACACTGATGCAGTCCACACAGGAAACATCAGTAACTGCGGAAACGCCGATATCTCTGCTCTGCAATTTCTTCCCCTGTCATTCCCCGGTAACGCTTCAGGAAGTCCTTTATCTGCTCCTTCAGATAGCCGCCGATGGCCTCCGCCGTTGTACTGTCCGCACCGCCAAACTCCGGAATAATCTTCTCAATCACATGAAGCCGGTACAAATCCTGCGCCGTAATATGCATTACCTCGCTGGCCTCCTTTGCCCTGGAGGAATCTTTCCACAAAATAGAAGCAAAACCTTCCGGCGACAGAATAGAGTAGGTGGCATTTTCCAGCATCCACACCTCATTTCCCACCGCCGTAGCCAGAGCGCCCCCACTGCCTCCTTCTCCGATAAAAATGCACAGCACAGGAACCTTCAGCGCCGACATTTCCATCAGATTGCGTGCAATGGCTTCTCCCTGGCCCCTTTCCTCCGCCTCAATTCCGCAGAAAGCACCGGCAGTATTGATGAAACTCACAATGGGACGGTTGAATTTCTCTGCCTGCTTCATCAGACGCAATGCCTTGCGGTACCCTTCCGGCATGGGCATTCCATAATTTCTCTCCTGGCATTCCTTAATGTCCTTTCCCTTGTGTTCCGCAATCACAGTCACCGGCTGGCCGTCCAGGAACCCGATACCGCCGATCATTGCCGGGTCATCCCGATAACAGCGATCTCCATGGGCTTCCACAAAATAGTCAAAAATATTCTCCATATAGTCAAATGCTGAGGCTCTTGCCACCTGTCTCACAGCCTTAACCTTTTCCCATGCGTCTTTGGGGCGTACCATCCATGCCTGCTCCCTGAGAACTTCATTGAGCACAAAGCGAAATTCCTTCCCAGGTGTAAAATTCGCATACTCCCCGGCCTTGCACTGGTGTGCTTTCACCAGGAAATATATGGTTTTCTTCAATATCTCACGTCTTACAATACCGTCAATAATACCATGCTCCACCAGGAATTCCGCCGTCTGGAACCCCTCCGGCAGTTCCTGTCCAATGGTCTGTTTAATTACCCTGGGACCTGCAAAGCCAATCAATGCCCCTGGTTCTGCCATGATTACATCGCCCAGCATGGCAAAGCTGGCTGTGACGCCTCCTGTTGTAGGGTCTGTCAGTATGGTACAATACAGCAGACCTGCTTCTCCCAGTTTCTGAATGGCCGCAGAAGTTTTTGCCATCTGCATTAAGGAAATAATTCCTTCCTGCATCCTTGCCCCTCCTGAACAGCAGAACAAGAACACAGGCAGCTTTTTCTCAATGGCCCGCTCAATGGCGGCTGTAATCTTCTCCCCCACCACATGTCCCATGCTGGCCATCATGAACCTGGAATCACAGATGCCAAGAACAATATCCTCCCCGAATACCTTACACTGCCCGACAGCCACTGCCTCATCCAATCCCGTCCGTTCTCTTGCCTCCGCCAGCTTTTCCTCATATCCCTCATACGCCAGTGGATTCCGCACAGCCATATCCGTGAACCAGGGTTCAAATGTATGAGGATCTGCCACCATCCGGATACGATTGTGCACCTTGACTCTGAAATAGCCATTGCACTCATAGCAGATATATTTTCGTTTCACCACTCTGTCCCTGTCCACCATCTTACCGCACTTTGGACAGCGGATCAGATATGCTTCCTTTTCCTGCGCCGCTCCTTCCCCTGTCTCCGGGGTCTGTTCCCTGTTGGAGGCAGCTTCCTCCGTATTCATTGCATCCTGGCCTTCTTTTTCTCTGGTGTTTTTCATGTTTGATAACCTGTGAAAAAATGTAGCACGTTTCTCCTGTAAGCCCTTCTTGAATTGCTCAGTCATTTCCATGCCTCCTATTTAAAGTTCCGTCTCTGCACTCCAGCCCCCTTGTGGGGGAGAAATTTTCAGCTGCAAAGGGCGCATCTGAAAATTCTCCCGGGGCTTCCGTTCCGAGACTGTTTTAAATTTCCTCTTGACATTTCTCAGCCGGACTATTTTAAGTCGCTGCCAGGCGGCAATTTGTTCTGCCACCCATTCTTTTATCCGATGGCAAAGGTTAATTCTGCCTGTGCCGCAATCTTGCCATTTACGGCTGCAACTGCCTTTCCCACACCCACAGGCCCTTTCACCTTGTAAATGGTTGTCTCTAAATGCAGCACATCCCCAGGCATTACCTTCTGTCTGAATTTTGCCTTGTCAATGCCTGCAAAATAGGCTGTACGGCCCTTCCATTCCGGCTGTGAGAGAATTGCCACTGCCCCCACCTGCGCCAATGCTTCAATAATCAGTACACCCGGCATAACGGGATTTCCCGGAAAATGTCCCTGAAAATACGGTTCATTCATGGTAACGCATTTCCTGCCCACTGCACGTACACCCGGTTCCAGTTCCTCAATGGAATCTATCAATAAAAAGGGATATCGGTGAGGAATGATATCCATAATCTCCTTCGCTGTATATAATGACATGATTAATCTCCTATTATAGTCGCTGCGCGACGGCACTGAAGAGTGAAGTACTCTCGGTTCACATATCCTGAGAGACAAATCCCCTGAGAAAGGGCACTCATGGTATTTGCTCTCGTGCACCTTCGTTACTTCACTCGCTGCGCGACGGCACTGAAGAGTGAAGTTTTATATATATTTTCCAATCAGCAGGCTGGCATTATGTCCGCCGAACCCAAGAGAATTGCTGAGTGCATATGGAATTTCCATGCGGCAGTTTTCCCTGCAGTAGTCAAGATCCAATTCTTCTTCTGATTCCTGAAGCCCCACCGTTTTATGCACAAATCCTTCCTGCATCTCTTTCACACAGGTTATAAACTCTACCGCACCCGCAGCCCCCAGAAGATGCCCAATCATTGATTTGGTAGAATTCACTTTTATCTCTTTTGCATGGTCTCCAAAAGCAAGTTTAACCGCCCTTGTCTCAAACAGATCGTTGAGATGTGTACCGGTGCCATGGGCATTGATATAGGTAATTGCTTCCGGTTTCACACCGCCGTCTTCCAGGGCGCTGCACATGGCTCTGGCTGCTCCCGAACCGTCCTCCGCCGGAGAAGTGATATGATACGCATCGGAAGAACAGCCATACCCCAGCACTTCCGCATAAATATGCGCTCCGCGCCTTCTTGCATGTTCCATTTCCTCCAGAACCACAATCCCTGCACCCTCCCCCATGACAAAGCCGTTTCTGTCCTTGTCAAAAGGGATGGAACATCTCGCGGGGTCTGTACTGAGAGAAAGCGCCGTCAAAGCGGAAAAACCTGCAATTCCCATAGGTGTTATTGCCGCTTCCGTTCCCCCTGCCACACATACATCCATCTCGCCATATTGAATGGAGCGAAACGCCTCTCCGACAGAATGAGTCCCTGTAGCACAAGCAGTTGACACATTCAGGCTCTTACCTTTTAAACCATAAGCAATGCTCACATTTCCTGCAGCCATATTGGATATCATCAATGGTACAAAAAGAGGGCCTACTCTGGAAGGACCCTTTTCCACCAACCTGCCGTATTCCCTTTCCACCGCCTGAAGGCTTCCGGTACCGCTGCCCACGCAGCAGCCGACCCGCCAGGCGTCTTCATCTTCCATAACCAGTCCCGCATCCTCAATTGCTTCCCCTGCTGCCGCAACCGCATATTGACAAAATAATTCCATACGCCTGGCAGCCTTTTTGTCCATGTATTTCTCCGGCGCAAACTCCTTAACCTCCGCTGCCAGCTTACATTTATAGTCTGCGGTGTCAAATCTTGTAATGGGCGCGAAACCAATCCGGTTCCGGCATATTCCATCCCAAAATGCTTCTACGCCAATACCAATGGGCGTCACCGCCCCCATACCTGTCACTACAACTCGTCTCTTCATCATCTATCTTATTTTTTCTCCATTCCAGTTCCGCATCCCCCTCCACTACCCCTCCATGGGAAATGAATATCATAACGCCCGATGCATGCGTTCTGATATTCATTCGGGTGCTTCCGGTGGATGCTGTTTTTTTAATACTTAAGTCATTCCTCCGTCCACGCATATCACCTGGCCCGTGATATAGTCTGACCGGCTTCCTGCCAGAAAAGCAACCATCTGCGCCACATCCTCCGCACTTCCCATTCTTCCCATGGGTATGGATGCAACGGCAGCCTCTCTGGATTTCTCAGGCAATGCCTGTGTCATGTCCGTTTCTATGAAGCCGGGAGCCACCGCATTGACACAGATACCTCTGCTGGCCAGTTCTCTTGCCACACTTTTGGTCAATCCGATCAGCCCCGCCTTGGAGGCGGAATAATTTGCCTGTCCCCCATTGCCCAACACCCCGGACACGGAAGAAATATTGACGATTTTACCGCCTTTCTGCTTCAGGAAATGCCTGGACAAATGGCGTATGGTATTGAATGCGCCCTTCAGGTTCGTATCCAGCACCCTGTCATAATCCTCCTCCGTCATGCGGAGAATCAAGTTATCCCTAGTGATGCCGGCATTATTTACCAGAATATCCACATGGGCATATTTTTCCACCATATCCTCCACCATTTTTCCACAGGCACTGAAATCAGATACATCGCAGCCAATGACCTCTGCTTGTCCGCCAAATGCTTCTATTTCCGCCGCCGTTTCCAAGGCCCGTTCTCTGGAACCGTTATAATTTACAATCACCGCTGCTCCCTGTCTGGCCAGTTCGCATGCAATGGC
This sequence comes from uncultured Acetatifactor sp., assembly GCA_910584435.1. GTDB lineage: Bacteria > Bacillota > Clostridia > Lachnospirales > Lachnospiraceae > Acetatifactor. The sequence continues at coordinate 24,398 of CAJUAP010000024.1, forward strand.
TCTGCCGATTCCACGCCCCGCACCGGTAACAAGGGCCACCTTTCCCGCAAGCTCTTTTTCCATTTTCGCTCTCTCCTATTCCAATTCCATAACTGCCTGCAGACTTAAAAAAGCTTCCATATCCTTTACCGTACCAATACTGAACACTTTAGCATCGCGGTTTATTTTCTTCAGGAATCCTGCCAGCGTCTTCCCCGGTCCGATTTCAATAAAGGTGTCAACACCGTCTGCCAGCATCCGCTCCATGCTCTCTCTCCATCTCACCGTACCGGATACCTGCCGGACCAAAAGTTCCTTAACAGCATCGCTCTCTGTGACATATGCAGCTTCCACATTACAGATGTAGGGAATTACCGGCTTTTTCACACTGACACCTTCCAGCTCCTTCGCCAATTTCTGTCCCGCACCTGCAAGCAGCGCCGAATGAAAGGGTCCGCTGACCTTCAGAGGGACACAGCGCTTTGCACCTGCCTCCTTAAGTTTTACGGATGCCGCCTCCACGGCTGCTGCTTCTCCGGTTATTACAATCTGTCCGGGGCAGTTGTCATTTGCAATGGACACAATCCCTTCCGTTTCCTCACAGATATTCCCAATGGTGTCTGCATCCAGCCCCAGCACTGCAGACATGCCGCCCCCTACAGGATACGCCTCCTGCATAAAGACGCCTCTGCAGCGAATCAGCCGGAACAATTCCGGCAGCTCCATCACTTCTGCAGCAGCCAAAGCCCCATACTCCCCCAGGCTCAAACCGGCGGCGCAATCCGCCTTCACACCTTTTTCTTCCAATACCCTCAGAATGGCTGTCTCCGTGGCAAGCATTGCAATCTGCGTATATTCTGTTATGTTCAACTCATCATTTTCCGTGAAGCAGAGTTCTGCCACATCCATGCCGACGGCTTCCCCTGCCTGCACATATACCTCTTTCGCCGTATCATATGCGTCGAAAAAATCTTTTCCCATACCGCAATACTGGGCACCCTGACCCGGAAAAAGAAATGCTGTTTTACTCATATCTTCCACCCGTTTTATTTTCTGCTAACTACTTTATTGTCTTAAGCAGTTCTTCATATTCTGCCATAATTTCCCGGATAATTTCACTGCAGGTCTGCTCCTTATGTATCATTCCTGCAATCTGTCCTGCCATCAGGGTACCATTCACGGTATCGCCATCCACCACAGCTTTCCTGAGCGCTCCAAGCGTAAGCTGCTCCAATTCTTCAAAGGAAGCGCCCCCCTTTTCCAGCTTCAGGTACTCTCTTGTCATCTGATTGCGCAGCTGACGCACCGGATGTCCGTGGCTCATGCCTGTAACCTCAGAATCAATATCTCTGGCAGCAATAATCTTCTTCTTATAATTGTCGTGTGCAATGGATTCCCTGGCCACCACAAACCGGGTTCCCATCTGCACTGCCTCTGCTCCCAGCATCCTCGCTGCGGCAAACCCGCGGCCATCCGCAATACCCCCGGCGGCAATTACAGGAATTGCCACCGCATCCACCACCTGGGGCAGCAGCGCCATGGTGGTCAGCTGGCCGATATGACCGCCGGACTCCATTCCTTCTGCCACAACGGCATCCGCTCCCGCCCGTTCCATCAGTTTCGCCATAGCAGCACTTGCCACTACCGGAATTACCTTGATGCCTGCTTCCTTCCACATAGCCATATATTTTCCCGGATTACCGGCACCGGTAGTCACCACCTGAACGCCTTCCTCCACAACCACACGGGCTATGCCTTCCGCTTCCGGATTCATCAGCATAATATTGACACCGCAGGGCTTCTTCGTCACTTCCTTTGCCTTCCGGATCTGTTCCCGTACAAATTCCGCCGGCGCACCGCCGGCGCCTATCAGCCCCAGGCCGCCGGCTTCGGATACGGCGGAGGCAAGATGATACTCCGCCACCCATGCCATACCGCCCTGAATGACAGGATACGTGATTCCTAAAAGCTCTGTTATCTTCGTCTTCATTCTTCAATCCCTTTGCCGGCCAGATACTCCATCACATCCCCTACCGTTGCCAGTTTCTCCAAATCTTCAGAAGGAATCTCCGTACCGAACTCTTCTTCCAGCGCCATCACAAGCTCAAATAAATCAAGGGAATCCGCATTCAGATCATCCTTGAAATTCGTATCCTCCGTAATCTCCACACCTTCTGCATTCAGCTTCTCCTCAATGACTGCTCTCAATTTCTCCAACATTTCTTTTCTCTCCTTTTCTTATTTTTTACTTTGTGCGTTTATGCTTTGCTTTCTGCAATTAAAATAATACTTGTAGTTTTCATTACTACATGATTTGGTTTGATTCTCAATTTGTTTGATTCTCAAACTATTTTGGATAATAACTCTTCTACTCCAAAATGTCAAGAGGAATTAGAATCGTCCCTTGTATTTTTTCCAATATCTAGTATAATTGATGTAGAACAAATTGTCTTACATTCAGCTCTTATTTACTTTTAAGGCGCCGCCACCAAAAAAACGCGGATTTGACTCTCCGGTGCCATAGGTTTACACCGTACATCACATATTATGCAGGCTTGTAACTATTATTTACAAATTCATAATAATTATGGGAAACCAGATAAATAAAAGCTTCGTCACACAAGAAAGGAATAAATCGTTATGGAAACGGAGTATGCAAATCGGACCTTTGAGGATTTTTGTGAAATTGCGGAAGAATTTTCGCTGTGTATGAATGACTATCTATATGTATATGACATTCCCCGCGACACTTATTACATCAGCAAGCGGGCGCTGCGGCGGTTTCGTATGCCCGCCAACATATTTCATGATGTGGCCCATACCATCAGCACCTTTACCTATTCCGATGACATCCCCCTGCTCACAGAAGACATGAGAGAGGTGAGGTCCGGACGCAAGAATGAGCGCAATCTGGAATACCGCTGGCTCGGCCTGGATGGTTCTCCCGTATGGATCAATGTAAAAGGACGCATTCTGAACTCCTCGGACGGCACTGCACGATTGATGATTGGCTGTATCAATGAAATAGGCAACCGCCAGAAAGCAGACAATGTCAGCGGACTGAAAGGGGAGTCCTCCCTGGAAGAACATCTGAAGCTTCTGGGTTCTTCCTTCCGCGATGCAATGTTTTTAAGAATAGGTATTGATGATTTTAAGGTTATCAACGAAAGACACGGTTCCGAGTACGGCAATTATGTGCTTCGTGCTGTAGCCGACTGTATCAGGCAGTGTCTGAATCCCATGCAGTCCGTCTACCGTATCGTCTCCGATGAATTTCTGGTGCTGGATTTATCCGGCGCCGGTTACGATGAAATGAATCGTCTGTACCATAACATCCGATCCGCCGTGGACAGAGTCATATCCGAAGAGCAGTATAAAGCAATTTACACCATCTCCGCCGGTCTGCTTTCCCTGAAGGACTTAACAACGGAAGATGCACAGAATTACAGTCAGACCATGAAGTTCTCCGAATTTGCTCTGACAGAAGCCAAAAACAGGGGCAAGAACCAGCTCTATTTCTATAAGCCGGAAGACTACAATGCTTTCCTGCGGATGCGTTATCTGCGAAGCAGCCTGCGGAAATCCCTGGAAGAGAATTTCAATGGCTTTGAACTGTTTTTCCAGCCCATTGTGGTATCAACGGACGGGGAATTGTTCGCTGCGGAGACCCTGCTTCGTTTCCACACCCAGACAGGAGAATATGTTCCGCCCATGGAACTGGTATCCATTTTGGAGGAAAGCGGCTTGATTATCCCTGTGGGAAAATGGATCATCCAAAATGCCCTGGCCATGTGTAAAAAGTGCCGTGAAAAATATCCCGATTTTGTGATTTCCGTCAACCTTTCCTATATCCAGCTGTTGAAGAGCCCCCTGTATGAAGACATTGCCGAAGCACTGGAAACAGCCCAGATGCCGCCCACCTGCCTCATCGTGGAACTGACGGAAAGCGGTCATCTGGAAAATACCCCCGCCGTGCAAAATGTCTGGAAGAAGCTCAAAAAGCTCGGCGTCAGCATAGCGCTGGATGATTTCGGCACAGGCTACTCCAATCTGATTAACATCGGCAACCTGAGGCCCAACATTATCAAAATTGACCGCAGCTTTACCGTGAAGGCCCTGCGCAACGACTATGAGCATGAATTATTGATACACATTATCAAAATGGTCCACCGCATCGGCCTGAATCTGGTGGTGGAAGGCATTGAAACCCATGACGAGCTGGAGCGCATCAATGAACTGAATCCTGACTATATCCAGGGATTCTATTACAGCAAACCCTGTCCGGCAGAAGAATTTACCCAGAAATATCTCGCTGCAGAAATGGTGACAGAATTCCAGGAAGGGCAAATACTATGACAGCATATACTATCCCCGAAGCCACCGGCGCTTCCATACGTCCAGACGACCTGATAAAAGACAATTTTTTCCCCATCACGGATTTCGGCGCATCGGTAACCGCATCACCTGCGGACAATACCCGTGCCGTGAACGCTGCCATTGCCGCCGCCGCGGAAAAAGGCGGTACGGTACTCATCCCCAGGGGAACTTTCTACACATATACCATCCTGTTGAAAAGCAATGTGAATCTCTGCCTGGAAGAAGGTGCCGTGGTTGCCGCCGCCAAGACGGATATTACGCAGTTTTATGCGAAGCAGAAGGGCGAAGGAGGCAATTATGAAGAACCTGAGATAAACCTCTATACAGGAATCCAGGATCACGGCCATACCTACTTTGCCAACAGCCTTGTATACGGCGCTGATCTTGAAAATATCATGATTTACGGAAAAGGTCTGTTTACGGGCGGACGTTTTCAGGAGGACAGCGGTATTCTGGAATATGTGCTCCAGGGCGGCGACCCGGAGGAACCACCCTTCCGCAGTCAAAAGGGACACAAAGGAGAATGGTTCGGCAATAAGGGTATTGCCCTGGTGCGGTGCAGAAATATTGTACTGGAAGATTTTTCCTTTACCATAGGCGGACATTTTGCCATTATTACGGAAGGCTGCGAGAATTTATATGTAAACCATGTTCTCATAGATACCACCAGAGATGCGTTTGATATCGACTGCTGCCAGAATGTTACCGTCCGCCGCACCACCTGCAATTCTCTTACGGATGACGGCCTGTGCCTGAAGGCTTCCTTTGGCGCTGGGCTCTTCCGGCCGCTGCAGAATGTCTTAATCGAAGATTGTACTGTCAGCGGTTATGATGCCGGCAGTGTCTACGCCGGGGCATACACCCGCGATAAACTCATTGCCACGGATCGGTGCGGCCCCACGGGACGGGTGAAATTCGGCACCGAATCCACCTGCGGCTATCATCTGGTGACCATCCGCCGGGTGAAATTTGACCGTTCCAGAGGTTTCTGCATGGAGGCGGCGGACTGTTCATCTCTGACGGATGTAATATTTGAGGACTGTGAACTGGACAATGTATCCAGCTCTCCCATTTTCCTGCGGGCAGGGGACAGAGCCAGATTTCCCGTAACGGGAATCAATGATTCTTACGAATATCCTGTTTCCGGTGACAATGTGCGCCTGGATAACAAGAACTGGATTCTCCCTAATGACGCGTCCTGCCATTCTTATCCGGCCAGGCGATATGCGCCTCATTACAATCGGACGAAAACAGTCACTGTGGACGGACATTCCTATTTTGAAGTCATAGACGGCGCAGATCCGGTGCAGTGTAATCCCGCCAATTATGCACAGCAAGGCGGACGTTTCTACCTGAAAACCTGGAAAAATACAGACAATCATACACAAACGGCTGCTGCAGATGGCACTTACGAACCGGATCTTACGCAGGAACTTGCCAAAGCAGACCTGCCTTTATATGCAAACGGGATTGGCTGCAGCGACTTAGCCGCTGTGGAAAATGTTCTCATCCGCAATGTGGCCATCACCAATGCGGATCCCCGCTATCCCATTCTGCTCATGGGCCTGACGGACTCCCATATCAAAAATGTAACCCTGGAAAATGTCTCCGTAGAATACAGAGGCGGTCTCTCTATGGAACATGCCGTAGAGCAGCGGCAGTTGAATACCCAGTGGAGCTATTCCCAATTCCATGCCGCCGAACAGGTACAGAATCTCCCCTGGCTGGTGAATACCTTCTTCTTAAAGAACGAAGGGCTTCTGCCCCGGATGGATTGGGATCGGGATAAGGGATGCTGGAGGGAAGACGCCTATAATATTCCCGAACTTCCCGACGTATATCCTGAACCAAGCAACTGGGGAATTCTGCCGGCTTACGGGCTCTTTGCCCGGCATGTGGACGGATTGCATCTGCGGAATATAGCATTCTCCTGTAAGGTGCCGGATGGACGGCATGTGTGCGTCCTGGATGATGTGGACGGATTCTCCGTGGACGGCCTGGAAGCCTATTGCAGCCAGGACATTTCACCCATTGCCGTGATCACCGATCATTACAGACGGCATACCAATGCAGAAAACGTACCGGAACAGCCTTATTTTACCACGAATGTAACCGGACTGGAAATTGTAAGGCCACTGGTGCTGCACCACTGCCGCCCCGCTCAACCCATCAGGGAAATGGATATCATTAAAGAAGTTGAAATCCACGCGCCTGCTCCCGGAACCCCCCGGGACAGCCTCTATCCCTACCCCACCATTCCCTGCCAGGAATCTGGTTATCGGTACAGGGTGGAAACCGATGCTTATCCGCTGCCGCTGACTGTCCACCGGCCTTTTATCCAGACCATTGCACCTGTATGCATCCGGCCCGGAGAAGAATATACGCTGATACTGACAGTGCGCAATCCGGCCAGCGATATTTCCGAACAGGAGGACAATGGAATGATTTACAATGAACCCTCCAAACGTCTGAATTACAGTGTACAGGGAATTGACATACCTCTTGTCCTGTCCTGCAGCTCACTGCCCTCCGGCGCATCCTTTGACCCGGAACAGGGGATATTTCTCTGGACGCCCACAGAAGCACAGCAGGGAGATTACTTTATTACTTTTACAGTAGATGACGGAGTCATACCTGAAAATACCACGGTTAAGATTCATGTATCACCATTATAAACGCTCTATAATACAGTAAATACTTCTACAGAAACCGATAGCAAAACCCCCATGCAATTCTCTCTATTGCATGGGGGTACTGTGAAATATTCTGACTTGAAAACCTTCTGACTTGACCTGCCAAAACCGCACAGTCCGAATAAGCTTCCCTGCTTATGGCATTTCTTATCTGCAGTTCTGCTCAATCTGCTGGATTTACATTGCCTGCCGCAATCCCGAAAATCTGCTCCATATCCGAAATCAATTCCTTGGAATAAATCTCCGCCTCCCGATAGACTTGTTCTGCCCTGAAATAGTCTGCTTTTCTCAACGCTGCCATCACTTCTTCTCCATATTTATGAAAACGTTTATGTTTGGCGCCAAGAGCCATCCAAATAGGTACAACCGCAGGAATGGCCGGGGTCATGGCATAGTAAAAATGGCCAAAACCACATTTGGTATCATCCAGCTGCAGCGGTATTATATTCCTCTCATCTACCATCTTCCGCAGATTGGAAAGCCATGCATGATGAGCGGAGACAGCATTCTTCATATAGCCGGCAAATTCCTTATCTTCCAGATGATAAAATGCATCCTTCGTCAAATTCCCCATCTGTTTTACAGTCGCATCCAGCGTCTTCTCTATGTCCGCCACCGGCTCCGTAGTCCTCTTCAAATCCTCGCTGACCTGGCGCATAAAATTCGTGCTCTCCACCAGCTGATTCTCCATCTCCAGCATGGAACTGCTCAATTCCTCACTGACTGCGGCAATGGAAGTAATGGATTCGTTCACCTTTGAGACATGCTTCTCATTTTCTTCATTCAACTGCCACACCTGGTCAATTCGCTCCGTCATAGTTCCCAGAGCACCTATGGTACTGTTCACACTCTTAACCGTATTTCTGGATGCTTCCTTTATTCCATCCACAAAATCTCCCATACTTCCTGTCAGAGATTGTGTCTGCTCCGCCAATTCCCGTATCTTACCTGCAACCACAGCGAATCCTTTGCCGGCTTCACCTGCTCTGGCGGCCTCAACGGAAGCATTCAGCGCAAGCAAATCTGTCTGCATGGAAATAGAACCAATTCCTTTGATGACTTCGTTCATACGTTCAATGACCTGTATCAAATTGTCCATATCCTGCTTCATTTGATGGGACACTGAAATTGTCTGTTCGGAAAGTTCCTTAATGCTCGTCAACTCAATTTGACTGGTTTCGATTTTCTCATATACTTCTCCCGTTTCCTCCGAAACCCTGACAATAGTATTGGTCAACTCTTCATGCTGGCTGTTGCTCCTGCCCCCTGTCCCAGAACCAAAGATGGCCTCCGAAGCCTTCTCCACACTTTTAGAGATACCCATAATCTTCTCCGTCTGATGCTGCATTGTCAGATCAAGAGAGCTAATCTGCATGACTGCCTTGATATTTTTGTCAAAAATCTCAGCAAATTCCTTTCTGCCCTTCACAAGCCGCCGGTACATATCCTTCAATTCCGGTACCGCAGAATAATCCGTTTCCTCCAACCGGGAAACTGCCCTCATAAGCTTTACTTTGTTTCTTCCACCTGTCATCTCATACCTCATTCTCTCTGCCTGGCGTATATCCAATAAAATGAAATTCCATATCATCCATCATTATATTATTTCATCTTACCAGATTCGTTCATCTTCTGCAAGTAATATCATCATATGAAATTTTCTGCCATTTGGCAAGCATTTTTAGCAAATATCAATGGCTTTTAGGTTCTCTTGGCTGCTGTTCAGACAGAATCATCTCCTTAAATAATATATACAAAGATACCGTTGAAATCATGCCTGCTCCCCACGCAAACTCAAACATGCCAAACACAGGCGGAATCAGCACAATCATCAGACATGCCCACTTCCCGGCATTCCTGCCCCTGGCTCCCTGACGGTACAGCCTTCCAATGCCCCACCAGATGAAAACAGTAAACAAAATCATCACAGGATAGCCAAAATTAATCCCGTAATCCAGATAAATATTATGGGTATCCTGAATCCAATGATCTTTCGTAAGCTGAAAACCCTGTTCATCATAGGGCATCCCTCTTAACGATAAGTGCGTAATATACCACTTATAAATCGTATACCGTATCAGGAATGCGCTGCCTTCCTCTTCTTCCGTCAGAGCAGGAATTTTATCCGGGTCCACGAAAGGAATATCATCTGCGCCGGAAGCAACCAGAAAACCTGCATAATCCAACCGCTCCGTATCCCTGCTCTGCAGCGGGAGCAATGAGTTCACAATATTTCCCAGCCTTCCAAGAGCGCCTTCCAGCAATTGTCCAAAAGTAGTAAATTTTTCGGAATTCCGGTCATCCCAGGAATGCACCCTGTCCTCCGAATATCCTTCCTGAAAATAGAAGAGGACGTGGGGATGGATGGTTGGAATATACCGGACAGCCAGATATGTCACCGGCAGCAGCGCCACAAAAAGAGCAACCATCAGCAGCCCTGTACGGAAGAAAATTTTCTTCTCTTTAATATTACAATAGGCAATCAAAAACAGCAGCACAACCACAAATGCGGCAACGTAGCCTGAACGGGACATTGTCATAAATATAAACGCACAGCATGCACCGGCCAGCAGAAAGTAGAAAATGCGGACTGCCTTTTTCGCATCCGCCTTGGTTACCAGTAAAATCTTCGCCAGAATCGCTCCAAGGCACAGGCACAAAAACATACAATTATGATTGGGATTACAGAAATTCCCATAGTATCGAAGTCTGTCATAGGGCCGGAACAGAAGAGAATGTGCCTGTATGACAATAAATGCCAGAATCATGCCATTCACCAGCCCCTGAACCACACCAGCACGCTGGGCCAAAGTCTGTTCTGTCATATAATAACATAAAAACAGCAGAAAATAGCAAAGCGGCCATAAATACTCGCTCCTGGAGAAAATCATCAAGACAAACATGACTATCCAGATAATAATTAACGGACGGCAAAACTTCGGGCGGTATTTCTCAAGAAAAAAAGCAATAAATGTGTGAATCACACAATAGCCCATGAGAAAAATACCCAATGCAATGACTATGGTATCCGCAAGCAGAAAATCCAGTCTTCTCTCAATTGCCATGGGAACCAGAATCACACCCAATAATATCCCCAGCACACTCCAGACAATATAGGGAATTTTATATTTTACAAAATCATTCCATTTATAATTTGTACATATGATCACAGCCATCACAACGCCCAGCATATCCCTTGAAAACTCATAAATACCGCTGTTCCATATCACTGTCTGCATCTGCTGTGTCCCTATACAGACCATCAGAATACACAGGGATACTATCATGCTCTGCATCTTTCCCTTATCCGCAAACCGTTTCAAAAAATTCATCATTTTTCATCTCCCTGCCCACATTGGATTGATTACAGCATGAGTCTCCCTTCCATCCCCTCGAACTCCACCTTTCTTACGCTGCCGTCCTTCATTTTAAGCACCACCGGTCCGTAACTGCCGCAGCCTTCCGCATCTGTGTATACCACATCGCTGACAGGGAACAGCTCCTCTTCTTTAAAATCTTCATGGCTCTCTTTTGTAATCACCTGTGAAATTAATATATACGGTTCAAATCCCCCATACTGCTTTTTCCGTCTCATGGAAGCATAGATAACAATGGACCGCTCGGAATCAGGATTGGTTCCCTGCCGGTGCAGTAAGGATAGTTCCTCCCAGCCATCATAAATGGTCATGGCCATCTGCTTCTCACATCCCACTGCATCCCTGCCTTTTAAAATAATTGCCCTGGCGGCTTTGCAGGTTTTCTCAATCACTTCCGTCCCATTGTCCGGAAATCCATAGGAACCAAGCGTCAGAACCGCCGGTGCCTTATGCAGCCGCAATTTATCCACCCGCATAATGCCGTAGGCTACCGGAAAATCTGCCAGATTGACAGCCTGTATCCAGTGGCACTCCCGATCCAGGCTGTAATCAAAGAATTGTCTGCGGTACAGTATACCCTCTTTCTGTCCATGCCAGAAAGTTACATTTGCCTTTCCGGTGATGTCAGTTTTCAGCACCACATGCCCTTCCTTCGGTGTCTCCACATCCTTACATACATACTGCTGCGCCTCCACCTCTGCGCCCGCAAGCACTCTTTTTTCCTCCGGAACCTCATCTGCAGGCGCCGCTTCCCAGGGATACTTGGTATTATAGCTGAGTTTGGCATAATTCCACATGCCATGGATATCCCCCTGGCGCTTCAGCACCTTCCCTGTGCGCAGTATGGTTTCCCCGTTTGCCTGATGATTGGTAAAACACAGCGCCGGACCATCAAGGCAGGTCTCTTTGACTTCCCTTGCACCCAAAGTTTCCCATGTGCCGTTATTTTCCCTTGCCGTCCAAAACGGATGATCTGCCGACAGATGCAGACATAAAAAAGCCTTCCCCAGCCAAAAAGGAGATTCCGCACAGGAATACCCCTGCACCAGAGGCGAAAACTGCCCATAAAAGCCCAGCGTCGGTATCCCGTCATACAGGAAATCCTCCCTTCCCAGAAACTGCATCAGGGAGCCTGAGGAAATCCGCCTTGCTCTGCCAGGGTCTGCTTTGCTGTTCTTCAGCAGAAAATTTCCGTCAAAGGCGCTGGAAGCGGCATTGCGGTAAATATTACTACGCCCCCACATATTTGTCCAGCCGTCCCGGTCAAAGAAATCGCCATAAGTCTCCATAAGCCGGTTGGAATTGTCCTCAAATCTGCGTGCAATTTCCGGTTCATATTCATACCCATACCATAGATTCCAGATAGGCGCATATACATTAAATGCCCAGCAGGAATAATAGTCAAAGGAATGTCCGTCCCGATACCAGCCGTCTCCCACATAGTAATTCAAAACGGCCTGGGCATGATCACGCATCACTTCTTTTCTGACAGGATAGCCTTCCCTATGTAAGAACGCCATATCCAGCATATTAAAAAGACGCCAGTTCTGCGGCACCGTGTTCTCATGAGCATACCCTTCCAGAAACGCTGCAATTACGTCTTTCTCTTCCTTTGTATAGGTTTCCCATATTTGTTCTCTGCTGACCCACAGACATATGACCAAAGCGCAGGTTTCCACGGTCTGCTGAAATGCCTGAAACGGGTTCACATGTCCGGCAATTTCCTGTTGATCCTCATAGGTGCCGACATAGAGCGCATCTCCTTTGGTGCATACCCGCAGAATTTGATTTTTATAGTATTCCGCCATGGAATAACCACAGATTTCCAAATCGGGGATATTTGAAATCAAAGGCGCTGCAATAAAGAAGGTTCTTGTCAGTCCCTCGAAAACCTCTGCGGTGCGCTGAATGTCCTGTGTACGCCGGGGTGCCTTCAAATGGGGATAGGTAATCTCCGTCTCCTTCCTTGGCATAACCACAGGCTGCTGGAAATCCTTAATATGGCGGAAAATACCTTCCAGCATATACTTCCCCGCCTCCAGCCAGCTCTCTCTGGTCAATCCCGTATAGGGACTTAAATCATAATCCAATGTTTTGGGTTCAAATTTCACACTGTTACCTCCTGAACAATTGCAGCTTGCGGCAATTTGATCCGCTTCCGGCATACATCCATCTTATCTGCTTCTGACATACACATACAGCTTCACTCTGTGTCTCATACACAAACCGTCTCAACGGTCTGAACCGGCCATGCTGCTTTACTTTAGAATTATACCACCAATTCCCAAAACTGACAATTTTCATTTTCTGATTTCAATTACAATCTGTAACAGTTCAGGCAGACCACTGAACTGTTACTGCAATCTCTATTTTAAAGTTACTGTCCACTCGGTCCACAGCTGCAAACCTCCGCAGAAGGCTTTAGGCACAAAAGCAGCAAGTCCCACCTAAGGCTCTTTCCCGGTTTCTGGTTTCTGGTATCAGTTCTCTGCCAGTGTTTCAGCTCGAAACTGAATCCGGCAGGATACCTGAGCGTGGGAAAGAACCTCTTCCGAAACTGCTGCTTTTATGCATCCGTATCTATTTTAATTATATCTATTTTAAATGTGCCTATATAAAAATATACCTTCAAAAATACTTTCAAAAATATACTTTTAAAAATATACTTTCCTTAATAATCCAGGTACGCTCCCTTCATAGGACTTACCGCATGTTCACTGAACAGTCTGAGCACACCCTTTTGATACTTTGGCGCTCTGGGCTTCCAGTTCTCCCGCCTTTCCTTCAATACCTGTGCTATTTCCTCAGGTGTCTTCTCTTCCCCATGGATGCCGATGATATTTAATTTCCTCTCCATCACATCAATTTCAATCAAGTCTCCCTCTTCCACCAGCGCAATCGGTCCGCCATCCACTGCCTCCGGACTGCAGTGGCCAATCACCGGTCCCGTGGATGCGCCGGAAAATCGTCCGTCTGTAATAAGGGCAATACTTCTTCCCAATTCCTTGTCGCTGCTGATTGCTTCCGAAGTATAGAACATCTCAGGCATTCCGCTCCCCTTGGGTCCCTCGTAACGGATAAATACTGCCTCACCCTTTTGCACCTTATGCTTCAGAACCGCATCCAGACACTCTTCTTCGCTGTCAAACGGCCTTGCCCGTAATACAGCCTTAAACATTTCCTTCGGACATGCCGTATGCTTAATAACCGCCCCCCCCGGCGCCAGATTCCCCTTGAGAATCGCAATGCTTCCATCCGTGCCGATTGGATTATCATAAGGACGAATGATATCCTGTTTCGTAATATTTACATTGTATCGCTTGCCAAATTCCTGAAGCCATTTATCGCAGCGCTCATAAAATCCATTCTTCTTCAGTTCTTCCAGGTTCTCTCCCAATGTTTTTCCCGTCACTGTCATAACATCCAAATGCAGGTGTCCCTTAATCTCCTCCATAACAGCAGGAACACCCCCGGCATAATAGAAGCATTCCGCCGGCCACTTCCCTGCCGGCCGGATATTCAGCAGATAACGTGCATTCCTGTGCAGACGGTCAAAAGATTCCCCGGTAATATCATAACCAAATTCATGAGCGAGCGCCGGAATGTGCAGCAGACAGTTGGTACTGCCTGAAATAGCTGCGTGCACCAGAATTGCATTTTCAAAACTTTTCTCGGTGACAATATCGCTTGGACGCATTCCGGGCGTCAGTGCCAGTTTCACCGCCTGGATTCCTGCCTGTCTTGCGTAATTCAGCAAATCAGGACTTGTGGCCGGCATCAGTGCACTTCCCGGAAGCGCCAGCCCCAATGCTTCCGCCATAATCTGCATTGTGGAAGCCGTTCCAATAAAGGAGCATGCACCGCAGCTGGGACAGGCATTGCATTTCGCCCAATTTAATTTCTCCTCATCGATTTCTCCACGCTGAAATTTTGCACTATACATCCCAAGCTGTTCCAGCGTCAGCATTTCAGGCCCGGCATTCATGGTTCCTCCAGGCACCACCACTGCAGGAATATCAACTCTTGCCAGCCCCATCAAATTTGCCGGCATTCCCTTATCACAACTGGCAAGATAAACACCGGCGTCAAAAGGGGTGGCATTGGCATGTATTTCGATAATATTCGTAATCATTTCCCGGCTGGCCAGGCTGAAATTAATGCCGTCCGTTCCCTGGCTTTCTCCGTCACAGATATCTGTGCAGAAATAGCGTGCGCCATGTCCGCCTGCCTCTTCGATTCCCTTACGCACTTCTTCCACCAATACATCCAAATGTCCGCTTCCGGGATGACTGTCTCCAAACGTACTCTCAATTAGAATCTGCGGTTTCTCCAAATCTTCCGGCTTCCAACCGGTTCCAATGCGCAAAGGATCAAGCTCCGGCGCCAGCTTACGCATTTCCTGACTTCTTAACTCCATCTTTTTTCCTCCTATTCCAGTTCCGTCTCTCCACTCCGGCACCCTATCCAGGGAAGGAAATTTCATCTGCAGAGGGCGCAGCTGAAATTTCCTTCCGGGCACCTATGTTCCGAGACCGTTTTTAATTTCTTATTTAGAGTTCCCGCTTGCGGGAACTTGTTCCGGTCTCTCCACTCCTGCCCCCTTTGTGGCGGCTTCCGTTCCGAGACTGTTTTAATTAAGCAAAGCATGATATTACCAATGCCACAAGAAAACCTGTGCCGCCCACTAATGTCTCCATAATTGTCCATGTCTTCAGATTCGTCTTCTCATCCAATCCCACCAGTGATTTCACAAGCCAAAAACCGGAATCATTAAAATGAGAACAAACCGTTGCGCCGCCTGCCACTGCTGCTGTTACACAGGCAAGATACAGAGGAGACAGTTCAGAGATGCCCGGCATTGCAGCAACAATACCGGCTGCCATTGTCATAGCCACAGTTGCGGAGCCCACACAAATCCTCACCAATGCAGCAACAATAAATGCAACCAAAACCAACGGAAGACTGGCAGATGACACTGCATTGCCAATTACATCACCCAATCCGGAATATTGGAGCATATAGCGAAGAACACCTCCGCAAGCTGTTACCAGCAGAATCAGCCCTGTAGGCTCCAATGATTTTGTCATTATCTTTTCCAACTCCGGCAGAGAATAGCCATATCTGGTTCCCAATGCAAACATTGCCACAATTGTTGCCAGAAGCAGCGCTACAAAGGGCTCACCCAGAAATCCGAATATTGGCTGCACCGGAGCCAAAGCCGGAACAACACCGGTAATAGAATCCAGTACAATCAGCACAAGAGGAATAAGTATAATTCCAACAATCAAGCCAAAACCCGGCAGCTTGGATTCGTCCAGATCCTCCTGTTTTGCAACATGATCAGGAACCGGAATATTGTATTTTCTGCCGCAATAAGCTCCCCAAACCGGTCCGGCAACCACCATGGAACAAATACCGCAGAACACTCCTACTAAAATAACCCAGCCCAGTTCTACATTCAACATGGTAGCCACCAATACAGGACCTGGCGTAGGCGGTATAAACGCGTGTCCCACAGCCAGTCCTGCCAGCAGCGGAATCACATAAAACAGGGAAGAACGTTTTGTTCTCTTTGCCAGTGAAAATGCCAGAGGAATCAGTATAATCAGACCGGCGTCAAAAAATACCGGCATTGCAATTACCAATCCTGTAATTCCCAGCGCCCAGGCTGCTCTTTTATCGCCGAATTTATTTACCAATGTAACCGCTATGGACTGTGCTCCGCCGGAAGCTTCCAATATAGCGCCGAACATGGAGCCCAGCCCCACCAACAGCGCAATCCCTTTCAATGTGTTGCCAATACCGTCATTCACCGCCGTGATAATGTCCTCAAAGGGCATTCCTGCTATCAAGCCGATGGACAATGCTCCGAGAAGAATTGAAACCATTGCATGAATCTTGAATTTAATAATAAGTACCAACAAAATCACCAATCCCAGCACCGCAGCAATAATTAACCTGGTGGGATTCAACGCAGCTACTTCACCCGCCATACCTGACACCTCCTGATTTTATTCGATTTTTTCCTTCTGCTTTAGCCTATGGCATTTTCAGCCAGACTATTCACTTTTCCCTTTGGTAGTTTTACTTTAGTTTGCCAGTAATTCCATTCGATTCATCAGACGTCTAATGTTTTCTAATTCATATTCTATATAATTTGTACATTCTAGTCAATACATCTGATGTATATTTCCCTTTTTCTACCTTTTTCACAAAAACTGCTACAATCTACATTACTACGGCATCTATTTTTCGTCTATTTTAACAATTAAGGATTTTTAATACAGAATATACCGCCTTATCGAAATGTTTTTTGAATGGCACGACCGGATTCATCTGATGTATTGATCCGTCTGAAATTTTAACTTATCTGAAGTCTTAGCTTATATGAAGTTTTAACTTGTCTGAAGTCTTAAATGACCTGAAGACTTAAATTGCCTGATGTCTTAAATTGCCCGAAGACTTAAATTACTTGAACTTAACTTGCCCGAAGACTTAAATTGCCTGATGTCTTAAATTGCCTGATGTCTTAAATTGCCTGATGTCTTAAATTGCCCGAAGCCTTGAATTACTTGAACTTAACTTGCCCGAAATCTCAGCTCATCTGGTGTCCCAGTAATTGATATAATTCCTCTTACGAATGTACTTGAAATTTCTGCTGCATTTTGTAATTCAAAATCCGACACGTTCTTATTGATTTTCGTTATCTTGTAAATGTTCTTCATATATCTGCAAAATTCTCTGTCTATTGTAATTCAAGTGTATGATCATAGCAGCCTTTGCCCCCACAGCATCCCCCTTTATAATTGAATCTGTAATTGCTCTATGGGTTTCCAATGTCTCTTTCATCAACTGCCGGTGGGTCAGATTCACAAAAGTCAGAACCGCAGTGTCAATAATAGGTATCAAAATCTCCACCACCCTGTTCCTGCTGCATTTTGCAATATGTGTGTGGAACTCCACATCCTTGTCCGCATGATTTTTTCCACTAATATACAATTCTTCCACCTGACCGCACAGCAGGTTCAGCTCCACCTTTTCTTCCTCTGTAATGTTCCTGCATGCCATAACCGCAATATCCGGTTCCAGCATCATACGTACATCCAGAAGCTCCAGTGCCAGCTTATAGCGATCTCCCAGTTTTGTGAGGCCCAATGGGTCTTCTTCCAATGTGCTGGTGCTGATCACATAAGTTCCGGCTCCCCTGCGAACCTCCAATATTCCTCTTGTCACCAATCCTTTTACCGCTTCCCGTATGGTGCTTCTTCCCACGCCGAATTTTTCTGCCAGTTCAAATTCGTTTGGAATCTTATTCCCGATTTCCACCGGTTCACTCAAGATATAATTCATCAGCTCTTCTTCTACATGGGAACCC
This sequence comes from uncultured Acetatifactor sp., assembly GCA_910584435.1. Lineage (GTDB taxonomy): Bacteria > Bacillota > Clostridia > Lachnospirales > Lachnospiraceae > Acetatifactor. The sequence goes on from CAJUAP010000024.1 coordinate 42,199, forward strand.
AGCAATTTTTTGTTTATCTTCTCAAATTGGTACATAATACGTATTCTTTCCCCTCTGTCTGCATCATAAAATACTTAGTCAGTTCCCCCCACGCTCCATATGTTCCCTGATTGCCGCCTCGATTCTGCTCTTTACCTCCGCAGCAATTTCATTAGTCTTCATAGAAGCATATTCCTCATAGCACATGGGCTTTAAGTAAATCAATTTCACTTTCACGGGCGCAATGGATTTCTCGTCAAACGGTTTAAAAGAATCAATCAAAGCACAGGGCACAATCGGACATTTTGCCTTCACCGCACTTTTAAATGTACCTCCCTTAAACGGCAGAAGTTCATTTCCCTTCCGGCTCCGTGTGCCCTCCGCAAAAATCAGGAAATTGCGTCCCCTCCTCACTTCATCCGCCATTTTGTTAATCACCTGAAGAGACTGTTTCAAATCCTCCCTGTCAATTGGAATGGCCTTCAATGCCGCAACTACCTGCTTTAACAATATAATATTACTGGCTTCCTTTTTAATCACAAAAGAAAAGGGCACCGGGCAGGAGTCCAGAAACACCAGCACATCAAACATTCCCTGGTGATTGGGAAAAAATATGAAGCCGTTCTCCTTTGGAATATTCTCCGTCCCACATGCTTCTATATTGACCTTTCCGGCTCGATTTGCAGCCTTGGTCACCTTCTTCACACATGCGTATGCCTCTTCCAGACTAATATCTTCTCTTCTTCCGCACTTTCCAATACAATACAAATAATAGGGCGCTTTCAGGAACAGCCTGAGCACCATCATAATGATACGCCGCATCTCTCTATCCTGCCTGTTTCTAATATTTTATATACCTTTGATCTTTCCTGCGTTTCCAATATTTCTTTTTAATTACGTTTCTCTTTCATTGGCATTTTACTTCGTTTGCAAATGCATTTGTAAGCCTTTGGAAAATTTCAGGCGTTTTATATAGGCTTCCATAAAATCATAGTCGGGTATATAGTCAAATTCATTCCGTTTCACGGCAGGAAGCGCAATTTTACTTTTTCTCATACGCTTTTCCACTGACCATTTATATCCATAATTATACCTGGCCTTCTCAAGCTGGATCACTGTAATAACAAACATTGCAAGAAACGGATTCCACTCCCTGCCAAGCAGCCGGGCAGTGACCACCTTTTCACTGGCAAAGAAAGGTTTCGCCTGATAAAACGCCGAAGCTACACTTCCATCATAATTAATTACCAGCAGATTTCCCTCCCGGTTAGATACATCCACATACCCTGTTACCCCATTATTTGTTTCACTGGCACTGACATATGGAATTTTTCCTTTTTTTGAATATTTTCTATAATAAGATTCTCCTCTTTCAAGGCAGAAAATATCATCATAAGTAAATTCATGCCATAAAACAGAAAACAAATCCAGAGGCATTGCATCAACAAACGGATTCTTATATGCATAAAAATCCTTTATCTCCGTTTTATCAACCCATGAAGGAATATCTGCAGGTGAAGGAATCATAATGTCACCAATGGACTTATTGGCCTGTCTCCCCCAATTGAATTTGTATCTATTCGCCCGAATGCACATACAATAATAAAGCATCACCTGCTTACTCATAGGCACTCTGGGAACAAGATACGCCAAATCTCTCCCTGAATAATATGGTGCTTCCTGCAAAAAGGCGTATAAGGCAGAACTGCTCCCCAAAGGCACGGAAATTGTATTTCCGGGATTTGGAGCAATCCCTTCCGGGGGTAGAATTCTGGCAACCACACCATTGTTATTTCTGTTTCTTGAAACAAAATAAATTCCATCAGGACTCTGTATCTGCTTATTTAACTCAAGGTCGCTCCCGTATTTTACAAAAAATAATGTGTTAAGAGAAACATTTGCCATTACTCATCCACCTCCTCCAATGTCAACTGCCTGAATGAATAAATCATGTACTCCTTCACTACTTCTTCAAAATCCGCCTGTGTCAGTAATGTATAATCCGTTTCAACAAAGTACTCCCAAAGCCATTCATCCCGGCATTCACCGGAAGCTTCCCTGGTCAGTTTCCTCCATATGCCATAGGAATCATCCACTCCCTCACTTCCAAAAGATTTCAGCCATCTTTCCCGATATTCCCCTGGAAGCATGGAATACATTACATGTTCTTTATCAGGAATCCTTCCCAAAGTTTTATGCCAGATAAATCCATCCTCTTTCCAGTTACCAAAATAGACCGCTTTGCTAAAATCATGGGGTATACCTGACTTAAAAACCATAATACATGCAATCGTACCTGCAATTCCCTTGAAGAGTTCCAGATTCATACTCATGACTCCGAGCAGCGTATTTTCCTTCAGAATTCTGTTCCGCAGCTCCAGATAATCGTCTGAATGAGCACAGGAAGTCGGTACAATTACTACAGTTCTCTTCCCCCTCTGAACGGCTCCGCACAGCATATAGACAAAATCCAGTATATTATATGCCGTTTCGCTGTAAGGCGGATTCATCATGCCGACTGTGGCATGAAAATTCCTTATTTTATCCTGCAGCTTCATACAATCCCCATGCAGGATATTGGATTTGCCATCTCCGCGAAGAATCATATTGGAGCAACCCAGAGCATACATGGTAGGATCGCTTTCACACCCAACCAATTGATGCTTCCTGATATATTCTTTTACATCTTTTACGGTAAAACACTCACTTCCATAATATGCCTTATTATGATTCTTCATGAGACGGATTTCCTTAGCCTCAAGCTTCCCCTCTGTAATCACTTTATCAAAGAATGCATCTATCTCTTCCTGCGTCATCTCTTCTGCCAGCAAATATAGATGATTCATTGCGGCAATCAGGAATCCGCTGGTACCCAGGCAGGGATCCAGAACAGTATCCGCCACTTCAAGTTCAGCCAGCTCACAAAATAAATCCGTTATAAAAGAAGGCGTCAATTTAATTCCGTTATTGGCTCCGTTTTTTGCATACCGCAAAAATTCATGGTAAAACTTACCGATAATATCTATATCATAGTCTCCATTCAGGCATGGATAAATAGTTTCATGGAGCTTTTTCAGCACCTGTCTGAGTTTATCCGCATTATTTTCAAGCAATTCCTGTTGGTTAAATGTATCGGTAAATTTATCCCGCAGCACCTGCTTCTTATATTCATCATCAATATCACTGGAATTAATGACTCGCATAATTGCATTTTTCAAATTCGTCTGAATTTCGCTTACAGGAATATCTCTGTTATCATATGTAGTCTGGAATGTCTTATCCCTCAAGGCAAGCAGAAGTCCGGAAATCAGCAATGCCCTTACCAGCGGATTGACCGAGGAAGCATCCAGCATAATATTTAGTTCCGTTGCCGCTAAGGCTGCCTTTTCCTCGTTGAACTCTTTTATAATATGACCCGTCTCATTTTTTACAAAACTGACATAATACTCATATGGAAATAACCGATCCAATTTCAAATCATAAAAAGGGCCATAGCAGAGTTTGCTCTCCCCTTCTTCCGTAAACTGCAGACTCTGGTTCCTTTTCCAGAAAAAAGTCTTAATATTCAGAGCATCCTCATTCGGAATACCTGATATTCCTATTGCAATCACATCATATTCCTTAGATAAGAACCTGGCATAATGCACCGCCCCATCTGCAGCATATTTTCCGATAATATCTCCCCTCACCGGCAGCATTTTCTTATCGCGCAGTATGGGGCTAATCAGCAGAGACGTCTTTTTTTCCGGTTTACATTCAATCACAATCGCCAGATTAGATTGGTTGTTCACAATTACGAACTCCGGCCGCCCATAATCGGCCGAAGCTGTCCATAGCTTATCTCTGGCCTCAGAGGAAGAACATTTACTGGCATATTTTAACAGGTTTTCTAATTCCATATTCTTTTTATAATCATCCTGTGCATACATTACCAGTCCGTTTCCGTCATATCCGCCGCAATCGGCAGGATCAGGATACCCCAGTTCATCAACCAGTATTTTTCTGGCTTTTTCCACAATTTTCTGTTCCGCCATTTTCTCCCTCCCCTTATGGTTCCTGCATTCTGCAGCAATTTGCTATAATGATAACCACTGTCCTCTTCATAATGAACTGTTAAGAAAGTATGTTACTGCCCCTCGATACTCAATCATCCTTACAATATTTATAGCACACTTGTTCGATCCCTGCAACCACTTTTTCTTCGCATACCTGCAGACCTTTTCCGATATGACAGGTGAAGCACAACTCTCCGATTACAGTGACAGAATGAAATGTAACTTTTTTCCGACAAAATCGGCACCCTTTCCACCAATCCAAAGAGTGCCTCCAAAATAATCCCACCGAAAAATCATGCCCTGCTCAAAACCATAATGCAAGTCAAAATCACATTCCTGCGGAGCTTATCATACTTTGAATGATTACGTTCTCACCGATGCCGCCAGGTACTCCTGGAGAACAAAATTAAAATAGGGAAAATTTCCAGCCTTCCGGCAAGCATATCCATAATCAGCACCAGTTTGGAAAAGGTGCTGTATGCTGCAAAATTGCAGGTAGGCCCCACTACTTCAAAGCCCGGCCCAATATTATTGAAGCAGGTTAATACGGCGGAGAGATTTGTTGTGATTGAAAACCCGTCTATAGAAACCAGCAGATAACTGAGTATAATGATAATCACATATGCCGCAAGGTAAGCGTTCGTATTCTGAAGCACCTTCTCACCTACCGGCTGGCCATTGACCCTCACCACCTGAACCTTTTGAGGATGCACTACCTGGCGCACACTTCTGCGCAGACTTTTGATTACCAATAATACGCGCCCGCATTTAAAGCCGCCTCCCGTACTGCCTGCACAGGCTCCAATAATCATAAGACTGAGCAGAATTGCCTTGGAAAACCCCGGCCACAGATCGAAATCCGTTGTGGCATAGCCTGTGGATGTAATAATAGACACCACCTGAAACGCCGCATGTCTGATTGTTTCCCCTAATGTGGCATAAAATCCCTTCAGATTTATAACAATCAGTATGATACTTCCCAAAGCCAGCCCCAGATACAGCCTTAACTCTTCATCCAGAAGCACATTCTTAAATTGCCGGAGCAGCAATAAATAGTAGCAGGTAAAATTAACTCCGAACAAGAGCATGAATACGGTACAGACATTTTGAATATAAGGGCTGTAACTGGTGATACTGTCATTTTTAATTCCAAATCCTCCTGTTCCGGCTGTACCAAACGCTGTACAGACCGCTTCAAACAGTGACATGTCTCCCAGCAGAAGAAACACCACATTTATCACTGTCAGGATAATATACAGCAAGTACAGGATACTTGCTGTCTTCTTCATCCTCGGCACCAGCTTACCCACATTAGGCCCCGGACTCTCCGCCCTGAGCAGATGCATGGTATAACCATTGTCATCGCCCCCCACAGAAGACACTGCTAACAGGAACACAAGCACACCCATTCCCCCCAGCCAATGACTGAAACTCCGCCAATACAGAACTCCCTTCGGCAGCCCCTCCACCGCCGGCAGAATACTGGATCCTGTGGTGGTAAACCCTGATACAATCTCAAAAAACGCATCAATCAGACTGGGAATTGCTCCTGAGAGATAAAAAGGCAGACATCCCAGCAGACTCATAACAATCCAGCAGATGCCCACACAAGCCAAACCATCTTTCGCCAGAAAAAGCTTCCTGGCTCCCCTGCACAGCAACAGCAATAACCCTGCCGTTGTCATAACCGCAAGAATACTCCACAGAAAGGCCCATACTGCGGCATACTCCTTTTCCCACAGACTGATCAACATTGCGGGCACCATGAAGACCGCCTCCACAAGCAGTATCTTGCCCACAAATCTCCCCATCATTTTATAGTTCATAACATAGCCTCGATTCCGCTATTCAATATTTCTTCATCTAATACTTCTCTATCTGATACTTCCTCTTCTAATGCTTCTCTATCCGATATTTCTTCATCTAATACTTCTCTATCTGATATTCCTTCATCTAATACTTCTCTATCCGATACTTCCTCTTCTAATGCTTCTCTATCCGATATTTCTTCATCTAATACTTCTCTATCTGATATTCCTCTTCTAATGCTTCTCTATCCGATATTTCTTCATCTAATACTTCTCTATCTGATATTCCTTTATCCAAAAATTTCTATCTATTCAAATATATCATTCAGCTGATAGATTCCTTTCCCCTTGCTGGTGACAATAATTACCGTATCACCTTCATAAAAGCTGGACTCTCCATTAGGTATCTCCAGCTTCGGCCCTTTCACAATACATACCACCAAAACACCCCTTTTCAGCCGCAGTTTCTTCAGCGGCTCACCGCAATGCCTGGTTCCCTTCTCAGCCAGAAATTCCATTGCCTCCGCCTGCCCGTCTGCAATGGTATGCACCGTCAGGGCAGCACCGGCCTGATTCTTCATAGCCCTTACATACTGCACAATTGTATTACAGCATAACTCCCTTGGAGAAACAATACTGCCCAGCGACAAGTCGCCGAAAATATTCGTATCATCTGTACGCCCAAGCTTGGTAATCACCTGGGGAATATGGCTGCCGGTGCCATACAGCGAGATAATCATGTTCAGTTCATCCAATCCGGTCATAGTGACAAGGGCATCGCAATCAGAGAATCCTTCGCTTTCCAACAGGAAACGGCTGCTGGCATCCCCATGTATCACACTGGCAGCCGGCAGCATTGCCGCAAGCTGTTCACACCGATCAAAATCCCTCTCTATAATCTGCACCCCCATACCGCTTTTTTCCAGAAGCTTCGCCAGATAATAACTGACCCGTCCGCCGCCGCACAGAATGACTCTTTTCACCTTATGGGTAATGACCCCCAGATTTTTCAGCAAAACTGCCAGCGTATCCGTGGAGGCCGTTACGAAAATCCGGTCTCCTTCCCGCAACACAAAATTTCCGTCCGGCGCCACTGCTTTGCCGTCCCGAAGCACAGCGCATACCAGAATCTGGCACTTGACAATAGGAGCCATATCATTTAATGCCACATTGCAGAGCTTACTGCTGCCGTCTAAACGCAGCTCCACAATCTCCACACGTCCCTTGACAAAAGTATCCCTTTTAAGGAAACCAGGATACTTTAACAGCCTCTCTATCTCCGCTGCCGCCTGCCGCTCCGGATTCACCGTCATGGACAGCGCAAACATTTCACGCATCTCATATATCTGTACCGCATATTCCGGGTTACGCACTCTTGCAATGGTATGAATATCAGGGTTCAGACCATGGGCAGTCATGCAGCACAGGAGATTCACCTCATCCTGTCCTGTCATGGCAATGAGCAGATTTGCCTCCTCCACACCTGCCGCCTGCAACGTCTCCATAGAAGCACAATTTCCCTGCACTACCATAACATCATAACGCACTTCGCTGGATTCCAGCACCTTCGGATTGGAATCTATCAAAGTCAAGTCATCCCCCTCGGCTGACAGCTGACGGGTCAGTATCGCCCCCATCTTGCCGTCGCCGGCAATAATTATCTTCACGACAACCGCTTCCTCCTGTCAATTTATGATCCTGCGCACTGTCAGAATGGTCTTGTAGTCAGCCCGGCTGACTTTAATGCCGCCGCTGGGATAGGGCTTACTATTGCTGGCATGCACGATCATCCCGCTTCCGATATAAATTGCCACATGCCCCTCATAACATATAATATCTCCGGGCTGCGCTTCTGCATAACTCACTCCCGTTCCCACACTCTGCTGCTGGGTAGAGGTTCTTGGAAGCGAATATCCGTATTGACTATACACCCTGTATGTAAAACCCGAGCAATCCGCACCGTCCGTCAGGCTGGTTCCGCCATATACATAAGGGTTTCCTATATACTGGCAAGCAAAATTGGCAATCTGCTTCCCCAGATCACTGCCGGAGGCATTGTCAATGGCTGTAGAATAATCCGTAGGAGTATAAGTGGGAAGAGTCGGCTTGGAAGCAGATGCCTGCAATTGCTTCAGCCTCTGTTGATCCCGTTCCAAAGCTTCCTTCGCTACTGCGGCATCCTGCCTGGCTCTTGCTATCTCCGCTTCATAATTGGCAGACTCCTGCTTCTTCCTGGCCAGCATAGTATCCAGCTTTGACTTCTGTACCTTCAATTCCGCCTTATCTGCTTCCAACTGTTCTCTATGGGTCTCCAGATCCTGCTTATCCTCTTCCAGCTGCTGTTTCACCGCCTCCAGTCCGGCCTTCTCTTCCTCCAGGCGATCCCACAGATCATGTACCTGGTTCTTCATGTCTATATACGATAAAAGCAGATTCCTCTCATATTCATACATCTTCTCTATATGATCCATACGGTTGAGTACACCGGCAAAGCCCTTGCCTTCCAGCAGAGCATTCAAAATGGTGTCCTCTCCCGTCTCATAGATCATCTTGGTACATGCGGCAATATTCTCTCGCAGCGTGTCCTCCCTTACAACAGCCGCCTCATACTCTGCCTCTGTCTCTTCAATCTGAACCTTCTTCCGGGCGATTTCTTCCTTCTTTGTAGAAATTTCCCCCTCTTTCCCGGAAATTTCCTTCTCCTTTTGAGCAATCTCATCTTCCTTCATGCCGATACTGGTCATGGTATTTACAATCTCGGCATTCAGGTCATCGATTTCCTCCTGTATCAGATCCTGCGCACTCTCCAGACCTACGATCTGATTGTAAAGCGCATTGATTTTGTCCTGATCGGCTTTGATCTGATTCTGGATATCACTGACGGATGTCGCCTCCACCGCCAATGTTCCCCATCCCTCTGCGCCTAACAGTGCTGCCGCAAGGCTTACAGACAATATGAAGTTACATATGGTTTTCTCTTTTTTTCTCATGAGACTAGCATACCACACTTCACTCCATTTTTCATTATGAAATAAAAAATTAAGAATTAGCCTATAATTCGCAATTATTCACTGTTCTGGGGAAAGGAATCACATCACGGATATTACTCATGCCTGTGAGGTACATGACACATCTCTCAAATCCCAATCCAAAGCCTGCATGTCTTACGGAACCGAATCTGCGCAAATCCAAATAGAAAGCATAGTCCTCTTTCCTCATCCCCATCTCTTCCATCCTCTGTTCCAGAACTTCCAGCTTATCCTCTCTCTGGCTTCCGCCGATAATCTCGCCGATTCCCGGCACCAGGCAGTCCATAGCAGCTACGGTCTTACCGTCCGCATTTAACTTCATATAAAAAGCCTTAATCTCCTTAGGATAGTCCGTCACAAATACCGGGCGCTTGAACACCTCTTCCGTGAGATATCTCTCATGCTCGGTCTGCAGATCACAGCCCCAGGATACCTTATAATCAAAAGCATCATTATGCTTCTCAAGGATTTCAACAGCCTCCGTATAGGTGACATGGGCAAAATCCGAATCAGCCACATGCTGCAGCCGCTCAATCAGTCCCTTATCCACAAACTGATTGAAAAATGCCATCTCCTCCGGCGCATTTTCCAGCACATAGTTAATGACATATTTTAACATCCCCTCTGCAAGCATCATGTCATCCTGCAGATCCGCAAAAGCCATCTCCGGCTCAATCATCCAGAATTCAGCCGCATGTCTTGTGGTGTTGGAATTCTCCGCCCGGAAGGTAGGGCCGAAGGTATACACATTTTTAAACGCAAAAGCATATGTTTCCACATTTAATTGTCCGCTGACCGTAAGGTTGGTGGGTTTTCCGAAAAAGTCCCTGCTGTAATCAACCTTGCCGTCCTTGTCCACAGGAAGCTTCTCCATATCCAAAGTGGTCACCTGGAACATCTCCCCCGCACCCTCGCAGTCGCTCCCTGTAATAATGGGAGTATGCACATATACAAATCCCCTCTCCATGAAGAAACTGTGAATCGCATAGGCAATCAGCGAACGCACCCGGAAAACCGCCTGGAATGTGTTCGTCCGGGGACGCAGATGTGAAATAGTGCGCAGATATTCAAATGTATGACGCTTTTTCTGCAGCGGATAATCTGTTGTGGAAGGCCCTTCCACCAGTACCTCCGCTGCCTGCATTTCAAAAGGCTGCTTTGCATTCGGTGTCTCCACAATAGTGCCCTTTACAACCAGCGCCGCTCCCACATTCATTTTACACAGCTCTTCAAAATTAGGCAGTTTATCTCCATACACCACCTGCAGGGTTTCAAAAAAAGTACCATCGTTGATAATAAGGAAGCCGAAATTCTTAGAATCCCGGTTGCTTCTGACCCAGCCGCCCACTGTGACTTCCCTGCCAATGTAATTTTCACGATTGCGGTAAAGCTCCTTAATGTCTGTCAAATGTAATCTTGCATTAGATTCCGTTCCCATAGCTACCTCTTTTCTGCTTTTATTTTTTTGCTTATTTATTTTTTGCTTATTTATTTTTTGCTTTTCACATTTTTATGCTTTTTATATTTTTATGCTTTTTATATTTTTATGCTTTTTATATTTCTATGCTTTTTATATTTCTATGCTTTTTATATTTCTATGCTTTTTACATTTTTATGCTTTTTACATTTTTATGCTTTTTATACTTAAGGCGTTGTAATATCCGCCTTTTCTATCAGGAAGTCCATCACCTTTTCACTCATTACATAATTGCGGTATTCCTCCCTGTCATAGCTGCCCAGCAATTCTTCTATCGTAGTACCGGCAGCTGCAGCCTCCGCTTCCAATTTCTCCTGCAGCTCTTCATCTGATACCGTCAGCTGTTCCTTAATTGCAATCGCCTGCAGCAGCACATCCTGCCTTGCCTGCAGCAAAGAAAAATGGCTCACATAATCCTCGCTGGTCATTCCCATGGTATTGGCATAGGTTTCCGCGTCCACCCCATAGCCTGCCGCAACATTGGCAAGGCTGTTGTATATCCCATCGTGATAGGAATCCACGAAACTCTCAGGTAATTCATCCACCACACATTGACTCAGCAGCTCTTCCATAAGAGCATTCTGCACTTGATAGCGATAACCGGCATCTGCACTTTCCTGAAGATAATCATAGACATACTGCCGCAGCTCTTCCACTGTACTCACGTCCGGAACGCCCAGTGCCGCCACTACGGAATCTACCATTTCATCAGCAGCGGGAAGAATAAAATGTACCGTCACAGTGAACACCACCGGCTGTCCTGCCAATTCTTCATTTCTGAAATCGTCTGGAAACGCCAGGTTCAAGTCCACTGTTTCTCCCGGCATAACGCCTATCAGTCCTTCTTCAAAACCATCGATAAACCGTCCGGAGCCAATGGTGAGATTCGCATTGGAGGCAGTCCCCCCTTCAAAGGCAACCCCATCCTTCTTCCCCGCGTAGTCTATAATAACGATATCGCCCTCCTCAACCGCCCGGTTCGTAACTCCGCCGTTCTCTGCCGTCACATAGCTTTGATACACTGCCAGCGTCAGCTCGTCCCACTGGCTCTGCTGCACTTCCACCGGTTCTACGGAAATACTGATATTACTGTAGTCTCCCAAAGTAACATACTTATCCACGTTCATCTCACTCAAATTGCTGTTGGTAACCTCCGGCTCCTGGCCGCAGCCTGCCAGCAGACCTGCCAACAGGAAAACGGCTATCAAACTCACTGATTTCCTCATAAAACTCCTCCCGTTTTTCATTCCATTTTGCGCCTGCTGCAGCGCCCATCCCCTCGGGGCAGTGCAGATAATCGATACTCACATGTACACAGCCTGAATTTCATCAGCACGTTAACGATATGGCCATTGCACGATGAAAGGCATTTATGCACCCTCTTATCCTTAAGAAAGCTCTGCATGTTTTTACATTGTAACATAACCTGGAAGAAATTACAATTGTCCCAAAACCAATATTGCAGATATCCTGCAACAGCAGACAACAGCTCAGACAGCCCACTGAATTGTCACAAGGATGCATGCAGAACGCAGAAAATACGCTTCGGCACCTTGTTTAACTTCTACAAAACATAAAACGCTCCTGATGTCTGACAGTATATATCTTACACCAGGAGCATTCATTATATCCATATTCTTCTCTGAAAATCAGCATTTCAATACAGCAAAATACAATTACCCACACTGAATCCTGCAGATTTCTTCAACAATCTATCTTTCCTTACCTATAACTGCTTTCATTTGCGGCAAAAACATACGCTTATATATACCATCCCTTGCAAACAGCTCATCATGGGAACCAATCTCTACTATTTTCCCCTCTTCCAAGACAGCAATTCTGGCAGCATGTTTTGCAAAAGACAGATTATGTGATAATTACACTCAATTTAGTTTAATTAAAACAATCCAATCCGTACACACCTCGGAAATCCCAAAAATTCCCTTCCCTATTAAAAAGATTGCAGGTTTTCGCAGTGGCATTAACTACAGGATCAGCCACTACCGCACTGATATTGAATGGAATCACCTTATCCCTCTGCACATTAATATCCATAAATGTCCAGGGTATTATAAACTCTAATAAATATCCGTTTTCTTTAAAAGAAAAAGAAGCAGCCACATCTGTTTCTTCCACATGGATTACCTTGTTCCAATTATCGGAAGAACAAATGACAGAATAACCATGTTCATCTTTTGCCATAGTAAATAACCTGTGGACAATAGAATCATCTTTCACTGCCATTACCTGAATACCGTCTTTTTTACGATACCGCTTCCTGGGATCATTGCTCTCCCCCTCAAAACAAATGCAAGGTTTATTCTCAACAAGGCATATAATTTTGAGATAACTGCTGTCTACGAATACTTTCAGCTCCACGCCAATATCCCTCCCCTTGGTATCCGGAAATCGGAATACGTACTTTTCTGTAAAGCAAAGCTTATCTCCCTCGCGCAGTTTCAGAATTGTTTTACCACAGTCTGTTGCCAAAGCAGTCAAACTGACAGGTTCTGGAATACGTCCTGAAATAATATCCATTAACGACATTCCTGCAATTGCATTCATATGTAAATTCATCAGCCATATAAAATTCCCCACACCCTCCACGGATTCTGTTTCCATTTGAGAATGCTTCACATTCTTTTCAAGATTTACAATAAATTCCCCACTGAATACTTCCCCATATATCTCATTCACTAATCTGGCTGTCATCAATAGATACAGAATCACCTTCATGTCAATTCCTATTTTAAGTATTTTCGCCCAATCTGTCATATCAGCATATTTCTTCACAAACAGCGCAATATCATGCAGGTTTAAAAGATTGATATGCACTTCTTTTCCCACCATTGCTTTTTGAAAATAGTCTGCCGGAAGATGCTTGAAAAAATGCAGTATTAGCGCAATTAAATTATATTCAATCGCCAAAACATAAGGTTTTAATCCCCTGTATTCTATCTGTCTTTTATTGATAAGAAACTGTCTGACATCAATCCTGAATAAATTTGGTGGGTTCAGGATAGAAGAATGAACTTCAATCAGTACTACAATCTCCCCAACCTTTTTCTGATACCTGATATGTCTTGACTGCACTTGCTCATAACGTTTCTCAAGCGACTCTGAACCATCACATTCATAGCCTAAACCTTTGAATATATTATCATATTCTTTGAAATGTGATGCTTCTATTAAAATATCAATGTCGCCGCAGGCTCTTGCTCCCATCTCATCATATAATTCAACTGCCAGGAATATGCCCTTCATGAAAACGGGCTTCAGACCGCTCTGCCCACAGATATGCAGAAATTCCTGAATCGCTTCATACTGGACCTCATATATGCCAGATTGTACTCTTTTTGAAACCATAGAAATATAATAATAATTTCTGTCTATATTTTTCTGATAATTTACTGTCAATAATCTTAGATGCGAATAATTGATTACTCTTATAATATCAATTGAGCTGCAATCACATATTTTATCCAGAAAAAGCTCTAATTTTTCTATCATAATCTTCCCCATCACTTTTCTCTCAGGATTTCCTCCATATTTCAAGATCCCATATCATAACGAATGTTTTACCTGACCATCCATTGCTCTGATTCATATTCCTCAACAAATTTACTTACGTCCACTCCTTTCCCCCTCATGCATTGGCATTTGCAAGTGCTGAAAGATGTTTTGATATATGCGCCGACAATAACTACATAGGATGCGTGCACCCTTCCCTAAATGATTATTATTAGTCTTATGCTCATAACGAAAGAGTTTCGCCTGCCAATATGACAATGCCGCAGCAAATGAAATAATTAAGGTATATTTGCTCTTCATATCAACAAACCCAATAATACCCTCTTCATTCACAGGCACTTCATCTGGCATAAAATTCGCGTCTCCTTTTGTAATACAAAATCCGTTTGACATCAATTTTACAACACGATGAAGTACATATTCCTCTTTCGCAAAGAATAGAATAATTTCCCCCAAATTAGGTTTTCTGTGTTCAAACCGTACAAAAACTTTCTCTCCATCTTTAAAAAATGGTGCCATACTTTTGCCATTTACAGTGAGCCACAAACCCTTTCCATTTTTTTGATAAAATTTAATATATTTATATATATCCATATTACAGGAACCGCTTCGCGAACCCTGTAATCGGGCAGGGCATAGATTCCGCGAGTTCTGATAAGTTATATTATCACCCGTTAAGCAATTACTGATATATCTTCCTTTGCGCACGATACATTTCATAATAATAGCCCTGCATTTCCATCAACTCATCATGTGTCCCATCCTCCACGATCTGTCCCTTATGGAAAACAAGTATCCGGTCTACCAATCTGGTAACACTTAACCGATGTGAAATAGAAAGCACGGTTTTTCCCTCGGCCAATTGGTGAAACTGCCCATACAAATATGCTTCTGCATAAGGGTCCAGGGAAGCTGCACACTCATCAAGAACAAGAATAGAATGATCCTGTTCCAATAATGCCCTTGCAATAGCAAGCTTCTGCCACTGTCCCCCTGAGAGATCCATTGCATCTTTCTCCAAAAATCCCAGCGGAGTATCACACATTTCCGGCAGACGCTCCACAAATTCCCATGCGCCGGACTGCTTCAATGCACTCACTACATCCGCTTCAACCGGCTCTTCCTGTGCACCTAATGCAACATTCTCCCGGACCGTACCCAGAAATTGAATAAAATCCTGAAAAACAAACCCTACTTCTCTCCTATAGTTTGGCAGAAGCCCTTTCAAATTCCGGCCTTCCACCTGAATACTCCCTCCGGTAGGCTGGTAAAGCCCGGCCAGCAAGTGGGCAAAGGTTGTCTTTCCACTTCCATTTTCTCCTACGATAGCCACCTTCTGGCCAAACGGAATATCCAATTGTATATCCTTCAACACTTCCTTATTTGAGCCAGGATACGCAAAAGAAACATGCTCCATATGAAGCAAAGGCTTTGGGGCAGCTTCTTCTTCCGTTTCCAATTCCGCATTCAAGCCTAAAAAAGCAATAATATCTTCCAGATGATATCGCTGCCCATCCTGATTTTTATAACCCTCTACCATATTCAGAAGCATGGACTGAACCTGCGTTATGGTATGAAACAACACCGCATATTGACCGATGTTCATTCTATGCCCGATTACCAGATATATGCCCACAGCAAAACACAATACCTGCACAATCCGTTTTGCAATCGAAATGACACCTGCATAAATGGTATATTTCTTGACCAATCCGTAAGTTTCCTCAAACAATTCATCCCTCAGCCGGACATGATACTCATAGAAATATTGAAAAAGACCGAAGACACGCAGTTCCTTGGCATACTCCCTCTTAGTGAGAAGATCAATTAAGTAATGGTTTTTTCTAGTTTTCGTACTTTGATTCATCAGCTGGAAATAATGATTGAAATTCATCTTCTGAAATAAAAATACATAAGGAATTGAAAATACCGTGACCAGCAGCGCGAAAATCCAATGAATCCGTACCAGAACAATAATTAGCGAAACCACCTGAAGCGTATTCTTTGCCAAATCAAACCAACCGGCAAGAGCCCCTTTCACATTTTCCACACCATTTTTTCTAACACGGTACAATAAATCATGCACCCCTGTGTCCTCAAGCTCCTCCAGCTGTATTGCCTGCATTTTTCTATATATTTTATCATGGAATACAAACCGGAGCCTCTCCGAAAACATATAATTCACCCAGTTCGACAAATTGCTGACAGCCTTATATCCGACCTGCACCGATGCAAACACAAAAATGATGCCGAGCAATCGGGGCAGTGAATCTTTCATCTCATCAATACTTCCAAAGAGCCTGAACTGAACATTAACAATGATGGAAGGGAACACACCTAAAATGACCAGCAAGATAACATTAAGCCCAAATAATCCGCCTGTTCTCCTGTCAACGAATACCTTCAATAATTTCAGCCTGTCCAGCTTATTCTGGTATTTTGCCTTGTTCACCGCAATCCCTCCCCTCATACCATTGTGCCTGTGTCCTGAACAGACGGTAATACCGGCCCTGCTGACTCATCAGGCTGTCATGGGACCCGCTTTCCAATATCCGCCCATCCTCCATATAGCAAATTGTGTCGGCAATTCTCGCAAAACCAATTCTATGTGACACCAGAATCACTGTTCTACCCTGCAGCTTTTTACGAATATGTTCCATCTGCTCCAATTCTGCTATGGGGTCAAGCCGCGCCGTTGGCTCATCAAAAACCAACGCCAGACGTTCGCTGTAAAGCGCCCTTGCGTTGGCCAGACGCTGCCACTGTCCTCCCGACAGTCCTTTTCCCTTCAGGTCAAACAGCCGTCCCAGTGTTGCATCCAAATCTCCTCCCACATCATTCACAATATCCTGACAATTGCTTTCCCTCAGATGAGCCTGCATTTTCTTGTCATCCTTCATGGCGGCAAGGTTTCCCAATCCGACATTTTCCCTCAGCGACAAGTGATACGAAGCATAATCCTGAAACGCACATCCGAAAAATGTCTCTGCCTTCTGCTCACTGCCATCAGCTATATACCGTATCTCACCCGAACTACAAGGATACAACCCCAGAATTAATTTAATCAAAGTAGACTTTCCCGATCCATTTTCCCCCAATAACGCAATCATTTGATTTTGCTTTATCTCCAAAGAGACATCCTTAATAGAAAATCCGCCCTCTGCATATTGGTAACCTACATGTGACAGCCTGATTGCAAAATTTTCCTCCACTGCCTTTTTGCCATACTTCTGTGTCTGGCTGTCATCAGATTTCTCAGACAACTCATTAAGTCCATCTGTCTCTTCCTCAGCTTTCTCCTCTGACAGCGCCCCTTCTATGAAACCAAGGCATTCTTCTATTCTCCTGACTGCCTCATATGAATTAGGCACAATAGAAGCAAACCATCCCACTGATTTATTCAAATTGGCCTGACACTGCCATAGAAAAAACAAGGTGCTGAAATTTATTTTGTTATGATAATATATGACTACAAATAACACTAAAATTCCTATATCCAATATTTGCCCAAAACACCCATAAAGAAATTTCCTGCGGTTCCATTTTGTAAAATGACCATATCTTTTTTCAGCAGCAGCTCCATACGTCCCCTGCCATTTCTGATGCACCTTTTGAAAACTTCCATACAATCTCAGCTCCTTCAGGGATTTTCCATCCGTCATAAGCTTGCCCAGATACTCCATCCGGCGGCCGGCACCCTGAAGCTCGTAATCTAAATCTGTCTTTTCTTTTGCTTCATTCATACGGTAGCAGTATGGTATAACTGCGACCAGCAGCATCGGAAGCGCCAGAACAGGAGAAGCAGAAATAATCATTGCCAAATAAGCCAAAGTCTGTGTAATGGTTGCGTAGAAAGACATATTAGATGATATAAGGTTATGTAAATCATAACGCGAAGCGCTGACCAGCCTTTCCATGAACTCATTGTTCTCCGTCTTCTCATAAGCGTCCATGGATAATCTGCTGATGCGGCGCATAACTCTTTCAAAGAGTTTATTAGATATGGAATAGCGGATTTTTTCATAAAAAAGCATATAGATTACATTGCCAACATCCGATGATATGAACACCAGCAATAGAATCCCTAACAAAATAAACACATACGGGAAGTATTGCTCCTGGCTTTCCATCCGGCTTAAAATTGCTTTACTGACAATGAGTTCCACATTAGGCGATAAAGAAATAACTACATAAGAGGCAAGTATCATCAGCATCCAGGTACGTTTCTCCCTCATAGCCGCCTTCAATGCCCATGTATAATAAAATATGATCTTTTTCAGCGCTCTCCACCGTTCCATGCCATTCCCCCTGAAAAAAACAGAACATCAAATAAAATAAACAGCTCAAACAAAATCCATGATATATTTCTTATTTATTTTAGCTCCCCAACAATTAGATTTCCGATGTTCTCCATGGTTTTATGATTTAAGTACATTACATATATTTTAGGAATATTCTCAATCAATTTATTCATTTTCTTTTTACATAAATCTTTATCGCCAATACTCAACATCCATTTTTTTTGCATTTCGAAAATTACATCTTGGTATTTTGCTACATCGCATATTTCGTAAGCATTTTGCTCGGACTGCCCTTTTGCTATTAAAACAGCTTCTATTTCAATATCCGATATAGCTATATTCGGAACATCAATTCTGGCCTTCCGCCCAGGATTAACAACTTGATATTTCTTTATATCAAACCTATGAATAAAATCATCCGTAACATATAAACTACCACCGCTGCCACTGACTCTTCCTGTCATACTATTCATACATAAAATATCATCTGCCAATAGCTCCATGCCGTGTTGAATAAAATAATAGCTCAACGAACTTTTACCACTACCGCTTTTCCCTAAAATTACATATGCTTTTTTAACAGAACTATTGTATACAGCAGATGCATGCAAAGCCAAATTAATCTCGTCAAATAAAATGTATGCCACATGCTTCTTTAAACATACGAAAATTGAATAAATTGACATAACATTAATAGAATTATCTTCAACATATACATCAATCACTTTATTGACTTTGTCAGAAACAATCACCACTTTTCGATTTACCAATATTGAATACAATTTATTCGAAATAACGCCTTCGATTAGTTTACCTTGTAATCTAAAGATTCCTTTGGGTAAATTTATGTCATCACTAAATAGTTTAATATTGCAATCTGCGTCAACAGTATTACTACTTATTGCATGTGCAAAAAAATCGAAATCCAAATGAATTAAATTATTTTCATCATGAATACGAACCACCTTATTTCCAATTTCCAAATCATATTTCATGTACCCATCATTCCTTTCTCTTAATCAGCATATACCAATAACACATTTAAGATATTTTGCTAATTACCTTTTCCATCGGATTTGGATTTCTGCTTTCTTTATCCAGCCATTCAATCCATTGCATCAAAACTTCGTTTTCTATAAAATTATGCAAAGACGTAAACTCATTCTCCTTCAACATAAAACTTAAACGCTCTACCTGTTCTATTCCTTTCACAGCAATAATATAATAAATCAAACTTGCCATAGATTGCGCATAAAAAATATGATTTTTCCTGGCTAATGCAAAATATTTTTGATCATCCATCGTCAGCAAGTACATAATTTCGCTTATATGTTTTTTGTATTCAATATTAATAATTTCACCTTTTCTTCCTGTCAGATATTCAATCCTATTATAATACAAATCCACTATTAACTCGGCAAAACCTTCGGACCATGAATATGGAAACCTTCCCCACTTCTGATACGAAATCATGTGTGCTTCTTCGTGAATCATAGGCATATCATTAATATCATTATTGCGAACGCAGCACTTGATTAACCTATTATACGTTCGCCCCCAAACCCTACCTGATTCATTTACATTATCAAATAGATAATATGGTTTTTCCCATTCTGTCACTTTTAATCCAACAATATCACTTAATCTATTCCACCGCTGCTCAACGGAACTAATTAACCTTTCTTGCAATTTATCACAAAATGATTTATCAAACAAAAAAATATAGCTTTTACTGCTTTTAATAATATAATTTTCAAACATTTTCTCTCCTGCTAATTTAAAATATTGCTGATATCTCCTTTGAACCATTCAAACGATTCTACATTAAGATTTGGTTTAGAAATAGATGTTGCATAAGCAACACAGCCCTTTTCAAATAAGCTTTTTAATAAATGCTGACAGCATGGATTTCCTACCCCAAATAAAAATATTCTATTTGGTTTCATATTTGCCAAAAATTCACTTGCACATTGTGCACGAACAACATTTGTTCCCGTTTTCTCATGTAACAAATCCAAATTTTCTGTTATTACAACACAATTTGTTTGATTCCATATTCTCTTAATTGCATAATGGGCCTTAGTTGGATTTGCATAACTCAAACATAAATAAAAAAGCCTGAACTTCTTAATCAAATAAATTGGGTTTTGTGTACAATGCAAATATAACTTTTCAATATCATGAAGGAATAATCCCTCTTCGAGTTCAACTTGTGTAGGTATCCCTGCCGCCTTTGACAAACCGGCTCCCGTCAATATAATATCATTAGAATCTATGGTTTGTACTTTTTTCAGCATCTCATTGCAGCCAATCAAATTATAGTTTTTTTCATAAAAATGTTTCCAATATTCTGTCTGCCAATATTGTTCTTGGTTGAGCCTTCTTTCCCCATAGCAGACCACTTCATTTGCCAGTTTAGAAGATATCTCTTTGCAGCTAGGTTTAAAGTAAGCATACAAACTATATTCCGTAGAAATTGCAAAATTAACATAATATGTATTAAAATAATAATTCATTTTCTTTACCTAACAATTCTTTCATTTCATCAACATCATCTTTTGCATCTTTATACGACGAATATGGATATTCTAATATAACATTTCCTTCATAATTGTCCTCTATTAATATGTTCAAAAATCTTTCTACTATATCTTTCGATTCATTCATCCGGGCATACCGCTTACTTCGGACATAACCTCTTAAATGTACATGATTTATTCTTAAATCAGACAATTTTGATAAATTCTCATTCATAATTCTCATATAGTGGCTTATATCAATTGTTAAACCTGTTTGCTTTCCCACACCATACAAATCCATCTGATCCATAAACGCCTTACTTGTAGCTTCAAACATAATATCCGTCTTAATCAATTGAATGCTTTTTAATACTTTCTCAATACTTTCCTTTCGCACTAAACAATCAAATGGATGCACTATAACCTTCTTGATATCTAACTGAGATGCCAAAAACCTCGCAGCAATTGCAATTTTATTT
>CAJUAP010000025.1:0-44323 GCA_910584435.1 uncultured Acetatifactor sp.
GGTGACAGGATTCGAACCTGCGGCCTCCTGGTCCCAAACCAGGCGCTCTAGCCAAACTGAGCCACACCCCGAAAAAATACATACCTTCCTTTCATTTCGTACTCTGATATTATAACCCGCTTCTTCCTTCTATGTCAAGACAATTTATATGTATTCTATTGTAAAATGCACTCTTCCCTCTTCCGCTTCCATAATGACATAAGAAGGTCTGTGCCCGTCCTGTCTGGGATAGGAGATGCTTCCCGGATTCACGGCAATTATCCCGCCGCTCCTGTCAATGACCGGCCTGTGAGTATGTCCATACAGCACAATATCCACACCTTTCGCTATTGCTTCACGCTTTATGGTCTCATTTCCCATAGAAACATAATAATTATGCCCGTGTGTCACCCATACTTTATACCCTTCCACTTCCAGCTCCAATTCCCTGGGCAGACAGGAAAAGAAATCATTATTCCCCAGCACGATATGCAGCGGACAGCCCGCTGCCTCAGACAACACACTCTCGCAGCCTTCCGCATCCCCACAGTGAATCACCATATCAGGCGTCTGCATCCGCACGACATTAAAATAATTTTCATTTTTTCTATGGGTATCACTGACTATAAGTATCTTCATAGAATTTTCCTTAATTCCTCTTTCATAAGCCGTAACGCTTTTCCCCGATGGCTTATCTGATTTTTTTCTGCTTCTGTAAGCTCCGCCGTAGTTTTCCCCATCTCAGGCACAAAAAATATGGGATCATATCCAAAACCATTGCTTCCTCTCTCTTCATACCCGATTCTGCCCTCAACAGCAGCCCTTACCGCCATTTCTCTGCCATCCGGCAAAACTGCCGCAATGGCACAGACGAATCTGGCTGTCCGCTTTTCCTCCGGCACCCCTTCCAGACGGTTGAGCAAATTGGCATTTTTTATACTGTATGATGTATCTTCTCCCAGGTATCTTGCCGAATAAATTCCCGGTTCTCTATCCAGATAATCAATTTCCAGCCCGGAATCATCCGCCAGAACAAGTTCTTTCGTATGAGCCGCCACAGCCCGCGCCTTAATCAACGCATTTTCTTCATATGTAGTTCCGCTTTCA
Organism: uncultured Acetatifactor sp.; assembly: GCA_910584435.1. Lineage (GTDB taxonomy): Bacteria > Bacillota > Clostridia > Lachnospirales > Lachnospiraceae > Acetatifactor. Next base: position 1,087 of record CAJUAP010000025.1, read on the forward strand.
CTGATATCTATTTCGATACCTGCTTCTTTCATGGATGATATTTCTTCACAGAAATCTTCCATAATCATCCTGATTTCCTTCATTTTGCCTTCATTTCCCGTGGCAAATATCATTGATCCGCCCTCTCCTTCCCATCTTCTATACACTGCCATAGACAGCATTTCATCATTATCCATGAACTATAATCAAACAAACTGCAGCAGTTCAGCCATGCCATTCATATGACTTGACAATAGAAAACCTGCATTTTATTGTATGATCGGAATCCATAATTTTCACCAATAATGCCTGGTCTTTGCCGCGGCTTATTTCATGCCGGCAGCCGCATTTATCCTCCTTGGCGCTGGTTTCGGTCCCAGGAATTGATAGTAATAGGTCTTCAGCATACCGTTGTAAATCTTCCGGTTCTTATCCGCTTTACGTCCTATATCCCTCTCGGCATCCTCATATGACGTGATGAGATACATACTCCAGGAATCCAGTGCCCGGAATCTTTCGCCAATTGTTCGATACAGCGCAGGCATCTCATCCCTTTCCTGAAGCCGCTCTCCATAAGGCGGATTTGTAATTAGAAAACCGTATTTTTTAGAATGACTAAGCTGGTCTACACCCCGCCTCTGGAAATGAATGAACGAATCCACCCCTGCCAGCCTGGCATTTTCCCTGGCAATTTCCACCATCCGCTCATCAATATCATAACCCTGAATGTCCGTTGTAATATCCCTCTTCACCAGATCACGGGCCTCTTCCAGCGCATCATGCCATATTTCTTCTCTGACCACCCGGGGCCAATCCTGGGCAAGAAAGCCTCTGTTCATGCCCGGCGCAATTCCTGCAGCCATCATGGCCGCTTCTATGAGAATCGTACCGCTTCCGCAAAACGGGTCTACCAATATCCTTCCTCCATTCCAGGGTGTCAGCATAATCAACGCCGCCGCAAGATTCTCCGCAATAGGCGCTTTCGCCGTAAGTCTGCGGTACCCTCTCTTATGCAGTGACTCTCCTGTACTGTCCAATCCTATAGTGACCTGATCTTTCATGAGAAATACCCGTACCGGAAAGCCTGCCCCTTCTTCGGAGAACCAATTCACATGATAGATATCCCGCAGCCGCTCCACCATGGCTTTTTTCATAATGGATTGAATATCCGAAGGGCTGAACAGCCTGGACTTCACACTGGCCGCCTTTGCCACCCAGAATCGTCCGTCTTCCGGTATGTATTCTTCCCATGGGAGAGCTTTCGTCCCCTGAAACAGCTCTTCAAAACTCTCCGCATGAAAACTTCCAATCTTAATTAAAATCCGCTCCGCCGACCGCAGGAAAATATTCGCCCTGCACAGCGCCTCTTCATCCCCCAAAAACGTTACTCTGCCGTCCGCCACCTCGGTAATATCATATCCCAAATCATCAATTTCTCTCTTAAGCACGGATTCCAGGCCAAAGTGGCATGGAACAATCAATTCAAATCTACGCATTTTTAACCTCACTTTGCCTATAAGTATACAATCTTTTTCTCATTATGTAAATAGAAACCTGCTTTCATCTCAACAAAGGAAAGCACAACAGGTTACTATGAACGGAGTGCACTATAACGCACAACAAAGGCACTGCTGTCACCGCAGTGCCTTTGTCCCGGAACTCCTTAGAAATTCTTGTTCTGGTTGTTCTTGTTCTGGCTGTTCTGATTCTGGCTGTTCTTGTTCTGGTTGTTCTGATTATTCTTGTTCTGGCTGTTCTGGGTGCTGTTCTTGCAATTTTCAGAATTGTTTGTGTTGTTGTTGTAATTGTTATTGTTGTCCATTTTGTTCTTCCTCTCATCCTGCCGCCCTTAAGCGGCAATCCTATTTGGTTATCAGTTACAGGAGTAGTATGGCAAAATCGCACAAAAAATATGCCAAACTTTTTTAGTACTTTGGTACTATTATTCTATTGATTTTTTTAGAAAAAAGTATTATAATAATCCTTGTAAACAGATATCCTTCATCGTCTGTTTACCCCCTTTATATATTTATACTCCCCTCAAAATGAGCCACTGGTTCCCTCCAATGGCTCATTTTATATTTCATTCAATAAAAGCAGCCGTTTTCATACATATGCCCCATCAATTCATCCAATCCCGGAATAACTTTACCGCCAGCAATACCAGCAAGAAAGGCAGAAGCACTGGCAAAACCACCCGAATCACTGAAAATATGGTACTTATAATCAATATCACGATTAAAAGTACAACAATCAGCCACAATACCACAGGCACATTGAAGTTCCTCCGGGCATGATCCTGTCCATCTCTGCCCGTCCACCGCCTATTGCTCTGTGATGTATGATTCTCAGCCTCACGTGCAGCGTTTCCTCTGCTGCTCCCCTTCGTCTCCACGATTGTTCTTGCAATCAGCCTGGGATCCCCCAGCGCACCAAGCACCTCTTCTTCGCTTCTTCCCTTACGAATCTCCATATTTATATAGTCCTCATAGTAACATAGATTTTCCGTAATTACCCCGGATGCCACCCTGCCGCTCAATGCCGCACGCAATACATCTAAAAACTCCTGCTTCGTCATATAATCTCCATTCTCATGATTGATTTTATCACAATATATCAAACGCCTGCATTTACAGGCGGAACATTATCTCCTCACTCTATTGCATCTGGTCCATGCCTTCTCCTGATGTCAATCTCCGCAGATAGGTATCCGGATCTTTCTTCATCTGCTGCATGGCCCGGAAGGCATTCAATACCATAGCTTCTTTATTGCAGCATTCCGTATTTTTTCCTATATCCCTGATCAAATTATAGCGATCCATCTGCCATACATACAGATCCGTCAATCCATACCCTTTGCAGCGGTCCTCATCGCAAAATGTATGATGATCCAAATAATACATAAATTCCCTCATTTGTCCCTTATCTGACAGCAGACATTCCCACAGAACGCCCAGCCATTGTTCCTCTTTTCCTGCGTACTTCCCTAATGCCAGCAGACATTCATATGCTTTTATCTTCCTTGCATCATAAATTATCCCACTCATTCCTACTTACCTCCATGCTGCCCAAAACGGCATGCTTCGCCCCCTCTTGACGGCACAAACAATCCGTGAACCAGTGCAATTCACCATTTTTCCCTGGGACAACTGTTTTTCTCTATTGCAGCACGCAATTCCACATAACACCCACAGCTGCGGCACATTCCTTCCAAGAGCATGTCACAATTTCTGCACACTGCAAGCCTGTCTTCATATAACTGTTCAGGCGTTTTGATATCACTATCCAGATTCTCAATATATTCCCAAAGAGAACGAAAATATTCCTCCTGCCCGATCATTTCTCTGGTCAGACATTTTCTGCATATCCGAAACCCTTCCGCTTTCTCATCCATACCCTTCCGCCATCCGCAATTTTCCCTTCCTCCCAGACCAGACCGCCACCGAAGCCAGCATGAATTCCCCTTCTAAGACATTCACCATTCCTTCCGCTTTTTCAAAGGTACTCCGCTTGAACACTTCAATCCCCAATGATGTCCTGACTGCCTCTCAAAGTCCATACGTCATAACATATAATTTTATACCATAACAAAGAAAAAAGCAGCGAGAATGCCTATTTTCAAAGCTTTCCCACCACTCACAAACCAACGTATATAAACGTACAAAACAACTTACGCAAATATACATAGCAGCATGCCCAAATGTACATGGCAATATGCCGAAACATACACAATAACATGCTTAAATACACACAGTAACGTGCGTTAGAGGATTCGAACCCCCGACCTTTTGGTCCGTAGCCAAACGCTCTATCCAGCTGAGCTAAACGCACATTTTAAAACTCAATATTATTTCTGCAACAGTAATATCATAACGCTTACCACATGAAATGTCAAGTGGTATTTTAAAAAAATATAAACAATTTTATATCATTTGTATAATTTTATTCCAAACAGACAATCGCTGTCTCTGGCAGAGAAGACAAGGAAAGCCCGGCAGATAATTCCCACCGGGCTGATCCGTTTTTCTTATAACTCTTGCCGGAGCCTTATTGCAGCCCAGCCTCTTCATACAGACCCATGGATTCTTCCCGAATCACTTCTCCTGAAAAGTTGCACATGCCGTACTGTGGCAATCGCAGGCGCCATTCCCCTTAATATCCACATGATCTGCATGGCACTTGTAATTGGAATTATAGATGCACTTTACTGCCTCACAGTCAATGCTGATGGTCTTGCCGGGATGAAGCACGGAGCTCTTGAAGGAATCCTCCCCCTCCCTCTCCTGAATAAAACTCTCACAGCAGGTATCATCACAGTCACAGGCATGCTTGCCCCCCACCATAATATCCCCTTTGCTGCACAGACAATTCTCGTTGTAGGTACAATTTTGTACACCGCATTTTAATTCTGCCATAGTAGTAATCTCCTTCTGCGCTGCTTACCTGACAAACCTGCCATAAGCAGCGCAGAAGCGGCAGATTCGGACAGACATCATGCCGCCTTATGCCGGACTTCGACACATGGCACTCTCCTGTCAAAATCAGTATGCCTCATTCCCATGATAATATTCATTCCCATGTTCCCCAAAATTTCTGTCCCCTGATCTCCAAAACCCTTCACACTTCCAGACATGCCGACAACAGGGGAGCGAAACCCACTTCTTTCGGCGGTACAAACAATCCGTGAGAAAAACGCTGTCCGCCAGGAAGCGGCGAAGCCATCTCTCAGGAACACAAACAATCATAAATCGGTGTAAGTCCGGACTATCTGCCATTTTCTTCCTGCACAATTTCTCTGCGTATCTCTTTCGTGCGGATTTCCTCGCAGATCTGATCCATAAATACCTCCAGAGGCTTCTGTCCCTCGTCACCGGCATAACGGCTTCTGACGGATACCAGTCCCTGCTCTTCCTCCTGCTGTCCTACCACCAGCATATAAGGCACCTTTGCCAGCCTTGCCTCACGAATCTTAAAGCCGATTTTCTCCGAACGGTTATCCGCTTCGGCATCAATATTCCTCGCCTTCAGTGCCCGCAGCACCTTTTCGGCATATGCCTCATATTTCTCGGAAATCGGAAGCACTCTCACCTGTTCCGGGCAGAGCCATGTAGGGAATTTACCGGCATATTTTTCAATCAGCCACGCCAGTGTGCGCTCATAGCACCCCATAGAGGTTCTGTGGATAATATAAGGCCGCACCTTATTGCCATTCTGGTCAACATAATACATATCAAACTGCTCTGCCAGCAAAGCATCCCACTGAATAGTAATCATAGTATCTTCTTTTCCATATACATTTCTGGCATTGATATCCACCTTCGGCCCATAGAATGCCGCTTCGCCCACATCCTCCACAAACGGAATGTTCAGCTCTGTGAGGATTTCCCTGATATGCTGTTCCGTTTGATTCCATACCTCCGGCTCCCCAATGTATTTTTCCCTGTTATCGGGATCCCATTTGGACAGATGGTATGTCACATCTTCTTCCACTCCCAGCGTAGTCAGGCAGTACTTTGCAAGTGCAATGCATCCCTTAAATTCCTCAACCATCTGATCCGGCCGCACCACCAGATGCCCTTCTGTAATCGTAAACTGGCGCACTCTGGTAAGTCCGTGCATTTCCCCGGAATCCTCTGCCCGGAACAAAGTGGAAGTCTCGCTCATCCTGTAAGGAAGATCGCGATAGGACTTCTGTGTATTTTTATAGACGAAATACTGGAACGGACAGGTCATGGGCCGAAGGGCATAGACTTCCTTATCCTTTTCCTCATCCCCTAACACGAACATACCGTCCTTATAATGATCCCAATGTCCTGACATTTTGTATAAGTCAGATTTTGCCATCAGAGGCGTCTTGGTGCGGACATAGCCCCACTCCTTATCCTCCAGATCTTCTATCCAGCGCTGAAGCTTCATAAGCATCTTGGTTCCCTTGGGTGTAAATAGCGGAAGTCCCTGGCCGATGACATCCACCGTGGTAAACAGTTCCATCTCCCGTCCCAGTTTATTGTGGTCACGCCGTTTGGCATCCTCCATACGCTCCAAATGCTCCGCCAGCTCTTCTTTCTTAAAATAAGCTGTGCCATATATGCGCTGAAGCCTGGCTTTATTGGAATCCCCCCTCCAATATGCCATGGAAGAGGAAGTCAGCTTGAACGCTTTAATATTCTTCGTACTCATCAAATGAGGGCCGGCACACAGATCCACAAATTCTCCCTGGCTGTAAAAAGATATCTCCGCTTCCTCCGGCAGATCCTGAATCAATTCCACCTTATAAGGTTCCTGCCGCTCTTCCATATACTGAATTGCCTTAGATCTGGGCAGTGTAAATTTCTCCAGCTTCGCTCCCTTTTTGATAATCTTTTTCATCTCGGCTTCCAGTGCATCCAGATCCTCCCTGGAAAAAGGCGCATGCTCAAAATCATAGTAAAATCCTGTGTCAATGCTGGGGCCGATTGCCAGTTTTGCATCAGGGAAGAGATTCTTGACTGCTTCGGCCAACACATGGGAAGTGGTATGCCGCAATGCTGCCAATCCCTCCTCATCGCTTGCAGTACAGATACTCAGCTCACAGTCTCCCTCCACCACAGTCCTCAGATCCACCGTCTCACCGTTTATTTTCGCACAGCAGGCTGCCCTTGCCAGACCTTCGCTGATATCCAGTGCAATTTCATATACGCTTTTTTTCTCTGCATACTCCTTAACGGAACCGTCCTTTAACGTAATTTTCATGATAATCCTCCTGTTTTCATGCATTCTATTATGGTAGATTATTTATTTCTTCTTATTGCTCCGGCCCTTTGCTGTCTGTGCCCCATTGTTAGAATCATTCACATTATTGGAATCACTGACATTGCCGCTATTACTGCCGATAATGACCCCATGGGTCAAAGGCGCAGCCAGCAGCCCGCACACAATGCCTGTCAAAAGGCAGATGAGCCCTATCATCCAGAAATTTACCTTTGGCATAGCCACCTCGCCGTCAAAACATTTTTTAACCATTCTCTTCATTGTAAGCACTATAACTCCCATTTTGTTCTCCCTTCCTTTTATAATATATTTTATTTTTATATTTATTTTCTGTTTTAAGTTCAGACAGACCGCTGAACTGTTACCCTCCGGCTTCCTACACGAAAAAAATCCCTTGCAATCCACTTGCAAGGGACGTATCTATTCCAGAACGCGGTTCCACCCTTCTTGCAGATTTCAAAAGCCAAAATCTGCCACCTTCCTTTTGCTTATAACGGAAGCCGCCGGGCTGTATTAAAGCCACTCCAAGGAGGTCTTCGACATGCTTCCTGCCAAGCCGCTTCCAGCACCGGATTCCCGGACGGCTTTCTCTGAGACACTTCACATGCTACTGTCCTTATCAACGCTTTCTCTGTCTGCACATTCAGCACTGTAATACCATCCGCTACTTACCGGCATCCATCTCAACATCGCCGCATTTCCAATCTCTGCATTTCCGGTCATGCCGCCAGCTTTCACTGCCTTTAATCATAATACTTTTACTGCCAAATGTAAAGACCGAATTTATGATTTCTAAAAATTTCCGTAACATTATGCACACAAAATGGGCAAATACAGCCCATTTTGGCGCAAGCTGTCTCGGGTTTTTATGCAAAAAACGCATAAAAACGCCTTCGCGAAACCGGCCGTGAACAGTAACTAACAGTTACCCCATCAATTCCATAACCGCCAAACCGTTCTGATTCGCCTGGGCCAGCATGGAGTATCCGGCCTGGTTCAGAATCTGCAGCCTTGACTGCTGTACCATCTCTTCTGCCATCTCCGTATCCCGGATAATGGATTCCGCACTCTGCAGATTCTCTGTCTTATTCCGGTTGTTGTTAATGGCATGTTCCAGCCTGTTCTGAGTACTGCCGAAATTACTGCGCAGACGGGACACCTTTTCCAGCGCACTGCTGAGGCGGTCCACAGATTTTGTGGCATACTTTATCCCTGTAAGACAAAGTGAATTCACCCCAATGAGAGAGGCACTGTATTCACTCCTCATCAACTCTATATAATCAGGATTATCATCACTCAATTGCACGTAACGGGCTGTATCACCGGAATCCCCCTCTTCTTCAAAAAAGATTTCATCCTTTGCACTTCCGGAGACCCAGCTGATGTCATGTTCTCCTGCCTGCTTATGAGAAATTTTCAGCCGCCCGGATTCCATCTCAAGCTGTGCCGTCAAAGGTGCATTTACGGCACCCAGTTTCCGATTTAATTCATCCGCCAGCTCATCCCCGGTATAAGATCCTTCCTCCAGCTGGACGCGATAGACAATTCCATCCGCACAGAAAGACAGCTCCGTTTCCCCTGGTTTCACTATAATGCCCTTGGTGACATCTTTGGTCCCCACAATATATGTGGGAATCATTCTTCCGTCCGTCTGGTAAAACACCTCAAAGGCTGCATTGCCGCTGACACCGTCTATGATATAATCTCCGCCCCCCGGCATCTGCACCTTGTCCGACAAGCTGAAATTCAGCGCTTTCTGATCATTTCCACCGGCCACACCGCTACTGATGCCGCCGATTCCCACCTCCACCAGCCCTTTTACCAGCCCCATATCCACACATGCCTGGTCTATTTTTTCCTGCAGATATGCCTTCAGCTCATTACTGTTATACTTTCCCGGAGCTAAAAGCACCTCAATCTTATGAACCACTCCGTCAATGGTCAAGTCAAAAGACAATTCGTCACTGATTCCCTGGTTAATCTCCACCGGCTTACTCACAACATCCTTACGTCCTACCACATAAGCCTTCTGCACCTCCTGCCTGCCATTCCTGTTCTGTGTATTTTCGCTTACACTCATCTGAGTACATTTGCACAATACATTCTGATAAAAATCTCCTGACAGACTGCTGAACCGGTATTGACTGCCTCTGACCGCAGAAGTAAGCACCACGCCGCCGGCATCAACTGTCACTACAATTTTGCCGGTTCCGCCCACTGCGGCATCAATCTGGTCCTGAAGTTCCTTCTGCAATTCCTGATAAGTATAATCACTCTTATCCGCCACAGTAATGGACACATTATGATTTGTACCGTTTTCGGTAAAAATAAAATTCAGATCGTTGTTCCACTGGTTTATGGAGACAGGACTTGCCAAATCTGCACCTTCCACCTTACTCCGATTAGGCGCAGTGCCGACCAGCTGCTTCTGCTCCACAGGTTCCTTTTCCGCATTCATTGCAGGAGGAAGTACAGCGCCCCCGCTTACTAACTCATAATAAGCGGAAACAGGGACATTCGGCAGCGGATTGCCATTCTTATCCACTGCGGTAAGTTCCAGATTATCGCCTTTCCACACAGCATGAACCCCTGGAATGGTGGCTGTGGTCCCTCCATAGATTGCCGCCATGCTGTCCCCTCCATTCGCATACTCCATACCTATGGTTTCATTGGAACCCTTGGCTGCAGTGCGGAATCCCAGTTGATTACCGGACAGAAAAGCTTCCACGCCCACGGCGCTTAATTTCGTATTTAACATAGCCAGGAATTGTCCCCGCGAATATGTACCCTGCGTCAATGTCACCGTCTCCATGCTGCCGTTGACGATTATGGTAAAATTCTGCGATGATGCATCAATCGTAATTGAATTCTCAATATCCTTGGCAACCGTAATCTGTGCGGGCGTACTTCCACTCAGGACGCCATACAGGGCATCCATAGCACTGCCTGCCGTTTTGGTCTGATATTCAATAGCTACACCGTTTCCCACGGCTGCAGAAGCCAATACCAGTCTGTTATTGCCTGAAAGAGACGCCTGAATGCCCGTTCCCGTTTTGTTCAGCTGTGTATTAAGCTGTGCCACCATGGCAGAAGGACTATAATCTCCGCCATCCAATGTCAGCTCTATATTACGGGTACTGCCATTTTCCGTATACTGAAATGTAAATTTATTATTACTGCTGTCAATTTTAATGGAGGATGCAAGGGCCCGGCTGCTGGTACAGCTTGCCCTGGTTTCTTTGGTATTGAGATAACTCAGGAAAGTACTGTCGCTTGTACTGCATTTGATAGAAGTATCCGCGCCGTCTTCTCCATCCGGCAGCCTGGACTTTAAAGTAAGATGATTGCCGCGCACAATTACCTGAGCCCCTCCCATTTGGGTTCCATATTCCAAATCAATCTGCCGCTGCAATGCATCCCTCAGGGATTGCGGATTATAGGTTCCCTCCGGTATCGTAATGATTTTCGCCGATCCGTTTAAGTCCAGGGACAATGTGTTGTTATTGGATTTAATGACCATTTGATCCTTCAGTTCCGGTCCCAGCTCCAGTTCTGCCGGCCTGTTGTACTCAAATCCCACCACACCTTCCGTCTTCTTTGACTCGCCGGTTTTACTGCCTGACCAATAAGTTACCGTTGCATTGCCCTTTCCTGAGGCCGAAAAATGATAATCCCAGCTTGTTCCTCTGGCGGATACAGTATCAAATTTATTCAGTGTTACCTGTTCATCGCCCTTGATTTTATTAATCGCGTCCACCACTTCCTGCTTGGAAGGAGGATTGTTGGGAAAAGTTATCACATGGGTTCTGCCGCCCACAACCACCGTCAAAGCCTCGGACGTAATGCCGCCGCCCACTATAACGGAGCCGGAACCCGATACTGTTGTCCTCCACCCCTGAAACAGGGCATCGAATCCCTTATTCGTACCCACAGCTTCCGCATATACCTCGTCAATATCCTTACCGGCAGCCCCGTCAATCTGAAGCCTGTGTTTCACATCCGTGGTGATATATATCTGGGCTTTCAGCTTACCGCTGCTGTTCGTATCTGCATTAATCTGTGTGTTCACTTCCGCTGCCAGTTCCTCTAAAGTTGTGTACCGCTTATGCGGCAGCTTTATGGTCACTTCGGAATACGACTGTGCGGCAGTCTCCTTATATTTTATTTTGAAAGTATCATTATCCGCTGTGATTGTAATTGGTGCGGTCAGATTCTTACTTCCCCTGTACCATATGTCCGGATCCGCCTTTCCCTCATTAGACACTTTTGCCTTGTCCCCGTATTGGTTATAGTTTCTGGTCACAAACAGGGTGTCAAATGCACTGGAAGCAGGATCCAGATTAATCTCGCTTTCCAATCCCTTAATTTCGGAGCGAATCTCCAATCCCTTAAACGTAACATTCTTGTCTCCTACCCAGACGGATTTGAAAATGACAGAAGCCTTCAGCTCCAATTGATTTGCCTGAAATAAAGAGTTTAATTTGTCCCTCACACCCTCCATGGTATATTCACCCGGATCCAGCGTAAGGCTGACAGGCTTCTTCCCGCCGTTAGGCTGCAGGGTAAGAGTATCATTCTGTCCGGCAGTAATCTTAATTTTCTCATGTTCTTTGTCGCGGGAATCCGTGTTCAGTATATAGCCTCCTGTAAAAACCGCCTCATACTGATTTACGCTGCCATACTGTACATTATCATAAAAAACCGAAGTGTAATCCGCGCCGTCGATTCTGAACATATTCCCCTTAAATCCCGTGATAATAGCGTCCGGACTGCCAAGTTTAATACCGGTGCCATATGCGGATGCCTTCACGGAAGTTCCTGCCAGCTGGGCATTCATCAGGTTTATCAGCTCCTTCCTGGTATATCTGCCCTGCTGCAGTGTCATGGTTACTTTATCGGTTCTGCCGTCAAAATGTTGTATATCAAAAGTCATGGTATCGTTTCTGCCGGTTTTAATATCCAATTTTGCCGTTTCACTCGGAAATATGGTTGTGCCGATAAGAGCTCCCGTATTCCCTCCTTTGTAAACATCGTACAGCAGATAGGACAATCCGCCGGAAACATAATCCATATATCCTCCGCCCTCTAAGGTGGCATTCACACATCCTTCCCTGGTGTATTCCAGGAAAACTCTCATGCTCTCCCCCATAGAATCGGAAATTGCCGTATCAATCTCATCCAACAGCTCTACAGTGCTGTACTCTCCCGGCGGTATCGTAACAGTCACGGTCATGGGGAAATTATCATCCTCCGTCTGCCGGTACTTAAACGTAAGGTCATTCTCCCCCTCTGTCACCACATGCATCTGATTCGGTTCCCATTTCACAGCTCCCTGGCACTGGTACCAATACGGCTTATGCTCCGAGAATATATTCATTTCATTAAATTTCGTGGTGGTACCGATACGGTCCAGCTCCACTTTAAGCTGCTCAAATTCCGCCTGCATGTCTGCTCTGTCGCTTTTGGAATTGGTTCCGTTCAGTGCTTTAATGGAAAGCTCCGTCATCCTTTTCAGAATATCCTGGGTTTCATCCAGCGCACCGTCCCCTGTCTGTACCCAGGAGATACCATCCTGGGCATTCTCAGTCCCCTGGTTCAGTCCTCTGATCAGCTTTCTCATTTTCTCGGAAATTGCCAGTCCTGCCGCATCATCCGCAGCGCGGTTGATTTTATAACCCGAAGAAAGTTTTTCCGTACTTTTGGCTCTTGCCGCCTCATTCAGCCCCAGCATCCTGCTTGTATTCATGGCTCCTAAATTGTTCCGAAGAGATATGCCTGCCATACTTTATCCTCCTGTTTCCAGGACACAATTCCCCTTTTGTATCCTCGCTGATTGTCAGTACAACTCCAATCCATACACACCTACCATATGCATTGGGTTCTTCCTGCAAAGCTTTTATCATTCAATAGCATACTCATCTTATATCTTACCACTCCTGCCAATAAAATACAATGCTGTCTTTCTAACATTTTAAATGTAACAGTTCAGCCGTAACAGTTCAGACAACACCTGCAGCAATCACTTATGTTATAAATCATTGTTGGAAGCTTCCCCGGTATCACTCCCTTTCGTATCCCAGGGCAGCTTATACACTTTATACACCAATCCTAAGACAAGGATATACAACAGCGGAACGGCATACGGCAGCAGCAAATTATATAACATATCAGGCCACCGGAATCTGATTCTGTAAATTATTTCCGTTGTAAAAACGTATCCTGCCACCACCGCCTCCGCCAGTAAACCAATTCCTCTCAGAATTCTATATTTTCTAACTGCTTTCTCATCCGAGGGAAGTGCCCGCAGCATATGTTTAAACGGACTTAAGTTAAAAAAATCGCACACCGCATAGACCATAAACAATATAGCTAAATACAACGAATACATGCTAGGACCTCCCCAATGCGTGGGCAATTAACTCTGCATTAGACAACAGCCAGCCATCCCTTAAGTCATTTCTGAGTTCAAAAGCTCTTTTCCCCGTTGTTTTACTGTACATCGTCCAAAAATATCGATATTTATAATCCGACAGTAAAATCGTTCCTGTGTTAGAACTACGGCGCACCCTATAATCCCATCGGTATTCTCTGCATTCAAATTCCCCAGTAACTAAACTATCAACCACAGTACCTACACCTGCAGGTAAAATGCTGTTAAGCAATGATGCTACAACTGCCTCTGCTATCGGCACTCCATTTGCGAGTAACATTGATGCTGCAAACCCCAATGCTGCCCCTACGGCTGTTCCCTCAGCTATTTCAAACCTGTATGCATAAAACGAATCCGTCTGACCACCTGCCCGCCTTTGCAAATATCCTGTTTCAGTTGGATTTGCAAATATACGCCTTCCCATTGCTTCATACCCATCATATGCTTGAGTACCCAGACTTGCCTGCGTTCCGTCATCAAGCAAAACAAACGTTTCGTTATCCATATAGTCTACTGCATAAAGAGAAATTGCACTACTCCCCTCGGTCACTATATCAGGAATACTGATTTCTTCTACTTCCGTTACCGTAACAGCATCACTTACCTTCAAATTCTCAATGCGACCATCTATATGCCAAAGCGTTGCCATATCGTGCGCTATATCCACTTGCATCCAATAATCAATCTGTCCATCTAAATAAATTTCATAGTTGTAAACATTCTGGACAGCATAGCTTTGAACATCCGAAGATTTAATGCCGACTTGAACCTCTCTGCCCAATTCAGCATCATAGACATTCACATATCCCATGTCATGTTCCGATGATTGCGCATATACAGTACTTGGTACACAGCTTATACACAAAATAAATGCCATAGACAATGAAACAATTGCTTTCAAAAATTTCCCTTTCATCATAACCCTCCTGTTTTCTTGAAAATCTGTCAGCAGTTTTCCCATTGACTTCATTAAGAGATTCTAACACTTCATTATTATCCCATAAAACCACCCCCGTTTCTCCTCTACCACAGCCAATCGTTAAAGTTATAAAAATCATATCACATTTACAAGCAGCATAACATGACGTTTTCTGAAATTTTCAAGAGTTTTCAATAGGCATCCACCTAAACATTCTTTTAGTTCGCTAAAATCACTCATCCCATACATCTTCCCCCTACATAATTCTCACAATCTGAAAAAAAATTAAAATCCGACAAATTTTTCAAAAAACGTCATATGCATTTTGCCTCGTTTGTATTATAATACTTTTCAGAAGGAGATTCCGGCGCAGGAAGGACAAGTTATCTCTACAAAGGATAAAACTGTCCTGGAATTCTTCCTTCTCAATTGCGCCAGGCGGCGAAAATTTGTTACTGATAACAAAACTCCGTGTGCGGAATATTAACCCTTTTATAATTCAATGCCTGGTGCAATTGCTTAAAAATATAAACCCACAACAGATAAAGGAGGAATCTCAACATGAAAAAAACAATTGTATCACTTTCCATTCTCATCGCGCTGCTGATGTCATTATTCCAGCCTTCCGCTGCTCCTGATGCAGGAAATGGTTCTATCAGCACTTATGATTTAATCCAAAAAGACTATACTCACATCGAAGAATAGAGCATTTATCTCAGCCGGTTTCCAAAGCTCTATCATCACTTCTTTGTCCATTAGGCATCATAAATAACTCTTTCATACCGGAATCCGGTACAAATAGTTGCTTAAGCATATGCGCATTCCTAACTTTCCCGAATTCCGGTATGTATGTCCTTTCCATATTTCTCTTCATAATACTTCTTTACAACATTGCTATCTTCATCATTTTTATAAAACTGCAGCAGACAGAAACTATTCTTCAGGCATTCCTGGCCCAGCAAAGTTTTCTTTCGCGTGCTGCATTTTTCGTACACACAGGCAAGATTTGCTAAAATTGACGCAGCACTGTCCCCTCTCTGACATTTTAACGCCAGACGAATTCCCCGTAGTGCCACTTCTTCCGATTTCTCCAGGCATCCGTTTGCTTCCAGGCTTCCTGCATAGTTTAAATATATCAACATCAATGAATCCACATGATATCGTTCTGCCACCTCGCTGGCCTGAAACCTGTCCAATATCTGCCCCCATAACTCAATGGCCTCATCTATTCTCCCACTATGTCTTAACTGCAGCGCAATCTGGTTCAAAATCACACATTCCTGCCTGAAAGGGATACGATATACCGTTCCCTCATAATCCCTCATGGTATAACACAGAATTCTCTCCGCCTCTCTGACAGCCTCTTCTCCGGCAAGCTGTCCCTGCCTTACCGCAAATATCATTTTATGTGTCTCGATAAACTGCCTGTTGACCGGAACTGTCATATCCAGCTTTTCTTCCAGTTCTTCCGTCAGCATCATTGCCCCCTGGCTGTCCCCCCATTCCCACCTGACATGTATCTCTCGCACCTTCTCATGCAGCTCAAAATCATCCGCCTGTATATAGCCATAATACCTTGTCCTGTCCATCCCCATTCTCTGAAACATCCGGTGAAGCTTCTTCTTATTGGGCTTGCGCTTACCGCCCTCAATACGTGACAGAGTCTCCCAGCTGCAGATTCCTTCGCTGAGGTTCGCCTGGGACAAACCCTTAGACAACCGCAGCTCCTTTAACAGCTCCCTGTCCACCACCAATTCTTTCTGCTCACGAACCAGCAGTAAATACAGCATATCCCCCTCTGGTGCTTTCACATCTGCAATCTGATACAGAAAGGCAATGGCATATCGGATTTTTCTTACTCTGATCCCCTCTTCTTCTCTGCCCATCTGATCCAGGCATGCCTCCTGCACTTCCAGAAGCTTGTCCACTACGGTCAATACACCGTTTTCCGCCAGACATGCCACACCCCGGCTGCAGATATCATATGCCGCATCCCAATCTTCCTCCGTATAACAGGCTTTTCCCAGAATCCATGCGCACTGCGGATAGACCTTCGCCTTCTCTTCCGCATCCGTACACCATTTCTCCAAACAAGCCATCAATTGTCCCAGCTGCTTTCTCACACTGCCCGTCTCTCCCATGCCCAGCTGCAGTGCACACAGAAACAGAAATATCCTCACTTCCTGCGTGCACAGGCGGCAGTCTGCAGAGAATCCATCCCTCCACAAGGGAGCTGTAATTTCCAAAGCACCCACCAGCCCTTTCTCACAGGCTTCCTCGTCCCCTTTCGCCATATAGCAGTACAACGCCTCCATCCACATCCTGTACTGCCTGTGCAATGGCATACTGCTGTCCGGATGCAGCGCATATTCCTCCAACAGCAGCTCCACCAATTCATAATCCCTGTCACTGAATCCCTCTGTCATCATAGCCCGTAATATCATCAGCTTGTATTCACCTTCCGATATTGTCAGCTCAAGCTTATCCACGGATTTACCTAGCCGCTGGAACAAACCTTCCAGCAGAAAAACATCCATTTCCATCACGCCGTTCTCAAGCCGTGACATCTCCACAGGTGTCGCCAGCCCCTGCCCCAATTGGGTCTGCGATATCCCCATTTCTTCCCGCAGTTTACAAAGTATATTCCCCACATTTTGAATCATTTCCATTCCCCCTGAGTCCAAACCGCTCAATCAAGTTACCCTCATTTACACTTATACCTCTGCTTCTAACATTTTCAGACATCTTCATATATATACCACTCTCATATACGAACCACTCCCACATTCTATCCATACACATATGACTATCTGTCTTGATTATACTAAATGCACTACCCCATTACAAGCGCATACAGAGCATTTTCGACATTTTTATGACGTTTTCAACAAATGATTCATGATGGTGCCCACGCTCTGCTTCAGGATTACTATGGCCCTGCTTTCACAGCATGCATCTGCGCATATATAAAAACAGGCCCCTGGATTCCACCAAAAAGCCTGTCTTCATTATCATTTTATTATCCATTGAACCTTTACTGCCTCTCAGCTCCGGCATTTTCATTCTCCCGATGCCATGGTATCCTGTAAATCCTTCTTAAGATAAGAAAATACAATATAGGAACAGAATATGGAAGCAGCTCATAACACACTGCTTCTGTGACGGTGAATTCAATTTTCAGAATCACTTCCACCACAAAAAGACTCCCTGCCATCAAAGCTATGACTAAATTGCCAATCCCACTCAGAATTCTATAATTTCTCCTTGCCGCCTCCTCCTGCGGAAAATTTACAAGGAAATAATTTCTCTGAAACATTTTCTGATTTTCATGCTAACCTCCACACTTTCTAACACTTTGGCACTATATCCGCTGCCTGTTTCCGCTGTATGCAAACCTTAACTGCCACAGCAATAGTACTATATTCTCATTATAAGATTCTACTCCTTTCTATTTACTCCTATTCCACGTCACTTGTCCTTTTGGACATCATACCATCTTTATCAACACATTAACATGACGTTTATTGAAAACTTTTAAGCAGCCGCCGGAATTTGTCAACCTGTTTCATCCAAGTATATAGCTGGCAGTCTTTCGTTATACGTTTAAACCGAAAAATGTTTTCGTTCATGAGTATACATTACGGCATGTGCATTTCAGATTCGTTATGGCTTATGCCGAATCACTGATACCGCTGCTTCCGTAATCAAAACCTGCATCATCAAAAGGAGCATCCCCATCCCTAATCCCTGCCAGGGAAACTGCCAGTTGATTCTATATTCCATAAAATAAACCTGGTACACTCCATAATAACAGATCATCCCTGCCGGAAACCCTGTCAGAACAGCAGCTGACGCTTGGAACAGCAATTCCCAATACCTCATCTTACGTATCTCTTCCGGCCTCATTCCAATGGAGGAAAGCACTGTATATTCCCTCTTTCTGGCCATATCTGCCGACCAGCTTACCGTGAAATTCCCACAGACAGCAGCCGCAGATAACAGTACAATACATACACCTCCTAAGTACTGCCATCCTGCAGCACTTGCCCTTTCCCTTCTCAGACTTTCATCAAAATTCCATATAATCCCGGCCGCTTCCTTCTGCCCGTCAATACATTCTCTGCTGATCCGCTCTGTCTCATATGCATCTTCGCATATCCCCCGCAGGGATACATGATGTATGCCAGGCTCTCTGTCCGGCTGCGCTGCCTCCAGCTGCAGAAACACCTCTTCATCCACCACCACAACCATTCGGGCTGCCGGCTCTGTCTTCCTATAAAGCGGCGCCTCTTCATCCACCCCCGCAATTCGTATCTCAGCCACCGCCCGGCCATTCCCTTCTTCATTCCGGCTGCTGTACACAGAAACTTTATCACCCGCCTTGATTTCAAAAGGCTTCCCCTGATATAAATTACCCTCGGAATCCGACCATCTCCGGTTTTCATTCACAAATATCCCCTGTATACCATCCACAGAGTCGAGAGCAATACCATTCTCAGTGCAGAGTTCCTCCCATAAAACCTCATCCGCGCCCACAAGCAGTATATCCGGCAGCATGCCGCCCCTCAGCAGACCGGAAGCCTCTGCCTCCTGGGAAAGCGGCCAGGGCGGCTGCAGTTCAAACCTTGCAGTCCTGATTGCCTTCAATTCCTCTTCCACAGAAATAATAATTTGCTCTGCCAGTTCATCTACCTTTTCCAGACTGTCACTATATAATTCAACGGAAATATTATAATCAAGTCCGGTATTCGTCATTTCCATAGCCTGCAATGAAAATCTGCCCACTCCATTCACCATAAAACATAACGCGAACGTAACCGACAGCATCAGAACAATCGGCCGGAACCGCCGTCTGAACCTTCCGTGGGACTTATACGCCAGCCAAGCCTCCACCCATGCCCCCTTGAACGGCAGCCCCTTCCCTTCGCCATAAAAATCCCATCCGCCGGATTTCCCTGCCTGATACCTTTTTTCCGCCGGATGCCCTTTCCCGGTTTGGAAGAATTCATCCATAATGAACATCTCTTCCCCGGCAAGAAGCCTCATAGGGCTGATGACAGCAGCTCTCCTTGCAGGCAGCATCCCGGAGAGCAGGATAATCCCTGCTGCGGAAAGCGTCAGAGCAGCACCAAACGTAAGAGAAAGCACCGGCTGTACCGATGGATACCCCAATGCATTACACAGCGCATCAAACTGTGCCTTTCCCACGCAAAAAAGAGCATTCCCACACAGCAGCCCGCCTGGAATACCCAATCCAATATAAAATGCGCTTTCCAACAGCACAATCCCTTTTATCTGACCACCGTCCGCCCCTATACTGGCAAACAGTGCAAATTCCCTCTCCCTCTGAGATGCCGAGACGCCGAATACCGCTGCCAACGTCACGACAGAGAACCCGGCTATGACGGAAAATGATATAAAAAAGACCAGAAGAAAAGAATACAATCCGTTTTCCCGGTTCAAATCACCATAAGAGGCAAGCAAATCAAGGTTATGTGTATGCCCCATCATCAGGACAGCTTTATTTTCGGCATGATATTGTTCAGCAAATTTATCAAATATCCCATTCATCTTTTTTGAGGTAAAAATGCCGGGGGATGCCACCGTCAGAAACAGGCGTAACTCTCCCCCTTCTTCCTCCAGAACCACATCCGAAAACCAGTCGTCCTCCTTCAGCGTTTCTGCCATCCGTTCCAATATGATCCTGGAATCGGCCTCCGCCGGAACATAATAGCAGAAATGATACTTCCCCACTGTCTCTATGGCATTTTCCCGAAGCATCTTCTCGAACCCGGACGCAAAACAAAACAGTACCGAAAGCATTCCCAGAAGCAGGATTGTCACTGCCAGCGTAAGTCCAGTCTGCACTCCATGCTGTTTTAAATGCCGGAATGCGGAACGGCATAATAATCCCATATCTCTCTCCTTGTAACCTATGGCAGAGCCTTATCCGCTGCCACTCTGCCATCGCTGATGCAGATCTGCCTTTTCGCCATTCCCCCTGCCTTGGGGTCATAGGTCACCAGAACCACCGTCTGCCCAAACTCCCTGTTGGCCTGGCACAGAAGCGCAAGCACCTCCTCCGTATTTTTACTGTCCAGATTCCCTGTGGGTTCATCCGCCAGAAGAACTGAGGGCCTTGCCAGAAGAACGCGCCCAATGGCAGTTCTCTGCTGCTGTCCGCCGGAGAGCTGCCCCGGCAGATGCCTTCTCCTGTCCTTCAGCTGCAGCACTTCCAGCAGCGTGTCCACTTTCTCTTTTTCAATCGGCCGTCTGTCCAGCATCAGGGGCAGTATCATATTCTCTTCCACCGTCAATGTAGGAACCAGGTTATATGTCTGATAAATCATGCCAATGCTGCGCCTTCTGAGCACAGCCAGTTCGGAGGGCTTCAGCCTGTGGATGTCTACCCCGTCTATCCATACGCTGCCGGACGTGGGCGTATCCACTCCTGCAATCAAATGCAGCAGAGTTGATTTCCCTGAGCCGGAGCTTCCCATAATTGCAAGGAACTCACCGTCCCCAATCGTAAGGTCAATACCATCCAGCGCTTTGATTCTGCCCCCTCCTGTATTGTAGATTTTCTTCAGGTTTCTGGCCTCTACCATAACTGTCCTCCTGGATTCGGATGCTTACCCTTAAACTTGACTATTTATACTATGTAGAAACAAACTTCTGTGAAAATTATATTTGATTTCCGCTTTCGCTTACTCTCACGGTTACAGAATAATCCAATGTAAATCCAACAGCACTTGTCATATTAAATGAATAAGTAACCGTTGCATAATTATTAAAGATTCCCGCATACTTCCCATGCCCCGTTTCGACCTTTTCATTGGACATTGTCTGCAAGGCCGGAATATAATCACAAGATTTTACTGCAGCTTCCGCCGTCACCCACCCACTGGATACAATGATATCATCTCACCCTTCAACTGCTCCATCATCCGCAATGCCTCTTCTGATGCCGCCAAAAATTCATTATCCTTTACATCCCTGTAAGAAACATAAGTGGTTTCACCCCGTACCGGTATTACCACATTTTCATGCTCCTCATAGGAAAATACCGGCGCAATGAGGAAATCGTCATACAGCTTTACGGATCGAACCCCCGTTTCAAAATCCTCACATACCGCTTCTGCAAACACCAGATATTCCGTTCCGGCTGCCATCACATTCACGAAGCCTCTCTCAATAGAATCCACACTGCTGTCTAAGACCAGCTGCCAATGCTGTGAAAAAAGATATATCTCTTCCCCTGTTTCCAGTCCGCTTCCTGCATACACCTGCCGGATCACCGCTTTCTGCCTGTCAGCCTGAAACAAATGCTCGATTTCTCCGGTTACTTCTACTCTTAAAATAATCGATGCCTCCGGAAGCCTCTGCCCCATCACGGCACACACATTTTCCGCCATACTGTCTGCCAATTCGGCAACCTGCACCTGCGACAGGTAGTTATCCTGTTTTACCAAATCCGTATATGTCTGCCTTTTCGCCATGCCAAACGCCATAGCTGCCAAATATACCCCGGCAGTCAGCACAAATAGCAGCTTCCGTCTCATAAAGCCATCCCCTGCCTTTCTATCCGGCCGTTTTCCACCCGATACAATTCATCAGCCAGAACACGGATATCCTCTTTATTGTGGCTTGCCACCAGAATTAATGCCCCTCTTTCCTTTTCCTCCAAAATAACTCTCCTGATTTCCTCTACCCCCGTTTCATCAAGAGCGTTCGTAGGCTCGTCCAGCATAATCACCCCCGGCTTTTCCATAATTGCCTGTGCAATCCCAAGACGCTGTTTCATTCCAAGAGAATATTTGCCGTATACCCTTTTATCGTATGGATTCAATCCAACACGAACAATGGCCCGGACAATGTCCTCCTGTCTGGCTCTCTTTGTCAGGCCCGCAAGATAAGTGAGATTCTGTATTCCGGTCAGGTCGGGATACAAGCCTGCATTTTCTATAAGAATTCCTAGGCCGGGCAATACCGAGAAATCCTTGTGCAGTACTTTCCCTCCCCACACAATCGTGCCCGAATCTATTCTCATCAGTCCAGATAACGCCCGGAACAGCATTGTTTTCCCCGATCCGTTTTTACCTGCAAATCCGTAAATTTCTCCGCTTTTTAAGCTAAGACTAACATCGGAAAGTATCGCTTTTCCCCGTATGGATTTATTGATATGATTTACCGCCAATTCCATTTATACTTCCTCCGTTTCCAAGTCTGAAACCAGCAAATTATGCCTTCTTATCACAAAGCCGCCCACAACTGTAATCATCATTCCCGTCAGAAGAAACAATATCACAGAAGAATTCAAATCTATTCCCATATAAGATAATGCAAGAACCTGACCAGCCTTCTCCATATGACTGCCATGCCATCCAAGCACCAAATGAGCAATGGGATTCCATGGTAAAATATTATCATAGCATAACCTGCCATCCCAATACCGTACAAGCAAATCCATAAGATTTAACAGCACAACACAAACCATCTGTATAGAAACCACCAGCACATATGCGGTGCTGCTCCCAAGACATATGGCAGACAGATTGACCAGCATTGCCATAATATATACCCACAGGGAATGGATAACAAAGTGATACGCCATCAACACAATTCCTGCGCTATCCACCAATAGTTCATACCGTATAGCCGTTGTAATCATTGTGGCTGCCAGCAAAAGCATATGAAAAATACACACTGCCCCACCCAGACGGCAGACTTCCCCCATATACCATTTTACCCTATGAGGAAAACGGGAAAAGACATAAATGCTTGCCGTACAAAAATGGCGATATAACATAATTCCTGCATATACTTCAAAAATAAAAGCCGGGAACAAACGCATAGCAAAAGACACCAGTTCAAAATAAGAAAACCCCAATGCAAAATGCCCCCGTGAACCACTGAGCTGTAAAACTGCCTCCGACAGCGCCGCCTTACCGCTATATGGATTGATATACATCACAGAAAGATATATCCCCCCTGCCGCTGCTGTCAAAAACAATAATCCATATCTACGTTTCATTACAGGCAATCCTTTCTTCCGCTGGCGCAAACCGCACCTACGGAAAACAGAAGAATCAGAAACACACTTGCAGACATTAAAAGCATGCTCTTTCCTTCATCATGAAAAAGCAGAACATAATCATACCACTTGATACTGGGTGCTTCTTTCGGCAGCCTGCCTGATACTATGGTTGATAAATTCAAAGAAACAAAGACCGGCAGAAACAGAAAAACATTATATTTCACTTTGATAACCGAAGATACCGCCATGGCGGCCGCACCAAGAAGACCTGATACCGCTCCAAAGCAAATCGTCCCAACCACAGCATACAGACAAGGGGAGTACAGATAAATATTTTTCATAAAATAATGATTCACCCCATTTCTGTATGCACTGTTATAGATTGACAGATTTGACAAATCACCGGCGGCAGACATAGGAAAAGACAGACAATTCAACAATATCTCCAGCAAAAAGGGCACAGTAAAAACAATCATGGTTGCCAGAAATGCAGCCAGATATTTACTTACCTGATATGTAAAATTTCCTAATCTTGAAACCAGAAATATCCTGATACCGCGCTGATATTCCCTTGCCAGTGAGAAACCTGCCGGGCACACCACTAAAAGCGGATAGAGCTGAACCAATAACAATGTATTTGCGGCATTCCAATAAGTACGATTATAACTTAATAAAAGCAATTTCATCGGCTGGTACATCTCTACAATATCCCTGCCCTGAAAGCATAACACATTACTGATAAAATTTACGATAACCAGAAAAAACAGAACATAAAACACACCGACAGACTCTTTTTTCTTCAACAGAAAGACAGTCTGTGCTATTGTCGCTTTGAATATCATGCATAAGCCTCCTATGAAATACATAATATACAACCGTTGACCGCTTTTCGATCATGGAACAATTGTATCTTCTTTTTATAAACTGATAATCGGTTGTATTATGTGTGCAGACGAAATATTTAACGCTATAGCAAACATTGTGAATCATCTCGCACTATTTACTTTTTTCAACATACAGCTTCAAACATTTTTCTGCAATTAATTTCCAGTATAATTCACAATTGCCTCAGCCGCCGCATCTGTATTTCCTCTGAATTTGATATAAACTAATTTGCTGGCTAAATATCCTTCCTGAATGTGAAGATTCTGATATCCATCGCCTTCTTTCAGAATCACATAATTTGATGTCATGATCAATACACCTATTCGGTTTACAAGTTTAGCCTGAATTTTAGTAAAATAATCACTGCCGCTTGTTGGATATACTGAGTCAAGGCTGACCGATACATAAGAATAATTTCCTGTTCTTGAAACAGCTTGTCCTGAAGTCCATACCTGATCCTTTGGTAAAGAAATATGCACTCCCGTATCTGCAAACGCGGTCATTGCCATCATACAGAACATTGCCACTGATACAATTACAGTTATAATTCTTTTTTTATACATCTCGTTTTCCTCCCCCTTCATACATACAAGTTTGCTCACCGCGCCAATACATCGTCTGCTTTCTCAGAATAGCACATTTTCCTAAAATGTAACATGACGTTTTCTGAAAATTATGTCGAATTATTGCCGAAACAGCAATACCAACAATCCCAAAAACAAAACAGCACCCATACCCTTTGGCACAGATGCTGTCCTTACATAACTATCCTGCTTCAAATCAGTCCTTACGAAACTAAACCTCCTGTTTCTCTTTCTTACCTCCAATCGCTTCCGCAATATAATCTTCCACCTTATCCCGGCTCATATCCAATGCAATCGCCAGTTCCCCATACAGGCTTTCCTCCGCCAGGTGGAAATATTTCGCATCCACTGCCGTCACTTTCCTGCCTGCCTGTATCCGCTTCTGTTTCCTCATATATATGGTCTTAATCATCTTCACCAGCTCCATACAGTCATTGGTCTTGATACAATCCCGGTATACCTGCTCGGAAAACTTCTCATTGGATATCACCAGCAGCGGAATCTCAGGTATTGCCTCTATAAGCTTCTGCGCTTCTTCACGCCCAAGAACATACCGCATGGATTCCTTGGGCGAATCCACCGGAACATACACGGTACTGCCTGACATATACAGGGGTTTCAGTATATAATACTCCCTCTCCTTATCCACACCTGATATGTTCAAGGTAGTAATATTCTCTACAACACAGACCCCCTTATTACTGCAAATGACATAATCTCCTACTGCAAACACAACATCCCTTCCTTTCCGCACTCCTGCCGGCTACAATGTTCATGTGACCAATTCATTCTCAGGGAATCATTTATCACCTAATTAATGTTATAACCTTATTTTAACAGATTTAATCAAAAAATGTTATAAGTTTTGTGTCTATTTCCGATTTTTGTGAAATATGCCTATAGTATGTTCTTATATCCACTCCGTTCATGGCAGCGATTTCACGCGCAGTTGTCTATGCTGTCATTCTGACAGCTTAAGTTTTCATGCCAAATACGTATAAAAACACCTTGCGGCACCATTGAGTAAACAGCAACCGTAGTATGCAGAAAGTATAAAACGGAAGGTATAAAATTTCCGGTAATCCTATTTCCAAACCATAAGGAATCCTGTATAATACAACTTATAAGAACTTACGGCATCTTACCATGCCCGATTACAGGGTTCGCGAAGCGGTTCCTGTAATATAACTTATAAAAACTTGCAATATTCTTTGACTGATTGACTATAGGAAGCGGTTCTTGCTTCCTATAGTATAACTTATAAGAACTT
Organism: uncultured Acetatifactor sp.; assembly: GCA_910584435.1. Lineage (GTDB taxonomy): Bacteria > Bacillota > Clostridia > Lachnospirales > Lachnospiraceae > Acetatifactor. The sequence continues at coordinate 26,941 of CAJUAP010000025.1, forward strand.
ACGGCATCTATACCATGCCCGATTCCAGGGTTCGCGAAGCGGTTCCTGCTTCCTATAGTATGAAATTACAAGAATTTATGTTGGCATCCGCATAAGATTGCGGATATCAAACAGGAGGAATAAAATATGCTGTATTTCAGAGCGAATAAACTGTCAGACATCCAAGACGTCTTCAACCCCAATCCCTTAGAGGATATGCGTGCAATAGAAACTTTCTACCAGGATGCAACTGAAGCAAGAACAGGAGACATGTATTCCGGCTTTGTGGAAAAAATGGAACTGCTTCTGGAGGATTCCCATAATTCCCTGATACACAAATTGTTTGTAGGGCATGCAGGCGTAGGAAAAACCACCGAACTTTACCGCCTGTACCATGGGGCAGAGGCCAAAGGTTTCTTAAGCTGCTTCGGCCGATGCGATATTGATCTGGATTCCGGGGATATTGAATATACGGACGTACTTCTATATCTTCTGGATTTACTGGTGCGGAAAGCCTGCGACAGCCATTTGAAAATCAGCCAGCGCATCGTGAAAAATATTGAAAATTACTGGAATACGGATGTGGAATTAAGCAAAACCATCTCCCTGCAGGCAGAGGCCGAGATTTCCGGCAGTTTCCAGACAGAAACAGGCATCGGTAAAATTGCAAAACTCCTGGCCGGAGTACGGGCCATCTTAAAAAACAGCGCAGAATCCAAAAAGGTCATCCGCACAAAAGTAGAACCCCGCAGCAGTGAACTGATTGCCCAAATCAAAGACGTTATTGAAGAAATCAGAACCCAGCTTTCCCAATCCGGCAGACCGGGGATTCCCTTCGTGATATTGGATGGACTGGATAAAATCCCCCTGGAACAGGCCAGGAAAATATTTAAGGAAAACGGCTCCCGTTTCCAGAACCTGCAGATACATCTTCTGGTGACCTTCCCTATCTCCCTGTCCTATACACCGGAGTACAAAGATATCCAGATATGGTTTCCCAATCCTGCAAAGCTGCCCATGATAAAACTGCGCAGCTGGCAGAACGGCGCATATCTCCAAGGCTACACGGAAGGGGCGCAGACTCTGAAAAATATTGTCCAAAAACGGGCGGAATTATCCTTGTTTGCCGAGGATGCCCTGGACGAACTGATCACATACACCGGCGGCTATCTGAGAGATCTGTTCCGCTGCATCTGCGAGGCGGCGTTACGGGCAAGGCTTCGGAAATCTCCCCGTATAGAACTTCCCGATGCCAGGAAAGCATTGGAAGTTCTGGAATCCGATATCAACGGCAGATACAGCGGCGAATTCATCGGTAAAATGCAGGAAATCTACAGAGGGGAAAAATATGTTTCCTCCTCGGAGGAAATCACAACATTGCTGCAGAGCGGTGTGGTTCTGGAATATAACGGAACCAGATGGTGCGACCTGCATCCGCTTGCGGAAAAATGGCTTCTTCAAAACGGAAAAATTACACCTTAATGCAGAGGTATACGGAATGAACCAACTGACAGGCGAAAATGAAGAACAATTTCAAATGCTGCTCATGGCTTTAGAGGGCACCGGACAGGGCATATGCCTCTTTCAGTCGGACGAACAGTCCGAATGGGTGGCCTTAATCCTGCAGCACTTGGGAAAAGAAAACGTAATCACACACAATATTGCGGATGATGACGAGAAAAACGGCATGCCTGATATCTCCGATTTCAGACACTGGGCCGCATCATCAACCGCCGATATTGTAATTATATATCAATTGCAGCTGTTGGGACTGCGTTTCGGCGATACGGAAGCTGTAGAACGCCTCAACTATATGCGGGATCAGATACAGCATATCGGAAAACTGTTCTTATTCGGCGTTACCCCCTATTTTGCCCTGCTGCTTTCCAGAAGCGCAAGAGATCTGTATTCCTGCATCCGCTACCACTTCAAATTTTCACCCCCTGTCCCTGCAGCCGGCAAAATGCCCGCCGAAGATATCCGGCAGCTGGAAGGAGACGATAAACTGGAAATTGAAAAATACTGGGAATATAAAAAAGAATCGCAGAATGCAGCAGGAGATGAAAAAATCCGTCTGTCCCTGGAATGCATGAGCAGCTGGCTGACTGTCAGAGGAATGCTTCCTTTTCAGGAAACAAATACTGTGCGGCAGATGGCCGAAATTACCGATATGTATTACCGGAAGAAAGATATCGAGCTATCCCGGCTGAATCCGCTTTGGCTCCTTGCCGATACATGGGTGGAACTGGAATCACGGGAAAAGGGCTTATACTGGTACCGGCTGATCTCAGACAAGGTCAAGACAGAATTAGGCAGCGGACATTTACTTTATGCTGCCGCATTGATCCACTTTGCCAACTACTACAACCAAACGGGCAATTATGAGCAATGTGAACTTTGCTACGATCAGGCCATTGCCATTTACGAAGAAAATGAAACCTCCTTAAGAGAGGGATATAGTGAAGATTACCGCGAAGCCCTGCTGCGCAGAGCCATTTTATACCGAAGAAAATCCCAATTCCGCAAGGCGCTTGCAATTTACGAAACTATACTAGAACATGATACGGCAAAATACGGGGTGGGATATTATGGAAACGCAGTCTGTTTGAACAATATGGGACGGGTGTATGAAGAACTTTATGATACATCCAGCGCATTGGCAAAATACCAGGAAGCCTTACAGCTGATTTTAACATCAGGGAAGAAAAATCATTTATTACCCACATTGTATCTCAATATTTCCTGCATATATTGGAAAAACGGAGACACCAAAAACGCCTGGAACAATATAAAGCTTGCCAAAAAAATGGCGGAAACTCTGTATGGCACCGAATCCATACATTTCATTCCCATTTATACTACCATTTCCGCCATCTGGAAAACGAGACAGCAACCGGATAAAGCACTCGAAGCATTACGGAAAGCATTGACACTGGTTCAAAAAGCACATGTGGAAGAAACGGAGGAAGCAGCATTTGTCTATCACAATATGGGAAATCTTCTGACAGAGCAGGGCCAGGCGCTGTCCGCAGTTTCCTTTCTCCAGAAGGCTCTGCAGTTACGCACAAAAATATATGGAGAAATGCATGCGCTGACCGCCAGCACTTATGAAGGATTATGCCAGGCTTTCTGCCTTCTCGCCGATTACGAAACAGCCAAAAAGCACCTGACCAAAGCAAGGAATATCTATGCTGCATTATACGGCCCGGACAATGACAAAGCCAAATATCTGAATCAGCTCCTGACAGAACTTACCTCTCTGCCGCACCACTAAACATCCTCCCAAGAGGGGGCAAAGCCCACCTCTTTGGGGGCAAAGCCCACCTCTTTGGGGGCAAAGCCCACCTCTTTGGGGCAGTACCCTTTATTTAATTACCAATCTGCCTGCCTTTTGAAGTATCTTTTTACTTCCTTTGCGGATTTCATCATAAATCGTTAATTCCGTATGACTGGAAAGTACAGGATTTTTCGTATGATGAAAAACATAATCTACTCTGCAGTTATCTGACATCTTATCTTGTGCGGGATTTTTCCTGTCCAGTTTAATTACAAGCTTTTGGGTACTTCCATCCTCCAATTCTATCGTTGGACAGTATTCCTCTGCTGCCGGAAATTCTTTTCTTCCTCCCTCCGCTTCCGAAAGCCAATATACCACTGCTTCTTTTGACCTCGCAAGCCAGCCGAGATTAAATTCATACTCATCACTTTCCCTTGGGTTCTTAAATCCGTCAAATTCTTCTACCTTAACAAGGGAAAATGCAGATATTTTCCCGACGGAACGTCATATTTAAAGGCTGAGTATGATGTCACGCCGTCATATGTCCGATATGAGACTTCGTCTCCGCAAAATCCCTCTGCGTCAAATTCATGGAACTTGCCAATGGAAGAAATCCAAAGGGAATCCCTAATCTCAATGTTAAATCCGCCATATTCCAGCTTCTGCTCCCATTCATCATGAAAGGGCTCATCATAGCCATCTAATTTAATCATATAATGTTCGGAATTTATTTGTACAACAGGAACCCATACGCCTTCTTTCTGCGTAGCCAAATATAATGTCTTGTCTTTTTGGAACTTATTTAATAATTTTTTGGTTCTGATTTTTTCTTTCTTTAAAAAATCCTGCAATACTCCTACTGAAAACAAGCAAATACCATAGCCAGAAACACTTAAATTCTTATCCATACCCTTTCATCTCCCTTGCAGCAGAAACATATACAGCCCGACATATCAATATCCGTTATATGAAATCCAGTCTGCGAAATCTAACAATCAATCCCAACACTTTAATCCAGCATAACAAACCCAATAATCAAACCCAGCATATGAAATCCATCATTTCAAATCCATCATTTCAACCCCATCATTTCAACCCCATCATTTCAACCCCAATGAAATCATTCTACCATAAACAGCTTACAATTCCACAAAATATTTTATTAATTTTTTTATATTTCTTTGTCTTAATAATTGTTCCGGCTATTCCGGCATTTCCCTTTCCAACCTGCGGTTTACAAATCTGCACGGTACACATCAAAACAGCTCACCTCATCCACCCTGGTATAATGTTCACGTATGAATTGGACTGCCTCCACAGGCGTCTGCCAATTCAAGCTGTACTCTTCCTTTAAAATCAGAATCCATCCTTCTCTGCCCCTCAATTGATTCACCAAGTCCAGCGAAGACGCCATGCCAAAATTTCCATTGTTAAACATGTCATAATTTTTGTGATAGACGCCCATGGGTATATGATACAATGCTGCGGAAGCATCAATGATATAACTATCTTCTTCGCCAATGTATGCGGCCACCGTTTTTACCCTTTCTTCCACCTCCACATTGACCCGTATTCCTCTGAAATGTTCCAGCTCACTCCAATGAACATTTTCTTCCTGCAAATGCAGAACGGGAACCGCTATTGCAAGACCCGTCAGCGCCAATGCCGCCGCAGCAGCTTCTCTTCTGCTTACTTCCCTGCAGATGTCTGAGAGCAGTATTGCCCCCATTACCAAAAAGGGAACCAATGCCACTTGAAAATGCGCATCATCCATAATCGGATAAACCACGATGCCTGCCGAAAATGCATAACTCAACATCAGCAGGAAACTGCGCCTTTTCGATGGATTGCGATATGCCCTGTAAAGAGCTGTTGCAGTAACTATCCCAATTACCCCCAGCTCCAAAGCTGCGAAAATGCCGCCCCTCTGGACAAACTCCCATAGTCCCACCCGGTTTTTTCCTGAGAAACTGCCAAGCCCTCCAAAGCAATACGCCCGGAACTCTTCTCCCGCCCCTGTCACTGCCAGCCAAAGAAAACAGAACCCTGACACCAAAATACTTCCTGCCAGCGTATATATATATCCTTTCTCTCTCCGTTTTCTGCTATCCATAAATGCAATCACCAAAACAGCTGATACCACACACAAGCCTGTGGATTGTTTCGTCAGAAACGCCATTCCCCCTAAAATTCCTATGCCAAAACTGCTCAGGTACCCTTTATGCCTCTTCCCCCGATAACACAACCGCAATAATTCCAAGCCGCGCAGCTGCACTGTTTTCAAACCGCTTACTTCAGGATTCTCCAAACGGCGCAGCTGTATTGTTTTCAAACCGCTTGTTTTCGGATTTTCCAAACGGCGCAGCTGCAGATAAATCAGCAGCATAACTTCCAAAAGCGTCAGCCAGTTGTAATCATAAGTATACTCACATCCATACGCAATGCAGAACATTCCCGTAAAGATAACGGGCATTCCCTTCTTTTTTATTTCCAGACGCAGAATCAGGAAAAACAAAAAGCAGATTCCGGCATAAACCATTGCCCCCAAAATTCTGAGATACAGTAATTCATATCCAAATATACGTAAAAGTAAACCTGACACCAGAAACGATACAGGTGTCACAATTACGGAGAAATCCTGATACGGCACTCCGCCCTTTGCCGCTTCCTGTGCAATATTGTACATCCACAATTCATCCAAAGATTCCAGCGGTTTCAAACAATATACTGCCCCATATGCCCATATCATAAAAAACACACCTGTCAGTTTCCACCGACAACGCTTTAATGTACTGCCATATTTTTCCATTACTTATCCCCATATCCACATGCCCCTGCATCCACATACCTGCAACGGCGTCAGCGCCCCTTGCAGAAAACCAGGCAATTGAGTAACCGCCGCAAGTCACTTCTCCTGAATCAATTTAAAATACGCCGCTCCCCCGGTCTCAAATACCAGCTCATATTTTTCCCGGCAGCTGCACAGGAATCCGTACAATGGCCTGCTTTCCCGAACCAGAATTCCGTCAAAATCATAATACTCCAATAGCTCTGTCACAGAACCGCTGCTGCCTCCTGTCTCCTGATCCATCTGCTGCAGAAACAGCAGACTCACCCCATCGCTTAACATAGTCCCTTCCGAATACACATCCGCCCTGCCGTCGAAAAATACGTCCACACCATGAAAAATTAATTCCCCGCCATAATCATAATCATTAAAAAGCCGTTCCGGTTTCTCCTGCCTTACCAATTCCACCATTTCCTCCGGCAGCTCCATGCAAATACACTGCCCGGACAGGCATTTTTCTCCCACTGACATAAATCCCGTACAAGCTGCTGCCAGAATACCTCCAAGACAGACAATGAGCAGAATTTTCCCCGGTATGCCGGTTTTATCTTTGACTTTCACGGGCAGAGCATAGCGGAAGGCCCAGAATACCGCACTGATATCATAGAACATAATGAATCTCTGGCTGCGCAGAAACAAATATCCGAACAACCCCATCAACAGCATATCATACAATCTGATTTTCTTTTCCGTCAGCATCATTCCCAGAACCGTAAGGAATACAGGGATAAAATATACCACCATCTGCCCTGTCTGTTTAATGTCCGGCGCTCCCCACTCGGAAATCACTCTCATCTGAAGCTCCTGGCCTACCTGCGTGTAAGGATAGAGAAACGCCCTCACCCCAAGAGGATTGATGCAGACAGCTGCCATGGTCAGCAAAATAACCAGGACCTGCTTCCACAATTCCCTCTTTCCGAACTTACAGGAGCACAGTTTTCCCATACGAATCTCCCATATACCGCTTACACACAGCAGAAACGGAAGCAGATAAGCAAGGGGTGCGGAACCTGCGTGCAGATTCCCCCAGAGCAGTCCTATGACAGGAATCCCATAGATACCATGGCTTCCGGGATGCTCCAGGTAAGCATACAGACAATGCAGCTCCACCGCCAGCAGAAAAAAGGTAAAAAAATGAGGTCTCCCATAGCAGAGATTTCCTGACACCGCAGCCAGAAAAGCATAAAAGAACAGGGCAAAGATACAGTTGTGAAGCAGCCTCCCCCTATTCTCCCAAAGCAGAAAAAAATTCAACAATAAGGCACCTGCCACGCAAAACACATACACCCCCTCATCTCCTGCCGTCCTGCGTATCCCATAGAGACACACCTCCGACAGCCATTCATGCGGTGTCCAGGAAAGCCCTTCCTCCCTTCCCACCCAGGAATACATATCCTTCCTTGGTACCTCCCCATGATTTACAATCCATTCCCCCGTCTTCACATGCCACCAATAATCATTACCGCTGATTCCGTCTGCAAAATATAACAGCAGAATGACCAGAATCATTCCTGACAGCATGACCCAAAAACATCCCTTCACCCCCTGTTCTTTCCGGTTTTTGAAAATCATCCTTGTTCTCACCTGCATCCCCTTTCCATCCCATTATCATGAATTCTCACATTCCTGTTAATATAAACAGGGCATTCCTGTTGATACAAATGGGACAATCCTGCAGATTGTCCCATTTATAAATCCGTTTCATTTTTCAGGGCTGCACTGGCGGCCCGGCTTTACTGCCTTTGTTTCATTTTTCAGGTGCTGCCTTGGCTGTCCCGGCTTTACTGCCTTTGTTTCTTTTTTCAGGTACCTGCACTGCCTTATCAATTACTTTTGTGACTGAATTTTATTTTCCGTCTCCGGCGCAGCGCCGTAATAGTTACCGGCGTGGCAGCAGCGCCTGTTACCCCTGCCGTAATTCCGAAGAGCAGCGGTTTATTCTCAAGAATTCTTCTCCATAAAATGAGCCAGAAATTGGTCGTTACATAGAAATCATTAATTTCCTCCACCAATCGGTTGCCTGCCGCATCTGTCAGCGCCACTGTCACATCATGAGCCCTGGTGCTCTCACCGGAAACCACAAAGCTATAATCCTCAAATTCCAGGGTCTTTCTGAGAATTTCCTCTTCTCCCCAGGACATATACGCTTCGCCGTCCAGCCATACCTCCACGGACACAAGCTTCATATTATCCTCCGCCTGCATTGTAACCGTATGACTGTCCTCATTGTACGTCCGGCCGCTCTCTAAATTGGTGACAATCAGGTTCGGCAATGTCTTATCTATACCGAAGGAAATCTCCAGATTCTTATCATCCAGCGTGTTCTCCGCCACATTCTCCGCCTCATCCTCGGAATATACGGAAATGCGGTAAATCCCGTCATTTTCAAAATTTTCGGCATATATGGTATAGACGTAGGAATTCCATTCCCCGTCGCCGCCGTTTCTGTCAATGCGGTAATCCCTTCCCTCCTGCAGCGCCAGCGTTTTCTCATCCCGGAACAATGTAATCCGAATCACATTCAGAATATCAGGGTTGATTTCCGTCACCACAATATCAATGGGAGCCCTGGCAAACGTACCGATCAGCTTCCTGCTCTCCTGATCCAGGCGATAGGTGGAACCGTTTCTGTTGACAGAAAACATCACCTGTTCCGTCACCAGTTCCCCGTCCTGTCCCGTTCTTCCGTTCTGGGAATTCTCCACGCTTACCTCCGTTACACTGTGGCCGGCTCTGTCCGCCGCCTCACAGGACAGCGTATAGATTCCGTCCCTGTCAAGATTCTCTACCACATAGGTATAGATATATTCACCGCCGTTATGAACCGTATTCACCGCCCCGGCATCCTGCATATCCAGCTCCCGGAAAATGGTTCCGCCATCTGCGTCATCACATACTTCAGCCATCAGCCTCGGACGGCAGGAAGCAGGGTCCAGATTCTCGTCCCTTACTGTCACCACAAACCCGATAGTTTCATCACGATTCGCCGAACGATTTCTGATTCCGCTTACCGTAATCTCAGGATCCGCCGTATCAATCACCAGCAGACTTGATTCATACTCCACCATTTGATTCGTAGAACGATCCGTATAGACGGCAGAAACAATATATTCGCCATCCCCCGTCAGGGTAAAAGCGCCTGCGTTCCTGTCCATTCCCAGCATTGTCCACTCAGGGGTAATGGCTTCAAATTCTCCCCCGTCCCTGGAGACATACAGGTTCACATCCTCCGCATAGAAATTTGCCTCCGTCACATCGATAACGCCCTCAATTGTTCCGGCATAGTATGAAACATCTCCCTCCATGCTCACCGGCTCATTGTACTGCACTTCCGCCGTGGGCGCGATGGTATCCACCACAATCCGTTTCCCGTCCACGAACTTTGTCTCTAACTGCGTCCTGTCAAAGGCAGCAAATTCCACCGTACCATTAAACTGTGTATTTTCACCCAGTTCAGAAACGGGAATCCGGAAAGTAGCCGTTGCTATTTTTCTCCCTTCGCTATAGACAATATCACCTTCCTCTATCTGCGCATTCAGCAGCTCCGTATTCACATTGGATACACCCTCCGCCCGGAGATAACTGTATATAAAATGATCCACCCCGGATGTGTCATCCACCGCCGTTATGGTCACGGTAGTGTGTGCATTATAAAATCCAAAAGTTACCGCATTGAGAATGCTTTCCAGTATGGGCGTGCTATATTCGATTGTCAAGTCCCTGGGCGGCGTTTTGTCCACGGCAAAGGCATATGGCTCATATTCCTCCGCAGAATGGAATACCATATCCCGGAATTGTATCGTAAAAGTATAATTGGCATCCGCCGGGAAATTCAAAACTGCCGTGTGCATATCCCCTTCCCTGGTCCAGTTCTGCGCATCCTTCAGATAGCCCGCATAATCGTCCACCGGAACATCCACTCCTGCGGCATCCACTGCCGTAACCACTGCCTCAACATCCTGTGCCCTGAAGTTACGCTCATGAATCACAATGGTTACCGACATATCCTCCTGGCTGTAATTGATATTATCCTTGGTTTGTATCAGCCTCTCCGCGGCCCAGTTTGTCTCAATCTGCGGTGCAATGGTATCAATGGTAATCTGGCTGGAAGTATAGGTATTCATCACGTTTCCGGAACGATCCCTGTACTCCATGGTTACAAAATAATCCCCATCCTCAATTAAGGAGATGCTCCCTGACCAGTCATCGCCGTGATTGCTCCAATCGGATATCGGAACTACTACATCATTGACTTTGCATACCACATCCTCCGCATAAAAATTTGCTTCGTTGACCTGAAATGCAACTTCCATAGGGCCGTCATAATACAGTATGGTATCCGCTCCCTCTTCATAAGTATAGTCCGTTAAGACAGTGCCCGTCAGTCTGTCAGCCACCTGTACCGCAGGGGTGAACGAAACGGTACGGGTGGGAGAAATGGTATCCGCCACAATGATTCTGCCCCCGTCAGTCTCCCTTCTGATATTGCCCGCTCTGTCCGCTGCTTCAAAATGAATTCTTCCCCTGTACTGCTCCGCTTCGTTGGCGGTCAGCCGTATAGACGCTTTCGCCTCCACGCCGTATTCCGTGGTTTCAAAGGTAAAACCGCTCCGGTCAATCCTCCCTTCCCTGTGCTCCACATTTACAGAGCTGCTTCCTGCCTCTTTCTCATAGCCCCATACCAAATAGTCCACACCTGCTATGTCATCCTGTACATAAACCGTTACGGTTACGTCCGGCTGATAGTACCCGAAGGTGATGTAATTCAGCACTGTTTCCATCAGTGCAGTGGAATATTCATACCGCAGACCGGGAAGTCCTTTGTCTACGGTAAATCCGTCAGTGAACCTGCTTTGATTCCCTGCCATATCGGGACACAGGATTTCTATGTCATAATCCGCATCCATATCATAAGTAATGGTATTCTTCCAGGTGCCTTCCTCTTCCCCCGGAACCCAGTTTCCAATTCTGGCTGTCACATCTTCCAGCCTGTTTCCCCAGATATCCGTCCCCGGAATATTGAAATCTATTTCATCCGTTCTGATATTTCTGTCCTTTACGGTGATTACCGCAGTACGACTGCTCCCGTAAAATGCCTCCTTGTGGGGTTCATTGTTGTCGTATTCTATGGACACCTCCGGCGGTGTTGTATCTATGGTCAGTATATTGGAAACATACTGCTGTGACACATTGCCGGCGGTATCTGTATAAGACAGCCTTACCCGATAATCTCCGTCAGCAGCATGATTGCTGTTCTCTTCTCCAAGCACAAGATGCAGGATATGATGGGTGCTGTCCTCACTGTCAGCCGTCCAATCCTGGGGATCATAATGATACCCTGTGCCGGGTGCCAGCAGCACGCCGTCCCTTTCCACCGTAAGCTCCACATCCTTCGGAAAAAAGTTGTCTTCAAACAATCCTATGGTCATCGCCGCTTCTCCCTGGAAGATAAAACGGGTATCCTGGTCTGCTTCCTCCACATGCTCTACCTTCTGATTCAGACCATCCACCATCCTGGCATAATCTCCGCCATACGCCTGGTCATAAGGAAGCGCTTCCCAGGCAGACGGCTTTCTGTCCAGCTTCACAACGCATCCGGCAGGTGCTTCCGCATTCTGCATTGCCAAATCAGAATAAGAAACAGCAAATTCATAAGCTGCGTCTTCCCAAAGCTTTACAACCGCCCTGTGCTCATCCCCGTCACTGATCCAATTGGCGGCATCGCTGAGATACTGTGCATAGGTCACCTCTTCTCCCCCGGCATTCCGCCCTGCTGTAACGGGTATTTCATTCCCATGGGCATCCTTTGCCGTCACTGTAACAGACATATCATCTGCCCGGAAATTCCGCTCCCGCACCACCACTTCCAGAGAAGGCGTTTCGTTGAGATATACAATTCCATCCCTCACAACCGCATCTTCCGGAAATGCTAAACCAAGCACAGGTTTCCGGGTGTCAATGGTAATCTGCTCTGAAGTATACACCGGCATCTCATTGTCGGAGCGGTCGCTATAGGATATCACAACCACATAATCACCATCTTTGCTGCTGTCCGCATTTTCCGTCCCCAGCTGCAATGTCATCCTGTGCGCATTTCTGTCTTTCTCCGAAGTCACCCAATTGCGCTCCGCCTCATAGCGGTATCCGTCCCCATTTGCAAGCAGTCTGCCGTCTCTGTAGACATTCACCTTCACGTCTTCGGCATAGAAATTGGCTTCCACCACATCCAGCGTCAGACTCATAACATCATCATAATACAGCACCGCCCCAATGCCCTCTGTGAGATTGTCTATCCCATTGGAACTGCCTGTGCCGTTGAGCTTCTCCGTCCCGTTATCATTGCTGACTTTACCGGAATTCTCCATCCCGTTATCATTGCGTGCCTCATTGGGATTCTCCATCCCATTATCATTGTGTGCCTCATTGAGATTCTCCGTCCCATTGCAATTGCCTGTCTCATTGGGATTCTCCATCCCGTTATCACTGCCCACCTCGCTGGGATTTGCGGCATTTACATTTTCTCTACTGTAGTCCTTCATGGTGCTGCCGGACTTCTTCTCTGTCACCTGCTTTGCAGGACTATAGCTTGCAGTTCTGGTAGGAGTAATGGTATCCACCACAATCACAGTTCCCGTATCCGTTCTGCGGTCGCTTTCGTTTCCGGCTTTGTCTACTGCCCGAAGCGATATATTGCCCCGGTACTGGGCTGCTTCGTCAGCAGTGAGGGTAATCTTGCCAATGGCCTGGTTATCCACCCATTTCAGCTTCTCTGCACTGATGATTCCTTCCTTAGTCTCCGGCTCCGCACTGCTCTCATTCTGCCTTGTATAGAACCAGCGCATTTCCGCAATGGAAGTGGTTTCGTCCTGTGCTGTGAAAGTAATCGTCACAGAAGGGCGATAGTACCCAAAGCTGACGGTTCCGAGAAGCTTTTCAAACCAATTTTGATAATCATTACTGTAACTGATACTGAATTTGTCAGCATCCGGTTTCGTCACATCCACTGTAAAACGGTCCTGGCCATAATACACTTTATGTCCCGCCATGTCCTCCACAGTCATTTCAAATGTATAATTTGCTGATTTCTCAAAGGGAATCACTGCTTTCCATACAGCATCCCCGTCAGCATCACTTCCTGTTTCTTTCGACATCCTGACAAATGGATACTCCTGCGTAATACCCACATCGGCTCCTAAGGCGTCTTTCGCAGTTATTTGAATCGAAACGGCACTTCCGTCATTGGGATAGATGTTCTCATCCGTTATGATAATCGTGGCAATACGTGCCTGATTGAAAATATCCGACGTCCCGGCCACCGGCTCTGTCACATCATATGTCACCTGTATTCCAGGGGCCTTCTTATCTAAAATGATATGTTCGGAAGTATACGGCTTCATTTCATGCCCTGACGGGTCCTGATACTGCAGCACCACCACATATGCACCCTCATCCGCCAGTTCCAGATCCGCAGTATATTCCTGGCTTCCATCCCCTTTGGGCGTCCATGTCAGAGTATGTTCTTCCCCGTTCACCTCTGCATGTACATATTCCGCGAAGAAATTCTGTTCTTTTATGGTAAAATGAAATACTGCACTGCCATCATAGTACAGATTCATATCCACTTCAGACTGTTCCTCATAGTCCGGCTGAGGTACACCGGGGGCGTCCACAGACGATGCTTTCACATAACTGCTTCCATACTCTACAGCCAGCACAGGAGAAGTGGTGTCTATGATGATATGTTCGGAAATATATTCCACTCTTCCGTTATGGGATGGGTCATCATAGCTCAATGTTACCACATATTCGCCGTCTTCCTTCAATACCAGACTGGCTGCGGCATACTTCCTGCCTCCCTCTTCCTTTACTTCCCATTTCAATGCCGATGCCGGATCCTCTCCGTTTATCTTTACCTCTGCTTCTTTCTCATGAAAATTCTCTTCCTCTATCACAAAATCAAGCTTCAGCCCCTCGGCACCATAGTACAATGTGACATCCGTTCTCTCCTGCACTGTATAATTGTCCATCCAATGACCGGGAGCGCTCACTTCCGCTGCATGGATATACTTGTTTTCATAAGTTACAGTCAGTTTCGGTTCCGTAGTATCTATGATAATATGCTCGGAAGTATATTCTATTTTCTTATTCTGAGAAGGGTCCTGATAGTTCAATGCTACCACATATTCGCCGTCTTTTTCCAATTCCAGACTGGCCGCAGCATATTTTTGTCCTCCTTCTTCCCTGGATATCCATTCCAATGCATAAACCGCTCCGTTCACCGTTACCTCTGCTTCTTCCGGGTAAAAGTTCTCTTCCTTTATGGTAAATTCAAGCGTCTGGCTGCCATTATAGTACAGGTTCACATCCTTGCTGCTCTGCACCTTGTAATCGTTCAGCCATTCGCCGGATGCATCTAAGGAAAGGGCGCTCTCAAATGATTCCTTATAATCCACCTTCAACTCCGGCGGTGTGGTATCTACAATAATATGTTCCGAAGTATATTCCACTATTTTCCCGTGAAAAGGATCTTCATAGCGCAATGTCACCACATATTCGCCATCCTTTTCCAATTGCAGACTGGCTGCATGATACTGTCGGCCATCCTCCTCCCTTGTCACCCATTCCAGCGTCTGAACGGTTCCATTCACTTTTACTTCTGCATTTTCCCTGTAAAAATTATCTTCCTCTATGGTAAACGCAAGCGTCTGGCTGGCATTATAGTACAGGTTCACATCCTTGCTCTCCTGTACCCTGTAATCTGTCAGCCATTCACTGGGCTTGTCCACTGATGAAGCTTTCTGAAATGGTATAGTATAATCCACCTTCAACTCAGGCGGCATGGTATCTATGATAATATGTTCTGAAGTATATTCCACTTTTTCTCCGTAAAAGGGATCTTCATAGCTCAATACCACCTCATATTCGCCATCCTTCTCCAAGTTCAGGCTGGCCGCAGCATACTTTTGCCCTCCTTCTTCCTTTGAAATCCATTCCAATGTATGAAGCTCACCGTTTATCCTTAATTCCGCATTTTTCTGATAAAAATTCTCTTCCTTTATGGCAAAAGCAAGCGTGAGCCCCTCCGTATAATAGAGGTTGACATCCGTTCTGGTATGTTCTTCATAGGAGTCCAGCCAATCACCGGGAATATTCCCTGTCTCTGCCTTGATATACTTGTTTCTGTAGCCAACAGCCAATTCCGGCCTGGTGGTATCTATGATAATATGTTCGGAAGTATATGCTATCTCTTCATTTTGAGAAGGGTCATGATAGCTTAAGGCCACTACATATACGCCTTCATCCTCCAGTTTCAGACTTGCGGTATGACACAGACTTCCATCTTCTGATTTCCATGTCAAGTCAGGCTTTTCATCCACCTTTTGTCCGTTTATCTTTTCTCCTTTCACCTCTATCTTCACATCTTCCGCATAAAAGTACTCTTCCTCTATTGTAAATTCAAGGACAAGCGCCTCCGTATAGTACAGGTTGACATCCTCTCTTGTCTGCTCTGTATAATGCTCCATCCAAACGCCCGGCTCATTCACTGATGACACCCTGGCATATGAAGTTTTGTAATCCACTGAAAATTTTGGTGCTACTGCATCTATCACAATACCGCCGCTTGTAACGTTTCCTGCCTGATTTCCGGCATCATCCGCTGCAGTAAAGGTAACTTTGCCGTCAAACTGCGGCTCAAGAAAAAAAGTTCCGAAATATAATCCCTTTTTTTCATCCTTTTGGGCTTGCACCGGATGCCCTTCTCCACTGGCAGCATCCTCCAGCCAATAGGTAAAAGAACTGACACCTGATACATCATCCTGTGCCTCCAGCCTTATCTCAAGCTTCGCCTTATAAAAACCAAAGGACAACAGCTCTTTTACCTTTTCAGTCAATGGTGTATCATAAGTGATACTTAAGCCGGAAGGAGGCAGTTTGTCTATCCTGATTGTTTCCACAGGAACCGCATCCGTAATTCCGCCCGTTGTTTTATCCTTGAAATAAATTGCCTTATTTTCATATATGCCTTCCTCGTCCAGCACCATACTGCTGTCCCACCCTGTATCAGCCAGGCTGTTATTGTCATTTATCAAATATCCATCAGGCGGACAAATCGTAACCCAATCGCAATACCAGTCTGCAAATCCTGTATTCCGGTTTCCGGACAAGGTATATGATGCCGCCGGTATCTGCTCATATGCGACATGGATGGTATATTGTATTACGTCTGACTGCTGATAACAATCATCTGCCTCCTTGACCGCTTCCACTGTTACCGCACCCGTTTTTCCATCCTGAAAAGCCAGATTTCCTGTCTCATCAACGGATGCAATATCTTCTCCTGTCGCGATCCGATAAGTAATCCTGCCGCTTCCATATCCCATGCCGTCATAAGCAGTTGTATCTTCTACTTCGCTGGCAGAATTGGAAAAGGCTTGTCCATACAACACGGAAAATTCCTGTTCCGTTTCTTCAAATGCAATCGTCTGCGGCGCCTTCTCAATGACAAGTGTATAAGAAATGCTTGTAACTATAGCCTTAGCTTCATCAACTGTTGTGTCCTTAGCTGTATCTTCTGTTGTATCTTCTGTTGTATCTTCTGTTGTTTCTTCCGCTGTCGTTCCTTCCGTTGATTCTCCAACGGCTGGCTCTCCCTCGGCAGCTTCTCCTTCCGGCAGCTTTCCACCAGTTATGCCTCCTTCGGGTTTTTCCCCACTGGCCGACTCTCCTTCCGATTTTTCTTCTCCGCCAGGTTCCGCACCAGATGTTCCGCCTCCGCCTGACCCGCCGCCGGCGGTTTCACCTCCGCCTGATTCGCCTCCGGCTGTTTCAGTTGCTTCACCTCTGCCTGATTCGCCTCCGGCTGTTTCAGTTGCTTCACCTCTGTCCGATTCGCCTCCGGCTGTTTCAGTTGCTTCACCTCTGCCCGATTCGCCTCCGGTCGAAGTATGTTTTGTGGCTTCCGCAGTTATATTCACTGTTCCGGCTTTCAGAAATGTTACTTCTCCTGTAACAGAATCAATACTTGCTATCTCTGAATTATCAATAGTATACTGTATTTTAACATCATTCAGCGCTGTGCCATCCTTACTGCGCACTGTGTTAGAAAATTTTCCATTGGTATAAACCTGTGCTGCTGGCTCAGGAAATTCAAATTCCAGTTCCAGCGTTTCACTTCCGTCTCCAGTTGTATCTCCCTCGCTTCCGTCTCCGCCTGTGTCCCCTCCGCTTCCGTCTCCGCCTGTGTTCCCTTCGCTTCCGTCTCCGCCTGTGTTCCCTTC
>CAJUAP010000025.1:44423-61513 GCA_910584435.1 uncultured Acetatifactor sp.
CGCTTCCGTCTCCGCCTGTGTTCCCTTCGCTTCCGTCTCCGCCTGTGTTCCCTTCGCTTCCGTCTCCGCCTGTGTTCCCTTCGCTTCCGTCCCCACTTGTATCTCCTTCGTTTCCACTTCCGCCTATATTCCCTCCGCTTCCGTTTTCTCCTTCTCCCTGAGCGGTTTCCCCATCTGTATCACCTGCATCTGCATAGAACTGCCCGTCCTGCGACGCTCTTACAGGCATGGACTGGAACGCCAATAATACCGCCAGTACCACTGCCAGTTTCCTGTGAAACTTCCACAAACCACTCTTCCAAAAATTCCTTTTCCCCAAGTTGACTTTCCCTAACTTACCTTTCAAAACCCATCCCTCCAATTATAATTCATCCTGTCAACAGCACACATGACAGGTTCTTGATGAACTCGGTGCAAGTCTGGATGAACGCCGCCTAATGCGAGCAGACACACCTGCCAGACTTATCCGCCTGGCATCCTTCCGCAGACTGACTTCCGCTTTCTCAATCCACCGTCTCTGAACTCTCACTGAAGCCAATGTCCACCTGAACCACAACTGATGCTTTTGCCCGATCCTGTAAAGCCTGGTGCTGAGATAATTCCTCTGTACTGCCTGCCATTGCCGGAACTGTATTGCCCTGTATCATTGTCTGCTGCAGTACTGTTGCCGCCGTTCCTGTGCCCTCCTGCATAAGCAAGCTTGTCTCTTCCGCCATACCGCCCTGCATAAGCAAGCTTGTCTCTTCCGCCATACCGCCCTGCATGAGCAAGGCTGTTTCTTCTGCCATGCCGCCCTTCATGAGCAAGGTTGTTTCTTCTGCCATGCCGCCACGCATATGTTCTGTCAGCCCGGTTGAGACCCTCTTTGCTGTCACGGTGCCTGGCTTTTCACCCGAAGTATAACGCTGCCTTCCCGATGACGATATCTTATCCGTATGGCTTCCCCGTACCTTTCTCTTTACAGCAGTATGGTTTCCGCTTCTGCCGCCTCCTTCGTTTTGACGCCGGATATCCTCAATGGCCCTGCGTGCCGTAACCCCTGTCATGTCCTCAATCAGACGCGGAATCTTCAGGATAAAAAACAGCAATACCGTACTGACCAGAAATCCTCCGCTGGCAATGTACCCTGCCATGGATAACATCTGTAACTGTTCAACAGACATATCATTTATCCTCCTCAAATTCCATGCCATATGCTATGGCAATGGCTCTTCTGGTATCATCTAACAATGCGATTGTCTGATTCTTTTTCTCTGTGGTTTTATCTGTCTGGGTCTCTATACTTATGACCTCCTGGGCAACTCTGTCATATAACGCTGCTATTTCTTCCCATGTGACCCCATCTGTCTTGAATTTGGTTGCATATTGCTGTAATGCGCTCCTTACCAATTCCAGCAGCTCCAGCACCACAATTTCGCTCTCCGTGTCATCTTCACAGACCTGTTCCATCAGCTCGCTTATCTTTACAAAAAATGGCTGATACAGACCTCTGTCACTTGCCTCCACCGTATTGATGGCAATATCACGATAGAACTCGCCAATGCTGGAATACACCTGAGCCATTCCCAGATTCACATAATCCTCCGGCGCATTCCGTATCACATCCTGGAACCACTCGATAGAACTCTTCATTCTGGTCACTTGATTATCGCTTCCATCACCATAGTCATAGTAATACCAGAACAGTTTTGCTGTCTCAAAACAGATTTCCACATAATCATCCGCGTTTTCCTTTAGAACCGTCTGATTATTTTTAATTAAACTGACAAGTGTGCTCTGCTCGTCAGTTGTAAATGTATTGTCTGCCTTAAACAGCTTAATCAGCTCAAGGTAGGCGCTTTTTTCCCCTGCTTTATCCGGTACGCCGATTGCTTCCTCATAAAGTGCGGCTTTTTTCGTATCATTTGTTTCCTTTGCCGCCTCGTCCATCAGACTTTGAAAACGGTCCGTTGCCATCTGGCTGGCCGCCTGTCCTGTAATCAGTCCGAATATGGCGGATACCACCATCAACATTGCAGATGCTATAAAAAGCCCCAGTTTCCTCTTCTGTTTTCTGCGGTAATCCTCATCAATTTCATCGAAATGCTCCAATGCATACATCAATTCCGCACAGGACTGATACCTGTCATCCGGGTTATTCTGTGTGCATTTCATGATAATCTGTTCCAGTCCCCCGGATAGGGCCGGATTGACTTCCCGAATGGGTCTCATTTCATAGGGCGGCTCACTGGGATTAAGACCTGTCACAAGGTGATACAGCGTTGCACCCAGACAATAGATATCCGTTCTCGGATCTGTCTGACCCATACCGCCGAACTGTTCAGGCGCGGCATAGCCAATGGTTCCCAGACAGGTAGTGTCGCCCAGAATCTTATCCTTATATTCTCTGGCCGTACCAAAGTCTATCAATGTGAGATTGCCGTCCGGTTTCAGCATAATATTCGCCGGCTTCATATCCCGGTATATGATTGCCGGATCCCTGGAATGCAGATACCCCAGCACATCACAGAGCTGTCTGGCCCATTCAATCACATCCTCCTGAGGCTGGGCTCCATATTCCTGCAATGACACGGACAGCGCGTTTCCCTCAATATAGTCCATTACAATCAGAAACGTATCATCCGAATCAATTACGTCCACAATGCTTGGCAGGTTGGGATGCTTTAATTTCTTGAGCATATCCGTTTCCACAATCAATCCCTGACGCACAGCCTCAAAATCAAGCACCCCATCCTTACGGACTTCCTTGATAGCCCATGTTTTATTCGCCTTTTCGTTGATGGCCATATATACCACGCTCATTCCGCCGTGGCCGATCTCACTCAATATCTTATACTTCCCGTCCACAAGGGAACCTACTTCAAGCATCGTTTCTCTCCTATTTTAAGTCGCTGCCAGGCGGCACTAAAGGGTGAAGTTCTTTCGGCGCACACATGGGAGAGACAAATTTCATTCGTAAGTAATCAGAAGACACTAAATAGTGTCTCATGAAATTTGCTCTCGTGCGCCTTCACACCCTCACCTGTCCAGCGAAACATTTTTAATAAATGGATTGACATTTCTTAGCTGGACTATTCAATTGCCGCCTGCGGCAATTTGTTCCGGTCTCTCCACTCCGGCAGTTTTTCTAAAAGGTTCTGATGGTAATGACAGATATGTTATCTCGCTCCTGTCTCTGCTTGTTCAGCGCAATCAACGCTGTTTCGCTTTCTTTCATGACCGCTTCATTCAACATTCTGCCGGGATGGAAATAACCGAATATTTCTTCCGGTGTTATTTCATGCCGGAATCCGTCACTGCACAGCATATAAACTGCATCTTTTCTCGTCTCCCCAAAGAAGAAATCCGGATAAACCACATCCGAAGCACCGATACACTGCAATAACACACTTCTGCGAGGGTCTTCCTCCGCCTGTTCCGGCGTCAGCAGTCCCTGTTCCACCTCCCTGGCTACCACCGTATGATCCCTGGTCAGCACTTTAATATCGGACTGTATCTCATAAGCCCTGCTGTCCCCTACATTGACAAGATAATAGTATCGGCCCGTGAGAAGCATTGCCGTCACAGTGGTTCCCATATTGATAGCGCTCTTTTTCCCGTATATCTTGATTTTCTCATTGTACTCCGCTATCAGCCGGAACCATTCCTCCTGGAGCTGCGTACCGTTCATTCCGTTCACATACAATACCGGCAGTCGATGCAGCACCCAATTGCAGAAAGCTTTGACCATACTGGCACTGGCGACTTCCCCCTTTTCCAGCCCTCCCATGCCGTCACATATAATGGCAAATACCATGGTTTCGCCGTTGAGAGCCAATGTCTTCACATTCAGGCTGTCCTGGTTGCTTGTCTTGACGCTGCCGGCATCAGTGCTTGCCGATACAATATAATTCACTGCTTTCACTGCCTCCTACATTATCTTGAATTCAAATTCCTCATTGGCAAATGTCAGCCTGGTACCGTTGACAATTTCCGTTTCGGTATTACCGGCAATCATCTGTCCTCCCACATAGGTATGATTTGTGGAATTGGTATCCACCACCCAATAGCGGCCTTCTCTGGTAATAATATTGGCGTGGCTCCTGCTGATGGCCGTATTGTCATTGATGAAATAATCTACATAGCTTTTTTCTTTCCCGATTCTGAATACCGGCTTATCTATGGGTATGGATTCTCCGGTTTTCACACGAATCAGAAAGGGCGTCATTTTCACCGCCTGCATCCCTGCATTCAATACTGTGGTCTCTCCTGCCTTTCCTGAGCCAAGAACTGTGGTCTCACCGAAACCGGACTGTGCGCCGTAGATGCCGCTTCCCTGTCTCTGCCCATTGGCCCCGGGCTGAGACATAATGGATTGCTGCATCATGGGCTGCTGCATGACTGACTGCTGTACCATGGGCTGCTGCATGGCGGATTGCTGCATCATAGACTGCTGCATGGCGGATTGCTGCATTACAGGCTGCTGCACCATGGGCTGCTGCATGACTGACTGCTGTACCATGGGCTGCTGCATGGCGGATTGCTGCACCATGGGCTGCTGCATGGCGGATTGCTGCACCATGGGCTGCTGCATGGCAGACTGCTGTATTACGGGCTGCTGCATCATGGGCTGTGACGGCATAACCGTTAAATCCGGCTGTGTATTCACACCCTTCCCTGCTCCTGACTCCTGTACTCCTCCCGGTATGGCAAATTCTGCAGCACCTGTTTTGGCTTCTTTGGATTTTTTAGTTTTTTTTGCGTCTTTTGTTTCCTTTTTCTTTCCCCTTTGAGAATCCTTCTTCCCCGATTCCTTTTCTTCTTTCTCCCTTTTCTTCTGCTCCCTGTACAATTGGGCATTGTCCTTGTTATAATGTGTCAGCAGCTTCATCAGGCTGATTTTATCCTGTTCGTTCTGCGTACTCTGAAGTGACGGGGCCTGCGGCCGGGGCATGGGCTGCGCCATAACCATAGACGTTGACGGCATTATCTGAGGACTTGCCTGGGGATGGTTCACAGGCTGCATATTAGGATATGATATGTTAGTTTGCGTGACATTTCCCCCTGATACCGGCGTGTTCACAGGGATTGTATTCACTGTCTGCGTGTGGATATAGTGATTGTTCTGTACCGGCGATACCGCCTGGGGCAGCACTGTGGTCTGGGCCGGCATATTTGCATCGTATATTTCCCTCGGTCTGGCCATGGCCGGCCCCGCCGCTCCACCCTTATCCCTGTTCAGCTCTTCCAGAAGATTCCTGAAATCCACCAGAGAAAATCCGGCTGTGCTATTGAGGAAATTAATTAATTTTCCCACATAAGTACTATCCTCCGCCTGAACGAACTTGGCATTGAACACAATATTCTTGAAAAATTCCCTGAACTCTACCAACGGCTTCTTCATATTTTCCACCGGCAGACAGATTAAAGATGCACCATAGACAGTAACATCCGTATAGATATAATCCATATCCAGCAGAAATGCCCCCACATCAATCATGTATTCTTCCGCTGCCTGCAGCGCTGTCACAATCCCCAGAAAAATAGACAGAATCTGCTGTTTATTCACAATGCCCTCAAAAAACTGCCGGATGGATACTTTTGCGGTAATGTTATACTTAATATACCTTTTATTGTCCATCTGGGTATAGACCACCGGAATAAGCCCCGTAATTTTATTGTTGGTTATCATCCCCAGACTCATGGATTCTACAATATCTTCCGGGTCCAGTTCATACACCAGATAGGAATAAGACCCCTGGCTCTCATATGTTGCTTTCATGTAAACGCCTCCTGTTCCAGTTGTACATACGTCCTTCACTGCCCGGACGGGATTGCCTTCGGCCGTATGCTGTTTTTGCATACTCAATGATGGTATGCATAAAATTTCAGCAGCTTCCATCCCTCTTCATCCTTAACATATACACATCCCGAACCGTTCATGTCTTTCATATCCTCAAACCGGGGCGAAACTGCCATCTCAAATTCACTGTCAATCAGCCCCCATTTCCCCCCGAAACGCACTGCGGCCATACCGCCGGAGAAGCTTCTGGCATCTTCATAGGCAGGTTCCAGAACCATATTGCCGTCTTTGTCAATGAATCCCCACTTAGTCCCCACCTTTACGGCTGCATAAGTCCCGTCATTAAAAAGCCTTGCATCCTCGAATCTGGTCTGAGATATCAGATTTCCCTGACAGTCCGCCAGATAATATCCGTAATTATCCTCCAAAAATACCCTGTCATTCCGGCAGGCCACCCCCTTTTCATCCATAACAATCCCATCATGGGAAAAAGGAATGATTACATTTCCGGTGCCGTCCACCAATCCCCATTTTCCATCAACAGAAGCAGCCGCATATCCGTTTCCCAGAGCCGAGCAATCATCATATTCACCAAATAATTTCTTACCTTCCCTGTCATAAAAACTCCACTTTCCATTGCTGCATGCAGACAGCATATCATTATAAAAAGGACCGATACCCGACACATTTTCAATCTCCGACACCACCAGCTTCTTGTTTCCCAAGGTATCTATATAATATAAACTGCCATCCTGATCCACAACTGCTGCCAGATCCCCGAAAAACGGGCCTGCGGAATGATACTGCTGTTCTATCAGCCTGCTTCCGTCCTCTCCCACATACCCCCATAATCCATTGGACATAACGGCACAATAACCGCCGCTGAATACCGATACATCCTCGTACTGATCCCGGAAGAAAAAAGTGTACCAAATGTCTTTGATTTGACTGCTGACATACTCTGAAGCCAGCCCCCTCTTTCTGAAGGTATCATAGATTCTAAAGCACATGGCATAATCATCTCTGTCTGCATAGAAGCTCATGGCAAACTCATAGCCTTCCGGCTGTTTGGGAAATTCCTTCATTATGATATCAGCCCATTCCTGCGTCAGACTTTCCTGCGCAGATTCCCGATAAAAATCCCCAATCTCCATATACAATGCAAGAGAGGGCTTCCCTTCCAGTGCCATTTTGTAATTCTGTTCCGCATCCACCAATATGCCCTGGCTGCGGTATTCCCTTGCCGCTTCCAGATACCGGTTATATGTTTCCTCTTTCTCCATATTTGTGTTCACTGCCATATACACGGATACCGCAAACAGCGCCGCCAATGCAAAGGGCACCAGTAATTTATAACCTTTCATCTCAATCTCCACTCCCGTATCAATGTTCCGTTACGCTTCTACATGCCTGTCAAAAATACAGATAGATATGTACCTGCCACAATTGCCGGTCCAAAGGGAATCACATCCTTCCTCCCCTTTTTCTTCCTCAGAAGGAGAATTGCCGCCATGACAAACTCAATCACAAGGGACAGAAATACGGCCCCCCATATGCCCTCGCTTCCCAGCATAAGCCCCATCAGAATAAAAAGTTTCATATCGCCGAATCCAATGGAATTCTTAACCATCATATTGCATAGCGCCGTTGCCAGGAACACTGCACCTGATGCAATCAATTCCGACAGCAGGACATACCACGCCTGGCTCCCGCAGGAGAACAATTCCAGCATAAAAATCACCAGCCGCATGGTAAGACCTGCCCCAATCAGACTGTTTGGAATGCGGTATGTCTTATAATCCACATAAGCTGCAGGCCATATGACAGCAATCAGGCACAGACGCTTCAAGCTGAACAGAAATGAATTCTCCTTATATACGGTACACATCATAACCGCTATCCCCATTGCAAGAAGACTCATGACAGCGCTGTACCAAAGAACGCCTCTATCCTGCTTCTTCTCCTGCTTCTTTTCTTGCTGCTTATTTTGCGTCTTCTCTTCCCCCTTCTCCTGCTTCCTGCCTTGCTCCTTCTCTTCCTCTTTCTCTGCCGCCCAATCGGCCTTGTCACGGCATAACAGCCAGTACGCCATGCCGCAGACTGCTATGGTCACGGCAATCAGCCCCCAATCATATCCATCCATCTTCTTCTCCTGTTCCGGTTCCGCTGCTGCACAAACCATGCCTCACAGTCCCGGTTTACTCTTCCCACAGTCTCCTGCATATTCTTATGCGGAAACATTTATCCTTTACTCTTGGACACTTCCTTATTCCCGGCCGGTTCACGTTACTCCCGGGCCGTTCCCTTTTCCCGGCCGGTTCACGTTACTCCCGGGCCGTTCCCTTTTCCCGGCCGGTTCACGTTACTCCCGGGCCGTCCCCTTTTCCCGGCCGGTTCACGTTACTCCCGGGCCGTCCCCTTTTCCCGGCCGGTTCACGTTACTCCCGGGCCGTCCCCTTGTTCTGGGCAGGTTCCGGGTCTCCGTAACCTGTCCTGACCTCCACCACCACACCCGGATTGGATTTCCTGAACTGTGTAATGGCCTTCTGAACCAATGCCATATCCGCATGATCCGGCACCACCAGAATCATCTTATAGGTTTTGTTACCCCTGATATCCATTGTGGAAGTACGTCCGGCCTGATCCCTGACTGTAATCTCACTGCCCAGGCTGCTTACGCCGGTGTGCAGCTCATTATAATTGCTATTCAGAATATTCCGTATTCCGTTTTCCGTCCGGTAGCTTGCCGATGTGGTATCTACGGAAAATATCCTTATAAACTGATTGGCACCTCCGGCATTGCTGTATCCGTGGATTCCCGTGGCAGAAGTTGTGTACTGCAGCTTTGCCGATTCTTTCTCCACAATTTTCTTCCCTCTTTCCATGGGCGCCGCATTCCAGATACTTACCGGCTTGGATATATTATTTTCCTTCTTCACCTGGGAAATGCCGTTTCCCCATGCCTTGGTCTTCGCACATTGACGGAACGTAAATTTATAATCAATATTCAGCAGACGTATCACCCGCACATCATATGTCACCACCAGTACAATGTCATTGGACCCATAGGGCATCAGCACAGAATAATCAAAATCAAGCCCGTCCATGCCGTTTACCACCCGGTTCCTTCTCAGGAAATTGTCCGCCGTATCATTCATGGAAGTCACAAGATTCTTCTTCATCAATGCCTTGGCCATCACCTGTGCCAGCAGCTTCTTAGCCTCTTCCTTCAACTCCTCTCCCGCAAGCTTCCCCATTCCTATGATGAAAGCTTTCGGGTCATCGGCAATGGCATCTCCATAACTGCTCACCAGGCTCTGCACCGTCTGACCGCCTGTCTTAATGCTTTCATACATCTGGTCAAAATTAGCCGATTCCAGCCCCGAAGCCGTGCCCTGCAGGGAAGTCATCAATGTCCCCAGCCCTTCCACCGTCTGATCCGCCAGCTTCCTGGAATCTGCTGTGGAATGATGCAGATCCTTTTCATATTCATCTATTCCGAATTTGAAATACAGGTAAGAATACTGGGATATTTCCTTGGCCGCCGACTCCAATGATGCCGCAATCTTTGACTGCACATAACAGATATCCACCATCGACAGAATCGTAAATATCAAAAAAATATAAGTTGTCAGGGCAATGGTCGCCTCCGCAACAATTGCCCCCCGTTCCCCTGATTTCCTTTTATCCGCCCTAATATCCTCACTCATGCTTCCACCCAGCCTGCTCATCCTTATGAATAACCCCGTATCATCTTCACTTTATAAGTACGCCATCCGGCGGATGTCCCCATCCCCTGGTTATAACCGTCAAAAATCGGCAGAGTAATCAGCAAAGGCTCCGTCCTGACCTGCGCTTCCAGCTGGAAATACACCTTTGCATTGGACATCCTATATCCCGTATTGGATGTGATCCTTCCCATGTTGGCCTGAATCACTTCCGCCATACGCTGACACATGGCAGCGGATATTTTGGAATCGTTTAGTCCAAGCATGACAAACAGCATCAGATAATCACTGTACTGAATTCCCTTCTGCCTGTTGTCCGCGTCACTGCTTCCGCTGAACTGATTCTTGACAGAATTAAACTTCTGCGAAGTGGAACTTCCTGACTTGGGACCGGGGATGGATAACACCCAGTCCGATGCGGCTTTATAGATTTCCACAGGAAAACCGGCGCGGAGCCTGGACTGGTCAATTGCCGTCTCGCAGACCGTCAACAGGGTCAGCAGCACCACCTTAATCACGGCTGCAGGAATGATTCCCAGCGTTGCTGCGGACAATGCCGCCGCTAATGCATTGATCGCCTGTCCTGTAGGACTCCCCCAGCCCCAGAAATGCTGGAATGCAGAAACCAGATTCAATGCAAAACGTATGGTATAAATATTGCTGTATGCCTTCCTGACATTGGCAGTATTGCTGGATTTTCCATATAAAATATACTCTATTTCGCACCGATAAGCCGCATGGGTTCTGAGGTTTATCATCTGATTTGTCATGCCTTTATTATAGGTATCCGTGGGCAGCTCGCTCAACCAGGTTCCCTCCTGGTCCGCCGCCCCCACCACACTGTTATACCTTCCGCTGTAATTAAACAGTGTCAGGGAAGATTTATCCTCCACCAATCCATATTTGCCTTCCGTCTCATAGGTATCATAGCTGAAATTCTCCATCATATAAGCGCCCACATAGAGATTGTCCCTGATCGTGGCGAAATCGCCGTGGATCAGCTTGCTTATCAGCCCGGTAACCCCCGTCAGCAGCTTAGACAATCCAAAAGAGGTATTGCCCGGAGAGAAACTGGGGGTAATGGATTGGGCGGATGGACATGCCTCCTGGGAAGCTGCCTCATTCTCTTTCTGCTTCTGCATGTCCCTCAGGTCATCCAGCCCGTTATCCACCTCTTCTACGGCGCCGAAATCGGCATCTTTGAATTGATGGTGCATATATTCATACAGATTTGGTACGGCTTCCCTGCCCGTCTCCGGGTTCAGCGCTGCATCATACACCGCATCCGTATACAGGGAAGCCAGATCCGCCTCCCCTGTACTGTAGGGTACAAAGAGGGAACGAAAGGTTTCCTCCGCGTAATTTTTTAATTCGGTATTGGTCAGGCCGATGCTGCTGCTCTGTACCACAGTGGACGCTCTGCTGCGCATGGCGTCATATCCTGCAATGTTATACAGCCGGGTACTTCCATACTGCATGGACTCCAGCGCATTGTATACCAACGTAAGCTGAGTGCGTATGTTCTCCAGCCTGCTTTTCAGTTCGCTTACCGCTGCTCCCCCCATCCGGGCAATCTCCTTACATGCCGGACTTAAGTTATCCTTTGGGTTAGAACCTGTGCCATTGATAATTTTCTTATCCTCTTCGGCCATTGCGGTACCCACCGTATCGGCGGAATTCTTCCACGTATCCAGGGCTGTACCGTACTTGTCCACCAGCTCCCGTAATTCATCTAAGCTCGGTATCTTCTCCGCACTGCTGCCATTGATGGCCGTATTCAGCAAATCAATATACCTCTGCAGCTTCGCCCTGGTGTCCGCCTGTCTGGCGGCAATATCCCCCAGGGCGTCTGTTATGCTCTTCCCGTTCTTGAGTCTTATTTTATTCGGATTGATATTGTCTATATTGGCATTGGAAATCGTCTCAAACCGCTCCATCAGCATCAGATACTTATCCGTGCCCGCCGCTGTGCCTGCTGTCAGATACTTGCTTTCCAGGTCATCCACTATCTGTTCATAGTTTGCAACCGAATTTCCCCACCCTGCCGGTAAACCGTCTCCTTCATCACATTCTGCCATAGCCGATAATTTGGCACAGGCATCCACCATGGCATATCCTGCCGAACTGATTTTCGACAGCGGACCTCCGGCCTGGTTCAGATTCTGCTGCAGCCTGACCCAATACTGAATATCATTGGTATCCGCCCCATAAGGAATTGCCTCACCTGTAGTAATCACTTCATTGATAAGCTCCCGAAAATCATCTATTGCATCCGAAACTATATTCAGCTGACCGGATAATTTATCTCCGTCAATATAATAACGCGTAACCGTAGGTACATCCGGTGCCGGTGTTGCCGCAGGCTCCGGCATAGTCTCAGGCTCCTCCACTGTCCTGGAGCACACATCCTCCTTGTCATAAGAAATGCCTGAGAGATTGGGTATGGGACGGGAAAAACGGGAAAGCCCGGAAGTGTTGAACAGATTACTGATCATAAGCGCGTGAATTTCCCGGTACTGTTCCCTCTGGGATTTTAACTGATCCAGCTCATTCTGCAGCCACTCATTGGTCACTCCCTCGTCCGTGTATCTGCGGATGGCGATGTAGCTGAAATAAGCCTTCTGGGATAATTCCCCTTCCGCCTCATAGTACGCCGCTTTATGCTCCACCAGCTCCTCGTTCCTGGAATGATCCTCCAATTCGTCTGCCCCGCTGTCCATCTTCAGTTTGCCGATAAGTCCCTCAACCAGCAACAGCGGTCCACGGTACTTCATAAATTCCACAACCTGGGTCTTAATGATGGAAGCATTCGTCAGATCCGCTCCCTCCACCGCTTTCACAATGCTGTCCTGCCCTGTCTCGCATTCCATCTCAAGAAAATCATAAATACTGTCATCACCCAGTATACTGGAGAAGCTGTCCGACAGCAGAAACAGTTCATCCTCTGTAAGATTCTGGGATTTCAGCATCCGCAGGAAATACTGTGACGAGACACTGTAAAAAGAATCAATATCCTGGCAGGAAGCCACCATTCCGTAATACTCGCTTAAATCGGCATCATAATACGTCATCAGCGTATTCAGTGCCAGATCTGCGGAAGCTTCCGCCACATTCTTGCTTAAATGTATTCTTGCAAGATCCACAAACAGGCTGGAAACCAGCAGACAAGGTACCAATATAATCACAAGGAACACAGAAACCGCTCCTTTTGTTCTCCCGAACCGGTACATACTTTCCCCCCTTAATTCCACCATTTTTTTACGGTGTCAGTGACTTTACCGATCAAATTACTTACGGCCTGTTTTGCACCTGTGATTTCCAGATAATATTCCACCATATTGACATTGCGCATAAATTCCGCAGTATCCGTCACCGGCATCTCCGTATGGGACGCCACTCTCAGCGCCAGCGAATCAGACGAACCGAACAGCCGTATAGGCATGGTAATGTCATATTTTACATCTACGCGGAAAGTGGAATAGATGAATTTATTGTTGAATTTCACCTTACACTCCCAATGCCCCGGCTTCATACCTGCAAAAAGCCCCGTTGACAATCCGTTTACTCTCTCATTCAATCTATTTCTTGCCCAGCTCTCTATCTCCCCGGCGCTTCCCGAAAAATAGCGGTAGGGCTTAATATTCAAATCCTTATAAGCGGTAATCCTTCCATTCCTCTCCAAATCAGACAGCATGGGCGAAGCACAATAAGCCGCTGCGTCCAATGTAACCTCATGCACAATCGCTTCAATTCTGCATCTCTGCATATATGCGTTTCCCAGAAAAATCAGCAGGAAAATAACAAAGAACATCACCGGAAACACAATTGTCGCTTCCACTATCACCATACCGCTTTCCTGTCTATTCCGCTCCCTTTTCTTTCTCATAGGTTTACTCCCTGTTATGTATTCCGATTCTGTGTCTTCCTGACATCAGGAGACCACATACAAGCTCCGTCCGCTTCCCATCCGGGTAACAGTCCGAACAGGCCGCTGATTGCACAGAGCGCAATTTCGACTTCGCGGCAGAGGCCGTCTGAACTGTTACCCGCCCGGACATCTGTCTGCACACTGTCCGGATGGATGCGCAGGCGGAATCCTTTCCTGAACCTGAACTCTCAAATGGGTTTCATCGCAGTATCTGCAGAATTATTGATTGTCTTAAACAAACCGTTCAGGAGATTTACAATCTGATTCTTGAAGAAAACTGCAAGCAATACGGCAATCCCTATGAGTACTACGACAGAGACAATATTCACATCCCCATCTTCCTCCTGCAGAAACTGCATTGCCTTTATCCTTGTCATCACAACAATATAATCCAAAAACAAAAGCATCTTACCTTCCTCCTCTCTCATTTTTTATGCATTACACCCCAATGTTAAAAAATATGGGGACTAATACCATTATTAATATTCCAACGAACATAATCATCATGGGAATCAGCAGCTTTCCCGACGCCTTTTCCCCCTGCCTTCTGACATTCTGCCGCTTTGCCGCCCAGACTTCACTGCTCTGCTGGCGCAGCATTCCCGCCAGCTCGCTGTTGCCCTTTATCATGCCCTGTACAATGGTAGAGGTAAACTTCTTGATTTCAGGTATGATACACCGGATTCCAAAACGGTAAAACGCATCCACCTCCGATACACCATTGTTCATTTCATGAATGGAACGCTGCATTTCCACATAAATCGTACTACTGCCCGTTGCTGCAACCACTTCCCAGGCTTCTCTCATAATCATGCCCGCATTGGTCAACAGCGCCAGTTTGGATACCACCTCCGAGAAATCTCCAAGCATTTCCTCGGAACGGGCAAATATTTTCTTCTCGGTAACGGTTCCGAAATAGTAATATGCTACTGCCGCAAACATCACCATAATGACCATGACAGTCATATCGCCGGCAGCCAGATACAAGGGGATTGCCAGCACAAGCAGGGTAAATGCTATTGTAATCTTCTGCGCATAAATCACCCTTATGTAATAATCCGCATACTTTTCCCCGTACAAAATTTCAATTTCCTTGCGCAGCTTCCTGTCGGCCTTTGACTTGTAAGTATACCCGATGGCTTCCATCACCGCATATCCGACAAAATAGATATCCTTCAATGGATAATCCTTTTCTTCCAGAACTCCGAACAGTCCTGCATTCCGATACCCCTTTATGTAGAAAAACATCCACAAAAGCAGCACTGCCAGACCAATTCCCATTATAATTATCTGTGTCAACGTCAGCATCCGGCTTCCTCCTTCTAATTTACACAATAAAATCCGCCCCGGAAATCCACCCTCCCGCACCGCCGTATCCTGCGGCATCCGTTTTCCCGTCCTTAGAAAATCCACATCCCGTTTACACTTTGATATCCAGCACTTTCTTCCCCACAACATAGGAAATCACAAACAGAACTATGGCAATGGTGGACGCTGCAATCCCCGCCGGCGAGACAAAATTAGCAGCCATATCTTCACTGGTCAGTTTGATCATACCTATCAGCAGTACGGGCATCACAAGCATCATATTCTGCTCCGATTTATTCGCCGTTATCACAGTCTCAATATCATCTCTGATTTCCATTTTGTCACTGAGAATTTCATGAGTGCTCCGAATGGTTTCCTTGATATTTCCGCCTTTCTCATAGCATATCTTAAACACATTTGCAAAGCTCACAATGTCATCTATGCCGCTCCTGATGCCGAAATCTTCCAGCAGTGTCTCAATGGGAATATTATTTGCCATTCCTGAGATAATGACCGCAAGCTCATTTATGATAAAAGCATCCTCCTCATATTGCACCTTCATATCCGCATTGACCGAAGAGAAGGAATCCATAACGTTTTTTCCTGCCCCAAGGGATGTGTTCAACGCCTCCAGCATATCCCGGAACTGGGAGTTCAGCTGACTGCGCCTCTTCTGAATAATCTGCTCCGTCCTCACAGGCAGATACACTTTGCCTGCCGCAAGCCCTGTAACCGCTGCTATACTGATATCAAGGATTCTGGTGAGCAGCGTGGGTTCTCCAAATTCGTCTTTTCCGATTCCTCCGTAAAACAGATACCCCACGAAAGCGCCCACTGCAAAAGCCAATAAAAAGTACAGCAGCTTCTCCCAGTTTCTCATATAATATACTTTGTAATTCAAAGTCCTGATATTGGTAGAAGACATATAATATTGCGGTTCCTTCGGCGCTTTCTCCTTTTTTGACCCTTTCTCCTTTTTCTGCAGCAATCCCATCTCTCCTCCTAAATCTCCTGCTTTATACCGGCAAGCTGGAGTTTGAATACATTTATCATCTTATTCTTTGTGCGCAGCAGACTTCCCGACACTTTTTCCAGTGTGCTGTTTTCGTCTTCTTCAAACTTATACAGTACATTTAATTTAATCTGCCCGTTTTCATATCCGGCCACTTCACATATTTCCATCGTCTTCCTTGACTTGTCACGCAGTCTTGATAAATGGACGATAATATCCACCGCGGAAGCAATCTGCTGCCGTATGGCCTCCAAAGGCAGTCCCGGCGCTCCC
The DNA here is from genome assembly GCA_910584435.1 of uncultured Acetatifactor sp. Taxonomy (GTDB): domain Bacteria; phylum Bacillota; class Clostridia; order Lachnospirales; family Lachnospiraceae; genus Acetatifactor. The sequence continues at coordinate 60,455 of CAJUAP010000025.1, forward strand.
TGCAGAACCATTGTCTCCAGACGACTGAGCATATCCATGGTAGAGTTGGCATGTCCGGTGGAAAGCGAACCGTCATGTCCGGTGTTCATTGCCTGCAGCATATCCAAAGCCTCACCGCCCCGGACTTCCCCCACGACAATCCGCTCCGGCCTCATACGCAGGGACGATTTAATCAGATCCCGAATGGTAATCTGCCCCGCGCCTGCCGCATTGGCATTTCTTGTCTCTAAGCTTACCAGGTTGTCCACCCCTGCAATCTGCAGTTCCGCGGAATCTTCAATGGTAATGACACGCTCATCCTTGGGGATATAATTGGACAGCGCATTCAGGAAAGTCGTTTTCCCGGAACCGGTTCCTCCGCAGATAAAAATATTGTATTTTGCCCTTACCAGCAGCTCCAGCTTATCCGCAATCTCCTGTGTGATAGAACCGTAATGAATCAGCCGTTCGATCGTCATCGGCGTCTTGGAGAACTTTCTGATTGTGACTGTGGGACCGCACAGCGCAACCGGGGGCAGTACCACATTGACTCTGGATCCATCCGGAAGCCTGGTATCACAGATGGGATTGGACTGGTTCACCTCTCTGCCAGCCAGCCCCACGATTCTCTGAATAATATCTTCCAGCCTCCTCTGGCTCTCAAAACGCTTATCCATGCGGAACAGTCTGCCGTTTTGTTCTATAAATATATTGTCCGGGCCGTTTATCATTACTTCTGTAATGCTGTCATCGCTGATAATGGCATCCAGAAGCCCGAATCCCCTGATAGCGCTGTAAATCTGCTGCGTAATGTTGACCTTTTCCTCTATGGAAAAATATTCTCCTGCCGTTTCCCACACGACCAGTTCTTCAATTTTTTCTTCCAGTTCTTCATCCGTCATCTTAAACAGCGGCAGATTTTCAGCAATATACTGCTTTATCTTCTCCGCTATCCTGGTTATTTTTGTGTCGTCCATCCTCTACTCCTAATCCTGGCTCCAAAGCCGGTTCATTCTGCGCCTGACCATCCTCTACTCCTAATCCTAGCTCCAAAGCCGGTTCATTCTGCGCCTGACAATC
>CAJUAP010000026.1 GCA_910584435.1 uncultured Acetatifactor sp.
TGTTCGGAGAGGTGGCTTCACAGATTCATACAATATATAACGATGCCCTTGGCGCAGTGGGATTGGGCGTAAGGTACGCCAGCATTATGCTCATATTTGTGTCAAACGGATTATGGTGGATCGGTGTATTGATACTGCTGGCTTCGGTTCCGATGATATATGTTACTTATAAGAACGGCACAAAAATATACAGGTTTTATAAAGAAAATTTCCCGGGGCAGATGGAAATGTATCATTCTACGTATATACTGAAGGACAGAAGCCTGACGGATGAGAGAACCTTGTATGGTTTTTCGGATGCAGTGAATTCAAAGTGGAAAAAAATGCAGATGGATCTGTATGCACAGAAAAAGCAGGTAAACGTAAAAATCCTGTTTCACAGGTATTTATCCCGGTTTCTCAATTTAGGCTGCGCAATGGCTGTTATTATCATTATGACATTTTCTGTTATAAGGGGCAGTCTGGATGTGGGATTATATATAGCATTGGTAACTAATATTATTGTACTGATAGATCAGGTTATTTCCAGTGTTATGCTCCTGGCGAACAATCTGGCACAGGAAAAGGAGTTTCTCAAGGATCTTGATACTGTGTGTAATTACAAATATGATCCGGATGATTTATGTGCTGCAGACGGCACACCGTTTTCTGTGGAATCAATTGAATTTATCCATGTCAGTTTTACCTATCCGGGGACAAAACGCAGGGTACTTGATAATGTTTCCTTCCGGCTGGATGAGGGGATGCATTATGCATTTGTCGGCAGAAACGGTGCCGGGAAAAGCACAATTATTAAACTTTTAACAGGGTTATATCATGATTATGAAGGAACCATATTAATCAATCAAAAAGACCTGAAAGAATACTCTTGCGCCGAAAGAAAGGGAATGTTCGGAATTATATATCAGGATTACGCCAAATACGAGTTGACCCTGAAGGAGAGCGTAAAGATAGGTGATATTCATTCGGTTTCGCAAAATGATGATACATATATGCAAAAGCTTTCAGACGTCAATCTGCTTGGTCTGCTTCAGGCACTGCCAAAAGGCGGCGATACGTTTCTGGGGAAAACGGAGGAAGGCGGCCAGGATATTTCCGGCGGAGAATGGCAGCGTGTTGCCATAGCGAGGCTTCTTATGAAAAAAGGGAATTTCATGATTTTGGATGAACCAACTGCTGCGCTGGATCCGGTTGCAGAAAGCGCATTATACCAACAATTTCTTGCTATAAGCCGGAAGAAGACAACGCTGCTCATTAGCCATAGATTAGGCTCGGTTAAAACAGCGGACTGCATATTTGTGATTGACGGCGGAAAAATTGCTGAATCAGGATCACATAGGGAATTAATAGAAAAATCCGGGATTTATGAGAAGATGTATTCGGAACAAAAGGAGTGGTATCAATGAAAGTGAACCGTTTGAAAGTAATCATGAAAACTATTCCGCTGGCCTTTTCCGCATCAAAGAAATTATTTGTATTGGATGTGCTGCTGTCGATGATTTCCGGCTTTTTCGGGGTTGTCATTGTCTATGCGACAACACATTTGTTTGATGCAGTCAGCATCGTTCCAAATGCAGAGGAAGAAACGTTTGTATATCATATTGTTTTATCACTGGCATTATATTTCAGTGTATTGATTGTGAAAGAACTGGTTGATTGGATCAGTGATTTTCTGGGTTTCATTATTTCGGAAAAGTCGATTATTGCATTATCGGAAATGCTTCACAGGAAGGCTGACAGAATAGAGCCTGTCCGTTTTGAAGAGTCAAAGCTTCTGGATTGCATTAATAATGCAGGACGCGGCATTTATTTTATAGACTATTGCTCAAAGAATATTATCAACCTATTTCTGCGCGATATTCCTTATTTAATTTTTGTAGGCTTTTATTTATATACATTAAAGCCGGGTTTATTCTGGATTCCAATATTGATATTTGCTCCTGTGGTAATATCACAGATACTGAGGACAAAGGAATTTATCCAATTGAAGGATGAAAAAGCGCCGCTTGAGAGAAGGGCTTCCAAATATTCTTCGTACATGACTGAACCTGAATTTTTTAAAGAAACGCGCACATTGGGTTGTTTTTCTTATTTCAGGAAGCTTTATACCGAAACGATGGAGCTTTTAAATGTGAAAACATGGGAAACGGAGAGAAAGTCACAGACGATGGAGGTATTTTCAAAGCTTATCACATTAGCCGGGTATTATGGAGTGCTGTATCTGCTGTTTTCCACATTGATGGAGGGGACAATTTCCGCAGGCAGTTTTGCTGCTGTGTTCGCATCGCTGCAGATGCTGCATAATACTGCAAATCATATCATAGTTGACCGAATCGGTTCCATCATAACAGGTGAATTTGCGGAAATCAACAGTATGATCAATTATCTGTCAATTCCAGAACGCATTTATGGAAATGGTGAAGCAGAGGAAGGGGGCATACGGCTTGAAAATGTGTCATTCTCATATCCCGGACGTGAGGAACCGGTAATCAATGGCGTGGATCTGCAGATTGCAGAAGGGGATATAATTGCAATTGTAGGAGAGAATGGATCAGGCAAGACTACTTTGGCAAAGCTCATACTTGGAATATACAGTCCCGAAACAGGTTCCATTTATTCTGGTAAGAAACCGTATACAGAGTTAAGCAGGGAAGCGCTGTTTGGAAATAAGTCCGCGGTATTTCAAAATTATTACAAATATTTGTTTCACTTGTGGGATAATATATCAATCAGTGATTTGAGAAGGAAGCCGGAACAGGAAAGACTTGACAGGGTAAGCTTGAAGGCGGGAGTTGATATATTGAATAAAGAAGTGTTTCCGAATGGCTATCAGACATTATTGTCAAAGCGTTTCGGCGGTGTGGAACTTTCCGGCGGAGAGTGGCAGAGGGTGGCGATTGCAAGAGGATTGTACAGGGAGGGCAGTGTGATTGTCTTAGATGAACCGACGGCTGCGATTGATCCGATAGAAGAGGGTAATGTATACCGGAAATTTGTTGATATTTCAAAGGGAAAAACGACAATCATCATAACACATCGTCTGGGTTCCACAAAGATTGCAAATAAAATTGTCGTTATGCAGAAAGGCAGAATTGTCCAGATGGGTGATCACAAAACGCTTATGAAACAGGAAGGGTTATATAAAATAATGTATGAATCGCAGGCAGCGTGGTATCAGGATTAGAGAGACTGTAATATGAAATTGTCCGATGATAAAATTCAATTGAAATCAAAGCTGTTCTACCACTATTTTGAACCGATAGCAAACAGGTTATCCGAAATCGATTATGCAATCATTAAGGGAGAACCACTGTCTTATTATGCATACGGTGATTTTGGAAAAAGATATTTTAATGATATTGACTTGCTTGTTTCAAAGGAAGATCTTAAATGTGTGAGAGCAGTATTAGAAGAAAATTCTTTTATACCTGTGAGGGATGATAAATTTGCCAGAGCATTAAGTTTAGGGTATGCACATCAAATCATACCCTATGTAAAACGTATTGGAAGTTTTTCCGTTTATATAGATGTGAATTTCAATATTTTCTGGGGAGAGTATACCGGAGAACAGGTTTCTGTAAAAGAATTTTTAAATGGGACGGTACTAATGCAGATCTATAATTGTACTGTTAAAACGCTCTCTCCTGTAAAATTTTTTATTCAGCTGATTTTGCATCATTATAAGGATTTAAACTCAATTTATTTATTGTCTACGCAAAAGACAATAAGGCTATCTTTATTCCGCGACTTATATTATTATTTTGTTAATAATGTATCAAATATACCAATTGACGAATTAATGAAGTGTTGTACGAATTATAAGATTAATGATTATGTCTATTATGTTTTATTTTACACTTGTGTATTATTTGATAATGAAGAGTTGAAAAAGTATAGGGATGCTTTTCGAACGAATCAAGGAGAGTTGCTGTTAAATAAATATGGTTTGAATGAGAAAGAACGAAAAGAGTGGCGTATTGATTTTGATACTCGCTTAAAAAATGGAATTCTTTATGATTTTATAAAAGATGATCTGTCTGAGGCAGAAATTAGAAACATTGAGGTAAATAGAAAAATATTTATGTCGGAGTGATTATGATGGATGAGATAATTCAAAAAATAATTGAAATCGTTACAAGAAATATTGGGAATGAACAGTGTTTAACTTTAGAACCGAATTGCAATCTTTCTGAATTGGGGATGAGTTCTATGGCTTTTATACAAATGGTTGTAGAAATAGAAGAAACTTTTGACATTGAAATTCCAGATGAAAAAGTTATGATATCCCAACTGGGAACTTTGGATCAAATTATTAATGTTGTTAGGGATGGATTGAAATTGAAGGAGCACTAATGTACGAAAAACCATCTATTGCTATAGTGTCAAACATTATTTTAGAACCATATTACAGTCCATTGATGATACAATATTTTGGGCTTAATTCAGAATTGCTTTTTGTTCCTTACGGGGAGCAAAATAGGAGTGAATATAAAGAACAACTTTATCATTATGAAATGATTGTGCTGTGGCTGAATTTTGAGGGGCTTTTTCCTGATGTTTATAATAAGATTGATTCAGAAGAGATAGCCGGGCAAGATGTGGTTCGGGAAGCAGTCAATTTGTGTGAAAGTTTAATTGCAGATATGGTTCCATATAGGAATGCGCGTATTCTTTTGCTTTCATTTGAAGATTTATATAGAAAAACGAATGTTGTTATAGGGCATAGATACAATAGCTTAATTGATAAGATTAACATCATGCTTGCCGATTTGTCTGAAACCAAAGCAGCATTTATAGATCTCAAGAGCCTTATTGCAGAGATCGGCATTTCGAATGCTTATAATTCAAAGGGAAAATATCGTTGGAATGCTCCATATTCTAAAATTCTGATTGAAAATGTTGCGCAGGAAATTCATAAACAATATCTGATTGAGGAAGGTCATACGAAAAAGTGTCTTGTATTGGATTGTGATAATGTTTTATGGGGTGGAATACTGTCTGAAGACGGGATAGAAAATATTAAATTAGGCAGCAGTGGATTGGGGAGAATGTACCAGGATTTCCAAAGGCTGGCTGTTTTTATGTGGAATCATGGAATTATTCTTACTGTATGCAGCAAAAACAATTTATCCGATGTAATAGTGATGTTTCGGGAACATAATGAAATGCTCTTGAAAGAGGAACATATAGCCTGTTTTCAGGTGAACTGGGAGGATAAAACAGGAAATATCAGAAAAATTGCACAGAAACTCAATATTAGTCTTGATAGTATGGTTTTTGTAGATGATTCCTTATATGAGATAGAAGCTGTAAAAGCAATGCTGCCGAGTGTTGTGGGAATTCTCTTTAGCCGGGATCTGGAATATAGAAATTTCAACTGCTTTCATCTGAAAAAGGATGTTGATATAACAGCCGTCAAACAGCGTAATGCAACTTATCGGACGAATGAGTTCCGTGAAGAGTTACGGGTACAGTATGTGGATGATGCCGATTATATAAAGAATCTTGATATTAAAATAGATATTCATAAGATGACATCAATTGAGTATAGTCGTGTTTCTGAACTTACACAGCGTACAAACAAGTGTACTAATGGAAAACGATACACAGTGGCCGAGATTAAGATGCATGTTGCTTTGGAGGCTGTTAAATTCTATTCTGTTTTTGTCTCTGATCGTTTTGCTGATTTAGGATTGGTAGGTGCGATAGAAATTGAAGGTGATATACTGACTTTGTTCAGTTTATCTTGTCGAGCATTGGGACGAGGGGTCGAAGAGGAAATGCTGCATTATATTAAGGAGAGGCACTTGATAAAAAGTGTTGAATATCATTTTACAGGTAAGAATGACGCCTTGAAGAAAAGTTTCAGAGAGACATTTCCGAATGCGGTATTAACCAATGATAGAGACAATTAACATGGAAGAGTTTTTATTTTCTGCATTATATTTGGTTACAGTCAGGTTCTATAGAATGGGGAGAAAACAATAAGTATGACTAAAGATGTAAAGGAATTATCATGGCGTAGACCTGTAATAACAGCTTTTCCGCAATATGCACATGTCCTTGCCGTTATAGGCGAGTATAAGGGTGGAGAATTATGGCTGCTGAGTCATTGTGTTCAATTGCAGATCAACAGGGGGTCATTTTCTGTGCTCAATTTAGACTTTTGTGTTGGTGATATGCTGAATACAGTATATCATTGTCCTTATCTTAGTATTGAAGCGTTTGACATTGAAGAATTTACGGGTGATGAAAGCAGGATAGTCGAAAAGATAATGTATTATATTAATCAGGGGAAATATGTCTATCTGCCGGTAGACTGGTTCTATATTCCTGCATATGAATGTTATGGTCGAAGTCATGCCGCACATGATATTCTGGTTTTAGGATATGACGATGAGAAAAAGGAATTTATCATTGCTGATTTCTTTGGAGATTTTCGTTATGAAAAATCAAGATGCAAATATTTAGAATTAATTGCAGCATGCAGGGATGCTTACAAACTTCCATGTATCTTGAAAAAGGTACTATTACTAAAACCATGTGAGCAAGTTGTTCTCTTTGACATAAAGAATGTAAAAAGCCTGTTTGAGGACTATCTGAGAAGCAGGAATTCTAACAGGAGATTCCTGCCGGTTTGCCAATATGGTGATTTTTTGGATGATGATAGTTTTGCATTTGGGTTAAATGTATATCAGGTAATGATAGAATCGTTAGAAAGTGCTATGCAGAGGGGATGCGGCGTATCAATACGTTCTTATGCAATTATGTATGAGCATAAAATTCTCTTGGGTGAAGTATGTTCTTATATGGCAGATAAGGGATATCTGCAAAATGATGAAAATTTTATGCCTGAAGTGGATATAGTGCGAGAACAGTGCCTGGTTGTTCGAAATTTATTGATAAAGTATAATATGAGAGGGGATAAAACTAATCTTGTAAAAAGTATAAAATTGTTGAAGGACATAAGAAACAGGGAAGAAGAGCTCTTTGAAAAGATGATAAATAATATGAAAGAAGAACCTGTTTTGTACCGCTGCAGAGAAGATAAATATGGAGAGAACTATGCGGAATATGTAGGGGAAGACCGGCAGACACTTGGCAATTGGATTGGAAAATATGGAGATGCAGGATATGATATTTTTTTAGAAACAGAAATAGGAAGACGGATAAGTATTGTATATTATAATTTTCTATATAAAAAGTGGTCGGATGATTGGACAGAAGGCAATGCACTGTATGTAAAACGAAAGAAAGGGGATGGTGCGTTTGCAGCATGTAAATATTTTAGGAAAAATGCGTACATTGATATTTTGATTCGTGATGGGTTACAATATATGTTATCTATCTATGTTTTAGCATGGTGGAAACATAACAGGAGATTCTGCATCAGGTTTATGGATGGTGATAATAAAGTGCTGTTATGCAGCTACGAGGCAGCTGCCAGTGATGAGGGGATATATATTAATTTCCTGGTTTCAGGACATGTAAGAATAGAATTTGAAAATAGAAGCACTGACATTGGAGTGATTTCGGGCATGTTTTTTTCAACCATAAACGCAGATAATCTGCCGAATATGCCAGCAGCAAAATAAAAATTTGTACAAAGTTATTAAAATTTAGGAGTTTACATTTTGTCCCGAATGTGCTATGATTAGGTGAGTTCAGCCGATGCTCAGATACGGGATGCTCCGACCCGGTCCTGGTGTCAGGCGGTTAGAAAGTAACAGGAGGAAAACAAATGATTTCAAAGGAAAAGAAGACAGCAATTATGAATGAGTATGCCAGGACGCCTGGCGATACTGGTTCACCTGAGGTGCAGGTAGCGGTTTTAACTGCAAGAATTCAGGAGCTTACAGAGCATTTGAAGGATAATCCCAAGGATCATCATTCCCGCCGCGGTATGTTGAAAATGGTAGGACAGAGGCGCGGACTTTTGGATTACCTGAAGAAAAAGGATATTACAAGGTATCGTGCTCTGATTGAGAAGCTCGGCTTAAGGAAATAAGAAGATGATGAACGGAGGCAGGCCGGAGAAATTCGGTTCCTCCGTTTTCCCATTTGTATCAAATGGAGATAATCCGGGGCAGAAGAATGTTCCGAGACCGCTGAAAAGAGTATGGGAGCCTTGCTTTTTTCAGTAGTTTCGGTATCTTCTGTTCCTGTTTATAGAACAGACGGGTCAGACGGAAATAAGAATATGTAAGACAGCCGGATGATTCCAAGATTATGAAACAGACCGACGAGACGGTGGAATGGAGGAGATTATGTACCAGACCTATGAGATGGAACTGGCCGGGCGTACACTGAGGGTTGATATTAACCGGGTGGGCAGACAGGCAAATGGATGTGCGTTTATGCATTATGGAGATACGGTTGTGCTCAGTACCGCGACCGCATCCGAGAAGCCCAGGGAAGGCATTGACTTTTTCCCTTTGAGCGTGGAATTTGAAGAGAAATTATATGCTGTGGGCAAAATTCCGGGAGGATTTAATAAGAGAGAGGGAAAGGCAAGTGAAAATGCAATTTTGACCAGCCGTGTGATCGACAGGCCCATGCGCCCCCTGTTCCCTAAGGATTACCGCAATGATGTCACGCTGAACAATATGGTCATGAGCGTTGACCCCGCGTGCCGCCCGGAGCTGGTGGCCATGCTGGGTGCGGCGATTGCCACCTGCATTTCGGACATCCCTTTTGACGGTCCCTGCGCTATGACCCAGGTGGGCATGAAGGATGGCGTGTTCATTATCAATCCTTCTCAGGAGGAGTGGAAGAACGGGGATTTGAATTTGACCGTTGCTTCAACGAAAGAGAAGGTGATCATGATTGAGGCCGGAGCAAATGAAGTACCGGAAGATAGAATGATTGAGGCCATTTACAGGGCGCATGAGATCAATCAGACGATTATTGCATTCATAGAGAAGATTGTCTCGGAGGTGGGCAAGAAGAAGCATGAGTATACCAGCTGTGCCGTACCGGAAGAGATGTTCGAGGAAATGAAGAGGGTGGTTGCGCCGGAAGATATGGAAGTGGCAGTATTTACGGACGATAAGCAGACCAGAGAAGAAAACATCAGGAAGATTACGGAGAAATTGGAGGAAGCTTTTGCCGGGAAAGAGGACTGGCTTGCAATGTTGGGAGAGGCTGTCTATCAGTATGAGAAGAAGACAGTCCGTAAGATGATATTAAAGGATCATAAGCGTCCGGACGGCCGTGAAATTACACAGATTCGTCCTCTGGCAGCGGAGGTGGACATCATTCCCCGTGTGCATGGTTCGGCTATGTTTACCCGCGGGCAGACGCAGATTTGTAATATATGTACTTTGGCGCCGCTGTCGGAACAGCAGAAGATTGACGGCCTGGACGAGAATGAAGTGAGCAAGAGATATATGCATCATTATAATTTCCCGTCTTATTCCGTGGGTGAGACCAAGCCTTCCAGGGGACCCGGAAGACGTGAGATTGGACACGGCGCACTGGCGGAGAGAGCATTGCTTCCGGTGCTTCCCAGTGAGGAAGAGTTCCCGTATGCCATCCGTACCGTATCCGAGACTTTTGAATCCAATGGCTCCACATCCATGGCATCCACCTGTGCTTCCTGTATGTCCCTGATGGCTGCGGGCGTACCCATTAAGAAAATGGTGGCCGGTATTTCCTGCGGACTGGTGACAGGGGATACGGATGACGACTTTGTACTGCTGACGGATATTCAGGGGCTGGAAGATTTCTTCGGGGATATGGACTTTAAGGTGACAGGTACTACAGAAGGAATTACAGCTATCCAGATGGATATTAAGATTCATGGGCTGACCAGACCTATTGTGGAAGGCGCGATTGCCAGGTGCAGGGAAGCAAGGCTGTTCATCATGGAGAATTGTATGAAGCCGGCGATTGCAGCTCCCAGGGCGGAAGTGGGCGCATATGCACCCAAGATTATATCTACACAGATTGACCCTGAGCGCATCGGTGATGTGGTAGGACAGAGGGGGAAGACCATCAATGAGATCATTGCCCGTACAGGCGTTAAGATTGATATTACGGACGATGGCAGTGTATCCATATGCGGTACGGACAAGGCAATGATGTCCAAGGCATTGGAGATGGTGAAGATTATTGTAACCGATTTTGAAGAAGGGCAGATTTTTAAAGGAAAAGTAATCAGTATCAAGGAATTCGGGGCATTTCTGGAATTTGCTCCCGGCAAGGAAGGGATGGTTCATATCTCCAAGATTGCCAAGGAAAGGATTAACCGTGTGGAGGATGTGCTGACATTGGGCGATGTGGTGACGGTAGTCTGCCTTGGAAAGGATAAAATGGGAAGAATCAGCTTTTCCATGAAAGATGTGGCACAGGATGTGAAGAAGCGGTAAGAGACTGCCGGTTTGAGTAAAGGAGGCTGTGAGTGCGGTCTCCTTTGCCATATGATTCTATTGTTTGTTAAACTGGAAAACAGCAGGAAATCGTACTATGGCTGTATGAATTCCTGCCAGACGGGAATGGAGGACAAAATATGTTATCAAAGGAATTGGTCAAAGAGGCTTTGAGGCGTGCTTTGGCAACAGGCGCTGATTATGCGGAGGTATTCGCGGAACATACTCTGCATAAAATGATTACTTTGGTATCTGCAAGGACGGATACCATAAGTGACGCTGTTATCTCCGGTGTGGGGATTCGGATTTTTAAGGGGACCAGGTGTGTGTCAGGTTCGGCTTCTTCCCTTGCACCTGAGGCAGTGCTGGAATGTGCTTCCAAGGTAGCGGAAGCATTGTCGGAATCTGCAGTTATTTCGGATATTGTATTGAAGGAACGTCTCTTTGGGGACAGACATCCTGTGAAAGTGGTGCCTTCAAGCGTACCCAATGCGGATAAGATTGATTATATGCGTGAAGTGTGCCTGGCTGCAAAAGACTATCATGAAGAAATCACTCAGGTAACAGGGCGTTTCCTGGAGGTGGATCATAAGATTCTGATTGCTACCAGTGAAGGACTGTTTGCACAGGACAGACAGATTCGCAGCAGGATATCTGCTTCGGCGATTGCCAGTAAGGACGGAGAGAATCAGACAGGAGGCGTGGGGCCTGGAGCCAGGAAGGGCATGGAACTGCTGGAAGATTATGACCCGAAGGAATTGGGCAGGAAGGCTTCCAGGCAGGCGGTAACCATGCTTCATGCAGGTTATATTAAGGCCGGAACCATGCCTGTTGCAATTGAAAACGGATTTGGAGGCGTTATTTTCCATGAGGCATGCGGACATTCTCTGGAAGCTACCAGTGTGGCACTGGGATGTTCTCAGTTTGCCGGCAAGCTTGGAACCGTGATTGCAAATGCTAAAGTTACAGCCATTGATGACGGCACGATACCAAACGCGTGGGGATCCATTAATATTGATGATGAAGGTACGCCGTCTCAGAAAAATGTGTTGATAGAAAACGGTGTGCTGAAGACATATATGATTGACAAACTGAACGGGCGCAGAATGGGAATGCGGTCCACAGGCAGCGCAAGACGGCAGAGCTATGAATATGCGCCTACTTCCAGGATGACGAATACATATATAGCGGCTGGCGAGGATAAGAATGAAGATATTATTGCTTCCATAGAATACGGCCTGTATGCAAAAGAGATGGGAGGCGGTTCCGTGAATCCTGCCACAGGGCAGTTTAACTTTGCCGTCAATGAAGGATATGTGATTAGAAACGGTAAAATCTGTGAACCTGTCCGTGGAGCAAGCCTGATTGGAAAAGGGTCCGAAGTGATTATGAACATAGATATGGTAGGACAGGATGTTGACAGAGGACAGGGCATGTGTGGTTCTGCCTCCGGAAGTATTCCTACTGATGTGGGGCAGCCATTAATCAGGGTGGCGTCAATCACGGTTGGGGGACGATAGGATTCATCCGCAGGAAGTTCCAGAATCCGCAGTGCGGTATGTGGAAAATGTAAAAGTCCAGCAAAGAAATGTCAAGAGGAAATATAAAACAGTCTCGGAACGGAGGTGCCCGGAAGGAAATTTCAGCTGCGCCCTTTGCAGATGAAATCTCCTTTCCTGGTTAGGGCACCGGAGTGGAGAGACCGGAACAAGTTCTCGCAAGCGGGAATAAGTTCTCGCAAGCGAGAACTGGAACAGGAGAGGTTAAAATGACATATCAGGAATTTAAAAAGGCCGTGATTGGGATTGCAATGGAAAAGCAGATCTCGGATTATGAGCTTTATTATACGGAAGGTGATGCTGCCTCCGTGGAGATTTTCAAGGAAGAGATTAAGAGCTATAAGACAGAGAGCAGTAAGGGAATTTGCTTTCGATGCATTGTGGACGGCAAGGCCGGGTATGCGTCTACGGAGAATCTGACAGAAGAGGAAGCAGAATCTCTGGTGATTCGTGCATTGGAAAACGCAAAATCCATAGAGAGCAGTGAACAGAGTTTCCTTCATAACACAGGGGATACCTACGCCGTGTGTGAAGCAGATACAACATCTGTGCCCACAGGTGCGGAGCTTGTGGATGCGGCAATGGAGATTCAGAAGGAAATGTACCATGCGGATACTCGTGTGGCAGACGGTACGCAGACGGATTTCGGACATGGACGGGATCGCTATGCACTGTATAATTCCAACGGACTGGATCTGGAAGATACGGTATCCTATACATTCTGCTACGCCTCTGCGCTGGCGTCGGACGGCGGTGAGATGTACAACGGCGGCAAGAGCAAAATAGGTAAACTGCAGGAATTTGATTTAAAGGATATTGCAGGAAAAGCGGTGGAGGATGCTGTGTCTACCATTGGCGCGGAGAGCGTTGAGAGCGGCAGGTATACGATTGTGCTCTCCAATGAAGTGATGGCTACACTGCTGCAGACGTATGCTCCTGTTTTTTCCGCTGAAAATGCACAGAAAGGGCTGTCGCTGCTGAAGGGGAAAGAGGGAGAGAAGATTGCAGCGGATTTCATTACCATCACGGACGACCCCTTGTATCAAGACAGTGTGCAGAAGAGAACCTTTGACGGTGAGGGTGTTGCCACTTATGCGAAAAATGTGGTGGAAAACGGGACACTGACCACATTGCTCCACAACCTGAAGACTGCTGCCATTGCAGGGGTAAAATCTACAGGAAATGCCAGCAAAGCTTCTTATGCTTCCGTAGTTGGTGTGAGTCCTTTTATCTTCTACATGCATCCTGCGCAGGACACAATGGAAGAGGGGCATTCCATGGAAGAGGGGCATTCCATGGAAGGAGGGCATTCCATGGAAGGAGGGTCTTCTGTGGAAAGTTTATTTGAACAGGCAGAGGATGGTATCTATGTGACGGATATATCCGGTCTCCATGCCGGAGCTAACCCGGTGACAGGTGATTTCTCCCTCTTGTCCAAAGGATTTTTAATTAAAGAGGGCAAAAAATCAACGCCGATTAAAAATTTTACCATGTCAGGAAATTTCTTTACGCTTCTGAAAGAAATTGAGACTTTGGGGGGAGATTTGGAATTTCTGCGTGGCAGATACGGCGCTCCTTCCGCACTGATAAGAAATATTGCCATAGCAGGAAAATAGAAGGATGCGAAGAAAACATCAGAGGCAGAACCGGAAGGGAGGAAATCAGAAGTGGATCAATTGATGGAATTACTGAGAACACGCAGAACTTATCGCAGATTTGAGCAGAAGGAGATTCCGGAAGAGGTACTTACGGACATACTTACGGCTGCCAGGCTTGCTTCCAGTGCGGCCAACAGACAGCCTTTAAGCTATATTGTGATCAAAGAGCCGGAAGCGGTGGCGGATGTGTTCGCACATACCAAATGGGCAGGGGCATTGCCGCCTGAAGTGGGACAGCCCAAAGAGAAGGAACGGCCGGTGCTTTTTATTGCGGTAATAGAGAATCTGGATATCAATAAGGACTGTGATACGGATGCAGGTCTTGCCATCAGCAATATGACATTGGCTGCGTGGAACAGAGGTGTGGGAAGCTGTATGATAGGCGCATGCAATAAACAGGCGCTTTCGGAGATGTTCGGACTGCAGGAGAATCAAAAGCTGCACACGGTGGTGGCGTTCGGCTATCCTTCCCATGAGAGCCATATTGTGGATATGGAGTCTCCGGAACAGTTCAAATATTATCTGGATGAGAAAAAGGATTATGTGGTTCCTAAGAGGAAGCTTTCGGATGTGGTGCGCTGCTATCCGTAAATGGATAAAATGAATGATATAATCATATGAAATGATTTTGCGCAGAACGGTCAGTTTTAAATATAAAAAGGGAGCATTATTGTTCCCTTTTTTTATATTTCTTTATTTTTATTTAATTGCATTTCTCGTGATTTAGTTTAATATTTATCATAGATGCCGTTAGAGGCGGCATGATACAGTACGCAGGTCTTGCAAAACGGCAGGACGGTACGCCGTCTTTGGAGCGAAGTTTTTGCTTCGCGGTAAGGGCCGGCTGAATTGTCACAGGAATTGTTCATCAGGAGGAAATGAAGATGAGAGAGAAATTGCAGCGTTTTATGTACGGACGTTACGGAATGGATCGTTTGAACCAGGTTTTGATGTGCTGTGCATTTGTGTGTCTGATTTTTTCCCTTTTCGGCAGCGGGGTGGGATACATAATTGCGACTGCCGCAATGTTCTATGCATATTTCCGTATGTTCTCCAGAAATGCAGGGAAGCGTTCCACGGAAAACAACTGGTATCTGAAACAGGAAATGAAGTTCAGGGGTTTTTTGGAGAAGAAAAAGAGAGCCGTTGTTCAGCACAAAGGATATCACATATACAAATGTCCTAAATGCAGACAGAAGATTCGTGTCCCCAGGGGAAAAGGTAAGATAGCCATCAGCTGTAGAAAATGCGGAAATGAATTTATTAAGAGGAGTTGAAATACAGTACATGTTCGGATATATTATTGTCAATAAGGCCGAAATGAAATTCAAAGAATTTGATATTTACCATTCTTTCTATTGCGGTATCTGCCGTGACCTGAAGAGAAAATACGGTGTGTGCGGACGGATTTCCCTCAGCTATGACATGACATTTCTGGCAATTCTGCTTACAGGGCTGTATGAGCCTGAGACAAAGCAATCGGTTTTTAAATGCGCACTTCACCCTTTTGAGAGCCATGAAGCCAGAAATAATACTTTTACGGAATATGCAGCGGATATGAATGTACTTTTTGCCTGTTATAAATGCCATGACGACTGGGAGGATGAGAAGAAATTAGGGAAACTCCTGTATGGCAGACTGTTAGAGAAGAAGACGGGGAAGCTGAAGGAATGCTATGCACAGAAACTTAGAAATATCAATCTGCTGATGCAGAATTTTTCGGATGCGGAGAAATCTTTGGATGCAGGGAAGACATCAGGAGAGGGGAACTCTATTCGGGCGGAGCAGTCGGCGCATGTGGAAATTGATACTTTGGGAGGACTGTTCGGCAGGGTTATGGCTGAAATCGTAACCGTGAGGGAAGATGAGTGGGCGGAAAACCTGCGGCGTTTCGGTTTTTTCCTGGGCAAGTTTATTTACCTTTGCGATGCCTATGAGGATGTGGAGACGGACATTCGGAAAGGAACGCCGAATCCGCTGAAGAGCCTGTTTGCGAAGCCGAACTTTGAAGAGGAATGCAGAGCAATTTTGATGATGATGATGTCGGAATGCTGTAAAGAGTTTGAAAAGCTTCCTATTCTGGAAAACGTGGAAATACTGCGCAATATTCTCTATTCCGGTGTGTGGTGCAGGTATGAATCCATCCGGGAAAAGCGTGAGCAGAGCAGGCATGGCCGGATTTGACAACAGACGGAAACGGAGATTAGTGATATGTATGACCCATATGGTGTGCTGGGAGTAAGCAGAAATGCTTCCGAGGAAGAGATTAAAAAAGCATATAAAGCCTTAAGCCGCAAATATCATCCTGATGCCAATATCAATCATCCGAACAAAGCGGAGATGGAAGAAAGATTTAAACAAATTCAGGCCGCTTATCAGCAGATTATGAAAGAACGGACTTCGGGGTACGGGGGAAATTACGGCGGTTATGGGAGAAGCGGTTCTGGAGGGCAGGGGTACGGAAGCGGCAGTTATGGCGGTTCTGATTATGGAAGGGGCGCTGACGGGAATTACGGCCAAAGGAGCGGCGCTTATGGAGGATTTGACTATGGGGCCTTCGGAGGGTTTGGATTCGGAGGATTCGGACAGGGCCAGGAAGCCGGATATGAAGAGGATAATCATCTTCGGGCGGCAGGAAACTATATCCGCAACGGCTATTACAAGGAAGCCAGGACTGCACTGGAAGGAGTTGCAGAACGGGAACGGGGTGCCAGATGGTATTATTACAGTGCCATCTCACATTCAGGGCTGGGCAATAATGTAGCGGCATTGGAACATGCGAAGCGTGCCGCAGCAATGGAACCGGAAAATGTGAATTATAGAAGCCTTGTGCAGCAGTTTGAAAGCGGAGGCAGCTGGTATGAGCGGCGCCAGGCAGCTTACGGCTATCCGGTATTTGGCGGCGGTAATTTCTGTGTGAAAATCTGGCTTGCCAATATGATATGCAATGTCTGCTGTCTGGGAGGCGGCTGCTGCGGCGGACATGGGATGTACTATTGTTAGAATGAGGATGTTATTGACACTGCACTGGCTGTAAAGTGAATACAGATATGAAAATAAGAACAGCCGGGCCGGGGTGGTATGGGATTGTACAAAGCAATTCCTGCAATTTAGTCCGGCTTTAGCAATTCATGCAGAAGCAATTGTTCGTAATCCTAAACGGGTACAGAATACTGAAATAGGAAAAAAGTGGCAGTGTTAATCTATGCAATGAAGCGGTTTGAAAGACTTGACAAAGAGCAGCCTGAGGCAATGGAAAAATTGTCGGATACGAAATGAATATAGGCAATCGTATAAAATACATCAATACCTCCCTCTTGCAATTTCCGTCCATTTCTATTATAATGTGGGATACAAGATATAGTTAGCAATGCGATTTTATAACACAATATATGGGATGTGACTGGTCATCATTGTGGAACCAATGGTCATGGCATGTATGTGTGGCTGCGGATGAGGAGCGGATATGGTTAAGAAGATTCAGAAAAGAGACGGACGTGTGGTGCCCTATGAAGAGGATAAAATTATCGGAGCGATTCATAAGGCCAATAATGAAGTAGAAGAGAAGGACAGAGCGGACGAGGCTTTGATTGAGGAAATATTGAATGCTGTAAAGGATGAGGGAAAAGAGCAGCAGTCTGTGGAGCATGTGCAGGACATCATAGAGCAGCATCTGGTACAGCAAAATAAGTATGTCCTGTCCAAGAAATATATGGTATACCGTTACCAGAGAAGTCTTCTGCGCAAATCCAATACAACGGACGAATCCATCTTAAAGCTGATTCGCAATGAGAATAAAGAACTGGCGGAGGAGAATTCCAACAAGAATACACGTCTGGCTTCAACCCAGCGGGATTACATTGCAGGCGAAGTCTCCAGGGATGTGACCAGGCGGCTGCTTCTGCCGGAACATCTCTCCATGGCGCATGATACGGGTGTCCTTCATTTTCATGATGCGGATTATTTTATACAGCCTATTTTTAACTGTTGTCTGATTAACATTCAGGATATGCTGGACAATGGTACTTCTATTAACGGGAAAATGATAGAATCACCCAAAAGCTTTCAGGTGGCCTGTACGGTTACCACGCAGATTATTGCGGCTGTGGCCAGCAACCAGTATGGGGGACAGTCCGTAAATATACGGCATCTGGGCAAGTATCTGCGCAAAAGCAGGGAAAAATTTGCCGCGCAGCTGGAAGAGGAATTCGGTGACACTCTGGATGGGGCTGCAAAAGAGAAGATTGTGGAGATGCGTGTGAGGGATGAGCTGAAATCAGGCGTACAGACCATTCAATATCAGATTAATACACTAATGACTACAAATGGACAATCTCCTTTTGTCACTTTGTTCCTGCATATTGATGAAGAGGACGAATATGTGGAGGAAACGGTGCGGATTATAGTGGAAATCCTGGAACAGCGTCTGCAGGGGACCAAGAATGAGAAAGGCGTCTTTGTGACACCGGCATTTCCCAAGCTGGTCTATGTACTGGACGAAAATAATTGCCTGAAGGGCGGCAGATATGATTATGTCACCCGGCTTGCCGCCAGATGCTCCGCCAAAAGGATGTATCCGGATTATATTTCTGCGAAGAAAATGCGGGAAAATTATGAGGGAAATGTGTTTTCCTGTATGGGCTGCCGTTCTTTCCTGTCCCCCTGGAAGGATGAAAACGGGAATTATAAATGGGAAGGGCGTTTTAATCAGGGGGTTGTCAGCCTGAATCTTCCGCAGATCGGCATTCTGGCAAAGGGGGATGAAGAAGTCTTCTGGCGGCTGCTGGAGGAACGGCTTGGGCTGTGCTATGAGGCATTGATGTGCAGGCATAAGGCATTGCTGGGTACCGTTTCCGATGTCAGTCCCATTCACTGGCAGTACGGCGCCATTGCCCGGCTGAAGAAGGGGGAGAAAATAGACAAGCTGTTGATGAACGGCTATTCTACCATGTCCCTCGGGTATATCGGGCTGTATGAACTGACCTGGCTGATGAAGGGATGCAGCCACACCCAGCCTGTCGGCAAGGAATTTGCCCTCCGGGTAATGGAACATCTTAAGGATACCGCCGCTAAGTGGAAGGAAGAGACAGGAATCGGATTCAGCCTGTATGGAACACCGGCAGAGACACTGTGCTACCGCTTTGCGCGAATTGACAGGGAAAAGTATGGGGACATCCCTAATGTGACGGATAAGGGATATTATACCAACTCTTACCATGTGGATGTGCGGGAGCCCATAGATGCATTTACAAAGTTTACCTTTGAGAGTGAATTCCAGAACAAATCTCTGGGCGGAGCTATTTCCTATGTGGAGGTTCCCAATCTTCTTCACAATGTGGAGGCCATTGAGGAGCTGATACGTTTTATATATGACAATATCCAGTACGGTGAATTTAATACCAAGTCCGATTACTGCCATGAATGCGGTTATGACGGAGAGATTATGGTGAACGAAGACAACGAATGGGAATGTCCCCAATGCCATAATAAGGATCACGCCAAAATGAATGTGACCAGACGGACATGCGGCTATCTGGGAGAAAATTTCTGGAATATCGGTAAGACGAAGGAGATCAAAGCGAGGGTATTACATTTATGAATTATGCGGCCATTAAGAAGACGGATGTTGCCAACGGTCCAGGCATACGGGTATCATTGTTTGTCAGCGGATGCACCCATGGGTGTAAGGGCTGCTTTAACAGTGAGGCATGGGATTTTATGTATGGCGGGGAATATACGAAGGAGACCGAAGCGGAACTGTTGGAAGCGCTTGCGCCCGGTTATATCCG
Source organism: uncultured Acetatifactor sp. (assembly GCA_910584435.1). Classification (GTDB taxonomy): domain Bacteria; phylum Bacillota; class Clostridia; order Lachnospirales; family Lachnospiraceae; genus Acetatifactor. Next base: position 19,377 of record CAJUAP010000026.1, read on the forward strand.
GGGATTGAGCGTGCTTGGAGGGGAACCTATGGATCCGCGCAACAGAGGAATGGTGCTGGCGCTTCTGAGGACGGTGCGCCGCCGTTTCCCGGAAAAGGATATCTGGTGTTATACCGGATATGATTATGAAAACGACCTTCTGCGGTGGGTACAGGAGGAGAACTTTGAAGCAATCAGAGAACATGGGAAGGGCGCTTCAAGCGGCGGTGACGCAGCTGCCGTCCAATCCGGCGGTGCAGAGCATGTTCCGGGTGAGACGGCGGAATTGCTGTCTCTGATAGATGTATTAGTGGACGGTGAATTTGTGGAGGAAAAAAAGAATCTCCGCCTTGCCTTCCGGGGGTCGGAGAACCAGCGTCTGATTGATGTAGGGGAATCACTTCGGCAGGGTAAAGTGGTATGTCTGCCGAAGTGAGGGGAATGCATTATTTGATATGTTCTTTAATTGCTTCGAAGCTTTCCCTGCTGATGACATGTTCCATCTTGCAGGCATCTGACAAAGCAATATGTTCCGGCACACCCAGGCGGATGAGCCAGGAAGAAATCATGCGGTGGCGTTCGTAAATCATTTCCGCGATTTCCCTCCCCGAAGGAGTCAGGGTAATGAAGCCGGATGAGTCCACCGTAATATGTTTCTTTTCCCGCAGATTTTTCATAGCAACGCTGACGCTGGATTTTTTAAAGCCCATTTCATTTGCAATATCCACTGAGCGAACCACGGGAAGCTGTTTGCTCAGTATCAAGATAGTTTCCAGATAATCTTCAGCAGATTCATTTACATGCACTTTCTGATATCCTCATTTCTAAAAATACAATCCGACGTTGTCGTGTCAGCAGATTAATGCTACAGAAGAAGCTTGTCTGTAATGGATAAAGGTATTTCTAAAGTTTCGTATGGCTAAAGTATATCATTAATCTTCTGTTTCTGCAATCCTTATATCGGATGCTTTTTCTAAAAAACTTATAAATTCTGTAATATTATATTGTGCACCGGCTAAATTTGTCATGCAACCCGACTGCAGACCGCCGGCCGAGTACTTTCTCAGAAGCATCACTGTAAATCCTGGCGGCCTGCAGTATATTGTGGATATAATTGCCGTCTGGCAGCAGTTCGGACAGCTCCTGCGCAAAGTCAAAATGATCTGATATTATGGCGAGAGTTATTTGTATAAAACAGATGACTTTTTCAGACAGATGTGGTATCTTTATGTACAGAAGGCTTATGAAGTGCCTGTGGGAATCGAAAGGATGGGAAGGAAGCAGATATACCGCAGCCATGTATGTTCGTCTTAAACGGATTCGTATATTTTTGCGGTCTTGAGTATAATCAATGGGAAAGGAAATGAATTAAGATGCCGGTTACGGATTTTCTGGACAGGAATGCGAGGTTGTATCCGGAGGATATTGCTTTGGTGGAGCTGAACCCGGAGGAAAAAGATACCAGGAGGACTACGTGGAAGGAGTATGAACTGATTCAGGCAGACAGTTTTCAGCCCTACCGCAGGGAGATTACGTGGGGAGTTTTTAATGAAAAGGCCAATCGTTTTGCCAATATGCTCCTTGGGCGGGGGATTAAGAAGGGAGACAAGGTTGCCATATTAATGTATAACTGCCTGGAATGGCTGCCCATTTATTTTGGAGTGTTGAAAAGCGGAGCCATTGCGGTTCCCTTTAATTTCCGCTATGACGCGGATGAAATATTATATTGCGCCGAGCTTGCAGAAGTGGATATGGTAGTATTCGGTCCTGCGTTTATCGGGCGTATCGAGACAATCTGCGATAAGCTGAGTAAAGGGCGCCTGTTGATTTATGTGGGGGACAGCTGCCCCAGCTTCGCTGAGAGCTATCATGAACTGGTGGCGGACTGTTCCAGTCAGGCGCCGGGAGTGGAACTTTCGGAAGAAGATTACGGCGCCATATATTTTTCTTCCGGAACCACGGGCTTCCCCAAAGCTATTTTACATAAACATAAAAGCCTTACCCAGGCAGCGGAAATGGAGCAGAAGCACCACAGGACAGGCCGTGAAGATACATTTCTCTGTATTCCGCCGCTCTATCATACGGGTGCGAAATTCCACTGGATGGGCAGTCTGGCGGCAGGCAGCAGGGCAGTGCTGTTGAAAGGGACAAAGCCGGAGACAATTCTCTCGGCGGTTTCCAGGGAACACTGCACCATTGTGTGGCTGCTGGTGCCATGGGCACAGGATATTCTGGATGCCCTGGACAGAGGCGATCTGAAGCTGGAAGATTACGACCTGGGCGGATGGCGCCTGATGCATATCGGTGCCCAGCCAGTGCCGCCTTCTTTGATTAAGCGGTGGAAGGGATATTTTCCGAAGCATGATTACGATACCAATTATGGACTTTCCGAGTCCACAGGTCCCGGCTGTGTGCACCTGGGATTAGAAAATATCCACAAGGTTGGCGCTATCGGTGTTCCCGGTTACCGCTGGGCCTGTAAGATTGTGGATGAAGCCGGGAAGGAGGCAGCACAGGGAGAAGTGGGCGAACTCTGTGTGAAGGGCCCGGGTGTTATGACCTGCTATTACAACAATGAAGAGGCTACGGCGGAAATCCTGAAGGATGGATGGCTGTATACGGGTGATATGGCCGTGCAGGATGAGGATGGTTTTTATTTCCTGGTGGACCGCAAGAAGGATGTGATTGTCAGCGGCGGCGAAAATATTTACCCGGTTCAGATTGAGGATTTCCTGCGGCGCTGTGATAAGATAAAGGATGCGGCGGTAATCGGTCTGCCGGACAGGCGGCTGGGAGAGAAGACAGCAGCAATCATTGAGGTGAAGGAAGGCACAGAATGCAGCAGAGAGGAAATCGAAGAATTCTGCATGGGGCTGCCTAGGTACAAGCGTCCCAGGGAGATTATTTTCAGCGAGATCCCCAGGAACGCCACCGGTAAGATTGAAAAGCCCCAATTACGTAAAATGTACGGGGCGGATCGTCTGGTTGAGAAAGAGAATATGGGATAATGCCGGCACAGGAACGCAGATGGGGTGATTCGTCTGCGTTTTTATTCATGACAATAGAAGACTCGCGAAGCGTGGATTCTATTGTTTAACGTTTTTTTCAGGAAGCTGCAGTAATTTCGCTCCGTTGCCGCCCAGAACAGCAGAAAGTTCAGAAGCAGTCAGACCGGATTCTTCCAGGGCATGGATGGATTCGCGCTGGGAGCTCCAGGGGCTGTCTGTTCCGAATAAGATGCGGTCTGCACCGTGACTGCGTACCATGCGGAGAAACTGCTCTCTTCCAAGGGGAGGGTTTTCCTCCGGGGCACGCTGTGTATCGGGAGCGGGACGGATGGGAAGAAGGCAGAAGGAAGTGTCCAGCCAGACATTTCTTCCCACAAGCTCTGCCTCCGCTTCCTGCCAGCAGAACCATCCTCCCATATGGGCTAACACGAATTTATCGGGTTTTATTTTGTCCAACACAGAGACAATATGGGGAACGGAAGCGTACCCTGAGTCTGGGCAGCTGACATCATATCCGGCATGCACCAGAATGATGAGGTTATGCTCACAGGCGCATTCGATGATTCGCAGGCAGCGGATATCGTCGAGATAAGTCCGCTGGAAAATAGGGTGCAGCTTAATTCCCTTTATGCCGTTTGCGGCGCATTGGCGGAGAATCCGGCGGTAATCTTCGTTGTCAGGATGTATGCCGCCGAATGATATCAGTCCGGTTTCACAGGAGTGGGAATTGATCTCCATAGCGATATTATTGATGTCTTTTTCCTGGTTCGGTTTTGTCGCCACCGGAAGCAGTACGGAATAGTCAATGCCGGATTCCTGCATGGAACTGCGCAATGCGCCCAGGGTGCCGTTCAGATAATTTTTGGCTCTGGCACTTTTGGCCAGTTTGCCGATTGCGTGTGCTGCAATTTCTTCGGGAAATGTATGTGTGTGGAAATCTATGATCATATGATACTCCTTCTTATGGTTTTAACGGGGCTTGTGCCTTATATATTACTCTTTTTTCCTGACGATTGCAAGGCAGCATGCCGCAATTTTGACTTTGCGGCAGAAGCTGTCTGAACTGTTACAAAAATATGGCATAACACCATGTGATATAAAATAAGTGAATATTTATGATATTGTAGAAAATCATTTTTGTTTATGGCCTGACACTTGACAACAACCAATTGCAATACGATTATTTTCAGGCTTTATATTCATTACATCAGTTTACAAATTTGCAAGTGATTTTCTCTGATGAAATATCCGCTGGACAAGATTTGAAAAACATGGTATGCCGCAATTTTGATTCTGTTTTGGTTCTGTTACTTCTGTGCGAAGCCGCAGGGGTGTTATTTTGATGCCCGGAGTTTCCGTATTTGGTTTAAGAGAGTTTTATGGCACTTAAAATTTTGTATGATTTTCTTGTTCAAAACATTGACAAATCAGAACAAATGTTTTATTCTATAAGTAACAGAACGCATGTTCAAGTTAAGGAGGAGATTGTGATGAAGAGAAGGATGGGAAATATCAGCTTTGCGGCGGCAACTTTTATATTAGTGCTGGTGATGGCGTTCTGCTGTACGGGAGCAGTACTGAGCAGAACGAATGTAAGCGCTGAGGAATTGGAGGGATATTACCAGGAATTGGAAAAGGGACTGGTGGAGGACGCAAGACTGCTTTTGAGTGAGAGAGGATTTGCCAACAGCGGAGTGATGCTGACCAGGGTGATTGATGAGAACGGCAGCAGACAGTATACGCTTACGGTGCATCATGGCAGGATCAGTAAGATGAGTGATGAAGACAGACAGTTTTTAATGGCTGAATTAGAACAGATTGTATTTGAAGATGATAATAGTATTTTCTTTCATAAATTTTTTGAAAATCATTAGAAGGAATCACATGACATTTTGTGGAAATAGGGGTATACTCTCTATAGAGAAAATAGAAAGGAGTCCCTGAGATGTCATTTATTCCGAAACCACATGAAATTTATAAGCATTTTAAAGGGAATCTATATCAGGTGACGGCGATTGCGGAGCACACTGAGACAGGGGAACAGCTTGTAGTGTATCAGGCGCTTTATGGAGATTTTCTGACTTATGCCAGGCCCCTTGCCATGTTTGTGGGCAGGGTTGACCGAGAGAAATATCCGGATGCGGTACAGGAATTCCGTTTTGAACTGCAGGGGCCTGAAGCCGGGAGGCAGAGGGCGGAATCGCAGGGAGTGCCGGAAGAGAGCAATTCCGCCAGTCAGGCATTCTTCATTCATGGTGGGGCATCTGCCGCATCGGCTTCAGGCGTTGAACCGATGGCAGTAAAACAGGAATCGCGTATTGAGACTGCGGCTCCAGGAGAGCCGGTATCAGATATTGGTTCGGCTGCTGATCAGAAGAGTGGTGCACAAGACGGAGAAGAAGAGAATTCCATAGATCCTCTGGTTCTGGAATTTTTAGATGCGGACAGTTACGGAGAGCAATTGAATATTCTGGCGGCGCTGCACCACAGGATCACGGATGACATGATCACTACCATGGCGGTTGCGTGTGATATAGAAATAAACGAAGGTGATTTGGAAGAGCGTTATGAAGCATTGAAGACATGCTTGCTGACACTGGAACGCTATGAATGTAACCGTCTGAGATAAGGGCATATCATTTCGGAGCATAGCCGCTGTGAATACAGGATACCGTTTTGGCAAATGCCGAATATAGATTTCCTTTCCGAAGCTGAAAAAGTAATGATTATCATATGGTACGAATGACTGCAGCGTATACGGTGAGCAATGTGCAGTCGGTGTGCAGGAACGGAAGGGAGCGGCATATGGCAGAGTTGGACAGGAAAATGGTAATAGGAGTTTCATCAAGGGCATTGTTTGATCTGAGCGTGGAGAACGAGATATTTGAACAACAAGGGGTAGAGGCATATTGCAGTTATCAGTTAGAACATGAGCAGGATATTCTGAAGCCCGGACCGGGTTTTGAATTGGTAAAGGCATTGTTGAAACTCAATGATTACAGTGAAGAGAAGAACCTTGTTGAAGTGATTATCATGTCACGCAATAGTCCAGATGCCTCTCTGAGGGTATTTAATGCCATTGCCTATTATGGATTGGATATTACTCGTGCGGTGCTGGTGAGCGGTGCGGCATTAGCGCCTTACCTGACATCATTCAGGATAGATTTGTTTCTGTCAGCCTATGAAGACGATGTGCAGTGCGCCATTGACAATGGCATTGCGGCAGGAATTATATGTACAGAATACAGGGAAAGGGTGAGTCCCCTGCCGTCTGCTGCACTGTCCGGCGAAATGCCGGAGGGTGACGAGTGTAAGATTCGGATTGCTTTTGACGGGGATGCGGTACTTTTTGCAGATGAAGCGGAAGTGATTTTCCGGGAAAAAGGATTGGATGCTTTTGAAGACAATGAGAAAGCACATGCAAGGGAGCCGCTGGCAGAAGGACCCTTTGCCAGCTTCCTGAGAAAACTGTCGGATCTGCAGAGGGAGCTGGGTGCGGAACATTGTCCCATTCGGACGGCTCTCGTGACTTCCCGAAGAGCACCGGCTCACGAGCGCGTTATCCGTACTATGCGGGAGTGGAATGTGAGAGTGGATGAGGCTTTTTTCCTTGGAGGGCTGGAGAAAAGAGATGTCCTGAAAGCATTTGGGGCACAGATATTTTTTGATGATCAATCTGTGCATACTGCCAATGCGGCACAGCTGGTTCCGGCGGCAAGAGTGCCGTACAGCAGGGTGGCAGGACGTAATTCTGTTCATGCATTCCGGTCAAAACAGGCAGAACGGGGTTAGTGCGTTATGTATCCGGGGGGCAGAATGAAGCTGAAATAGGAGACTGTTTTGGAATGAATTATGAGCATATTGTAGAGGGGTGTTTTCAGGAGCGTCCCAATCGATTTATTGCCCTGGTAGAAATAGAGGGGCAGATAGAGAAGGTTCATGTGAAGAATACAGGCAGATGCCGGGAATTGCTGAAGAAAGGGGAGCGTGTCTACCTGAACAGAAGCGACAGTGCCGGCCGCAGTACCGCTTATGACTTGATAGCAGTGCAGAAAGGAAAACGGCTGATCAATATGGATTCTCAGGCGCCTAACAAGGCTGTTTTGGAATGGCTGCAGTCAGGCCGCCTTTTTCCTGATACGGTTTTGATACGCCCGGAGACAAACTATGGTAATTCCAGATTTGACTTCTATATAGAGACTGAGACGGACAAAATATTTATGGAAGTAAAAGGAGTTACCTTAGAAGAGAACGGCGTAGTGCGTTTCCCGGATGCTCCGTCAGACAGGGCGGTGAAGCATTTGGAAGAGTTGATCGCGGCAAAGCAGGAAGGAATCCAGGCTTTTGTGATGTTTGTGATTCAGATGGAAAATGTGGAGTACTTTACTGCCAATTGCGATACACATCCTGAATTTGCGCAGGCTCTGCAGAAAGCAGCAAAAGCAGGGGTGCAGATTCTGGCGTATGACTGTGAAGTGACACCTCAATCCATGACAGTGAATCATCCTGTCCCCGTTTTGCTGCGGCAGGAACTTGGAAATATCTCCTTGCCCTTGCTGAAGTGGTATGACAGGAATAAACGTATTCTGCCCTGGAGGGAATTTCCTTCTCCATATCGTGTGTGGGTATCGGAAATTATGCTGCAGCAGACCAGAGTGGAAGCTGTAAAACCGTATTTTGATCGTTTTATGAAAGCCCTGCCGGATATCGGAGCCCTGGCAGCGGCAGAGGAAGAGGAACTTTTGAAATTATGGGAAGGTCTGGGGTATTATAACAGAGTCCGCAATCTGCAGAAGGCGGCACGTAAGATAATGCAGGAATACGGTGGGAAAATGCCGGGAGACTATGAAGACCTTATGAAGCTGCCCGGCATTGGCAGTTATACGGCGGGAGCGGTTGCGTCCATAGCCTTCGGGCAGAAGGTTCCTGCTGTGGATGGAAACGTACTGCGTGTGGCCGCAAGGCTTCGGGGGGACGAACGGCTGATCACGGAAGAGAAGGTCAAGCAGACAGTGTGGCAGGATTTCAGGGAGATGATGCCTTCAGACCGCTCCGGCGATTTCAACCAGGCGATGATGGAAATAGGTGCCTGTGTCTGTATTCCCAACGGAGCACCTCTATGTGGGAAATGCCCTGTTGCAGAAGAATGTATGGCATACGCCATGGGGAAGGAACAGAACTATCCTCGAAAAATGCGTAAAAAGCCAAGGCAGATTCAGGAGAAAACCGTTCTGCTGCTGAAAGAAAAAGGCAGAGTTGTGATATGCAAGAGAGAAAACAGGGGGCTGCTGGCCGGAATGTATGAACCGCCCACATTGGAGGGGTTTTGCACTGCAGAGAAAGTAGCGGATTATCTTGCAGAACAGGGTTACAATATAGTGCATATGCAGCCTCTGACCGATGCAAAGCATGTGTTTACTCATATTGAGTGGCATATGAAAGCCTACCTGGTTCAGGTGGAGGAACAAAATCCGAGACAGCCTTCCGATATAAAATCGGCGGGAGAATCCGGTGGCTGGCTGTTGGTCGAAGCAGATGACACGAATAAGAAATATCCTATTCCTTCGGCATTTGCAGCATATGCCGAATATCTGGGGATTGTATAAAATGTAAATTGTGTAGATTAGTCCGGCTGAGAAATGTCAAGAGGAAATTTAAAACAGTCTCGGAACGGAAGCCCCTGGGAGAATTTTCAGATGCGCCCTTTGCAGCTGAAAATTTCTCCCCCGCAAGGGGGCAGGAGTGGAGAGACGGAACTTTAAATTAGGAGGAACAAGAAAGTGAAGCTGTTGTCCATAGCGATACCGTGCTACAATTCTGCAAAATATATGAAGAAATGTGTGGACTCTCTTCTGGAAGGGGGAGAGGATGTTGAAATAATCATTGTCAATGATGGTTCGGTGGATGGTACTGCTGAAATTGCTGATGAATATGCCGGCAGATACCCTGCAGTTGTAAAAGTAATACATCAGGATAATGGAGGCCATGGCGCCGCTGTCAATACAGGAATACGTAACGCAAGCGGTCTTTACTTTAAAGTGGTTGACAGTGATGACTGGGTAAAACGGGAAGAATATCTGCGGGTGCTTGATACCTTGAGGAATTTGGCGGGCGGGGACTGTGCCCTTGACATGCTTATCTGTAATTTTGTATATGAGAAGGAAGGTGAGAAGCGTAAGAAGGTAATGCAGTATCACCATATTCTTCCCAGGGAGAAAATGTTTACATGGGATGATTGCCGGCATTTTTTAAAAGGGCATTATATTTTAATGCATTCGGTTATATTCCGTACCAGATTGTTGAAAGAATGCGGCATCAGTCTTCCGGAGCATACTTTTTATGTGGATAATCTTTATGTATTTGAGCCCCTTCCATATGTGAAGAATATGTATTATCTGGATGTAAATTTCTATCGTTACTATATTGGGAGGGAAGGGCAGTCCGTAAATGAACAGACCATGATAGCCAGGATAGATCAGCAGATTAAGGTTAATAAGATTATGATCGACTATTTTGTTGATAAGAAGCAGGAAATTATGAAAGACAAACGCCTGTATCAGTATATGCGCAATTACCTGGAAATTATTACCACAGTTTCTTCCGTACTCCTGATTCGTTCGGGGACAGAAGAAAATCTGGCTAAGAAGAAGGAATTGTGGCAATATTTGAAATCCAGGGATAGAGGACTATTCTTATGGCTGAGACATGGCATTATGGGAAATGCAATGAATCTTCCAGGGAGGGGAGGCCGTAAAATTTCCGTTGGAGGATATAGAATCTGCCAGAAAATATTTAAGTTTAATTAGGCGGATGCTTTTCGCTTTATCTCATTTTAAATGCGAGGGTGGGCTGCCGGGTTTGGACAGGGCAGGAGATCTGCAGCTGGGGCAGTATGCCAGGGGATGCGGCATTTAAGGTGTAATAATACGGATGGCTGATTTCTCGCAGGTCACACAGATTCTGCGGCTTTTTCGAGTGACTTCGCCATCTGTATGTACCCAGAGGGGGCTGCTTGTCTCTATCGTAAGTTTCTGCGCTTTGTAAGGCGTGATTCCCTTGAATCTGTAATGGCTTCCCCTGAACGCGGTAGGAAGTGCAAACAATACAAACAATTTCGACAGATCCCCCACCACACATAGGTTCAGAATGCCATCATTTGCATCGGCATTGGGGGCAAATTGAAATCCGCCTCCTTCAAAACGGTGAAGCATACATGCGGTAAATAGCATATTTCCTATATTTATGGGCGTACCGTCTTCTATAGTCAGCTGGCCGGATACTGCTCTGGCGGTGAAGAGCTGCTTCAGAGCAACGCCCAAATAGGTCAGTTTACCAAGGCCAAGCTTGTTCATGATTTGTTTTATGGTGGAATGCATGGCATCTTCACAGACAGCTGCATCAAAACCAATGCCGCAGCTGACAGCGAATCGGCGTGTTATGCCGTCAGGATAGGTTACGGTACCCAAATCCATTGTCTTGGGAGTGCCTGAATGCAGTATCAGGTCAAGTGCATCCCTGGGATTGTACGGAATGCCTAAATCTCTCGCAAGATCATTGCTGGAACCGGTAGGTATATAGCCCAGGATGATACGTGAAGTATTCCGTATTCCCTGCAGCGCCTCATTTATGGTACCGTCACCGCCCAATATAATCAGAGACAGGGTGCTGTCTGTCTGGGAAGTGATTTCTTCGGCTATACGGGATGCATTGCCGGCTTTTTTGGAAAAGTAGGCGCGGTATGGAATATTTTCCCGCTGAAGGGCAGGTTCTATCTGGTTTTTCCATATCAGGAGGCCCTTGCCGGAACGGGAAGCAGGATTAATGAGAATGTGGTACATAATAGTTTCCTCCAATGGTATAACGGTTTGTTTTTAGTTTAATCAAAAAAGGGATTTATAGCAAGAGGTTTATCCGCCATTTTTTGAGTTTTTCTTTATAAATTTTTTCATTTTATTTCGGGTTATATTTTGAAAGGATTGTTATACTTATGTTATTCGCTCAGGAAAGCAGCAATAGTGAAATGGGAAGGCAGTGGATTTAAACGGTAAAGTCAGGGAATAGTCAATTGACGGAGGGGTGAAACCAGAGTGTGCCGGGAAAACGAGTTGGGCAGGAGGGATAAGTATGCAATTCAATGATCATAAAGCATTGGCCATGTATTTGATCAACCATGGCAATGGTAAAATACTTTTGAAGCATAAGCACGCATTCGTGTTAGGATCTGTTATGCCGGATGCAGATCTTTTTATGTATGTAAAGGGATTTTTAACAGGGCGTCCGCTGCAAATGCATTATACTGTGAATTTATATTCCGTAATACAGCGGAAAATAGAAAAGCTGGCCGGCAAATGCAAATTTACATGGCTGGATTATTATAGATTAGGAGTGCTTACGCACTTTTTAGCAGATACCTTTACGTATCCTCACAATGAAGTATTTCGGGGGAATATCATAGAGCATGCAGTATATGAAGGAAAAGTTCTGCACCCGGCATTTCAATGTGCGGTTCAGCAGAAAATTGATGAGATAAATGTGGGAAGGAGGCAGAACTTATGGGAGATGTGGTGCGATGCCCATAAGGATTATATTGAGACCCCGCCTTCTTCATGGGTTGATATAAGATATATTGTCTCTGTGTGCCGACTGGCTTGTGAACAGTTGATTCCGGCAGAAGGACGGGCGGCATTTGCATTTTGATATTCAGATTGAAAATGAATGTCAGATTGAGAATGAATGTGTGCCAAATATGTATTTGCATTTTGTGCATTTTATGTTATAATGTACCATGTTTGAGGTATGAAACGATTGTATCGTCATTTATTCCCGCGAGCAATGAGCCAAGTGCCGCGCTGAAAGCGGCAAAGGAAAATCTGGAAAATGGAGGCTTAGGAATGTATTCTTTGGACGAAGTAAGAAATATTGACCCTGAAATTGCCCAGGCGATTGAGGACGAACAGGCAAGGCAGAACAGCCATATTGAACTGATCGCTTCCGAAAACTGGGTGAGCAAAGCAGTGATGGCAGCGATGGGCAGTCCTCTGACGAATAAATATGCAGAAGGATATCCCGGAAAAAGGTATTATGGCGGCTGTGAGTGCGTGGATGTGGTGGAAAATCTGGCAATATCCAGAGCGAAGGAGCTGTTTGGATGTGAATATGCCAATGTACAGCCTCATTCCGGTGCTCAGGCGAATATGGCAGTACAATTTGCAGTCTGCAGGCCTGGTGATACCATTATGGGTATGAATCTGGATCATGGCGGGCATTTGACACACGGAAGCCCGGTGAATATGTCCGGCAAATATTTTAAAATTGTACCTTACGGGGTAAATGATGAGGGATTTATTGACTATGACAAATTGCGGGAAATTGCTCTTGAGGCAAAGCCTAAGATGATCATTGCAGGTGCGTCTGCGTATGCGCGCACAATTGATTTTAAGAAATTCCGTGAAGTTGCCGATGAGGCTGGAGCGGTTCTTATGGTGGATATGGCACATATTGCCGGACTGGTGGCAGCAGGGCTTCACCCAAGTCCCATTCCGTATGCCGATGTAACTACCACAACCACTCATAAGACGCTTCGGGGACCTCGAGGAGGTATGATTCTATCCAGCAATGCGGTGAATGAGAAATATAATTTCAACAAGGCCATTTTCCCCGGCATACAGGGTGGACCTTTGATGCATGTGATTGCGGCTAAGGCTGTTTGCTTTAAAGAGGCTCTCAGCGATGAATTTAAGACATATCAGAAGAATATCATTGACAATGCGCAGGCACTTTGCAAGGGGCTGATAAGCAGAGGAATTCATATTGTGTCCGGCGGAACAGATAATCATTTGATGCTGGTGGATTTAACCAATTTCGGCCTTACAGGTAAGGCAGTGGAGAAATTGCTGGATGCAGCTCATATAACCTGCAATAAGAATACAATTCCCAATGATCCGCAATCTCCTTTTGTGACCAGCGGTATTCGCCTGGGGACTCCGGCAGTGACATCCAGAGGCATGAATGTGCAGGATATGGAGAAAATTGCAGAAGCCATCGCGCTTGTTGTAAAAGGCGGAGAAGAGAAGATTCCTGAGGCACACGCGATAGTCAGGAGTTTGACAGACAAGTATCCGCTGCGGTAAAATTGACAAATAGTAACAGTTCAGCCCTGCGGAAATGATTGTACAATCATTTCCGCAGGGCTGAACTGTTACGACAAATATTATGATGTAAAGGGCAGGAAGAATTAACGGTTCACTCCGTGGACGGTAATTTAACTTCCTGTTCTTTTTTGTGTGACAGGAAAATGCTCTTGCCATTTTGTCATGGTTTGTGGTAAGATAATTATGTTCATTTTATTTCATTTTCAGATATTATCAAAACGATATGATAGAAAGTTTTTCGGAAAGGAGGTAGAAATGAATCTTAGTTCGGATAAAGAAGTTGCAAAGAAATCTTTAATTTTTCTTAACACATTCCTTCTAATTGTACATGTTATCTTTCTGCTGCTTTTTGCCTGTACGCGTGTGACGGTCATGGCGGTAATGAATATTTTCAGTGTGTTGAGCTATGCAGCAGGCTTTTTACTGATACAGAAGCGCAAGACAAATCATCAAATCGTGATTACTTTCTTTGAGATTATGATACATATGTTCCTGGCAGTGATTTGTCTGGGAAAAGATTGTGGTTTTCAGCTCTATTTTATAGGATGTGCTGCCGTTGTTTTTTATGCGGAATATTTTTCAGTCAGACTGGTAGGGCGGCATATCGGAGCCATATTTATGAGCGTCTGCAGCGGAGTGCTGTATTTTATAGCATTGCGTACTTCTGGCAGAGTAGGAGTTCTGTACTCCTACAGCATTGGATTTCAAAATGTGTTAATGGTGTTGAATTCCACGGCAGTATTCATTGTATGCATTTACTTTTACAGTATGCTGACCAGAATAGCCAATTTTTATGAAGAAGAATTGTCGCGCCAGGCGAACCACGATAAGCTGACAGGGCTTGTGAACAGGTTTTATCTGCTCGATTATCTGCAGCAGACCTATGATGAGGGAAAAATGCAGAATTACTGGCTTGCCATTGTAGATATTGATGATTTTAAAATGATAAATGACCGCTTTGGACATAATTGCGGCGATTTTGTGCTGAAGAGTATGACTTCTATCATTCAATCCTGCTGCGGCGATCTGATTGCGTGCAGATGGGGCGGAGAAGAGTTTGTCATGGTGGGAGCCATGCCCGGTGGAAAGGAAGCGGAAACAGAAGTATTAGAGACAGTGCGCAAGACGGTTGCAGAGAGGGAATTTGTTTATGACGGCAACAGAATTAAACTCACGATTACCATAGGGGCGGCACCATATTTGGAGTGTCAGAATATTGATGAGTGGATCAGTGCGGCGGATGAAAAGCTTTATATCGGTAAGCATTCAGGTAAAAACCAGCTGGTGATATAGGGGTGAAGGGGGATAGGATTGGCATGACAAATGAGAATATGTCATTGGTATTTACAAATGACAAATGTATCGGATGCAACAAATGTACAAGGGTCTGCTGCTGCGAAGGCGCCTGTGTCACTGCGGAATCGGAACAGGGCATGCGCATTGAGGTGGATGGAAAGCGTTGTGTGGCCTGTGGCGCTTGTTTTGATGTATGTGAGCATCATGCAAGAGAATATCATGATGATACGGAACGGTTCTTTGCGGATTTAAAGCGTGGGGAGCATATTTCACTGCTGATTGCGCCGGCTTTCAAGGCCAATTATCCGCAGGAATACGAGGCGGTACTGGGGGGCCTTAAATCTCTGGGAGTCAGGCATTTAATCAATGTATCTTTCGGCGCGGATATTACCACATGGGGATATTTGAATTATATCAAACAGCATAATTTCCTGGGCGGGATTTCTCAGCCCTGTCCGGCAGTGGTGCGTTATATTGAGTATTATACACCGGAGCTGATTCCAAAGCTTTTTCCGGTGCAGAGCCCTCTTATGTGCGCTGCCATCTATGCCAGAAAGGAGATGAAGATCCCGGACAAGCTGGCCTTTATCAGCCCCTGCATTGCTAAAAAGCTTGAGATTGATGACGCAAACAATCAAGGATATGTATCCTATAATGTAACATTCGATCATTTGATGGAGTATGTCCGTAAGAACAATATACGGGGAGAGTTAAAGACTGATGAGATTGAATACGGGCTCGGATCCATATATCCCATGCCCGGAGGACTGAAAGAAAACGTCTGCTGGTTTCTGGGGGAGAGCGCATTTATCCGGCAGATAGAAGGTGAAAAGCATATGTATCATTACCTGGAGGAAAATAAGGAGCGCATTGCCAAAGGGCTGACGCCGTACCTCTTTATTGATGCTCTGAACTGTTCCGCAGGCTGCATTTATGGTACGGGCTGTGAGGCAGACCGGGCCAAATCCGATGATGTACTGTGCAGTCTTCTGGAGATCAGGGAAGCGTCCAAGAAAAATAACGCCGCCAGTGCATGGTCGAAGAAGCTGTCTCCGTCAAAGCGGTTAAAACGCCTGAACCAGCAATTCCGGGGATTGAGGTTGGAAGATTACCTGCGCAGGTATACGGATCGATCTGCAGAATGTACCTGTAAGGTTCCCTCGCCTTCCGAGAGGGAAGCAATTTTCCGCGACATGGAAAAACATACCCAAGAAGAGCGTATGATTAACTGTTCCTGCTGCGGATATGCATCTTGCGACCGGATGGTGGAGGCGATTTATAACGGCTTTACCCGTAAGGAAAACTGCATCTATTATATTAAAAAGAAGGTGGAACTGCAGAACGAAGAGGCACAGAAACTTGCAGTGCAGCTGAAAGCGGAAAAAGGCAATGTGCAGGAACAGAAGGAAATGATTCTGGAGACGATTCGGGAGATTAACCGGAAATTTGCAAAGCTGTACCAATCGGTGGATGAGATGACGGCGGGCAATGATAATGCCGCAGTGGAAAGTACGGAGATTTCAGGCGATATGGTGCATGTCTCGGATTTCTGTGAAGCTTTGGCAAATTCGCTTGATGATATATCAATAGTGCTGCAGGAACTGGTGCAGAATAATAATGAAGTAGTGAGCATAGCGTCTCAGACAAATCTGCTGGCATTAAATGCAAGTATTGAGGCGGCCAGGGCGGGCGAAGCCGGAAGGGGCTTCTCGGTTGTGGCAGGCGAGATTAACAATCTGGCATCTGATTCCAGGGCAACAGCAACACGAAGCAATGAGAGTCAGGGTAAGGTCATGGCAGCCATTACGCGTATTATTGAGGATACGGGTAAATTGCGTGAAACGATTGATGCGGTGAATGGCCGCACACAGAATCTGGCTGCTTCTACGGAGCAGATTGCAGCTTCCGTGGCAGTCATATTAAATACGGCAAATGATGTAAAGGAGAGCTTGAATTTATTGGTGGAGGCATCTCGGAGTGTATAAACATGTAATGGCTGTGTAACCTGTGTTACTGAGAACGGAGTGAACAGTAACTAACCTGTTACATAAATATAAATAAAATATAAAAAAGTCTTGTGCTTTTTGAATATGTATGCTAAAATATCCTTCGGTGAAAAACAAGTGTCCGCGATATAAAAACAAAACGGAACAAGCCTGTCAATATGGCAGAATGTGAGGAACTATGGGAGAAGCAGCAAAGTATTTTGTGGTAAGGCAGAAAGCCGTACCCGAAGTATTATTGAAAGTAGTCGAAGCAAAGAGGCTTTTGGAGTCGGAGAAAGCTCTGACCATTCAGGAAGCGGTTGATGCTGTCGGCATCAGCCGCAGTTCTTTTTATAAGTATAAGGATGATATTTTTCAATTCCATGACAATTCACAGGGTACTACCTTTACTCTGATGTTTCAGATGGATGATGAACCGGGTCTGTTGTCGGATGTATTGAAGATTATTGCGGAGTATCGAGCCAACATTCTGACCATTCATCAGAGTATCCCGATTAACGGAATAGCATCATTGAGCCTCAGTGTGCAGATTCTTCAGGATACGGGGGATATCTCAAGAATGATGGAGCAGATGGAACGCCAGAACGGAGTACGCCATGTAAAAATACTCTCCAAAGAGTAGGGGAGACAGGGACTGAAGGACGGATGCGGAACTTAAAATAGGAGGATTAGAGAAGATGATCGAGGCAGCGGTATTAGGTTATGGTACAGTGGGAAGCGGTGTAGTGGAAGTGATTGAGCGGAATCGTGAGGAAGTGAGCAGAAGGGCAGGGGAAGAGGTGCATGTCAAGTACATTCTTGACTTGAGGGATTTCCCGGGAGACCCTTATGAGGATAAGGTGGTGCATGATTTTAACCTCATTTTAGAGGATGAGGAAGTCAGTATAATCTGTGAGGTCATGGGAGGCGTCGGAGCCGCATATCAATTTACAAAGCAGGCATTGGAGGCAGGTAAGAGCGTATGTTCTTCCAATAAGGAACTGGTGGCAAAGCATGGAGCGGAGCTGCTGGCCATTGCGGCCCGGAAACATTGCAATTATATGTTTGAGGCCAGTGTGGGAGGCGGTATTCCTGTTATCCGTTCCATAAATAATGCGCTGACGCCGGAGAGAATTGAAGCTGTAACGGGAATTCTAAACGGTACCACCAATTATATTTTAAGCAAAATGGAGCGCGAGGGTGCGGATTATGCACAGGCGCTGAAACAGGCGCAGGAACTGGGGTATGCGGAGCGCAATCCTGAGGCGGATGTAGAAGGCCATGATGCCTGCCGTAAAATTGCCATTCTCGCTTCTCTAATGACGGGGAACAATGTGGATGCAGAGAAGATTTATACGGAGGGAATTACGAAGATTACTGCGGCAGATTTTGATTATGCCAGGGCTGCAGGCATGACAATTAAATTGTTGGCCAGAGCCAGTCTGCAGGAGGATGGAAGTGTGCTGGCCATGGTTGCCCCCCATATGCTGTCTAAGGAGCATTCCCTGGCCATGGTAAACGATGTGTTCAACGGTATATTTGTCACGGGAAATATGCTGGGAGATACTATGTTTTACGGGCATGGTGCAGGTAAGCTTCCCACTGCAAGCGCGGTGACGGCTGATGTCATAGACTGCATCAGAAACCGGGACAGAACAGCCTGGTGTATCTGGGAAGAGACGGAGTGCAGACTTGCGGATGTGGCGCAGACGAAGAAGAAATTCTTCGTGCGGGTGAAGGCTTCGGCCCGTAAGGCAGCGGAAGAGGTATTCAGCGGAAGCAGCATTCTTGAAGTGCCGGAGCATCCGGAGGAAGCGGGAGTCATTACACAGGAGCTCACAGAGCGGGAATGCAGTGAAAAATGTGCTCTGCTCAAGGAAAATGTGATAAGCAGAATACGTATGCTGTAGAAAGCGGAAGCGCTGCAGCAAATGTCAATATGTGGAGGAGATTGGGATGAAATACATTGTGGTGCTGGGAGACGGCATGGCGGATGAACCGATAGAACAGCTGGGAGGAAAGACCCCTCTGGCCTATGCGGACACTCCCAATATGGACAGACTCAGCAAATTAAGTGAAGTGGGCATGGTGCATACCATTCCGGACGGTATGAAGCCCGGTTCTGATACGGCCAATTTGTCCGTTCTGGGATATGACCCGGAAAAGTATTATTCAGGGCGTTCCCCCTTAGAGGCTTTGAGCATCGGTGTGCCTATGAAGGATACGGATATTGCAATTCGATGTAATATTGTGACAATTTCCGAAGAGGACGTGCCTTTTGAAGAGAAGACGATTATTGACCACAGTGCTTCGGAAATCAGTACTGAGGACTGCGCGGTGCTGCTTCATGAAGTGGAGAAACAGCTGGCAGATGAGACCTATCAATTTTATGTGGGTACCAGCTACCGGCACTGCCTGATATGGAACAATGGTAAAGTGGTGGAACTGGCCCAGCCTCACGATGTATTGGGACAGAAAATCGGGCAGTATCTGCCGGGGGATAAGGCATTGAGAGAAATGATGGAGAAGAGCTATCATATTCTGGTGAACCACCCTGTCAATATAGAAAGGAAGAAAAAAGGGCTGCATCCGGCAAATTGCTGCTGGTTCTGGGGTGCTGGCACGAAACCAATGCTTTCTTCCTTTGAAGAGAAGACGGGGAAAAAGGGTATGATGGTGTCTGCGGTGGATCTGCTCAAAGGCATTGCAGTGGGGGCCGGTATGGGAGTAGCCAATGTGGAAGGCGCCAGCGGAGGGCTGCATACCAATTATGCCGGAAAAGTGGATGCGGCAGTGAAGGCCGTGACAAAGGACGGGTATGATTTCGTGTATATACACCTGGAGGCGCCCGATGAGATGGGGCATCAGGGCAGTGTGGAGCGGAAGGTACAGGCCATTGAGTATCTGGATACGAAAGTGATCGGGCCTCTGGCAGAACAGATGGAAGCGTCAGGAGAGGCATTTCGGCTGTTAGTGCTGCCGGATCATCCCACCCCGATTCGAGTCAGGACCCATACTTCGGACAGTGTCCCTTATATGCTCTATGACAGTACCAGGCCCGGACAGAATACCTGGGATTATAATGAGGAGGCGGGAAGGGCCTCAGGCAATTATGTAGCGCAGGGGCATAAGCTCATTGAAAAATTCCTGGAACTGTAATGTGAAGAGCAGGGCATGATATCAGTATGACAGGTATTCATGATTGCTTTAGGATAATGAGGAAAATGAGGAGTGGAAACATGGCAAAGGTAGTGAAATTCGGAGGAAGCTCTCTGGCAAGTGCAGAGCAGTTCAAAAAGGCCGGTGATATTATACGGGCGGATAAGAACAGGAGGTATGTGGTGCCTTCTGCGCCGGGGAAACGTTTTGCAAAGGATACGAAAGTAACGGATATGCTGTATGCATGTTATGATCTTGCGGAAGCGGAAGAGGATTTCAGTGAGGTGCTGGAGGCGATTGCCGCAAGGTTTCAGGAAATCATTGACGGATTGGAACTCTCTGTCAGCCTTGAGGAAGAATTTGAGACGATTGCGCATCATTTCAGAGAAAAAGCGGGCAGTAATTATGCGGCTTCCCGTGGAGAGTATCTGAACGGTATTATTATGGCGGCATACCTGGGATATGAGTTCATAGATGCGGCCAAGGTGATTTTCTTTGACGAAGAGGGAAATTTTGATGCGGATACCACCAACCAGGTACTTTCCGCAAGGCTGGCAGAATGTGAATGCGCGGTGGTTCCGGGCTTCTATGGCGCAATGCCTGACGGCAGGGTGAAAACCTTTTCCAGAGGCGGTTCCGATGTGACCGGCTCCATTGTGGCAAAAGCAGCCAGGGTGGATGTCTATGAGAACTGGACGGATGTATCGGGTTTCCTGATTGCTGACCCAAGGATTATTGACAGTCCCAAGGGAATTGATATCATTACATACAGAGAGCTTCGGGAGCTTTCCTATATGGGAGCCACCGTACTTCATGAAGATGCTATTTTTCCGGTGCGTCAGGAGGGAATTCCCATCAATATCCGTAATACCAATGCACCTGAGGATAACGGGACATGGATTGTGGGCAGCACCTGTCAGAAGTCGAAATATGTTATCACCGGTATTGCCGGCAAAAAGGGTTTCTGCTCCATCAATATTGAAAAGGATATGATGAATGCAGAGATTGGCTTTGGGAGGAAGATTCTGCAGGCATTTGAGGAAAATGATATTTCCTTTGAACATGTGCCTTCCGGTATTGATACCATGACGGTGTATGTGCATCAGGACGAATTTATGCACAAGGAACAGCAGGTGGTTGCGGGGATTCACAGGCTGGCCAAGCCGGATGCCATTGACATTGAATCGGATCTGGCGCTGGTTGCGGTTGTGGGAAGGGGCATGAAATCCACAAGGGGAACTGCAGGCAGGATATTTTCCGCGCTGGCTCATGCCAATGTGAATGTTAAAATGATAGATCAGGGTTCTTCCGAGCTGAATATCATTATTGGTGTGGCAAATGAGGATTTTGAGACAGCGATTAAGGCAATTTATGATATTTTTGTATTGACAAAATTATAAGGACGGAAGAGACGGTGCAGGAGGAGAAGGAATGCCGGGGAGACCTTTGGGCATTCCTTTTGCTGTATATTTGCTGTATCTAAGAAGGAAAAATTGAGAAGATAATTGCGGATAAATGAAATTTTCGCAATAAATTATATTTATTTATTGAAATTTTTAGAAATTAGTTTATAATAGAAATAGATGCTGACGGACAGCAGGAGACTACAATGAGTGCTCGGCTGACAGAAAGGGGCGTTATTCTAGAGAGGAGATCTTACATAATGAGGAAAGAAGAAAATATTGAGAAGAGACTAACCAGGTCTTTTTTTCAGGTGTCGACAATAATTGCGGCAGTGGCGTTGGTTGCGATGATAGCAATGATGGTCATATCAAACAGATACTCCTATGCTTTGACTAATTTTGGTTTTGCACAGGGGGATATCGGTAAGACTATGTTTGTGTTTGCAGATCTCAGATCGTCTCTCCGGGCAGCGATCGGTTATGATGATGCGGATGCAATTGAAATGGTTGTGCGGCAGCATGATGAAAATAAGATAATGTTTCAGGAATATTTTGCGGCGATTGAAAATACGATTGTCTCTGAGGATGGCAGGAAGACATATGATGAGATAAAAGGAGAATTGGATGAGTACTGGAGGCTGGATGCACAGATCATAGAATTGGGCGCCACCACGGACAGAGAGAAGTGCAGACAGGCCCAGGAGATTGCATTGAATGAGCTGGCAGGCGTTTATAACAGTATCTATGATAAACTGGATTCCCTGCTGGAGGTAAAGG
Source organism: uncultured Acetatifactor sp. (assembly GCA_910584435.1). Lineage (GTDB taxonomy): Bacteria > Bacillota > Clostridia > Lachnospirales > Lachnospiraceae > Acetatifactor. The sequence continues at coordinate 41,135 of CAJUAP010000026.1, forward strand.
TGAGGGAAGGCAATGAGCTGTCCACTATGCTTCTGATCACAAACTATATTATAGCCGTAGTAATATTGATCGGTATCGTGGCAGCAATGCTGGTTGCCATGAAGTTTGGGAAAAGGATTGCACAGGGAATCGCTGTGCCCCTGAGAAAATTAGGCGAGAGGCTTATTACATTTGCCGGCGGCGATTTGTCCTCGCCCTTCCCTCTGGTGGAAACCGGAGACGAAGTGGAGTATCTGGAGAAAAATGTCAAGGAAATGGCAGACAATCTGAATGTGCTGATTCAGGATGTGGGAGAAGTGCTGGGCGAGATGGCCGGTGGAAATTATGCAGCCAACTCCAAGGTATCCGAAAGATATACCAAGGATTTCAAGAAGCTCTATGATTCCATGAAGGGATTAAAGGATCAGATGACAGAGACATTGGTTTCCATTGGGGAAGCTTCCAACCAGGTATCTGCCGGTTCCGATGATCTGGCTAAGGCATCTCAGTCCCTTGCAGAGGGAGCAACGGAGCAGGCAAGCGCAGTGCAGGAACTGCATGCTACGATTTCCGATATTGCCGTAACCATGAAGAAGAGTGCGGACAGCGCGGAGGATTCTTATGCCAAAGCGCAGCAGTATGCAAATGAAGCAGATCATAGCCGGGCGGAAATGAATGCTATGATGAATGCCATGGAGCGCATTAACAATGCTTCCATGAAGATAGGAAATATTATATCCGAGATTGAGTCCATTGCATCTCAGACCAATCTTCTGTCATTGAATGCATCCATAGAAGCTGCAAGAGCAGGAGATGCAGGACGCGGTTTTGCCGTTGTGGCGGCAGAGATCAGGCAGCTGGCAGATCAAAGTGCGAAGGCGGCAGTGGATACAAGGGAGCTGATAGAAGGTTCTATAAGGGAAGTCTCGGAGGGAAACAATGCGGCTGAACGCGCGTCAAACTCTATCAGCACTGTGGTGAGCGGAATTCAGCAGATTGCAAGCTTCTCTAAGGATTTGAAGGTTATGGTGGAAGATCAGGCGGAGGCCATGCGTCAGGCAGAGCTTGGTATCAACCAGATTTCAGAAGTAGTACAATCCAATGCGGCAACGGCGGAAGAAGCTTCTGCAACCAGTGAGGAATTGTCAGCACAGGCGACAATCCTGGATGAGCTGGTAGGGCAGTTTACATTGGCAAGGTAATGCCGAAATGCGCTTCTTGAAAATTGTAAGAGTTCAGCCCTCGCCATTCACAACGAGGTGGGCAAGCCCCCTCCTGACCGCACCTGCGGTGCTTTCCGCTGCTTCGCAGCTGCCTTTGTTCATAAGACGGCGTTCCCTCAGCCGATATAATCAGCCGAAAATTCGTGTGGGCACGATTTTCGACTGCTCACATCGGCTGGCTGAACTGTTATTGAAAATTCTGGAAATTTGTCGATAAGTGTTGACAGATGAAGGGCAAGCTTATATAATAAAGCTATCATCCTTCATTGAGATACAAAAGAGATAAGATGCAAAAGTATGTTATATGCAAAAGAACGAGTGTACAGAGGATGAGATGAAGGAAAAATAAGGAAATGAACGTAATAGTTCATTTCCTTTCTTAATATTGAAATTACACATACCCGAAGAAGGATGGGAGCATTTATTCCTGTGGGCAGTGGGGGTCTTGATTTCGGGAGTGGATGATTTTGTAATAATGAACGGTCTTGATGAATAGAAAAGAATATGGGTGAGGTACATATGGATGATAGGATGCAGAGCCAGCAGGAGAAGAGAGAGGCAAGGAGAAAAAGGCGTATCAGAAATCAAGTCATAGCTTATGTGGTAATGATTCTGCTGATTTTGGCTGCAGCAGCAGGCGTTGTGGGCGGCATACAATTTATTAAGGCTTATACACAGGGGCAGGAAGAGCAGGAGAAGAAGGACGATGCGGACGGAGACAGCCAGCCGGGGTCACAGGACGAAGAGCAGGACGACAACCAGAATTCAAATCAAGATATCATAGATGATATTCTGTCATCGGAGGGAGAAATCGTGAAACCGGAAGAGCCTACGCCCGGTCCGCCGGAACTTACGCCGGAGGAGCTGCTGGAAGTGGATATCAATGCCAGAATTGAAGTGATGTCTTTGGAGGACAAGGTGGCAGGACTGTTTATTGTGACACCGGAAGCGATTACGAAGGTGAACAATGCCGTGAGGGCCGGGGAGAGCACAAGGCAGGCGCTGGCGCAGTATGCCGTGGGAGGTTTGATTTATTTCGGCAATAATATACAATCTGAAAATCAGCTGAAAGAAATGCTGGAAAATACAAAGGAATACGCAAAATATCCGCTGTTTCTGGGGGTGGATGAGGAAGGCGGAAGTGTGGCAAGGATAGCTTCAGCCGGACTTGGTCCTGCAGTGGACGGTGCAGGGGCCATCGGAGCTGCAGGGGAAGCGGCAAATGCATACCAGGCGGGGGTGACGATCGGGGCTTCTCTGGCAGGACTTGGATTCAACCTTGATTTTGCGCCGGTGGCGGATCTGGCAAATGTGGAGGGCAGCGTCATGGCCGGACGTTCTTACGGTTCCGATGCATCCACGGCAGCAGGATTTGTGACATCCATGCTGTCAGGACTGGAAGAGCAGAAGGTCTTGGGATGTCTGAAGCATTTTCCGGGAATTGGCAGTACCACAGAGGATACCCATGTGGGAATGGCGTCCACGGACAGAAGTCTGGAGCAGTTTCAGGCGGAGGAATTTGTTGTGTTTCAGGCAGGAATTGATGCCGGAGCGGATATGATTATGGTCAGTCATGTGGCGGCGCCGGGTCTGACGGAGAATCCGGAGCCCTGTATTTTTTCCAGGCATTTGGTGACGGATATCCTGAGGGATGAGATGGGATTTCAGGGAATTGTCATTACGGATGCGATGAATATGAAAGCAATTTCCGATTTTTATGGTGCGGATGAAGCGGCGGTGATGGCAATTCTGGCAGGGTGTGATATGCTGTTGATGCCGGAAGACTTCGAGAAGGCATACAACGGTGTCCTGCAGGCCATACAGGAGGGACATATTTCAGAGGAAAGAATCGACGATGCCCTAAGGCGTATTTACAGGGTGAAATATGGGGATAAATTGAATTAATACCGATTGAATTAGTACCGGGAGAGCAACGTTTGCTTTTGATGGGACGTCGGCTTAAATGATGCGCAACATATTTAAAAGTATGTTGCGCATTTCTGCGTATTTTTGGTAATTTTGTGTATTTTGTCATAAGATTTTTTTGGCGAGTAGTGCATTGACTATAAAAAAGGATAAGATTATAATTAAAATGTAGTGAAGAAAGTATAAAAATGTATGTAAATGGATGAGATATATGTATTAAATCATAAAAGCGCAACAAAGGCGCAACAAAGAAGCGCAGAAAATGCGGCAGGATTGGCAGCGGAAACCACAGGCCGTAAAGGTATGAGAAAGGGAGCGGTGCGTTCGGGATGGAGGCAGTCGCCGTGAAAGGAGAAGGGCAGTGAAAGTATCGGAGAAGAAGCGGACAAATGAATTGCGGAAGAGATCTAATGGGTCAGGGGGGGTGAAAGGTTTTATTAAAAAGGTATATAAGTACCGCGCGTTTCTTCTGATGCTTGCGCCGGCAGTGATTTATACCTTGATTTTCGCTTATTATCCCATGACGGGTATTGTACTGGCATTCAAGCGGTATACCTATGCAGGAGGTATCTGGGGAAGCGACTGGAACGGCTTTGAGAATTTTAAGTTTTTCTTCAAATCGGGTCAGGCAGGATTGGTGACGCGCAATACGGTGTTATATAATGTGGCGTTCATTGTGATAAATACAGTGGTTCAGATTGCGGTAGCTATTCTTCTGACGGAAATACATAATAAACATTATCGTAAAATAACTCAGTCCATTATGTTCCTGCCGTATTTTATCTCCTGGGTTATTGTGGGCGTCATGGCGTTTAACATTTTCAGCTCTGATTACGGATTCCTGAACACTTTGATTATGGCCTTAGGAGGAGAGAAGATCAGTTTCTACACCACTCCCCAGGCGTGGCCCTTTATTATCGTATTCTTCAATTTGTGGAAGGGTGTGGGATATGGGTCGGTTATGTATCTGGCGGCCATAATGGGAATTGACACATCCATCTACGAAGCGGCGGCAATTGACGGAGCCAATGTATTCCAGAGAATCTTCAAAGTAACGATTCCTATGATTATGCCGACTACGATTATCCTGTTCCTGCTCTCCGTGGGAGGTATTTTTAAAGGAAACTTTGATATGTTCTATAATTTGGTGGGAAATAACGGACTCTTGTACAATTATACGGATGTGATTGACACTCTGACCTTCAGGGCTTTGATAACAAACAGTGATTTCGGTATGTCCGCGGCAATCGGTCTGTTCCAGTCGGTGCTCTGCTTTATTACGGTGGTGTGCGTCAATAAGCTGGTAGGGCTTTATGACCGGGATGCCACATTGTTCTAAGGGGTCTTCATATGAAAGCACATCATAAGCGGACGATAGAAGCTGTAAGCGGAAGTAAATCAAAAATGGATGCAGAGCATACAGCGCCGTAAGAGGCTGCTGTAGAAATTAACTGGGAGGTAGAATCATGGCGGCATCGAGTAGTCATTTGGGTAGGGTAAAAAACGGAAAAGATGTGGCAGCACTGAATGTTATTTCATATGTTTTCTGTGGGTTTATGGCATTGATTTGTCTTGTGCCATTTCTGATGATAGTGTCAGGCTCTTTTTCTTCGGAGACTGCAATCGTACAAAACGGTTTCAGTCTGTGGCCGCAGGAATTTAGTCTGGAGGCGTATAAAACGGTGTTCCGGGAGCCGATGGTAGTGTTCAGGGCATATGCCACTACCATTGGGCTGACCATTGCGGGTACACTGCTGGGGCTGGCAATGCAGACCATGACCGCTTATGTGCTGGCAAGGAAGGAGTTTGAGTGGAGAAATTTCTTTTCCTTTTTCTTCTATTTCACCACATTATTCAGCGGCGGTCTGGTTCCCTATTATCTGCTGATGAGAAGAACGCTGCATCTGGTGGATTCTTATCTGGCGTTACTGCTGCCGCTGGTGTTCAGTGTGTATAATCTGCTGATTATGAAAAGTTATATTATGGGTATTCCGGATTCCCTGGTGGATGCGGCGAAGATAGACGGCTGTGGGGAATTCAGGACGCTGGTGCAGGTGGTGGTGCCTCTGATTAAACCGGCACTGGCCACGGTGGGGCTGTTTATTGCACTGGCTTATTGGAATGACTGGTATAATGCAATGCTGTATATCAATTCGTCCGAAAAATATCCGCTGCAGTATTTCCTGTACCAGCAGATCACGGATATTGAAGCTTATAAGAAACTGATAGCAAACGGTACCGTCAGCAGTGCTGTGGTCAGTGCGGTGTCGCTGCCCACACAGACCTTGAAAATGGCATTGACCATTGTTGTGACAGGACCTATTGTATTGGCATATCCCTTTGTGCAGAAATATTTTGTACAGGGTATTACCATTGGAGCCGTCAAGGGCTGATGGAATAGAGAAGGCGGTAGTAATGATATTATATATATTAAAGGAGGGCATTATGAAAAAGAATGTGAAAAAATTGGCAGCACTGTCCATGAGTGCGGCGCTGGCGGCAGGAATGCTGGCCGGCTGCGGCAATAAGGAAGATGCGGGCCAGGGCGGCAGCGGCGGAGATACTTCCGAGTATGTGGAATTGAAAATGTATCTGCTGGGCGACAGAACCCCTGATTTTGACGAGGTTTACGGAGAAATCAATAATATTCTGAAGGAGAAGCTGAACTGCACGATTTCCGTGGATTTTCTCTCCTGGGGCGAGCATGATACGAAATATTCTCTGCTGTTTGCAGGAGAAGAAGAGTTCGATCTGGTGTTCACGGCTTCCAGCTGGGGGCATTATGAGCAGACCGTATCCATGGGAGGCTTCTATCCGCTGACAGAGGAGTTTGTTCAGACATATGCGCCGGATATCTGGAAGGTAGTGCCTGAGATGGCGTGGAGCCAGGCGAAAATAGACGGTGTGGCGTATATGGTTCCAAATTATCAAAATGAATTTGGCCAGGATGTGTTGGCGGTTCGCGGAGACTTAATGGCTAAGTACGGAATCAGCAAGATTACCAACTGGGACGAGCTGATTGCATTCTACAAAGCCTGCGCGGCAGACGGAATGTATGCGAGCCAGGGCGGACCATGGTATCAGTATTTCCAGGGAAAGGGTTATACGACAACAGGAGGCGGACCCAAGTCAGGTGAACTGATTCTGTATCATACCCAGGATGCCAATGATTTGAGCTTTACCTATCTGCTTGACTGGGATGGCTTCACGGATTACTGCCATCAGATGAAAGAGCTGGCTGATTTGAAATGCTGGTCTTCGGATGTGCTCAATTCCAGTGACGAGAGACAGACAGGGCTTCTGACAGGTAGAACCGCAGGCATGATATGGAATCTGGGAAGCTGCAAGACGTATGCTGCCCAGGCCAATCAGGAACATCCCGAGTGGAATGTTACCATCGTAGATCCGGTAGCAGCCCTGCCTAAGAGAGTGCAGTCATATATTAACAATGGTGTGGCCATCAATGTCAACAGCCGTCATCCGGAGCGTGCAATGATGGTGCTGAACGAGTTTTATACCAATCCTGAAATCAATGATATGACCAGATTCGGTATTGAGGGTAAACATTGGGAAGCAGTGGGGGATGACCAGTACAAGGTAATTGACGAGAGCAACTTTGGCGTGGACAGCAACTGTAACTGGGGCTGGATGAATGCAGAAATCAAGAGAACGGAGTATATCGAAAACAGGACACCTTTGGATGATACATATGATACGATTATGGATGTGTGGAATAATAATGTGAAACCCGAACATATTTATGATGGTTTCAACTTTGATTCCACCAAAGTGGCTACCCAGATGGCAGCAGTGGATGCAACGATTACCACTTATTATGATCCTCTGGTGAACGGGCTGGTGACGGATGTGGATAAGACCCTGGATGAGTTCAGGGCAGCTCTGGAAACTGCCGGTATCAGGGACATTATTGCGGAGCTTGAGAGCCAGGCAGCAGCATATGTAGCTTCCAGACAATAGTTTTGAATTATTTATATACTGTATAAACATGTATATTACCAATAAGGGGCTGTCATTTGGCAGCTCCTTATTGGCACATCATGCTGAGAGCAGTCCGCATGCGGGCAGATATTATTCGTTCCTGTGGATGCAGCAGGAAAAGCGGCATAAGGAAGAAGAGCAGAAGCAACGGAAAAAACGGAATAAAGAAGAGAAGAAACAGCAGGAAAAGCGGCATAAGGAAGAAGAGCAGAAACAACGGAAAAAACGGAATAAGAAAGAAGAGCAGAAGCAACAGGAAAAGCGGTAAGGGGAAAAAGCAATGACATTGGATGAGATGGCAAGGGAACTGGGAGTATCCAAGAGTACGGTGTCCAGAGCTCTATCTGGAAAAGGGAGAATCGGCGAGAATACAAGGAAAAAAATTGCAGAGTTTGCCAGGAGGCAGGAAATGGCTGCGGATACGGAACAATTCTGTGCCACGCGCAATCTGGGAGTGGTATTGCCGTCGGATGTGTATTTAAACGGAGGCCCCTATTTTCAGGAATGTATTCTGGGAATCTGTGAGACGGCAAACTTTCTGGAATATGAAGTGCTGATTACATCTGCCACTGCCAGGGATATCTCCGGTATTCGGAAGCTGGTGGAAAAGAAGAAGGTGGACGGTATTATTCTGACCAGAGGGATGGAGGATGACAGAGCGATACAATATCTGGCAGAAGTGGGGTTCCCTACAGGGCTGACGGGTATCTGTAACAGGGAAGGGATTATTCAGGTGGATACGGATAACGAGGGGGCGGCGGAAAGCCTCACGTCCCTGATGATAAGCAGAGGTTACCGCAGATTTGCCCTTGTCATAGACAATATGGAATACAATGTGAATAAAAGCAGGTATAGCGGTTTTGGCAGTGCACTGATTAAAAACGGTATTTCACTTAAGAGACAGATGGTGATTACGGATCCTTTGAAAGTGGAACTGCTGGATTCTGTGATTCAGGAGCTGGTGTCAAAAAAGGTGGAATGTATTATCTGCGGGGATGACGTCATCTGTACCAGGATTATGTCAAATCTCCAGGCCCAGGGGTATCGGATTCCTAAGGATATATCGGTGGCATCGCTGTATAACAGTCCCAATCTGGATTGCTTTACGCCCTCTGTGACGGCGGTAAAGGTGTCGGCGAGACAGGTGGGGAATATGATCAGCAAGCAGATGATTAATTATCTCACAGGTGAGGAATATATGCAGAGAACCATTATGGACTATGAAATATTGGTGCGTAAATCTGCAAGCGGATTAGGGTAGTGTCAAATAAAACTGAACCGAAAAAACAGGTGCAGAAGAATCTTGAAAACTGCGGATCGGGCGGAGGGAAAACGGGATGAAACATTTTTACAAGGGAGTGGATATTTCTTCTCTGGAGCAATGTCTTGAGGAAGGAATGCAGGTACGGGATATGGACGGCAGGGTCACGGAACCCTTTGCGCTGTTGAAAAAATACGGTGTCAACAGTGTCAGGCTGCGTATCTGGGTCAATCCGGAGAACGAGCCGGAATCGAAGGGATATTGCAGCCTGGAGCATACTTTGAGAATGGCAGAGCGCATCAGGGAAAATGGCATGAGCTTCCTGCTTGATTTCCATTCTTCGGACTTCTGGGCAGATCCGGGGCACCAGAAGAAGCCCTTGGCCTGGGCAGGGCTGGGCAGAGCGGAACTGGAGCAGACGGTATATGAGTATACCCGCAATACCCTGATGGAATTCAAGAGACAGGGAGTGCTGCCCCATATGGTACAGATAGGAAATGAAATCCGCAGCGGTCTGCTGTTTCCTGAGGGAGAGCTGCCGGATTATCAGGGTATGGTGTCCCTGGTCAATGCGGGCATCCGGGCCGCCCGTGCTGCGGCAGGAAAAGATGAGATGCAGGTGATGATTCATCTGGATCAGGGGGGCAGGTACAAATGGCTGCATCAGTGGTTTGATACGGCCATCGCCTGCGGATTGGAGGATTTTGATCTGATAGGTTTGTCTTATTATCCGTTCTGGCATGGAAGCTTTCTGGACGTAAAGGCATCCATGGAGCAGCTTTCAGAAAAGTATCAAAAGCCCATACTGCTGGTGGAAACGGCTTATGCGTGGAGGGAAAGTGAGAAAGGCTTTATTGATAAGGAACAGATTCGTATCGGGGGACTGCCTGCATCGCCGGGAGGACAAAAAGATACGCTGGAAATTTTGATGTATTTATTAGAGAAACTGCCCAGGGACAGGGGGCTGGGAATTTACTATTGGGAACCTCTCTGCATTCCTGAACCGGGCAAGGGGGGATGGGGAGAGAACATGGGGCTGCTGGATGAAGAGGGAAGAGTGATGGAAGGAATCACAGCGTTTGCCATGACGGACGCGGAACGGGGCAGGATGCCGGAGGGCTGGCCGGAATTGGAGAAGAAGCTGCGCAGGGAGGCGGAGAACGATTGGGAGGAAGGCATCTGCAAAGATGGCGGGGAGAATCTATTGACAAATGGGGATTTTTCAAGATATGATGATACTTGGACAATGGAAGGGGAGGAAGGGGTGAAGCTTTCCTATCCGGAGGGAAAACCGGGAAGCACATCCCGTATCTTCCAGGTGGAAAGTCCCAGGAATTTTAAGTTCCGGATGGCAGCGGAGATGGTGCTGCCGGAAGCAGGGAGGTATATACTGTATATGGAAGCGATGGGAGCGGATACCACAGGGGTGGATATCCGGCTTTATGTGGAAGGGCCTTCGGATGCCGCTGCGGAAAAGGCGGTTCATGCTGTGGAGACGGTAGTTCATCCCGTGGAGCGATGGCAGGGATACAGACTGGAATTTGCAGGTGAAGCGGGAGACCGGGTGAAGGCGGGGATTGTGATGGCATCGCCGCCCATGGTTTTCTCCGTGAGGAATTTCCGGCTGGTTAGACTGAGAGAGATTCGGGGCTGATGTGCAGTGTCCCTGAGAGGGCGGCACCGATATGTATGATTCGGCTGGTGCATTTTGATGCGGGATGCCGCTGGCTGGATTGCTTCGACCGCCTGGGCAGAATTAGAAGAAGTGTAAAAGTACATGGGAGTATAAGAATATATGTATATAAGAATACGTGCATTTAAGCAGAAAGCGAGGTTTTGTAACTATGGAATATCAGTATAACAGCAGTTATTTGACGAGGGATGGCAGACCATGGTTTCCTGTCATGGGAGAAATGCATTACACCAGGTACAGGCAGGAATTATGGGAAGAATCCCTGCGCAAGATGAAAGTGGGAGGCGTGACCATTGTATCTACTTATGTCATCTGGCTGCACCACGAGGAAGAAGAGGGGGTATTTGACTTCAGCGGCTGCCGGGATTTGAAGCGTTATGTGGAGCTCTGTGACAGGGTGGGACTGAAGGTGTTCCTGCGGCTGGGACCCTGGGTGCATGGGGAATGCCGTAACGGCGGTTTCCCGGACTGGGTGGCTGCTTTGGGGAAAGAGGGCGTGAAGCTGCGCAGTAATGACGATACCTATTTGCGGTATGTGAGACGTTACTGGGAGCAGGTATATGCCAGGGTAAAAGGGCAGATGGATGAGGACGGAGGCCCGGTGATTGGCGTACAGCTGGAAAATGAGTATGGCCATGTGGGAGGGCAGCGCGGAGAGGAGGGCGAGGCCCATATGCGTACCCTGATGGCGCTGGCAAAAGAGATTGGCTTCCGGGTGCCCTTATATACTGCCACAGGCTGGGGAGGCGCCTGTATCGGAGATGCGCTGCCGGTGATGGGAGGGTACTGTGAGGCTCCCTGGGATCCGAGTACCGGGGAGCTTGCCGCCAACACCAATTATATTATCAGCCATGTGAGAAATGATTCTCTGATTGCCTGTGATCATCATGTGGAGGGAGCAGTGACTTTTGACGAATCCAGATTCCCGTATCTGACTGCGGAGCTGGGAGGAGGCGTCCAGGTGACGAGCCACAGGAGGCCGGTGGCGGAAGGCAGGGATATCGGAGCCATGTCCACTGTGAAGCTTGCCAGCGGTGTGGCGCTTTTGGGATATTATATGTATCACGGGGGCAGCAATCCCAAGGGGAAGCTGTCCACGCTGCAGGAGAGCAGAGCAACGGGTTATGCCAATGATCTGCCGGAGATTAATTATGATTTTAATGCGCCTGTGAGACAGTACGGCACCATATCCGACACCTATAAGGAGATTAAGCTGCTGGCGGCGTTTCTGCAGGATTTCGGAGAGGATATGGCGGCGCTGTCTGCGGAGATTATACCGGAGGATGTGAAGCCGGAGGATATGCATACGCTGAGGACATCCTGCCGCCATGACGGTACCCATGGTTATGTGTTCTTTAACAATTACCAGCGCCGCCGCAGGATGGATGCGCATAAGGCTGTGGTTTTCAAGGGAATCACAGACAGAGGAGAAGCGGCGTTTCCGGCAGTGGATCTGGAAAGCGGAGCATACGGCTTCTTCCCTTATCATATGCAGCTGGGTGATGCGATGCTGGTGTCTGCGCTGGCAACGCCCTACTGCAGACTGGAGGGCGGAGGTAACTCTGAGGGGCAGCAGGATCATATGGATACCACGTATGTGTTTTATGGAGATTATGAACCCAGGTATTGCTGGAAGGACGGAAGGGAGGCTGATATCCTGCACTTAAGCAGGGAGGATGCTTTGAATGCCTGGAAGGTAACGCTGGACAGGGATTATCTGGTGCTTTGTGACAATTATGTGTGGGAAGAGGAAGGCAGACTGGCGGTGACAGGAGGGGCAGACACCAGAATACGTACTTATCCCGCGCTGCAGACGATTCCTGACGGGTTTGTGGAAAAGGGTACAGAAGGACGGCTGACGGTGTATGAGAGACATCTGGAGCTGCCGCGGGCCGAAGCGGAATTTTCCGCAGTGTCCGGGGACGAGGACAGCGTGGTATATGAGATTACGGTATCCTATCCTGAGGAAAAGGGAAGGGACAGGTTATCCGGCAGGGATACTCTGCTCTGGCTGCAGTATGCGGGATTTGGCATGGAAATATACTGTGGGGAAGAAAAAATCAATGACCATTTCTATACCGGACAGCAGGTGCCTGTCAGTCTCGGATATTTCGGGTTTCCTGAGAAGCTGCGCGTGAAAGTAAATGCACTCAGGGAGGATACGGCAGTATTCCTTGAACAATGGCCGGAGATGGAAAACGGGCGTGTCTGCAGGCTTGAGGCGGTGACGGTGACGGAAGAGTGCAGGTAATCCGTGTGAAACAAATTGCTGAGGAATGACACGGCTTTGTGAAGACAAATGTCTTTGAAGGAAGCGATGAATACTATTTGAGATTGATTGAACAGTAATGTGGGTAAACTGCATCATAGACTGGGCGACAGTTAAAAAAATCAGGAAAAGGTTTGCAGATATAAAAGGAGCAGAAATGGATTTCAGGATTGGGAGAGGCTGTCCGTGTATTGTGGAATATGCGGACAGGGAGCCGGACGCAGTAAAAATTGCGGCTGAAAATTTAAAGGCAGATTTGGTTAAGGTATTTGGACGGCATGTGTCAGAATCGGAAGGGACAGATGGGGCGCGGATACGGATACATACGTTGGAATTATTGAAAACGCCGGAAGAAACGCAGGTTCCACAAATGCCCCAGGCGGAATCAGCAGGGATCGGGGGCAGCGGAGAGGTTCCTGACGCATGTCTCAAGGGGCTGTGCGACGAAAGCGGTTCCCGGCGCAAAGAGGCGTACAGTCTGTGGGTTCAGGAAGGTGTATTGTATATTACCGGCACTGACAGACGGGGGACGGTGTATGGCATCTATGATCTGTGCGAGCGTATCGGGGTGTCCCCATGGTATTTCTGGGCGGATGTGCCGGTGAAGAAAAAGGAGGAATATCTGCTTCCGGAGGGCTATGGATATCAGGATTATCCTTCGGTGGAATACAGGGGAATTTTTATCAATGACGAGGAAGAGCTGGAAGCCTGGGCGAAAAGCCATATGGAGGAAGAATCCATTGGCGTCAGAACCTATGAGAAAGTGTTTGAACTGCTGCTGCGGCTGAAGGGAAATTATATCTGGCCCGCCATGCATGTCAATTCCTTTAATGTGAAGAGGGAAAATGGTGCGCTGGCAGAGAAAATGGGCATTGTGGTGGGAACATCCCACTGCGATATGCTGATGCGGTCAAACAACAGAGAGTGGAAGCCATGGCTGGCGAAAAAGGGCTATGAAGGAGTAAAGTATGATTATTCCCTGCCCGGCAGGAACCGTGAGATTTTACAGGAATACTGGAGGGAGAGCGTAGAACAGAACAGGGAATTTGAAGTGTGCTATACCCTGGGAATGCGGGGAATACATGATTCCGGGTTTGAGACGGAGAATTTGAAGGGGCTTTCGGGGGAGGAATTGAAGGCTGCCAAAATCCGGCTGCTGCAGCAGGTGATGACGGATCAGCAGCGGATTCTACGTGAGACGCTGGGACGGGAGACCATGATGACTTTTGTCCCTTATAAGGAAGTACTGCCGCTGTATGACGGGGGATTGGAGGTTCCTGAAGATATTACGTTAGTTTGGTCGAATGATAATTACGGCTATATCCGCCGTTACCCTTCCGAACAGGAGAAGAAGCGTAAGGGGGGCAATGGCATATATTATCACAATTCCTATTGGGCGCCGCCCGGTATGTCTTATGTGTTCCTGTGTTCCATTCCTCTGGCGCATACCGCAAATGAACTGCGCAAGGCATATGCGGAGGGTGTGCGTAAGCTATGGGTCATAAATACGGGTGCTATGAAGCCTTTGGAACAGGAGATAGAATTTTTCCTGAGGCTGGGCTGGGAAATCGGCAGGGACGACGTTGAAAACCCGAAAAGCTGTCTGACGGCGGATGTGGATGCTTATGTGGAGGACTGGATTGACCGCAATTTCAGCGGCGGATGCGGCAGGGAGACGGCGAAGCTGTTAAATGATTTTTCCCAGCTTACCAATGTGCGCAAGCTGGAAATGATGGATTATGACGCTTTTTCCCAGACGGCTTACGGGGATGAGGCTGTGGTGAGAATTCATGCCTATGAGAGGCTTTTTGAACAGGGCAACAGGATATACGGGGGTCTGCCGGAAGAAGAGAAGGCGGCGTTTTTCCAGCTGGTGCTGATGCGCATTCACGCGGCATATTTTACCAATCTGGCCTATTATTACGGAGACAGAAGTACCCTGATGTGCCGACAGGGAAAGCCCCGGGCAGCACAGCATTATGTCCAGAAGGTCAGGGAGCTGGAAGACGCCCACAGAAGAATGCTGATATATTATAATAAAATCATGCTGGACGGGAAATGGGATCATATTCTTGACCCCGAAGGTTTCCCGCCTCCAAGAGCCGCCATGATGCCCGTATGCACACCGCCTCTGGGCATGGGAAATACGGGTATGGTGGTTACGTTGTGGAATGAGGATGAGCCTGTTTACGGCGGCAGTACGTCTGAGAGTGGAATGGCTGTGGAAGGCGGCAGACTGACCTTTACCAGACAGGCGGTGAAATGGCTGGAAATCGGCAGCGCAGGAGAGGGCAGTGTTGCTTTTGTAATAAATGCGCCGGAATGGCTTCATCTGTCCCGGAGCTGCGGAACCGTCAGGACAGAATGCCGTATTCTGGTCTGGCCGGAGGAATCTGATGTTAATCGACAAGGTGTGATTACGATTGCAGAAAGCCGTACAGGCTGTCATGTGGAAATACCGGTGCAGACCATAGCGGTACCCGGCGCAGGAAAAGAGCGGCATATCGTCAGGGGATGTGAAGATACGGAAGAACAGCATATCGGATGCGGATGCAGGGAAGAGCAGGGTGTCTGTCCCGGATGCGGTGGTAAGGAAGCGCAGGATATGAATTCCGAATATCATGTTCATGTAGAAGATGACGGTATGGTAGCTGTGGAAGCCGATTGCGCTCAGTCTCCTGATTTTCGCAGAATCGAAAGGCTTGGCAGAGGATGCGGCAGCCTGATGGAGGCTTGTGCCGTATACGGCAGCCATCCTCTGCAGTACCGTGTCATCCTGGTAAGCGAAGGCGAATTCCTGCTGGAAATCCATCGTTTTCCGTCCCTGAATTCCGTTGGACAGATTAGAATTGGTGTGTCTGTGGATGAGGGGCCGGTGGAAATTGCGGCCACGGAGGCAACGGATGAACACAAGGGCACATGGCGGGAGAATGTGCGCAGCAATGTGGACAGGCTGTATCTGAAATTACCCTGTCTGGCAGCAGGGGAGCATAGGATTTCTTTTTATGCCATGGACAAATATTTTGCGTTTTCCAGATTTATTATTTACACAAAGGAGCGAAGGGAAAATAATTATGCAGGTGTCGGGGGCTGTCAGGCGCTGCCGCTGGAATTTGATGCCGGAAAGTTTACGGAATCGTTTTACGGCAGAATTCCGCTGGGGCCGAGGGCTGTGGAGTATGCATGCCCGGAACGGGAGACAGACACCCTGGTGGCGGCCGATTTGATAAAACAGGACAGCGTCTATGGAGAAACGGTGGAGCCAAAGCAGATTCTTCAGTTGGGAGAGAAGGTATTTACGGAGAGAGAAGGATATATCTGCATTGACTGCGGGGCGGCTTTGGCACAAAGCGTTTATGCCCATACGAAAGGATCGTTATGGGGGCATTGTGCAAGTGAATCTTACGGGCGGAGCGGAATTGCCATGTACATCCGGCGGCGTGATATGAAGTCATATGGGGAAAGGCATTCCCTGAATTACCGTTTTGTGTGCCAAGGCGGTGAATATACCATCTGGCTCCTGGCCAAATTCGGCAGAAAAGAGGAATCCTGCTTCGGCGCAGGTGTTGACGGAGTGGAATTATCCCGGGAAGAGCTTTACCATGGGGGCTGTCTATGGAGATATGAGGCGGAACAGATATACCGCTATGCACCCATTGGGAAAGTGGAACTTACAGAGGGCGAACATTTGCTGACACTGTATGCGGAAGCGCCGGGCCTGCGGTTTGACAGGATATGCCTGTGCAGAGAAGAATTATCGCTTTCTGCAGAGAAGAGGGTACCGCCCATGGATTCTGTGTGGAGAACGCTGGCGGTATCCGGTGAATGATAAAAAAGCCGGGTGATCAGGAGCATGCGGCTGTTCCGGGTCAGCCAGAGCTTTGATGCCTTCAGTATCGTTGCAGAGGCGGCGGTGCAGAAGAAAAAGCAGCTGATGACCTTCGTCTCCATGATTGCTGTGATTATGCTGGCGGCAATTATAATTGCGCTGCTGGGTGTGTGCGTGGCAGCCATACCCACCGGCGCTGTCAGCGTGGGATTTGTGGAGTATTACGCAAGGGTGAGGGATGATGCAGACAGTCGGCTGGAAGGAGATCCCTTGTCGCTGCTGGGAAAGCAGACAGAGCAGAAGAATATGTCTGCCGACGAATATCTGCTGTATCTTCTGCAGAAGGAGAGGAATAAATGATACCCGTTTCCGGCGTACAACAAAAAACGGAACTCCTGCCGCATCAGGAATTCCGTTTCTGCTTACCAGAGCGATAGACGGGACTCGAACCCGCGGTTTCCACCTTGGCAAGGTGGCGCTCTACCAACTGAGCCACTATCGCATCAAATATATTTGAAATCTGCCTCTCAAACTTCTCTGCTGCTTGAGACTTTATCAGTATATAAGAAAATGTTCTGTTTGTCAAGAGAAAAATGCAGAAAAAAAAGACAAAATTTTTAAAAAAAGTACTTGCATTTTTCACAGACATGTTGTATGATATACAAGTACCGCGGATGCAGTATTCAATATGGCTGATTGGTCAAGCGGTTAAGACGCCGCCCTCTCACGGCGGAAACAGGGG
>CAJUAP010000027.1 GCA_910584435.1 uncultured Acetatifactor sp.
TAACTAAAAAATCCTTGAAAAATAAGGAAAAAAGACTTGACTAAATAGGGAGGGAATGTTTGAAGGGGACTGTGGGGGGGGTATATGATAAAATCGGGGCGGCTGCGCTATGATTCCATCGAAAAACTAATCCGGAAATATTATCAGCGGGCTGAGAAACAGGAGTCTGTGGCGGCAATGGTTTATGGAAAAATTAACAATCTGCCTGGAATCAATGAAATGCTGCGGACGGAATCTGTTTTGTATCTATATGATATTACAGCAAACCCGGAGCTTCAGTTAAAGACAGATTATCTGCTTGTAAACCAGCAGACGGATGTTGTCTTAGAGTGGATTGCACCCTGCTTCTCTATTCAAATTTTATCCGAATTTTACCCAAATGAAGCTGGCATCTGATAGGAATGCCAGCTGTTTTAGCGTATTTTATAACATCTCATATTCGGGAGTATTCCGCCATATCAGAACCTGATTTTTCTTAGAATAAATATTTCTGCGAACGGAACATAAGCAGAATAACCTTAAAATCATTATACATAGAGCTAAAATAAATGTCAAACACTTTTTTGAACAGCAAAAAACTACAAAATATGCCAAAATATAGGAGATATTGACCGTTGTATGCCGTTTATATCACCTATATCGGTACCTTTTTCGCGGATGATGAACAGATCCGGGGAAATTTTCCAGCGTAAACGGCATCCATTTACCGTCAAAATTATAGTCAAAATGGAGGTACAATTTATGCCTAGGACAGGCGAGAACATTTACAAAAGAAAAGACGGGCGCTGGGAAGGGCGCTACATCAAAGAACGCGTGGACGGGAAAGCGCGGTATGGGGCAGTCTATGCCAGAAGCTACAAAGAAGTAAAAGAAAAACTTGAACTGGTCAAAAAAGAACTTGCAGCGAGAAAGCCGACGGAAGCCATGGCTGGAAAAGTGGCAGATATCGGCAGCAGATGGCTTTCTGAAATGGCAGCGACATTGAAGAAATCATCTGCCAATAAATATGAAGATATACTCCGCCTCTATATTTTTCCGGAGTTTGGAGAGGAAGAGCTGTCTGAAATTACCAACCAGCGTATTATCACCTTTGCCGCCGATCTGCTCTCAGGCGGCGGTGCCAAAAAACAGGGACTTTCTCAGGCAACGGTGGCAGAAATCCTTTCCGCTATGAACGGCATACGGATATATGCAATGAAAATGGATCTGACAGTGGCATATTCTACGGAATGTGTGAGCTTAAAACGGGAGCAGAACGATATCAGAGTATTCAGTCTGGATGAGGAAGAACAGCTCCTCGATTACCTGCGGAAAAACCTGGATCTTCCGGCACTTGGCATTATAGTGTGCCTGTATACGGGAATACGTATCGGAGAACTGTGTGCGATGAAGTGGGATGATATCAACCTTACAGAGAAAAGGATGCATGTCAGCAGGACAATGCAGCGGCTTCGGGTGGATACTGCTGCAGGAAAGCGGACGGAGGTAAAAATTCTGGAACCCAAGAGTTCCTGTTCTGTCAGGGTGATTCCCCTGCCGGATGTGATTGTGGGTCTGTTGGAAAAATTCCATACGCCCGGTGCATTTCTCCTGACCGGAGATGACAGACGTTATGTGGAACCAAGGACAATGCAGAACCGTTTTAAGAAGATGCTTTCCGCCTGTGGTATTCAGGATGCTAATTTCCATGCCACACGGCATACCTTTGCCACGAGATGTATTGAACTGGGCTTTGACATCAAGAGCCTGAGTGAGATTCTGGGGCACGCCAGTGTGTCCATCACCATGAATCGATATGTTCACCCTACAATGGCACTTAAGACAGAGAATATGAATCGCTTTTCATCGCTATTTGCCGTCAAATAATTGGTCAGACGGAAACGGAAATGACAGGATTATGAGGCTTTGCAGGGTATATGACGCAGAAATATTTATTCTACGAAAATTCTGAGGCAGGGGACTGTGGAAATCCTGTACACACTTGAATGGGACAGGGGCAGGAGCAAGGGGTGAAAAGGCGGATGTCCCAGGAGATAATATACAAGACAGTCTATCAATATAACAAAGAAACAATTCCTGCAAGGGATATGGAGAGACTGTCGGAGATAGCAGAAGACTGCCGGACGGTCCGCAATTATGTGTATGACCGCTATGGAGGCATAGGCGGTCTGGCTAAAATATACCCAGGCTATACTGTGCAGAATGAAATGACTAAAAGCGGTCTGCGGGAGAGACTGGGTCTTCCTTCTGTATATTTTTACCTTGCAATCTTTGACGCCCTGGGGGACATTAAGAGCCAGTGGAGCCAGACTAAGAACCAAATAGAGAAGAATATCCGGGCAAATGAGAATCTGACGCCGGAAGAGCGGCACTATCTGCGCTTTATTATGAAGCAGAGCCGCTGTTTTGAGGCGGTTTTGGAGGGAAGAGAGCCTGCACTTCAGGGAGACTGGAAAGGAACCTTTGCTTCCCTCTGCGAAGGAAAAGATACACACAGGCTGAACCAATACCTGCGCAGACAGGTGCGCAGACATTTGGTAAAGCCTCACGCGGACAGGGCGGAGGGATTTACTGTGTCCCCTAAGGGTTACAGATATGCGGATCATGGTATCTATTTATCCATGAAGGAAAGCCGTCAGAGATTGTTCATTCCTCTTACGGACAATAATCATTATGAGAGACAGATCTATATCCGCCTTCTTGCGGAAGAAGGAAACATTACGATTAATGTGCCGGTGGAGGTAAGGCAGAGACACCCGGCGGGGTATTCCGGCGAAACGGGTCTGGCAATGGGGCTGCGCTGCATGTTTGTAACGGACAGCGGACATGCCTATGGAGAGGAATACCTGGAATACCAATCCGCCCTCAGTGATTATGTCAGGGAGAGGCTGGCGCGTCATCGGAGGAATGCGCAGAACAACCCGGGCATGAAGAAGTATCATGCCGGAAAAGCCAGATTGGAAAAGGCACTGCATGCTTATGTAAATGAAGAGATTAACCGGATGTTAGAGACGGAGAAGCCTGGAATATTGTATCTTCCCAAGCTGCCTGCAACGGCGAAGGCGGGAGTGAACAGGAAAGTGAACGCTACAGTCAGCATGTGGCAGAAGGGCTATATCAGGAACAGATTGGCGCAGAAATGCAGGGAGAGATCTATTGAATTGAAGGAAGTATTCGGGAAGGGAATCAGCAGTGAATGCAGCAGATGCGGAGCGGAAGGAATCAGGAAAGAGAATGTTTTTCATTGTGTTTCCTGTGGGCTGGA
Organism: uncultured Acetatifactor sp.; assembly: GCA_910584435.1. Lineage (GTDB taxonomy): Bacteria > Bacillota > Clostridia > Lachnospirales > Lachnospiraceae > Acetatifactor. The sequence goes on from CAJUAP010000027.1 coordinate 3,266, forward strand.
GATGTCTGAGAGACAGAATACGGCAAGAAACGTGTTGAAGAGAGGAAAAGAGCAAGCCAAAGGTAAAGCAGAATAGCCGATGACAGCTTAAATATAGAAGCTCAAATATAGAATAGAAAAATAAGCAAGAAATAAATAAACAAGAAGGAAATAAATCAGAAATAAATAAACAAGAAGGAAATAAATCAGAAATAAATAAACAATAAAACATGTAAAAGTCTATTTAGAATAGAAAGAAACAAACAACAAAGCATGTAAAAGTTCATTAGGAAGGAAACCACGGATGAATGCGCCGCGAGGCTGCATTTAACCGAAAGCCGGAAAGGGCAATAGGACTGTGGAAGAATTCTTTTGATAGAAAAACAAGGACGGCATTAGAAGCCATTCCTTTCGGGGGATGGGTATTGGGTAGGCCAGGACCTGTGGGAACTTAAATGCAGGACTGCCGGACGAAAAGGCCGGCGGGACAGCTTTAAGAAGTACCGGGAGCGAAGCGGACAGGCAAGCAGTATAGCTTGTCGGCATCATCAGAAGGAATAAAGTATCTGAAAAGGTGCGGTATTCTAAAGGGTGACAAAATATGTCTTATTAAAAATCAGAAGACAGTGGATGGGGAAAGCATAAGGGTATCCCTGTGGAAAAGAGTGAAGAGGAAAGAACCGGCATGAGAAAGATGCAGAAAAGGCAGGCGGAAGAGTTTACAGCGCTGCTTGCCCAGGTACATGGAGAAATTAAAAAGTACATGGAGAAGGGGAATGTTCCAGAAGCCCAGGTGCTGCTTTCGCAATGTCAGGAAGGGGCGCTGGCCCTGGGAGAGCTGCTGGAGAAAACGGAAGGTGGGAATTTTCCTGCAATCTCTCTATTGGAAGAGTATTGTGAAGAGTTATACCAAATTTATGAAAGTCTTGCCGGGGAATCGGAAATAGAGGTGGGTAAAGTATATCAAAAGCTTCAGACGGTTTTGCATCGGATAGAAAGCAGTATCAGGAATGACGCAGGAATAACCTATGAAGTGGTGTTCCTTCCCTATAAAGCATCCATGTGGGACAGTATGGAAAGTGTCTGGAAGGCGGCGGATGAAGATCCGGACTGTAATGCCTATGTGATTCCTATTCCTTATTATGACAAGAATCCGGACGGAAGCTTTGGTGAAATACATTATGAGGCAGGCCGGTATCCGGCCGATGTGCCCTTATTGCATTATGAGGATTATGATTTTGAAAAGCGCAGACCGGATATGATTTTTATACACAATCCCTATGACGAGTACAATTATGTGACCAGTGTAATGCCTTTTTTTTATTCCGGAAATCTGAAACAATTTACGGAGCGGCTGGTCTACATTCCGTATTTTATACTGGGGGAAATTCAGGCAGATGACAAAATCGCTATAGAAGGAATGGATAAATTCTGCCTTGTACAGGGAGTGATAAACGCAGACAGAGTTATTGTGCAATCGGAGGATATGCGCCGGGTATACATTGAGGTGCTTACGAAAAAGATCGGGGAAAAGAGCAGGGGATATTGGGAGAGGAAGATATTGGGCCTGGGTTCTCCTAAGGTGGATAAAGTATTGGGAACCAGGAGACAAGATCTGGAGATACCGGAGGAATGGCGCAGGGTGATAGAGAGGCCGGACGGAAGCTGGAAGCAGATTGTATTTTATAATACCAGCGTATCGGCATTGTTAAATTACAGTGAGAAAATGTTGGAGAAAATGCGGGATGTGTTCCGCGTTTTTTATGAAAACAGAGAGAATATCGCGTTGCTTTGGAGGCCCCATCCTTTGATTCAGGCAACGATTGCATCCATGCGCCCACAGTTAGGGGAGAAATACCATAAACTTGTAGGACGATATAGAGAAGGCGGCTGGGGGATTTATGACGATAGTGCGGATATGGACAGAGCGGCAGCATTGAGTGATACATATTATGGCGATCCCAGTTCCGTACAATGGCTTTTTCAGAAAGCGGGGAAGACTTTTATCCTGCAGGATGTAAATTTGAAGTCCCATGTCCGTTACGCCATTGCGGCGGCGGAGGCTGTGTGCTGCATCAATGGAGAATATTGGTATGCACCATATTGGAATAATGGCTTATACCGCATGAATTGTGAGACTTGCGAGACGAGAAGGGAAGCGGTTTTCCAGGAAAAGGGGGAGAGGGGGCTGTTTGCAGGAATAGTACCATATGGTGACAAGCTTTTTTTTATTCCCCGGCTGGCGGAAGCAATTTCTGTGTATGATAGGCAGAAGAAAAAAATGTATCAGCTGCAGTTTCAGAAAAACAGCAGAACAACAGGGGCAGTCGGAAGTAAGTTCTGCACACATATTGTCATGGAAAACTGCCTGTATCTTATCCCTGTGAATTACCACGCCCTGATGATGATTCATATGGACACGGATCAGATGGAACAATTTCCTGTCTGCGGCAGGAACGAGAATAAGGTGATAAGCACCGGCAATGGGGCTGTGATAGAGGATGAAATTTTCTTCGCATACAAGGCGGAAAGCTGTGTGATGCGGTTTCACCATAAGCGGAAGACAATGGATAAGATCTTTCCGGGAAATGAGAAGAGGATGTATTCCCACTTATTCTGTGTGGAGCAGAAGTTATGGCTCATTCCGGTTCATGCCCAGGACGGCATAAGGGTGTGGGACGCAGAGCGCAATGTATTGGAAGAGCGCATTGCTCTGCCGAAAGAAATTGCAGACAAGCCGACGGAACAGGAGCTTGGTCGATTCCCGAAGGAAATTGCAGACAGTCTGCGCAGAGGTGAATCAGCGTATTTCGGGGCAGGTATCCTGCATGGAGATGAGATTCACCTGCTGGCTAATTTCTTAGGTAAGAATCTAATCCTTTCTACAAAGAAAAAAAGGTGTGAGATTTGGGAGGTACAGCCGGAGTGTTTTGAATCTGTGATGTGCACATGGGTGCGGAACCTGAAAATGATCACTTTTGTCCCAGGAGAGGGACAGTTATATGCGGTGAGCGGTATTTCGGGGGAATGGTATCAATACAGAGAAAGTAAGTGGGAACAGGTTGAGAAGCAGGCATTTATGGTGGAGGATGGCAGGAGAATGCTGTTGATGGATAACAGGATCCTGGATTGGGGCAGGGAAGAAGAATACAAGATAAGCCGCATAGGAAGGGAAATCTATTGGAAGCTGAAAAAGGAGCTATAAGAGTGGAAGACTACATAGATATATTAAAAAATCTTCTTGATCATATTGAAATCAGCGGCAATTCCGGCAGGTATACCTATCAGGAAGGCATTCATGCGGCAATGGGGATGCTTGAAAGCTGCAGAAGAACAGGACGTTGTCTGTATATCTGCGGCAATGGCGGAAGTGCAGGCATTGCACAGCATATGACGGCGGATTTTTTGAAGAACGGAGGAATACGTACTTATAACATGTATGGACAGCCCACCCTTACCTGCCTGTCTAATGATTATTCTTACGAGTATGTTTTCAGTAAACAGATAGAAATGCTTGCTCAGGAAAAGGATGTGCTGATTGCCGTCAGCAGCTCCGGTGAATCGGAAAATATGATAAGAGCCATTGGCGAGATGAGAAAAATCGGCGGTACCGTTATGACATTTACCGGTTTTCAGGCAGGTAACAGAATGAGAAGCCTGGGTGATCTGAATGTCTATGTGCCTGCAGAGCATTATGGAATGGTGGAATCCGTTCACAATCTCATCCTGCAGCAACTGGTAGATATGATTATGGAGACAGGAGTGGAGAGACCGGAACAAGTTCCCGCAAGCGGGAACTCTAAATAGGAAATCTAGAACAGTCTCGGAACGGAAGCCCCCGGGAGAATTTTCAGATGTGTCCTTTGCAGCTGAAAATTTCTCCCTTTTAAGGGGGGCAGGAGTGGAGAGACCGGAACAAGTTCCCACAAGCGGGAACTCTAAATAGGAGATGAAAAGCATGATAAATCAGGCGGTGATTTTAGCCGGCGGACTGGGAACCCGTATGAGGCCGTACACGGACAGTCACCCGAAACCTATGTATCCCTTTTGCGGTAAACCGTTTATTGCATATTTGATAGAACAGCTGAAGGGGTTCGGCATCTGCAATGTGTTGATTCTGCTGGGCTACATGCCGGAAGAAATCATTGCGTATCTGAAAGACGGCAGTGCATACGGAATGCATATTTCTTATGATATTACACCCACGGAGTATAATACAGGAGACCGTCTGCTCCATGCCGGGAAACTGATAGAAGATCGTTTTTTGTTATTGTACTGTGATAATTACTGCCCCATTGACTTTATTAAGCTGATGCATGACTATGAAGACAATCAGGCATGGGTTCAGCTCAGTGTCTATGAGAATCAGGATGGTTATACGAAAAGCAATCTTCTGACAGACGGGGGCAGGGTAGCAGTATATGACAAGACAAGGCTGTATCCGAAACTGCAGGGCGTGGATATCGGGTATGCCATTGTAGATAAGAAGTCATTCCAATATGTGACGGGACAGAACATGAACTTTGAAGCGGCGGTGTATCCTGAACTTGTAAGACAGGGGAAGCTGTTTGCTACGGTGACAAAGCATCGATATTATTCCATTGGTTCCTGGGAACGCATCCGGCTGACGGAGCAGTTTTTTGAGAACGGTCCAGTGGTGTTCCTTGACCGGGATGGAACAATCAACAAGAGGGCGCCCAGGGCATGTTACATTGAGACACCGGAACAGTTTGTATGGATAGAAGGGGCAAAGGAGGCTGTTAAAATATTAAAAAATTCGGGGTACAGGGTGGTGCTTGTATCCAATCAGCCGGGAATTGCCAGAGGAAATCTCACGGAAAGCATGCTGGGGCAGATACACAGGAAGATGCAGGATGATTTGATGAGGGATGCAGGCTGCCAAATAGATGCTGTTTATTATTGTCCCCATAACTGGGATGAAGGGTGTGAGTGCAGGAAACCGAAGCCGGGTATGCTGTACCGGGCGCAGAAGGATTTCTCACTGAATCTGACAAAATGTATCCTGATAGGTGATGATGACAGGGATATAGAAGCAGGAAATGCGGCAGGGTGCAGAACATATCAGGTTACGGACAACAGGAGCTTATTACAGATTGTGAAAGAATTGGTTGAGGAAAAATGATAATTTCAAAGACGCCTTTGAGGGCCTCTTTCTTTGGAGGCGGTACGGATTTTAAAGATTACTATGAGAACAGCAGGTATGGATATGGAGCGGTGATCAGTACGGCGCTGAATATGTATGTGTATATCATGGTGTGCAAGCGTTTCGACAGTAAAATACGTGTCTGTTATACCAAGAATGAATTTGTGGATTCCGTTGATCAGATAAAACATAACATTATCAGGGAAGCACTGAAAATAACAGGGATAGAAAACGGAATTGACATTGTCTATGCAGCGGATATTCCACTGAGTTCTGCCGGTATCGGCCTGGCTTCTTCGAGTGCATTGGCAGTGGGAGTGCTGAATGCGCTGTATGCATTTAAGGGGGAATATGCATCACCGGAAAAGCTGGCAAGGACAGCATGTGAGATTGAGATTAACAGGCTGGGAAATCCCATCGGGATACAGGATCAGTATGCATGTGCTTACGGCGGATTCCGTGTATATAAATTCTGGGCGGATGGAACAGTATCTGCGACACCTGTGAATGCACCCCAGAATCATAGGAAAGCGTTGCAGGATCATTTATTGCTGTATTATACGGGGCAGACAAGAATATCGTCAGAAATTCTGTCAGAACAGAAGGAGAATATACCATCTAAGAATCATGTTCTTGACTGTATGCTTGGGATGGTGGAGGAAGCATTACAAAATGTAAGCAGCGGCAATATAGAAAAATGGGGGGAAATGCTTGACGAAGCCTGGAACATGAAAAAGAGCCTTGCGTCAAAAATATCTAATCAGGAGATTGACTTGATGTATGAAAAGGCAAAGGAAGCCGGAGCGGCAGGAGGAAAAGTCCTGGGGGCGGGGGGAGGCGGCTTTCTGCTTTTATATGTTTCAGAGGAAAATAAGGAACATGTAAGGGATGTGCTGCAGAAATACAGGGAAGTAACAGTTTCTTTTGAAAATGAGGGGAGCAGAATAATTTTTATGGAGGATAATCATGGATAAAGTAATTATTTTGGCAGCCAGTATCCTGGAATCAAAAAAATAGTAAAAGAGTTTATGGCAGAACATCCCCGGTTAAGTAAAATTCCAATTGGAGATGCTATGTCAATTGCAATTATCGGGTTTTGAGCAAAGGTGTAAATATGATATCTGTTATTATGCTTACGTTTAACAGGGAAAAGTATGTCAGCAATATGATTGAAGATATTCTGGGTCAAAGCTGCTCGGATTTTGAATATATCATTGTAAATAACGGCAGTACGGATGGAACGGAGGAACTTTTAGCTGAATATGCCAGACTGGATAAAAGGATAAAAGTGCTGAAGACAGAAGGCGCACAGTCCATCGGCAGAGGGCGCAATCTTGGATTAAGGAATGCAGAAGGGGAATTGATTGCGTTTGTAGATGATGACGATAGAGCCGCACCTGATTTCTTGGAATTTCTCGTGGCATTGCTGAGAGACAATGACGCTGATATATCCATGTGCGGCGCATCGGAAGGAAACGGAGAGACAAGAAGCCCTCAATGTATTTTTGATGAGAAGATGGTTTTAACAGGGGAAGAAGCGCTGCGGCTGCTTCTTGGCAGAAAGTATATCCGGGCAGGAATGCCGACGAAACTCTATAGAAGGGAAATATTGGAGCGGTTTCCTTTTGAAGAGGGGTGTAAGAATGAAGATATCCATACACAGTATAAGTATCTGGCTGCAAGTAAAACAGTGGCCATACATGGTGTGGACAAGTACTATATTACCCGTCATGGCGGCAATGTGTCAGGGTTCACAAGCAATGCGGAAAAGTGGGATGCGCAGACTATGCGAGAGTATCTGACAGCATTCCGCAATAGGACAGAATTTGTGAAGGAGTATGCACCGGACACCTATGAATTAGCCTTATATTCCGAATGGTCTTTTATGATAAGTATGATTGAGAAGATAGACAGGTTTCAATTATTGGACTGTGAAGGAGTGGGAAGGGAAATAGCTGCAGTTTTGAGGAAATACAGATATGAGTTTTTGAATATGCCCCAAATAAAGGGATTTGAAAGAGTATGGGTGGAAAAATATATTGGGTTTTGATATGTTTTGGGGTACGGAACCAGAATGGAGAGATAAAATGAAAAAATATGGGAATATTCAGCCGTCTTTTGATGTCAATCGTATTGAACTGGCAAAAGCTTTGCCGTTAGCGACCCCCTTTACCGTTATTCTGGATGCCGGCGAGGTATGTAATTTTAAGTGTAATTACTGCTTTCGTTCGGAAGAAGATAAGAAAGCCTGGGGGTATGCCATAGAAAACAATTTTATGAGTAAAGAGATATTTGAACTTGCCGTGTCGCAAATCCTGCAGTTTCCGGATGCGGTTAGGCAGATTTCCCTTTCTCACCAGGGGGAGCCTTTGGCAAATAGAAATCTGCCCTGGATGGTGAGGTATTTGAAAGAGAAGGGGGTCAAAGGGAGAGTGTCCATTCATACAAACGGCTCATTATTGACGCCTGAATATGCAGAAGATTTGGCGGATTCGGAAATTGACAGAATCATTGTATCTCTGCAGGGGCTGTCAGAAGAGAAATACCGTTCCGTATGCGGATATCCTATAGATTTTGAGAAATTTTATTCTAATCTGGCATACTTTTATAAAATTAAGAAAAACACATTGTTGTGTATTAAAATTATTGATTCGGCTCTTGGCGAGGGAGAGGAAGAGAATTTCTATGATATGTTTTCACCCATTGCGGATCGGGTCTATGTAGAGAAGGTTACACCCATATGGAAAGAAAAGGATTATTCGAACTTAGGCATAGAGAAGAGAGAGGATTTGGCCTTTAATAAATATGGTACGGGATTTCAGCCGCAGAAAGTATGTCCGCTGATATTTCATACAATTGTAGTGATTCCAAACGGGGATGTATATCCTTGCACACAATTACTGCAGGAAGAAAAATTAGGCAATATCCGGGAAAAAACATTGCTTGAAATGTGGAATGGCGCTCAGAGGAGGGACATGCTGGTACAGCAGTGTAAGTTCTGCGCTCCCAAATTATGTGAGGATTGTGGAATCCGTCAAAATACTATATATGCAAAGGAAGATATGCTTGACGATTACCGGGAAGAAATTTTATCGAGACTGGATAGAGTATGATGAGGAAATATCAATGGAAAAGAGAATTAATTTTGCCTGGCCTGTGACAACGTTGTGTAAGTTTGATTACGAAGCATTAAAAAAATGTGTTGAGGCCAATAAGGAATTGTTGTCAAAAAAGAAAATAGTAATATTCGGAGCGGGAATTCGGGGCACTGCATTTTCGATTTTATTACAGAAATTCGGCTTTGATGATATTGTTTTCACAGATAATAATGAGCAGAAAACAGGTGGACTGATTAATGAATTTCGGATCATCTCTTACCGGGAAGTTGAGAAAATAAAGGATGAAGCAGTTGTTATTATATCTGTGGAAAATGGATTTTCTTTGAAGGAGCAATTAGAGCGTTCAGGATTTATAGAAAATGTCAACTACTTTTATATTGAAAGTCATTTATATGATTATTATTTGACAGAATTTTTAGATAGAAAAGAAGTGAATACTCTCATAATGGGAGATTGCGGGATTACTGATATCTCAAAAAAGGATACTCAGTATATAAACCTGGGCGAGATGCTGAAGAAACAGTTGGGAGTAAATTGCACAAAAGTACTCGCGGTTCATGCGATGGGGATGCGGGCTTTTTATCATGTTTTATCAGCCCATATAAAGTATATTAGTATGCCGAGTCAGGTTGTGGTAATGGCTAATTTGGAAACATTTACCGGTAAACAGCATCTTTTGCCCAGATCCCAGCATGCAAGGCTGATTCAAATGTTGAGTAATTCTGTCAATAATCAGGATGTGGAACTGCAGGAATATGCGAGAATTACAAAGGAGAGATTTGACAATTTTAGAGTGGATTATTTTGCATCCTCACAAAGTGCCTTAAGGGAGATGTCTAAAGAAAAAAATGATAGAATTGTCATTCGAATGAATTATATGTACGATCTGAAAGAGGATAATGAATGTATTGTATATATGAAGAAAATGATGGGGATGTGTAAACAGTATAACATTAAATTGTTATTATTTATTCCGCCGGTAAATTATATGTATGCGGAGGAATTATACGGAAATGTTTTCCGGGAAAAATATCGGGAAAATGTAAAAAAATTGCAGGATATCATAGAAAATGAGAATGTAGAATTATTGGACTTGAGTTTCCTGCTTAAAAGTGAGCAGTTTGCAGATGTACATACAATAGATGAAACTACTAATTTTGAAGGAAGAAAATTAGTATCATCGAAGATAATAGAAAAGATAAATGCATGGAGTGCTGAGAGTGAAGAGAAATATAGTTGAATATTTAAAAGAAAGTGCAGAAAAATATCCGGATAAGACCGCTTTTTTGGATGAAAGAAGAAAGATCACTTTCAAAGAATTGGATGATGAAGCCCAAAAAATTGCCGCATTAATTTACGCAAGGTGTGGGAATATAAGAAACAAACCTATTGCAGTATATATGGAGAAAAGTGTTGAATGTATTGTTTCTTTTTTGGGTATTGCTTATAGCGGTAATTTTTATAGTCCGCTGGATGTTCATTCTCCGATTGAAAGAATTCATAAAATTATTGATGTTCTGCAGCCGGCTGCAGTCATTTATCATACGGAAGAACCGGATGAACTGGACGATTGCCGGGAGAAAATATCTATTCAGGATATTGAAAAAGCGGAGATAGATATAAGTATCAGGGAAAAATATAAGAATACAGCGGACATAGATCCCCTATATGTACTATTTACATCCGGTTCAACCGGGCAGCCTAAGGGGGTGGTGATTAGCCATAGGGGAGTTATAGACTATACGGAATGGCTTTATGATACATTCAGCTTTGACGCAGATACCATATTTGGAAATCAGGCACCATTTTATTTTGACAATTCTATTTTAGATATTTATTCTACCTTGAGAAATGGTGCTTGTATGGTTATTATTCCGGAAACACTATTTAGATTTCCAAAAGTATTAATGGATTACATTAATGAGAATAGTATAAACACAATTTTCTGGGTGCCATCGGCGCTTATAGGTCTTGCAAATTCGGGGATCTTGGATAAAATTCATGCGGATAAATTGCAGAGGGTTTTATTTTGCGGTGAGGTTATGCCTAATAAACAGTTGAATATATGGAGAAAAAATTATCCGGATATTTTATATGCCAATTTGTATGGTCCCACAGAAATTACGGATGTCTGTTCATACTACATAGTAAATCGACAATTTCAGGACGAAGAACCTTTGCCGATAGGAATAGCATGCCGCAATACGGAGATTCTTGTGTTGAATGATAATAATGAACTCGTTGGAGAAAATGAACTTGGAGAATTATGTGTGAGAGGAACTTGCTTGTCAATGGGATATTACGGAGACCAGGAGAAAACAAGTAAGGCATTTGTTCAAAATCCGCTTAATTCCAAGTATTGTGATACGATTTATAGAACAGGAGATCTGGTAAAGTATAATGCGTATGGTGAGCTGGTATATGTGAGCAGGAAGGACTTTCAAATTAAGCACCAGGGGCATAGAATTGAACTTGGTGAAATTGAAGCAGCTGCGGGTTCATTAGAAGGCGTTAATCAGGCTTGTGCAGTATATGATAACTGCAATAAGAAAATAGTTCTTTTTTGTACATTGTCTGCAGAATTAACAGAAAAAATGATTTATAGGTTATTACAGGACAAACTGCCTCAATACATGCTGCCGAAGAAGATCAAGATATTGAGTGCTCTGCCTCTGAATATAAATGGCAAGATCGATAGAGTAACTTTGAAATCAAACTGCATGTAAGGAAGGGTAAAAATGGAAGAGTATAGATCTATTATTAAAGAGATATTGGGTGAAATAGAGCCATATGAAGAAATTGAAAATGATACAGATCTGATAGAATCGCAGATATTAGATTCCTTGTCTATTGTTTTTCTGGTTACACAATTGGAAGACAAGTATAATATTGTGATTGATGAAAATAAAGTTTTACCTCAAAATTTCAAAAGCATTAATATAATTGCAGGTATTTTAAACGAACTGTTAAATACAAGATGAAGAGGGTTCCTATGAATAAAGTAAATTTTGTCAATGCAGAAAAATATTTTGATGAAATAAGAAAATATGAAAATGTTGTATTGTTTGGATGCGGCGGAAAAGGAAAACAGGCCATAAGTATATTGGAGAAACGCAATATAAAAATTACGGCTGCATGTGATAATAATGTTGACTTGTTTGGAAAAAAATTTATGGAAGGCGTTTATATTGAAAACTTTGAACGGGTAAGGCAGAATCTGTCTGATTTCTGTGTAATTATTACCTGTACCATATTACATGCAACGGATATTTATAATGAAATAAAAGAGAAAGATGAGAATATCCCGGTGTATCATTTGTGTAATCCCTTCAAGGTTGAAGATGATTTGCTTGCGGAGAGTGAATTTGCAGCAAGGAAAGAGGAAATTATATATGGATTTGATCTTCTGCAGGATGAGGAATCAAGAAGAATTTATTGTGACACAATTCATTGGAAACTGACAGGTAATATGCTGCCTATGCAGAGGTATTCTTTGGGGAATGAGATTTATTCTTTTTTTGATGAGGCTATTGTCCGTACAAACGAAAAATGTACCTATGTGGACATTGGAGCCTACACAGGGGATACAATAGAAAGCTTTTTGCTGTTTACAAGGGGAAGATATAAGAAAATAATAGGTATCGAAGCAGATTATGGCAATTATGCTGCTTTAAGTAAATTTGTGCAATATAGCAGAATAAAAAATATAGAGGCATATAATATTGCACTATGGAGCAGGGAAGAAGATAAAGTGTTCTATACAAATTCCGTTAATAAGGAAATAAATTATGATAGTCCTAATTTATTTCAAAGTGTGGATAAAATAGCTGATAATAAGACGCTGGCGCAGATGCTTGATAAGCAAAAAAAGCAGGTGCTGCATGTGCGTACCTTGGACGATTTATTAAAGGACGAGTCTCCGTCCATTATCAAAATCAATGCCCTGGCTGCGGATATGGATATCATTTTGGGTGGGTATAGAATTTTGCAGCAATATAAGCCGCTGCTTATTCTGGAATTTGGAGTAAAGAAAGAAGATGTGTTCACGCTTATTAAGAATATAAGTACGATAAATAGCGAATATAAATTTTACATGAGAAGAAAAAAAGTTTTTGATGATATAAAGACAGTCCTATATTGTGTTTAGTGTTGTGAGGATGGTATGGAATTTAGTAAAACAACACCGGTATTAATATATGGTGCCGGAGAAATTGGAAAAAGTGTTGCTTTTAATTTAATCCACAGTGGATATCAGGTACTGGCTTTTTTAGATAAGCATAAGGGCAGGGGTGAAACAATGATTGAAAAACCTGTATATATGTTTGGAGCCGAAAGCGTTGATGTAGATAAATCAAAATGTGTAATTGTTATATGTTTGTCAGATGGATTGCAGCACAAGAGTGTTGCAGTGGAATTATGGAAGGAAGGATATCAGTACATAATATGCCTTCCTATGAATTTTGCCGTTTCTTTTAAGAAAAGGGTAGATTTATCAATTCGCTATAATTTGATATTAGATGGACAGTTTTCGAAAATAAAGAAGGTAGAGAGTTTTGGTATTTATTTGAAAGCGCAGTTAAACTGCATGGATTCTGTCATTAGGAGATTTGGAGATAATTATATTGCTTGGGTGAGAGAAGAAATTTTGTTTACTGAGTGTCTGCAGATGTGGACTGGAGATAAAAGTAAAGTTTTTACAACACCGGATAACCAGAATATTAATATTACGGTTTTTGACGGATACCGTGAACTGTTTCAATATTTGCAAGGTGAAAGCAATGGATGTGAAGGATATTGGAAGAGTTCAGCGTTAGAGAAAACACAGCAGGAAAAATGCGCAATGATAGAAAAAAGGGAAGAATTATTGCGGACATATGAAAGAGAGTATGGTCTGGGGCTGGAATTTTTTATTGCTGCCGCACCTCAGACGATATGGAATGAAAGAGGATATTGGAATCTTCAAGGCGGCCATCATAGGATGATTTTTCTACAGCAGAGAGGACATGTCTTATTTCCCATCAGGGTGAGAAAGAATGAATTTGATGTATGGTGTAATAGGGACAAGCTGAAAGAAGTCAAAAAGTATATTTCGTCTCATAATAAGAATAAGACAATGGTTCCCATTCCGCACCCTGCGTTCCTTAATTTTGAGGCTGAGAGGGAATTGCAGGGAAATACTATTTTGAGTGAGGTGCTTCGGTTTTTAAGAGGAAGAATGGATTTAAGGTATAGTGTTTTGGATTATAGTGATATGGATGGTTACTTTGCGAGAAATTTTGCTCGTATATTAGACGGGAAAGTAATATATGCAGGAGGTGAGGAGATTGGGTTTGTGAGATTGCTGAATGAATTATTGCATGTTCCCCAGGTTGTCTGCCTGGAAAGAGATAAAGCTGCCGTGAAGAATGCATATTCGCTGGTTTTTATTATCAATAGATCTGATTTGGATTTTGGCGAGAAGGAATTACAGGCGCAGTTAGATGAAACTGTAGAGAACTTCTTATTTATTGAAATGCCGACAGAGGAATTAGAAAAGGTGGATTCGTTTATACATAATACTTCCTTTCAAAGCTATCGTGCACTGCATCGGGAAGTATACAGGGGTAAGATGAGAGAAGTAGGAGTTTTGCTGAAGTGAAGATGGAAACGTTCAAAATTGATAAAAAGAAGCGCTATATTATATATGGCGCAGGCGGCGATGGAATAAAAACAGCTGCAAGTCTGGCGGAACAAAATGTTGATATATGGGGATATATTGATGCCAGGGGGGATACGATCCGGTACATTGATGGATGCCAGGTGTGTACATTGCAGAAAGCTGCTGAGATGATAGATGATAAAGAAAATTATGTTGTAATTATTACAATCAAGAATTTATTTGAACATTCAAGGGTATCCAGAAATCTTGCACGGACAGGTTTTTCGCAAGTTATTTACAAGCCGGTGGAGGTATTAAAAGGAATTGGAACGGAAGCTCAAAAAAGGATTGGGGAGGTGTATGACCGGATTGTATTGCAAAAATATATACATTTAAACGATGAGATAAGCAAAACAGATGCGGAACTGAAAATCAGCTGTAAAGATAATCTTTTGATAACATCAAATGAGCAGAGTGTTACAGTATGGCTTCCAGAAGAATTGATTTATAATTATGACGACTTACAGGATGCTTATGGCGGCATAAATATGCCGGTTCTTTTTCCTTTGGTAGAATTATACCGTCTTTTCATGGGACAGTATAAGGAAGAAGACAAGGTACAAGAGGTTACGGATAATTTTATTTTCTATGCTATGGAATGGATGAAAAGGGAGAAGATTGATTTTAACAACGAATTGAAACATAGTCTGATTCGGTCAAGAAATAATGTGTTTGTTGAAATGCAGAGAGTATTTGAGATTGATCAGGAATTTTTTGTCAGAAATGCACCAAGTGTATGTAGAGGTGGTAGAGGGGGTTTTTATATGTCGTCCAGTGGAAGGAACAGGGTGGCATTTCTGCTTGCGAGAGATTTTCATTATATTCCGGTTCGCATGTCTGAAGCCGATTATTGTTCTTGGGTGAATCAGGAAGGTTATATGGAAATTTTGAAATATATGGAACAAAAAAACATGGATACTTTTGAGGGAACAATAGCACATCCGTTTCTGAGCAGCATATCTGTAAAATATACGGAGTATATGCATTTGTTTTGTGTTAAGTGTTTAAATATTTTAGTGAAACAGTTTTATGCGCGAAGCCGCGTAAAGGATGGGAAAGTGTGCGTAATAGATAAGAGCAGGTTAGAGGAGAATAAGCAAAGAGAAAAAATAGGCTGCTTTTTAATGGACTATGGATGCATGAGAAGATATTTGAACATGAACGGATTGTATGCGGAAACTGTAACTGAGAAGGTGCAGGATGTGTATACGGAGATGGAAGAGATGCTGGACAAATTGTTTGGGATTGATAATGACGAATCAACAGAAGATGGGAAAGAAAATTATACAATCGTTATTGTTGATTCCCGCAGACAAGAGAATCAATGCATAAAAAGTTTGAACGGTGTGCACCAGATTTTTCTGTTAAATTGGAACCAGGAACAAAATTATTTACAGCAATGCAGAAAACAGAATTTCAAAATACAGGAAAAACTATTTGCATCTTTGTGGGACGGAAAACATGTGGAAGGCTATTGGCTGAACAGAGAGACAATAGGTGAAGGAAGATGAACCAGAGAGGGTATGTATTCGGAACAGGAGGAATTGGTTTAAAGGCGAAAGCGCAGATAGAGGATGGCGGAAAAACGGTCATTGGCTTTTTGGACAATGACGATTCTAAATGGGGAAAGAAAATAGAGAATTGTGAAATATTTGCGCCGCAGTACATAACAGAAGCATCATATGATTTTGTTGCTATAGGGGTATATAAGGCAGTGGAAGTGATCAGACAGCAGCTGATTGCGTTAGGAGTTCCGGAATGTAGGCTGATTGTACCAATAGAAGCAGATAGAATTTTTCCTAATCCAATCCTATCCGCGGAGGATGAGTTGGATAAGCTGGATTGTTCTGAGTATTGTTCCCAAGCCACAAGAGCCTATCTGGAGAAGAATATTATAATTAAAGATGAGGAATTTCTTCATAAATTGGAAGATTTAAAACGGGTTTTGAAAGAGAATCATATTCCGCGGGCAAAAGTATGTGTGGTCAGCGGTGCGGTGCTGCAAGCCTATGGATTAAGGCAGTCAAAAAAGTTTGATGATATTGACATTATTATGACCAGCGATCTGCGTAAAATATATGGAAGCGGATTAGTCATTGTTTCCGCAACAGCGGAAATGCATCCTCAAGATGAATATACGGTAACAGACGATGAAATAATACAAAATAAGCAGTATCACTTTGTTTTTCATGACTTGAAGTTTGCTTGTCTTGATGCTTTGCTGATGAAATAAAAATACCGGGAGAATAATGAATATGAAAATCTATAAACAGGATGATGTAAAGAAATATTTGCAAAACGATTGGATTCTGGCGTGGTTAGAACAAAATGAGCAAGCGTATGAAAAAGAAATTCGGACACACCAATGGATGATGGAGATGGAAAATAAGCGAGCGATATATGCGGAGGTTTATGGAGATATACTGCGCGGTGATGTGGAGCCGGACAAAACGGTATTGGATGTGGGCGGCGGTTATAATGCCCTGACAAAAGTTCTGGCACGTAATTCCAGATATACTTTGGTTGATTTTATGGCACATGGAGGAAAAGATGGTTTGTATAAAATGGGGGGGATAAAGTGGTATTGTGGAAGCTGGTACGAGCATGAAATAGAGCAGGATTATTATTATGTGATTGCGAACGATATATTTCCTGATGTAGATCAGAGAATGGAACTTTTTTTGGATAAATATTTAGCACACTGCCATGAACTCAGACTGGTTCTTACTTTTTATAATAAGCCTAAATTTTATGAGACGAAGAGAGTGGATGATTCTGAAATTCTTACTTTTTTATCATGGGATGGGGAAATAACGGGAATGAAATTAAGGAAATATCTGGACAGGATGATAAATACAGATGAAAACGATTTGTCGGTTCTGGCTGAACAAGACGAAAGTATCTTCCGGAACGGAAGGCAGGTTGCTTATGTGGCGTTAAAAGGAGATTTATGAAATGGTAGTGGTTCGTATTAGTCCGGGGCTGGCCAATCAGATGTATGAATTTATGGCAGCATACGCATTGGCAAAAGAACTGGGGCAGGAACTGGTGGTTGATATAGCGGAATGTATTGACGCGGCGTGGGATTATTGTCTGGACTATTTCAACATCCCCAGTGTGAAAAAAATAGTATATCACACCAAGGATGCAAGGTATATAGGGCATTTGGACATCAGAGGAATTCCGGCTGCCTTACGGGATGACATGCTGGTACTGGTAGAAAAGGAGAGTGGTAATGACTATTTTGTATATAAGAACCTTGATATGGCCAGGGAACTGCAGAGTGAAACAAAGTTATATATGTGCGGATATTTTTTCGATCGGGATAGGTACTATTTAAAATATTGGGATGAGATAAGAGAGATGTTCAGGCTGAGAAAGGAAACGGCAGAAATATCTTATGTGAAGCGTCTCGTCAAGGACAGGATTTCGGTAGGCGTTCATATCAGAAGAGGTGATATGCTGCTGGCAGAATGGGCAGTTGAAATGGAAGATGATTTTTACAGGGCTGCAATAGAATGCTGCAGAGAACATTTTGGAGATTGCATTTTTTTGATTTTTTCTGATGATATTGAATACGCCAAAAATATGTTAGGACAGGACGATTTTCTGTATTATGTACATTTCTTAGGATATAGTGACGCGGACTTGAATGAATTCGTCAGCCTGTCACTGTGCGATCACAGGATTATGTCTAACAGCAGTACTTTTAGCAGATTGGCGGATGAACTGAATTGGAAAGAAGAGAGGAAAACCTTTTGGAAGGATATCGGGCGTAAAGATGCGGCAGAGTCTCGAACGAATATTAATTTTGAAAAGAGAAATATCAGATTAAATGCATTTGATATTGAAATGTATAGCAAACGGTATGTTTTACATAAAAAAGCTGTGTTGGATCAGTACGCGCGGCTGCAGAGGGAGATTCTTGACAGCAGGGTGGACGAGTATAATTGCGGAAAACTTCTTGATAAAATTTGTCTTTGTTCTTTGAATGTATTTCATCAGAATTTAGTGATAGAAAAAGAACTGACCTATCAAAAGTTTTTAGCGTTGATTAGGGATAAGCAGTACAGCAATGCCCTGCAGACAGCATTTAAACTGTATTATAATTATTCGTCTGAACAGGAGTTTTGCAGGGGGCTTATAGAAGCGCTGCTGTTTTTCGGTGCTTATGAGGAAGCAGCGGTAGAAGAGGCAGGGAGGGAGCTGCCGGCGCTTACATTCTCGTCAGGTGATGCGGAAACGGATGTATACTGCAGGAGTATATTTGAGAAATGCAAGAAGAAAAAAATGAATTTTATCATTATTCCTTATGCCGATATGATTGCTTCTGCAAGAATTGTCTCCTTAGTGGAATTGGGGCTTGTATTACAGCACTTGGGACATGAGGTAACATTCGTGTTCTCTCCTATTGACAATGAAGAGGATTATATCCGCAGAAACAAGTATTTGACCAATCGGCATGAAGTGTGTCTGGGATGCAGACAGTACTTAATGAAGGATGTCCATAGAACGGGAATACGTAATTTTCTGAATGACTCTTTTACAGGGGATATTGTCATTATTTCAAGAATGTCAGGCTTTTTTATTGAGAAGAAGGAATATGAAAAGGGAAACGTGAAGTATGTGTTTCCTGACTTTTCAGACAGTAGAGATGCAGAAACAGCAGGCTCGTTGGAAATGGACAGGAAGGAATTGAACTGTTTGTATGACAGGGCGGATTTGGTGCTTACAAAGCAGAAAATAAAGGGAAACGGAAACCAGAAGATAGTAAATTGGGAAGATAATGATAGCCGGGAAGCCTATTACATTGTGGAAGAAAGATGGGAATTGGGAAAGGAAAACAGACTCAGTAAGCGGGCAATAGGCATGGCGGCCGATTTGCTGGACAATTTATAAAGGCTGTAAATCAATAGATGAAGGGCATAAGAGGAAAACAAAATGCGTAATTTTTCAATACAGGATACTGTCTGGAAAAATCCCGGACATGAATTGGACAATATTGCAGAAAACATTCTGAACCGGAATCATCATTTCTATTTTTATGGAAAAGGGGATGAAATACTTAACTTTATCCGGAAACATGAATTCGGCTCCAGCGGCATGAAGTTAAATATCATAAGGGGAGCACAGGAATCTGAGGTTTCTGATTATGATGGGATAGCGATTGTTTCGGAACAAGACGCAGCAGATGACGGCAATGGCATTATCATACATGTATCCCATGACAGGGGCGAATGGGAGCAGGCATTGGATAAATGGAGAAAAAAAGGGTATGAATTAAACCGGAATCTTTTCCAGGGAGAAGTCTTTGCAGCCGTGTATGAGGTATATGGATTAGGGGAATTACGGATAGACAGAATAGAGATATTTCTTACATCCATATGTACATTGAATTGTGAAAAGTGTATTGCATATATTCCCTATTTTAAAAAGCCAAAGATAACGCCGCTGCAGCAGTTAAAGGAGGATGCGGATCTTTTATTCCAGAGGGTGGATTATGTACATAAGCTGAAATTGCTGGGAGGAGAAGGATTTCTGTATCCATATCTCATAGAATATGTGGATTATCTGCATACAGTTTACGGGACTCAAATCGGGTCTGTCAGAATAGGAACCAATGGGACGATTTTTCCCAATAAAGAATTGCTGGAAATGTGCAGAAGGAACAATGTGATAGTGGATATCAGTGATTATACCCAGGCAGTTCCCAACATGTGTATGCTGGATGAAGTGAAGGATGTCTGTGAAGAAAACGGCGTTGCTGTCGATGTGAAACGGACAGGGGAGCAATGGCTGGATATGGGATTTCCGGTAAATCTTCCGAAGGAAAGGACGGAGGAGGAATTGAGGGATCATTTTCATAAATGTGCAATGTTCTGCCGGCAGTTTTTCAACGGAAAATATTATTTCTGCTGCAGTAACTTTGCCGCAGTACATACGGGGATGTTTTCGGAAGATGCGAATGATTATGTGGACTTCAGAAAAGAGATATCCAAAAAAGAAATATTGGAATTTGAGCTTGGCTACAGCAGCAAGGGACATACCACATTTTGCAATGTATGCAGAGGGGGATCGGAAGAGGCAAATCCGTGTAAGATAGAAGTGGCAAGGCAGATGAGAAGAGGGATGTAAAAAGGCAGGAGGGTATTACGTCATGGATTTTATAAATCAAATGGAACCTTCTTTTGATGAAAAAGAACGGGATGCATTATTTGAATACATGAATTCCGGAGGCTGGGTTACCGAATTTAAGAAGACTCGTGAATTTGAGGAAATGATAGCCGGATTTACCGGAGCAAAGTACTGTTCAGTAGTGAGTAATGGTACCGTATCTCTGTCCATTGCACTTATGGCCTGCGGCATAAAGGCAGGGGATGAGGTGATTGTTCCTGATTATACAATGGCAGCCACACCTAATGCAGCGGAGCTGATTGGGGCGAAAGCGGTTTTTGCTGACATAGACAGGCAGAATCTATGTATGGATTTCCATGAAATGTGCAAGGCTGTCACGCCGAAAACAAAAGCAGTTATCCTGGTCAGCATCAATGGCAGATTTCCGGAGTGCATGGATGATTTTGTGAATTTCTGCCGGGAAAGGGAGATATACCTGATAGAAGATGCGGCACAGTCTTTGGGGAGCTTCTGCCAGGGAAAGCATCTGGGAACCTTTGGGAAGATTGGCAGCTTTTCGTTCAGCGCACCGAAAATTATTACAACCGGGCAGGGCGGCGCCTTGATTACAGATGATGAAGAGTTATACCGGAATATCTGCAGGATCAGAGATTTCGGAAGAAATGGCGGAGGAAACGATCATTATCTGGTAAAGGGATGGAATTTTAAGTTTACGGACATTCAGGCAGTCATCGGAATAGAACAGATGAAAAAGCTGCCCGGCCGCATTGCCAGGAAAAAAGAGATGGGCAGATTGTATGAGGACAGACTGCGGAACATCAAGGGGATTGAACTGGTGAGAACCGATTTGGAACAGACTTCGCCCTGGTTTTACGATATTCTCTGCAGGGACAGGGATGCGCTGCAGCAGTATTTAAAAGAGAAAGGAATCGGTACAAGACCCTTTTATCCTGCGCTTCATGCAGAACCGGCATATCAATATGATACACTATCCTTTCCGGCAGCGGAGGAGGCCGCAAAGTCGGGATTGTGGCTGCCTTCATCGGTTAAGCTGACAGATGAACAGATTGCGTACATCTGTGACTGTATTGCCGGGTTTTACATGTGAATGAAAAAACTAATGCAGTAATTGTGACAGGAATAGTATTGACAGGAACAGGAGTTAGAGAGCAGGTAAGGAGTGAAGGGTGATGAAGTATGCCAGGTTTCCGTTTGAAAAGATTGTAAAGAAAAGCAGAGTTGTATTATATGGTGCAGGACGTGGATTGTTATTGTTGAATTTAATGCAACAATGTACAGGGACTGGGCAGTTATAAATCCATCTGATGAAATAACCAGAACAGGTTCTTCGGCGAGAGCGTTTGTAGAATTAGGTGTGCGTAAGGGATATGAATTATTATGTATTTCAGGCGCAAATTTGATTTTCTGTGTCAGAGAAGAATTTCATAAGTTTGGCAGTTATGATAATTCGCTGGAAGCGTTATGGCCATATTCGGAACTTACATGCCTGTTTTCAACATTCAATGGCGATGTATATGGAGATCCCTGGAAACGAAATGGAAAGGGTGTGCTGAGGCCGTTATAATGATTAAGTCAAATCTGTAGTTTGGAATAGAAAAGGATACAGGGTTTTGAATGAAAAAGAAAGAATCTAATGCAGAAAATTTTGATTTCTTCGGAGAAAACGAGACGGATTTTTACAATAAATTTTCGGTGGAATCCATTTTAGTCCAGGGAAAACACAGAGAACCGGCTCCCATGGTTACGATTGTTCTTCCCACCTATAAGAGGCATGAATTGCTAAAGCGAGCGATAGAAAGTGTACTTAATCAGGTTGATTTTGATGATTATCAAATTATTATTGCAGATAATGAGGGGGTGGACTTAGATGTAGAAACAGAAACTGCTAAAGTGGTGTCCTGCTATCAAGATGACAGAGTGCTCTATTACAGGCATAAGAAAACGATAGATTTTAAAATGGACTATGCAGCCAGACTGGCCCGGAGTAAGTGGATTTGTTTTCTCCACGATGATGACATACTGGCACCGAATCATCTATATATTATGAGTCATATGGTTCAAAATCATCGGAATATAAAATTTTTGTCCTGCAGACATCAGGATTTTCTGGAGGAGATTTCTAAGGACGATGTGAAAGCAATGACGGAGGTGCATCAAATTTCATATGCAGTCAGAAAGATTCCCAAATCATATACCTGTATGGGCTATTTCTCTGGCTGGCTGGGCGCATTGATTGACAGAAAGGCATATATTTCTACAGGAGGTATGCCCACCATCGGCAATGGCATAGGAGATTACTGCATGGTAGGGAAGTTCAGTTACCGCTATGGAGTGTACCGGCTGGAAACAAGTGCACCTCTGTATTTCAGACGGGAATGGAGGGGGCAGGTCAGTACGGGGGGGAACTGGAAGCGCTTGTATGTGGAAGAATATAAATACCATGTGTATGTGACAGGGAAGTACCACAGGTTCTTCCAGGCTTTCTGGAACAGAATCAGCGCCTATAGAATCCTTGAGAAATGTGAGATTACCAGCAGAAGTTCTTATCGTTCTCATATTGATTTGGAAGAATTTGTACAGGAATGTCATATGGAGCAAAGCGTGCTGGAAAAGGGCGGGCAGTATACAAGGGATATGATTTGGCAGACGTTCTATGAGGCTGTGATGATGAAACTGTGTTTCCGTATCAGGTATAAAGGACAAGTAAAGGTATAAGGCGATGGCAGTGGTGAGTGCGGCGGTTTTATTTATGGTGATAGGATTTGTGGGAGGAAGTGTCTTTGCCGCCAATATTCTTGGGCGCAAAATGGTTGACAACAGTAAGCTTGCAGATAAGCATTTTAAGATAATGTATCTTTTGAACCAGTGGCTGGTGGTATTGGAACATGGAAGAAGCATTTCGCAGTATTTTATACAGAATCATTATCATACCATTGCAATTTATGGTATGGGATACCTGGGGAAGCGCCTGTTAGAAGAGCTTCGGGGAACGGGTATCGAGGTAAAGTATCTGCTGGATCAGCAGCTGGAGGCTTCCTATGGCGGTATACCGGTGCTTTCCGGGAGAGATGAGCTGATGCCTGTTGATGTGATTGTGGTAACTCCTGTTACCGGTTTTTACCCTATAAGAAGGCAGTTGAGGGAAAAGACAAAGGATAAAATTATTTCTATCGAAGAGATATTCAAGTGGCATTTATGCAAGTTGGATGAGAATTGAAATATGAGAAGTGAATGAATGGGGAAAGGCATGAAGAAAGGGAAAGGGGATATGAATTGTCCTTTGGTAAGTATCATTGTTCCCGTATTTAACGTGGAATCGTACATAGCGGAATGTATAGAAAGCATACAGAGGCAGACTTACCGGAATATACAGGTGATTTTGGTCGATGACGGTTCCACGGACAAGTCCGGGGCAGTCTGTGATAACTATGCCTCCGGTGATTCCAGGATAGAGGTGGTGCATTGTCAGAATGGAGGTCCGGTGAGGGCAAGGAAGTGCGGACTGAAGAGGGCAAGGGGGCAGTATATAGGTTTCGTGGACGGGGATGATTACATAGACCCAGGGATGTATCAGACATTGGCGGAAGCGATAGAGCTTGAGAAGGCTGATTTCGTACATTCCGGATATTGGGAAAATAATACGAAAAAAATTGTATCTGCCAGGAAGGTGATTGTGCTTCCTTCGGATAAGTCAGAATTGCTGGAAGGATTCCTGTCAGGTGAGGACAGTGGGATTACGCCCAGCCTTTGGTCCAAATTGTATCAGGCCGATTTTATAAAAAAGTGTTTTGACAGGCTTCCGGAGGACTGTGGATTGGGAGAGGATGTGCTGGCTCTCTGTATCTGTGTTTTGGAAAGTGAGAAAATTGTACTGATAGATAAGGCGGAATATCATTACAGAACCAGAGAGAACTCTTTATCACATAAATATGAAATCAATGATTTAAAAAAGATAATGAATCTGCATGAGGATTTGTGCAGAATATTGCGTGATTATCATTTGGATCAAAAAATGCATACAATAACGGATGAATTTTTATGGAATCATTTATCGGAGTATATGGGCAGGATTGCAGAACAGGATTTTCAAATTGCAAAATATTATTTTTGCAGTGATGATGAATTAGAGGGAAAGAAAATTATTCTCTATGGCGCGGGAGCAGTGGGACGGGACTATTATGCACAGATAAGCAGATATTCTGACTGTCAGATTGCGGCATGGGTGGATGCACATCCGGAACGATACCGCTATCCGCATATCCGGCTGTATGGGTTAGAGGTTTTGCGCTCTGTGGAATTTGACTTGCTGCTTATAGGGGTATGGGATGAGAAGACGGCGAATGAGATACGAAGCCAGCTGACAGCTTATGGAGTGGATAAAAGTAAGATATTCTGGTCAAAGCCTGGGAAGCTTGCGTTCAGAAGTAAGGAAGTATGTAGAGATTACAGGGGGCATAGCGTCTCCAGTCATTTGAAAGGCGAGTGAAAATAGATGAAAAAGAAAATATTATTTATAATCTGGTCTTACACCTATGGCGGCGGAGCCGAAGCCTTACTGACAATGATTGTAAATCATCTTAATCCTGAAAAGTATGATATCAGCATTATTGAGTATCAACATGCAGAAATTAAGACAGAGCCGGTAAATGATAATATTCATGTTCTTCCATACATAGAAGCAGTGGACACGCCCGAAAAATATTCTAAGACATATCAATTATATAATACACCGGAGGTATTGATAGATACCTATATTAAAAAGGACTATGACCTGTATGTTTCCTTTAATTATCAGAAGCCTACTTTTCTGCTGCCCAAGGGAACGAAAAATATAGCATGGATTCATGGAGATGTGTATGACTTGGCGGATGAGAAAGTAGTAAGGGAAAGAAAGCGGCAGGATATTGCATTTGAAAATGTGAAAAAAATAGTGGCTATCAGCGATAACACTGAAAAGTCTCTGATAGATTTATTTCCGAAGCACAGGGATAAATTGCTGAAAATATATAATGGTATTGATGTGGATAGTACAAGAGAAAGGGCAGCGGAAGAGGCGGCAATCTGTCTGGAGGGTCCTTCTATATTATTTGTGGGAAGGCTGGAAGAAGGAAAAGATCCTGTACGACTGGTAGATGTACTAAAGTCAGTGCATGACAGAGGGATACATGCTCATTTATATTATATGGGAAAGGGAGAGGAAGAAGAACATATAACGCAAAAAGCCCGGATACTGAAGTTATCGGAATTTGTCCATTTCACAGGCTATCAAAAGAATCCTTTCCCAATAGTAAGGCAATGTGATGTGGTGTGTTTGTTATCTAAGTCAGAAGGCTTCAGTATGTGTCTGTTGGAGGCGGTTGCACTGGACAAGCCTTTTGTGGCCACGAAAATCGGCGGTGCGATGGAATTATCCAATCACCAGCGCTGCGGACGAGTGATTGAAACGGACGAGGAAGCTGCGGAAGCTATATGTGCATTGCTTGGCTCAGAAAAGCATAGCATGAGGGAAGAATGCAGGAAGTCCATTGAAAGATTTGAACTAAAAGCTTATATAAAACAGATTGAACATTTATTTGACACTGTTATTGAGGAAGAGTGAATCATGGATTATGCAGGGATGGAGCAGGAGCATTGTTCTGTGAGGGTACGTCTTCGGGAAAAATATAGGGCACTGCAGGAAATGTTTGGTTCAGGCTCTCTGCAGAGCAGCCAGGATATGATATCCATTATAAAAAGGGCTGTTGACGGGTTCATGAAACAATGCAATACCCCTGCAATATGGTGTTACGGAACCCACACGAAGATGCTGATGGCGGACTTTATGTTTGAATTAAAAAAGGTGCGCTACATTATTGACAACGGTAATATCAGTGATGCCGGAAGCGGTTTTGAAATTATCAGGGAAAGCCGGATAGAAGATAAGAACATTGACGGCATTATAATATCCAGCAAGACCTATCAGGACGAAATTATTGAAACGATCAGGAGCAAATATCCTCATATCCCCTATCTGGATATTTACGCCGAGCTGGAAAAGGCAGGGATTCAGGTGGAGGGAACTTATTATGAGGCCAGACATCCATATGCCAGGTATTGCCGTCTGAACAGGCTGCAGAGAGAGATTGGGGACGGAAGCAGGCCGGAGAAATCAGACAATGATAAAACCTCAGACCAGGATGCAGTACCGGAGAAAACCATAAAACAATACAGGGAACTGATAGAGCAATACATAGATATGAAAGATTTCAAAACCGCAATCAGTTATACCAGGCAGATGGAGAGCCTGTCAAAAAGCCAGTGGGGGGAAAGGCTGCTGACACTGCTGACGGAGATTTATGAATTGCAGCTGGAGGCTATGGGATGCATCGGTGAGGATAATGTATTGATGCTGTGCGTGGACGGACTGCGCAGGAGAGAAGTCACGGAAGAGCATATGAAAAATCTGTCCGGGTTTCTGCGCAGCCATATGTATTATTACAGCAATGCGTATTCCGTGTCCACATCCACCTATGAGAGCCTGATTCCTGCATACAGTGAAAATGCGGATTTCAAAACCAGGTATTATGAGAAGAATGAAGTGCCGAAGCTTCAATGCAGGTTTATCAACGAGGCAAAGAGGCAGAACAGGAAGATTTATTTCTATACGGATGGTACGCGTTATGTAGAAGATGAGGATATTGCAGTAACGGCATACTGGCAGACGGCAACGGAAAAGTTGTGGGATTTCCTGATGGATGGTGTGGGGGAAGACAATGGCCTCTTTTATATCCATATTTTGTATGAGAGCCATTATTCTTATCCCAATCCCTATACACAGGAGGAAATCATTGCTGAGGGGACGAGCATTTTCTTCGATTATCTGGAGAAGAACGGCGGACAGATTCGCACAGATTATGACAGGCAGCAGAAGGATGCGCTGAGATACCTGGATGATGTGATAGTTCCTCTGATAGAAAAGCTGCCATGCAGGATGGTTTTCTATGCGGATCACGGGAATATCCTGATTGACCGGGGGACGGAGATTGGACGTGTGGAAAGTACAAAGTATACCTTTCACGAGGATCTGATACAGATTCCTTTTGCAGTGAAATCACCGGAGATGCCGCCGGGCAGGGATGGCAGACTGGTCTCCCTGATGGATCTTAATTCCGTTGTCATTGCTCTGATGAATCGGGAAGAGATCATTATGGAAGACAGGACAGCGGTGAAAGTGCTGCGGTCAGAGATATATAATCCTGATTTCCGTTATCTGTACCAGAGGACGGGCAATGAACATGGTCTGCTGGCGTTTGAAGTGTTTATATTTGAAGAGGGTTACAAGCTGGCGGTTTATGCCGATGGCGCATTGGAATTGTATTCCGCGGAGAAGGACAGCAGAGTGGATGACGCCGCAGCAATGAGAAGGCTGTTGGATATGGTGAGAAACCGGATAACGGTCTGTGATCTGTCCTGACAACAGTGCGGCAGACCACTGTCCAAAGCGAGCAAGTTCATTTGCGGTTTGTGTGCATCCCGGTATGTCAAAGGACAGGCGCACAGACATTCGGATTTTCATATGGGGCGGTGCGGCCGGATGCCTGGGGTTACTGTCTGTAGAGTGGAAGACGTGGGTGAGGAGTGAATATGAAGGTAGAGGCATTTGTTGAGAAGATACGGAAATTAGGGATTCATACCTTAACAGGTGTCCCGGATTCAACGCTCAGGCTGCTGTGCGATTACATTAACAATGAGGGAAGGGATATTTTTGAGAGTCATATCGTGACAGAGAATGAAGGCGCCGCCATTGGTATTGCCATAGGGGAATATCTGGCCACAGGCTATCCGGCATGTGTCTATATGCAGAACAGCGGCCTGGGCAATGCAGTCAATCCCATTACCTCCCTGGCAAATGCAGATGTATACGGCATCCCCATGCTGCTGGTGGCAGGATGGCGGGGAGAACCCGGAACGGCGGACGAACCGCAGCATAAGTTTATGGGAAAAATTACAATTCCTATGCTGGAGGTCCTTGCGGTTCCCTACGCGGTTGTGGGGGCAGAGACAACGGAAGAAGAAATGGAGGGGTTCTTACTGGATGCCCAAAATGCTTTTTCCCATAACAGACAGTATGCCTTTGTCATTAAGAAGGGGGCTTTTGATAAGAGGGAAGAAAACAGATACAAAAACAGCTATTCCCTGGAGAGGGAGATGGCAGTGGGGATGATTGTAAGCTGGCTGCAGCCGGACAATCTTGTGGTATCGACAACGGGCAAGATTTCCAGGGAGCTGTATGAACAGAGCAACAGGATTCTGGGAACGCACCGGCAGATCTTTATGACAGTGGGCGGCATGGGCCATGCAGGCATGATAGCCTACCAGATAGCGAAAAGGAGAGGGGACCGGAGAGTCATCTGTTTGGACGGAGACGGTGCGGCGCTGATGCATCTTGGCAGCCTTGCCGTGATAGGGAGGCATCCTGCGGATAACCTGGTGCATATCTGCCTTAACAATGAAGCCCATGAATCGGTGGGCGGAATGCCGACAGGGGCGGAAGGAATGTCATATGCAGATATTGCCGGAAGCTGCGGCTACGGCCGGGTATACAGGGCGGCAAATCAGGAAGAACTGGAGAAGGCGCTTTCTGAAATACGCCTGTGTGGAGAAATGGTCTTCCTGGAGGTTCAGGTGGCCATCGGCTCCCGGGACAATCTCGGCAGACCGGAGGAAACGGCCCGGGAGAATAAGGCGGCATTTATGGAATATGTAAGGAAGCCGTGAGAGAAAGGCTGGCATTTACAGCAGCCGGACAAAACATACAGCGGCGGAAGAAATGAAGCGGGACAGATTATGAAATTGCTTATCTTATCAGATATACATGGAAACCGGACTGCACTGCGGACCGTACTGGATTATGCAGGCACGCTGCAGATTGATGCATGTGCAGTATTAGGGGATTTGGTAGATTATGGAATGAACTCTAATGAAGTAGTTCGAATGTTGAGCTGTCTGGAGTATCCCATGGTATGCAATATCAGGGGAAATCATGAGCAGGCAGTCCTCCTGGAAGATTATACCGGATTTTCCACAGAGCGCGGCAGGAAATGCGCAGAATATACACACAGCATTCTGGATGCCCGGACATGGGATTATCTGAAAAATGTTATGTCAGACAGCGGAAAGGCAGAATTTACGGCTGGCGGTAAAAAATGTCTTGCAGTGCACGGCAGTCTGGAAGACATATACTGGAAAAGCATACAGCCGGGCCAGAGGGCAGAGGAATACAGGGAGTATGATTACGTATTTTCAGGGCATTCTCATCTGCCTCATCTGATGGAAGTGTTTTATGAGGCGGATGCCCCCTTATGCCGCAATAGAAAGAAAACGGTGTTTATCAATCCGGGCTCCGTGGGCCAGCCGAGGAATCTAAACCCCAGGGCGCAGTTTGCTGTGCTGGATACACAGACCGGAGAAGTGCTGATGAAAAAAGTTGACTATGACATAAGAAAAGAACAGGAAGCATACTGCGGCCAGGTAGATGATTTTTATAGAATAAGATTGGAGAACGGCGTGTAATGAATCTGTATGTGATAAGCGGAGTGACGGGCATGACGGGAAATGAACTGTCCAGGCAGTTAGTAAGGCAGGGGCATAAGGTAATCGGTTTTGATAATTTTTTTGCTTCGTCCGTTCATACCGTAGAAGATATCATAAATAATGAATTGTTTGTATTTCATGAGTATGACATCAATAACAGGGAAGAAATGGAACTGCTGGGGCAGGAGGTTTCCGGAATCAGGGGGCAGTACGGCCGTCTGGTGTATGTGAATTGTGCGGCAGTAGTCCACACAGAACATTTTTACCATATAGACCGGACATTTACAACGAATGTACTTGGAATGAAGAATTTTCTGGAGCAGGCGGTGGAAAACGGGGCGGATGTATATATCAACTGCTCTACCTCTGAAGTGTATTCCATGAATTCCTGGCGCGAGGGGGGAGTGAAGGAGAGCGATTATCTTACCCTGGCTCATGCAGAGCACAGCCAGAGGACAAGCTATGCGGCAGGGAAGCTTCTGACAGAGTTTTTTATGTCAGATGCAGTATCAGAGGGAAGGATTAAGGGCTGCTCCATCCGCTTTGCCAATGTCTACAGCAGGAATGAGCTGTACCCGAAGCACATCATTCCGCATATTTTACACCAGTTAAAAGAGTGCGGCAGTGTGGAACTGCTGGAAAATTCCAGGGTAAACAGGAGGACTTTCCTGCATAACGAAGACAGCTGTTCGGCAGTCATTGCCTTAATGAACACAGAAGCCGCTCTGGATGGATCGGTTTATAATGTTGCAACGGATGAGGAAATATCTATTGTTGATCTTGTGGAATTATGTGGAAGAAAGCTAGGGATAAAAAGCCCTGCCATAGAGTATAAAGGATACCGGGAATCCGATCCTGAAAGGCGGCTGCTGAATACGGAAAAGATACGCGCCAGAACAGGATGGATGCCGATGGTTACATTGGATAAGGGAATAGAGATGTGTGTGGAGGAGATGGTGAATTGAAGGTTTTACTGATTACGGCGGCAGGCACATCCAGCCGGTTCAGCCATTCGCTGGGGAAACCATGCCTGAAATGTATTTATTCTCCCGCGGATATTACAGAGTCATTACTGTACCGGATGCTCCGCCGGGATACCGCGTTTGATAAATATATCATAGTGGGCGGATTTATGTATGAACAGCTGGAAAGGGTTCTGGAACAGGATTTTTCTGAATTCGGGAACAGGATTGTATTAGTAAGAAACGAAAAATATGAAGAATACGGCTCCGGCTACAGCCTGTATCAAGGGTTACAGGAAGCAATGAAACTGGATTTTGATGAGGTAATATTTGCGGAAGGGGATTTATATGTGGATGAGGACAGTTTCCGGGAAGTTTCCGGGTGTGTAAAGGATGTCATAACATGCAGCAGCGGGCCGATTCTGGCAGATAAGGCTGTAGCATTTTATTACGACAGGGAATACAGGATACATTATATCTATGATACCAGCCACAGCATGCTGGAAATCAAAGAGCCATTCCGTGGAATCTTTCATTCGGGGCAGGTATGGAAGTTTGCGCAGTCCGATCGTGTGAGACGCACTTATGCGGATATGGAAGAGCAGGATTGGCAGGGGACAAATCTGGTCTTTGTAGAGAAGTACTTTCAGATGCTTGCGCAGAATGAATATGAGCTGGTGCAGTTTAAGCAATGGATTAACTGCAATACCATTGCTGATTTTGAGAAAATTCCGCATGGGACTGCACGGCAGAACAAAACAGAAAAATGATGTCACGCATGTGGAAGCCGGATATATGCTGAAATAAAGGAGCGGAAATGAAAAGCTTAGAAGAAAAACTGAATCTGATGAAAACGGGCTTGAAGGACAGAAAAGTAAGGATTATGATCATAGGACTTGGCAGCGTGGGGAATTATCTGCTGGATTTCCTGATGTCTGCCGGGGATGAAACAATGGATATCTGTGTGGCGGGGCGGAATAAAGAGAAGATGCTGTCGGATATAAATATTGTAAGGGTTGCTTCCCTGATAAGAGGCCAGAACCGGTCAGAAGTCTCTATGACAGGCAGTGTGGATCTGAACCGTATCGCTGATATTACCCAGGCAATCCGTTCCTATGATCCGGACATCATAGTAAACAGCAGCCGCGCATATCCGGGTTTAAAATATGGCAGTATTTCCTGGAAAAGTGTCAGAGCGTATGGTATCTGGGCACCGCTTGCCATGAAATATACAAAAAACATTATGACGGCTTATGAGCAGGCGGAATCAAATGCTGTTGTGATTACCACATCATATCCGGATGCAGTCATCCCATGGCTGAAATCAGCAGGGATGTCTTACCCTGATTTCGGCAGCGGCAATATAAATCACCTTGTCCCCCGGCTTAAGCTTGCTGCTGCGGGCAGACTGGGAATAAAGGATTACTGGAACATAGATGTCACTTTAGCAGTTTCTCATTTTCATGATGTTGTTATCAGCAAGGAAGGAAAAACAGAGGGCGTGGACATGCTGATGGATGTCCGGTACAGGGGGCAGAAAATAGATATGGAAACCGGGGAGATGATAGCCGGATGCAGTATCCCGATGCCCACGGATGCGAAACGGAATATGATGAACGCATCCAGTAATTTTGAAATCATAAAAGCAGTACTGGCTGCAGTCCGCAGAAGTGAGAAAACAAAACTCCACTGTCCGGGGGTGTTCGGAGAAATCGGAGGATATCCCATTGTGCTTGACGGTACTGGAGAACAGGTGGAAGCGTACCTCTGTGAAGATCATTTCGGGCTTGCCAGGATGCGTGAAAAGAACAGGGAATCTATTTATCTTGACGGAATTGAGGATGTGAGGGATGGAGTGCTTGTCTACACAGATGAATTGATAGCGAAAGTAAGGAAAGCATTCGATGTGGATTTGAGAAAAACGGTGTCTTTAGATGAAGTTGAAGATTCCTGTGATTTCTTAATCAACAAAGTGATAAAGCCCGGAATCTGAGGAATGATTGGAGGCGTTGCAATGAAAACGGTTTATACCTGTTTCTGCACAGATGTAATACATGAGGGGCATTTGAATATCATTCATGAGGCGGGGAAGTACGGGGAGGTCATTTTAGGTGTGCTGGGCGATGAGGCAATGATCCGTTTTAACAGGTTCCCCACAGTCTGTTTTGCAGAAAGAATGAAAATGGCCCGGAGCCTGGAAGGGGTTAAGGAGGTAATCGTCCAGAAGGATATTATGTATGACCAGATTATCAGAGAACGGCATCCCGATTACGTCATCCACGGGGACAACTGGCTGGAGGGTCCCATGAAGGCCATCCGGGATAATGCGGCGGCGCTTCTGGCAGAATACGGCGGTGAAATCATAGATGTCCCTTATACCTATACGGAGAATGTAAAACGGATAGAAGAACGTGTCAGGGAGAAACTGGCTATGCCGGAATACCGCCGGAAAAGGCTGCGGCAGCTGCTCAAGATATGCCCCATAGTGAAGACGCTGGAGGTGCACAGCGGCCTGACAGGTCTGATAGCGGAGAAAACCATTGTGGAAAACAACGGCGAATTAGACCAGTTTGATGCAATGTGGATCAGTTCACTGTGCGATTCTACTATGAAGGGAAAGCCGGATATAGAGCTGGTGGATATGACATCAAGATTCCGCACCATTGATGATGTGATGGAAGTGACAACAAAGCCGGTCATATTCGACGGGGATACAGGGGGCCTGGTGGAGCATTTTGTATATACGGTGCGGTCGCTGGAGCGTATGGGGGTATCTGCAGTCATCATTGAAGATAAGACTGGATTAAAGAAGAACTCCCTGTTCGGTACGGAAGTGGAGCAGACCCAGGACAGTATGGAGCATTTCTGCAGCAAAATTTCAGCAGGGAAGAAAATCCAGCTCACGGAAGATTTTATGATCATAGCCAGAATCGAAAGCCTGATACTGGAGCGGGGGATGGAAGACGCCCTGAAGCGTGCAGCGGCTTATACAGAGGCCGGGGCGGACGGCATTATGATACACAGCAGGAAGAAAGATCCGGCGGAGATATTTGAATTTTGTGATAAGTTCCGCGGAGAATATGACAATGTGCCGCTGGTGGTGGTGCCGACTTCATTTAACCAGGTAACGGAAAACGAGTTAAGGGAACACGGCGTCAACATTGTCATCTATGCAAATCAGCTTACGCGGAGTGCATTCCCGGCCATGGAACGGACTGCGAAGGATATCTTGAGATTCCACAGGGCGAAAGAAGCGGAAGAGCGTCTGATGCCCATCAGCCGGATTCTGACATTGGTGGATGAATTGTAGTGTGGGATGTATGGGAGAAAGGAAGGGAAAATGAGCACATTCGTAGCGTTTGGCGTGGGATTAAACTTTTATCCGCTGGTGGAGCGGCTGGAACAGGTATGCGAAATCTCCGCCTTTTGCGATAATGACAGTAAAAAGCAGGGACAATATCTCATGGGGGATAAGAGGATCTGTATCAGCCCGGAGAAGCTGCGTATGCTGGATGATCCTTTTGCTGTAATTACGGTGGAACGGGAAAGCAGTGTACGGGCAATTGAAAAGCAATGCGATGCTTATGGCATTCCCCATCAAAGGGTGTATGATTTCCTGGAAGAGAAGGGAGTGAAACCGGCGGAATGTCATTGGCCACAGCGGATACAGCGCCGCAGGATACATAAATTTATTGAGCTGCTGGTGCATGGGACTACGGAGTGCAATTTTCACTGTACGTATTGTTATGTCTGGAGAAAACAGGAATTCACCAGGGGGAGAGAGACCTCAGAGCACACACCTGCAGAAATCAGGCAGGCCCTGTCGTGGAAGAAGCTGGGGGGCCCCTGTCATATCAATGCCTGTGCATTGGGGGAAACGCTGTTGTCTAAGGATATTGTGGCATTGTCCTATGAATTATTGGAGGAGGGACATTACCTTTCCCTGATTACCAATGGAACGGTTACTCCTAGAATAGATGAAATCCTGCGTTTCCCCGGACATTTACTGGAGCGGATGTTTTTTAAGCTGTCCTTTCATTATGAGGAGCTGAAGCGGAAGAATCTGCTGTCTGTGTTCTGGTCCAATGTGGATAAGATTAAGAACTCTCCCTGTTCGTATTCACTGGAAATTACCCCGTGTGACAGCTTGATTCAGGAAATTGATGCCATAAGGCAGGAGTTTATGGAAAAAGCAGACGGTGCCATGCCCCATATCACATTTACCAGGGATGCAGACAAGGAAAATCTGGACCTGCTGTCTGAGCTGTCCTTAGAGGAATACCGGAAGACCTGGGAGGTATTCGATTCCGAGCTCTTCCGGCTCAAATGTGATTTGTATCAGAAAACCATCTGTCAGGACTGTTATGCGGGCTGCTGGAGCTATCGGGTCAATGTGATGAACGGTAATCTGCAGAGCTGTTACCGGCAGGAATTAAACGGGACAATATTCGACCGGAACAGGAAGACTTTTCCTGTAATGACGGTGGGGAGCAGATGCCGTCTGAATTATTGCTTTAACAATCATGCATTTCTGGCATGGGGGGACGCGCCGCAGATATCATGTGCCGATTACCTGGCGGTAAGGGACAGAACGGATGCCGCGTCCAATCATTGGGTGAAAGAAACCTATGCGGCGGCCATGGGGCAGAAATTGTATGACAATAATTTCCGCTATCTCCATAGATGGGATGATTATGAGAAGCTTTATGCACCGGGGAGGAAACCGGCTTTTCTTTTGTTTAACAGTCCTGACTACGGCAATCTGGGGGATCATGCCATTGCACTAGCCGAGAGGAAGCTGATCCGGCGGTTATTTCCGGAGACTGCCTATATTGAGATTGCATGTGAACAATATATCAAAGAGAATCTGCTGATTGGAAATGCGGTGCAGGATGGCGATATCATTCTCATATCCGGCGGAGGTTATCTTGGCTCGCTGTGGTTATGGCTGGAGGACATTACGAAAAATATCATTGCACAGTTTCCCGATAATAAAATCATCTTATTGCCCCAGACATTGTATTTTGAAGAGTCTCATCTGGGAGAAGCAGAAAAAAGCGCATTGGCAGAAGCAGTAAACAGCCATAAAGATATTACAATCATGCTGAGAGACAGGAGGTCTTATTCTCTGGCCCGGGAGCTGTTTGCGGCTTCCGTCCGGATATTATTGTATCCCGATATGGCGTTGTCGCTGCACTATAAGGGGGCGGAGGAGCGAAGGGGAAGCCTGGTGTGTCTCAGGGAGGACAGAGAATCCAGGAATGTAAATCAATGTCTGGTCAGAGAGTCACTGCAGAAAAGGGGGATGGTGCCCGAGGACATTCAGACGGTTACGGAGGAAGATATCTGCCTGAACAATCGGAAGGGCCATGTGGATAAGCTGCTTGCGCAGATTGGCAGCGCCAGGGTAATGGTGACGGACAGGCTGCATGCAATGATATTCTGTGCCATTACGGATACGCCCTGTGTGGTGTTCGACAATGTATCAGGGAAACTGGCCGGGACATATGATTGGCTGCGCGGGCATTGCCCCATTGTTCTGTGCCATAGTGAGGATGAACTGGACAAATGCCTGGATGAGGTACTGGGTGCAAGGGCGGCAGAGGCCGGCGCCATAGATGAGATGGAAGATAAATTCAGGGAGCTGGGAATGTATTTCAGAGAGTTGGAAACGTATTTCAGGGAGAATCGTTCTGTGGAGTCCTGATGCCGGAAGGATGAATGTGGAACCGGAATGGAGGGTTATGATAAAAGTATCTGTTATTGTACCGGTGTATAACACGGAGGCAATGTTAAGAACCTGTATAGAAAGCCTGATTCATCAAACGCTGCAGGAGATTGAGATGATTTTCATAGAGGATGGTTCTACGGATGGCTCACCTGCTGTCCTACAGGAATATCAGGAGGAAGATGCAAGGATAAGGATTCTGTACAATGAGAGGAATATGGGAGCAGCCGGTGCAAGAAACAGGGGCCTGGCCATTGCGGAAGGAAAGTACATACAATTTGTTGATTCGGATGATTTTATAGACTTGAATGCGCTGGAAGTGCTGTATCAGGCGGCTGAGGCAGATCACCTGGACATGTGCTATGTGGGAATGAAGATTCACGGGGAAGGAAATGCGAATAGAAATTCGAATAGAAATGCGAATAAAGAGGCGGATAGAAATGTGAATAAAAATGCGGACAATTCAAAACTGCAGGAGAGTATCTGCGGGAAGTATCCAGGGGTATATAAGGGCCGGGAATTGATAGAAATGTTCGTGGAGAAGGATGAGTTTTTTCTGTATCTTTGTTCGGTGTTTTACAGAAGGGAATTTGTCAGGGAAAATGAGTTATGGTTTCAAGAACTTCGGATTGGGGAGGGAGGGGACTTTATACTGCGTGCATTGTGCATGGCGCAGAGAGCTGCGGTCTGTGGGGAAAAATTATACCATTACCGGGTGCATGAAAATTCCGTGATGCATGGCGCCGATGCAAAAAAGGAACTCTTAGCCGGACAAATTGCGCAATACATCAGTGTTCTGCGGTTGTTTGCGCAGGAGGATAACAGGGATGGTCTGGTGTCATTCTTACGGTATCAATACAGGAAGATTGCAGGCGGCATACAGATGCTCTCTGTGAAGGACAGAAAAGAGATAGAAGATAAACTGGAAGACGCATTTGCAAAGTATGTCTTCTGCGAGCTTCTGCAGGAAAATGCATTGTATGGGATAACATTTGACAGCGAAACCATACGGAGAATACAGCAGAAGGACATGGTGATTGTCTATGGAGCCGGGTACGCTTCCAGAGAATTAATCGGGGTATTGCAGCAGCATGGGATTGAGATTTTTGGCTTTGCAGTTACGAAGCGTAATGACAGTAAGACCAGCCTGTATGGACATCATGTCTACGAAATACAGGAGCTGGAACAATATCATGACAGGGCAATTGTGCTGGTGGCGGCTAACAGGAAATATAACCGGGAGATTGGGGAGACATTGAAGCAGTATGGATTCCTGGACACTGTTTTTCTGGATGTTAAGATATAGAAACAGTTCAGTCCCGGGCACAGACCTTTGAGAACGGATGAATGAAGAAGCAGGAGGACAGAGGTACAGGAATGTTACAGGATGCGAAGGTTACGGTCATTGTTCCGGTGTATAATGTTGCCGGATATCTGGAGCAATGCCTTTCAAGCATTACAGGGCAGACATATGACAGACTGCAGATTATTCTCGTGGATGACGGTTCCACAGATGCTTCCGGACAAATCTGCGACCGATATCAGGCACAGGATGACCGTATTGTTGTCATTCATAAGGCCAATGAGGGATTGGTGAGAGCGAGAAAGACAGCCGTATCCATAGCAGCAGGAGAGTATGTATGCTATGTGGACGGCGATGACTGGATAGAGCCGGATATGATAGAAGGTCTGCTTGGGGATATGGAACGGACGGAAGCGGACATGGTGGTATCAGGCTATTACTGCAATGCCGGGCATGATGTCTGGAAGGCAGCAGACAGGCTGGAAGAGGGCATATATGATGCGGATAAGATAATTCCAAGTATGCTGTATACGGGCAGATTTTATGAATTCGGAATAAGCCAGTTCGTGTGGGCGAAGCTGTTTCGGAAGGATGTTCTGTTTCGGGTGCAGATGCAGGTGGATGACAGGATATCCTGCGGCGAAGATGTGGCGGTCACCTATCCGTATATTCTACAGACAGACAGATTATATTGTTCAGATTACTGCGGATATCATTACCGGCAGAGAGCGGATTCTATGACGAATCGCGTTGATGGGAAGGACTTTGTGGGAAATAAGGTGCTGCTGTCGTATTTGTATCATATTTTCTGCCGTTCGGCATATGCGGACAAGCTGTACGGACAGTTAAACCAGTATGCGAAGAATTTGCTCCTGGTGAGGCAGATTGGATGCTTAGATGTACCAGGCGGACAAATGGTGCTGCTGCCCTTTGGGGGGATCGGGAAAAATGCACGTGTCATAATCTACGGCGCAGGCAAACTGGGACAGAGCATCTATTATTATTTGAGGGAGGTGCCGTCCATAGAGATTGTGGACTGGCTGGATAAGAAGTATCTGTTATATCGGAAGACGCAATATTGTGTAAATCCGCCAGAACGGGTAAAGGCATATCCTGAGGATTCCTATGATGTTATCCTGATTGCGGTAAACAGCCCTGAGACAGCGGAGGGGATTAGGGGAGACTTAATGCATATGGGAATTCATGGGGAGAAAATAAAGTGCCTGAGCAGAGAATTTCTGGACGAAGAAAATGATATTTTGAAGACTTTGCAGGGAGAAGTAAAATGTTGATTTGAAGACTTTGCAGGGAGAAGTAAAATGTTGAATGTAAGAAACGATGCGGACAGCATGGGACATCTGCTGGGGCTGTCTAAGAAGATTGTGCTGTACGGCGCCGGGGCATCCGCCAGGCTGATTTTACAGGCTTTTTACCACAGGGGACTGCAGGAGAGGCTTGCCTTTATTGTGGACAGGAATGAGGCATTGCATCATACCTGGTGTGAAGCGGAAGGGGATATACGGGTGGAGATCATTTCGCTGGGGCATTTTCTGGGACAGTTTGGCAGCCGTATCAAAGAGGAATTTACCCTGTTGATTACGCCCTTCAGTGCAATGTGGATTGTGGAGGAGCTGGACCGGGCAGCGCTGCTGGACGGTGTGGACACTTATATATACCCATTGGTCACAGGGAAAGTGCCGCCAGGAGCTTTTTCTCTGAGAAGCCTTGGTAAGCCGGTGATTCCCAGACGGCTTCATTACATCTGGATAGGGGATAATGCCATGTCCGAGGACGATGAGAAAAATATAGAGAGCTGGAGGAAATTTTGTCCTGATTATGAAATCATCAAATGGGATGAGAGCAATTATGATTTCCGCAGGAATGCCTATATGAGGGAGGCGTTGGAGCAGAAGAAGTATATGTATGCTACGGATTACGCCAGGAAGGATATTCTGTATCGGTATGGCGGTATCTATCTGGACACGGATGTGGAGCTGCTGAAACCCCTGGATGATTTATTATACAATGAAGCGTTTATCGGAATTGAGGACGGGGGACAGTTAAATTCCGGCTCAGGGCTTGGAAGTACTGCAGGACATCCGGCAATGCTGGAAATGATGGAAGTGTACCGGCATATCCGCTTCGCACTGCCTGATGGGAAATGCAATACAAAATACAATACTTTCTATGAGACAAGCTATATGATCGGCAAGGGCTATGAGCTGGAAAACAGGTATCAAAAAGTAAACGGTGTAGTATGTCTGCCTAAAGAGGTGCTTATGCCGGAGAGTGTGATAGGACTGTATGATACTTATACGGAGAATACTTTGGCAAATCATAAGATTAATCCCTATGACAAAACAGGTGTGAGGAAAGTGCTGAAAAGGATTATGAACGGCACAACTGCAGAAACGGCATAACTATAGATGGCATTGGCGCAGTATAGCGGCTGAATACAGGAGCGGAGGGTGTATGCTTAAAATAGTAATTTTTGGTGCCCGGAGCATTGCCCTTGGGGCGTATCGGGCGGTGAGGGAGCTGTATCAGGAGTTTGAAGTGGTGGGATTTCTGGTCAGCCGTAAGGAAGGCAATCCGGAGACGCTTGCAGGGCTTCCCGTGTATGAAATGGGGAGTTTTCAGGAGAAGAAGGTATGTGTTCTGGTGGCAACGCCGGAGGATATCCAGGAGGATATTGTGAGGCTGTTGGATGCACAGGGGTTCCACAATCATATCTGTGTGGATTCCGGGATAGAATCGGCGCTGATGGAGGCGTATTATACACAAATCGGAGCATTCCGGTCTCTGCATGAGCTGTAAGAATTCTGGAGTTGAAAGAGGGAATGCAAAAGAATATGAATGAGGGAAGGTAATGTCGAGTCGCAGCGGAACTGGAATAAAAAACAGCAACGGACCGGACAAGCCCCGGAAGGATTTACTGACGCGTCTGCGGCAGGAAATTCTTCCACATTCAGGGGCTTGGGAGTGGAAAAGTGCGCTAAAGCGCACCGCGGAACTAAATATGAAGGAAGCAGTATGAAAGAAATAGAAGTTTATATGGCAAAATTTCACAGTGATAAGCCGCTTCGTAATCCCATGACAGTCCCGGATTGGCTGACACCCATTCAGGTGGGAGCGGCGATAACAAAGGAGAGGGTGGCTGAAGTACTGGACTGCTGTGGGGATAACATTTCTGATAAAAATGCTGACTATTGTGAGCTGACTGCCCTGTATTGGATATGGAAGAACAGACTGTGTGGGGACAGCGGCAGCAGATGCAGGTATTTCGGGTTGTTTCATTACCGCAGGTGGCTGGATGTCAGCAATGCGGAGCTGCAGAAAATGGCGGATCATGATGTGGATGTAGTGCTGCCGTTTCCCACTGTGCATGAGCCGGATATCAGCGAGCATCATGCAAGATATGTGAAAGAAACGGACTGGGCGGCTGTGATGCAGGCATTGCAGGAGCTGGAACCGGAATATTATGCGGCCTGTGAAAGGATCTTCTCACAGGAATATCTGTACAATTATAATATTCTGATTGCAAAAGCAGATGTGCTCAAGGCATATTGTGAATGGCTGTTTCCGGTTCTGGAGAGGACGGAGGCGCTGTTGCTGCCTGAGGGAGGCAGACGCGGCGACAGGTACATAGGTTATCTGGGAGAGAATCTTCTGACTCTGTATTTTATGTACCATAGGGAATTGAACATTGTCTGTACAGGAAGGATAATGCTTACATAGGCATCTATAGCCTGTTTTGGCCGGTTATAAATATGGGATACAAGGAAGGTATAAGAACATGCAGTTTGAATTGACAGCCTCTATGATGTGTGCGAATTATGGCAATTTGGAGCAGGAAGTACGGGATTTGGAAGAGGGCGGTATAGACTCTTTTCATATTGATATTATGGACGGGCGTTATGTCCCCAATTTTGCCATGTCTCTAAATGATATGCGTTACATAGCGGGAGCTGCCTCGAAGCCTTTGGACGTGCATCTGATGATTGAGCATCCCAGCAACAATATCGGGCTGTTTCTCAGGCATCTGCGTAAATGTGACACGGTTTATATTCATCCGGAGGCAGAGTATCATCCCTCTACCACCTTGCAGGCCATTATCAATGAGGGAATGACGCCGGGAATTGCAGTGAACCCTGGGACTTCTGTGGAGACAATTATGGAGATGCTGCGAATCGTGAAGAAAGTGCTGGTAATGTCAGTGAATCCGGGAAATGCAGGACAGATGTATCTGCCTTATGTGGGAAAGAAAATTACAAAGCTGCTTGCGTTGAAAGAAGATATGGATTTTGAAATTTATTGGGATGGGGCATGCAGTGCGGATAAGATTCTGGAGTTCGCGCCAAAAGGCGTGAAGGGTTTCGTGCTGGGCACTACTTTGCTCTTTGGAAAGAAACAGTCCTATGGGGAGACCTTGCAGAACATACGGAAATTGAAATTTTAAGAAAATTTTAGTTGCTAATCCGGCATGTATATGTTATGCTGTTCTTGTATATTGCAGACCGACGGGATTTACATTGATATATCCAAGAAAGTATCTGGCTGGCGGTCTGCAGTCGGGGGCATACTGCAAAAGTAATCGGTGTGCAGTATAAATAACAGAATCCATCGTGCCTGGCGGTTATCCGCATTCATAGGCATTGTTTTTCGGCATTTCGCCATAGATTCAGTTTTTATAAAATACAGGTTGGTGAGAGAGCAGGAGAGGATGCCGTAGTATAAAGTTGTTGTCTCGTCATGCTTCTTCCAGACCCTTTTGCCATACCGGAATTCATATTTGATAAGAAGGAGGGACGGATAAAATGGGGAAAGCGGATAAGTCCGAGAAGCAGTTTATGGCGTGCAGGGATGTGTTTGCGGAGACGGTGAATGTTCTCTTGTATGGAGGAAAAGGGATTCTGCGCGAAGAATCCTTGCAGCCGGCACCCACAGAGAGCATTTATATCGGAAGGGACGGAGAACAGCACAGCCAGTTCCGGGATTTTGGTATGTATGATATTATGACGGATGCGGGGGTGGTTCGGGCTGTTTATCTGGAGGAAAATCAGGGGAGGGTGGACAGGAAGATGCCTTTGAGGGAAGCGGGATATCAGGGAGCATCGTACCGCAGTCAGTACCGCCAGGGTAAGAGTCAGGGGGTCTATCCGGTGATCAGCATGGTGTTGAACTGGGGGAGGAAGCCATGGAACGGTGCAAGGAGCATCAGGGAGCTTGTGGAGTATCCTGTGCCGGAAGAGGCGGAGGACTATCTGGATAAGAACACCATTCATGTATTTGATATGCGGCATCTGAACAATATACCGTTTATGAAGAAGGAAGGAGGACGGAAAATGTGTGATTTGCTGGATGAGATGGTGGAGAAGGGGATGAGAAAGGGAGTAAAAGCCGGAAGAAGAGAAGGAAGAAGAGAAGGAATTGTCCAGGGAATAAAGGCATTGATTATGACTTGCCGGGAATTGGGCGTCAGCTTTGAAGAGACGGCGAATAAGGTGAGGAACAGGTTTCAGCTGACAGAGAAAGAGACGAGGAA
The DNA here is from genome assembly GCA_910584435.1 of uncultured Acetatifactor sp. Taxonomy (GTDB): domain Bacteria; phylum Bacillota; class Clostridia; order Lachnospirales; family Lachnospiraceae; genus Acetatifactor. The sequence goes on from CAJUAP010000027.1 coordinate 46,493, forward strand.
ACATATGGAGCTGTATTGGTAATGACAGAATGCGGTTATTATGCCGGATAGCGGATGATTATAACACTGATAATATAAGAATCTCTACACTCATTACATCATTCATGCGTCCGGTTTTCACGGCTTCCTCCGCTTCCACACATTTTTCTACCGCATTGCGCAGGGCAGCGGTTCTGAATTTGGATGCCTGACTTACATATTTGCCGGCAATGAAGGGGGCAACGCCAATCTTAGAAGCGATAGTGCGGTTGTCGTAACCCTTTGTTTTCAATTCTTTGGTCTGCAGCAGCATATTGCATTGTCTTGCAATCAGGAACAGGATGCGCATGGGCGGTTCCTTCAGGGCGAGAAGATCATAATAGAGATTCAGCGCCTGTTTTTGCTGTTTTGCAGCAATGGCGTTGATCATATCAAATATGTGGTTGCTGACATGGGTGGTACAGATTGCTTCCACGTCTTCTGCAGTGACGATCTCCCGCTCCATACAATAACATATGAGTTTTTCCAATTCCGTTTGTATATTATCCATATCCGTTCCGACTTTTGATAAGAGCAGCAGAGCGGTGCTTTCCGTGATTTTCTTGCCTTCCCTTGCCAGTGCGCCGGCAATCCAGCGTTTCAGGGTGTTTTCATCCTGCACAGGGAACTCTGCGGCATAACCTTTAGACTGTACGGCTTTGTACAGCTTGCTGCGTTTGTCAACTTCGCTTTCGGTGAAAACGAAGAAAGTAGTCTCGTTGGGGGAAGAGAAATATTCTGCCATTTTTTCACCGCCGGATTTGAACAAACCGCTGTTTGTAATGAAAATTGCTCTTCGTTCGGCCAGGAAGGGCAGAGTCTCAGCCAGATCGATTACTTCGCTCACAGGAAGATCCTTGCCTTCATAGAAATGGGTGTTCATTGTGTCGCCGTCTTCTGAAAGCGCTTTTCGGAGTTTCTCTCTGTATTGTCTGCGCAGATACCGCTCTTCGCCATAGAGAAGATATACCTGTTTGAAATTTTCTCTTTTTATGTCTTCGCTTATCTGTTTCATATTTTTATGCTCCACCCTGGTATACAGCCAATCTTCATTTTCCTTCACAATGCAGAAGATATTCCTGTGTTACGGCATGGCCTGTGCTTTAGTATCAAGTACCGCAACATGTATTCTGCAGTCTTCCATATACAAAATGTTATCACATAAAAGGGGCATGTACAACCGGAAGTTTGTCAAAATGTTTGTCAAAGGCGGCAATTCAGTGACCTGGCTGAACTGTTACGTTTGAAGGGTGTGGTGTCCGGTCAAAGCCTTTATGATCTTCCAGCCTTCCGCATTATGCTCTAAATTTTTCTCAACCGGTACAAAACCCAAATCCATATATACTTTACATGCCAGCCATGTATTGGTTTGCGTAGGAATTTTAGCATGCGTATGTCCTAACTGATGCATCACCTTAAGGACATGTGTGATCAAAGGTTTTGACAATCCCTTCCCCTGATATTCCCGTTTGACAGCCACCCAATGAAGCCAGCCGTCATTGGATGTATCCCTTCCGTAAATATGATAAAGGGCTGTGGCTGTAGCTATTTTCTCACCTGTACCGGTTTCAATGAAGAACATTCTGTGCGGCAGTTCATCAAGTCTTGCTGCATAATAACGATTCCATGCTTCCAATCCCTGTTCATAACTAACAAACTCTCTGGCGGACATCTCAATGGCAATCCATGCATCCCGGTCATTGCCAGTATATGAAACGAAGCGGTAGCCTTCCGGAAGTTCATATTGAGGAAGGTCTGTAATATCACCTTCCAGCAATAGCTCATAATAACATATTCGTTCATCATGATTGTCATATTCTGCGGCATCAATCCGGGGCAGACGGGAATCTAAGGCTTCCTTGATCTGCTGTTCCGCGCTGTGAAGGTATTTTATTCTTTGGATTGTGTTTTTGGCCTCAGAAATACCCATCATCCGTTCTGTTTCATCCGTGCATATGCCAAGGGCTCTCTTTATATTGTACTCTAACCATTCTACCCAGGTATAGGCCAATCCAAATACACTGCCGTATGCTCGGAAACAATTATCATATGCTGCCAGGTAGCCGTTAAAAAATGCAGTCATTTTATCAATGTCTATATGGTATGTTATAATTCCTGACCATTGAAGCGCTAATTGTAGTGCATCCGATATGGGATTGCCATAGTCAAGACATTCCAAATCGATGACCCATGGATTTCCCTGATCCCACATGACATTTTTGGGATCCATATCCGCATTGGAAATGCACATGATATCCGGCAGGGAAGCTCTGGCAGCGTTTAATTCTTGTTCGGCGTAAACGAGCAGCGGTACATTATCAGCTAAGACTGAGGCAAGCTCGTTCTTTTCCTCATCTGCTTTCCGGACATACTCCTGCCAATTGATTTTACTGTATACCGGTTCTTGGCGGGAAGTATTTTGAGGTTGAATTGCATGAATGTTTCCAAGAATATTTCCTGCAATGCGGCATTCTTCCTCTGAAATATGCTTCCAATCGGTCATGGCTCCGTCCTGCCAGTGGAACAGATAGAAATAATGTCCGTGGGCATTTTGCATTTTCCTGCCGTTTACCGTGATTGCCGGTACAATAGGAATGTTTTCCTGCTCCAAAAGAGTTTCAATTTTTTCCGCCTTTGCATAATTATCATGCACACCTTCTCTGGCCATGATTTCAGGATTGAGATGTTTGACGGCGTATGTGCCGCAGTCTGTTCTTACGCGGTACATTCGATGCATATATCCGCCGGATACAGGCTCAATGGAAGTAATCACAGTGCCAAGGCCGCATTTTTTCATCAGGTCGGTTATCAATTGGTCTATTGCAATCTCTTTCTCCATTTTTCTCCTCGCTGCTGTGCATAAGAATTTGGTTTATCATGATTTTATCAAAAAATAGTAATGCGGTCAATTCCTTTCTGTTCCGGCAGCGGAGGTTTCATCATTCGTTAATTCTTAAGTATTCTTATATTGACTATCTGTTGGGAAAGCGTTATGATTAGCCCATGGGACGAGGTAATTGAGGACGGAACCATATATAAGGAGAAATGCAGAATGTTTCGCAGAAAAAAGCAGATTGTGGTTACGGATTATGATAAGGAAAACTGGAGGCCGATTTTAAAATGCAGTATATGTAATGGTGAACAGGTGGCAGGTTTTCAGAATATCCATAGCAAAGAATTCAGAGAAGAATGTCTGATACGCAGTCAGGAAGAACTGGCAGCTTTCAAACAAAAATACGGAATAACCGAAATATCTAAAGAATATTGAATATCGATGAACAGATTGCCCCAAGCGGCATGGAATAGGAGATACCAATGGAAAGATTATTATATTGGATGGTAGAAATCATTGCTAAAATACATAACCGCCTGTTGATGTTGAATGATGCCTATGAGTATAACTTTTCGGATAAGGAACTGCATTTCCTGATTATCGGGGCATTGGGGATGGCCATGATATTTGTTGTGCATCCTGTGTTCAAGTGGCTGGTAAAACATGATCATATTATGGTGGTGAGCTGGATATACGTGTTTACTCTGATTATTGTTATCACTTTTGCCATTGAAATCGGTCAGAGAGTGACACATACAGGTACAATGGAGTTTGCGGACATTATGTTTGGCGTACTTGGTTTCGTTTGTATGTTTTTAGTGTTTTCGGTGTTCAGAGGATTATATCATCTGGTGCTGAAGGTTGTGAATCACAGGCTGAACAATGGATTTTCTCAGAGTGACTGATAGTCAGCCTCAACTGTAAATTGATCTGAGGTATGGCATGGATTCCAAGGGGTATCCGCTGCGGCAATATGTGAGGCAGGATGCGTAACAGTCCGAACAGGACATGGACTATTACGCAGATGCACAAAGCACAGAAGATATGCGTTTCAATGTGTGAAAGTCCTGCAATCACAGTGCGGCTTATAAAGCCGCACATTTGAGAGGGGCTTATGTATACCATCATATGGCAGAGCAGATAAGGCGGTCAACGGTTCTCATCCAGGTACAACTGCACCCGGTTATTTATCACGCTTATTACTTCATCTGTGCTTTTGCTTCCGTTGAAAAAATCTTCTGATTCCTCAAGGATAATTGCACGAATGGGGTTTGTCCGGATGGGTAAGGGTTTGGCTTCCTGGATTGCTCTTTTGTATTCTTCCTGTTTTTCTTTCGAAGTATCCGGATTTAAAGGCGGATAATATGCTGCTTTTGTTATGGGGGGATTGGCAATTCTGTCCACCCACATCTGCACCCATATGTCAAAAGCCTTCTTCTGTACGGGTGGTGTGGGATAAGTAATATCATTCTGGGTCTCATCTCCAATCAGGTAAGAGATAAATTCCCATGCGGCATCCTTGTGGAGGGAATTGGCGTTTATTGCCAGTGTAGACCAGGAACTGGAAACAGCGTGGCGGCCGTCATCAAACAAAATTCCGCAAGGAACCTTTCCGGCATCGATCTGTTCTGCCGTTCCTCTGAAATTTATTACATTATTATAATATCTATTGCTGTAGATATTGGATACCAAATCTTTTCTGCCGTCATCACCATAACGTTTTGATGCTTCCAGCAGCTTCCTGAACAGAGAGGTATTGAAATTACAACTGTCCCGTTCCCAGTCCACCATACCCCAGAGGGTTTCTGTTCCTCTTAAAAACGAGTCCAGTACCATGGCCGAGTCATAGCCGGAATATACGCCGTTTCCGTCCCAGGAGAGCAGGGCGTCCGCCAGGGTCTCTATGTCATCAGGTGCCTCATGGTTTCCCAGCACTTCCTGGGCAATTTCTGTGTCCCAGATATCCATTTTGTAGTTGATGCCGTAAATCTGTTCTCCCTGTCGCCAGCTGGAGAAGACCAGTGGGAAATAATCCTCTTCCTCAATGCCGGAAGCTTCTATATAGGGTGTTAGTTCCTCCAGAGCGCCTTTTTCCAGCATCCCTACGATATAATCGCCCAGGAAGTCTTCTCCGCACAGGATATCCGGTCCTTTCCCGGCACCTATCTGAATGCTGGTCAGCCGGGCAAAATCAGCCACATCATTCCCTAATCCACAATCCTCCAGAATCACATGATAGGTATCGTTATTTTTGTTAAAAAGGGCAGTCCGTTCTCCAAGCCAGGATTCGTCATAGAATGATCCCCGTACAACAAGGGGGATTCTCTGCACTTTTTCCATATGCAGCTTCTCCACATAGCGGTTCACTCCGATAAAATCTGTCCAGAGGAGTTCTATGCAGCCATCTTCCAGTACGCGGAAATCCTGTAAAGTCATGTTCCATTTCCATATATAGGATGTTCCCGCAAAGTACAGGACAGGCGAGAGGCTTCCGTCAGAGACATTTACTTTCATGATTTTGGAAGTAATTTCCTGATCGGAATTGCCTGTCACTGCCGGGGCATCACCTGCGGAACCAAGATACATACCATATGCAAAGGGTATCTCTATCTTGGACTCCGGAATAAGTGTTCCGGTTTCGGAGTCTAATTCTGCAAGCAGACGTGTGTTATCTTGCTCTTCCCGCAATTGCAGGTATATCCTGCCGTCTTCCAGCTGACAGAAATCTTCTATAATGACACCGGGCTCCGGCTTATTTTCATATAAGACTTTCCCGGATGATTGAATTTTTACAATAGAGCTTTCAGCCTGGTATTTTCCTGTGACTGTGTATGGGTAAGCAGTGCGGTAACAGTAGAAATCTCCGTTCTGGTCAAGGTACCATTGGTAATCCGGGGAATAACCAATATATTGAAAAGGGGCATCCGGCAGCAGAAGTTCAAGGGATCCGTCTTTTGTGTACAAATAGATTTTGGATTCTTTCAAATTCCGCATTGCCCAGAGCTGAATCGGCTCACCCTGATAAAATTGTGTGCCCACAGGGATATAGCCGGTTCCGCCCATGAGAACTGCCATTGATAATTGTTCATTCTGTGGATTTTTCTCCCACAATTTTGCATCAAAGTCATCTTGTTCTACAGCAAGATCATAGTATTCCTTCCTTTCGGTAATAGCGGTCAGATCTTCCATGCCTGGCGCTATCCCCTGCCATGTGGTTCCATCATTTTCCCTCCGGCCGCAAGCTGATGGAAACATGCAGAACAGAAACAATATTGTCATTAAAATGTATTTTCTCATAACATTTTCTCCAAATCTTGTGCATTTTTGTCCTGTCCACGCAGGACAGAACCTTACTTTATTATTGATTATACTATAAATACTTTAATTGTAAAATATAAAAATCAGAGATTATTGCATACATAAGAAATTTTAAGAAAATAAAATTCTTGACAAATATATCGTATATTGATATATTGAATTAAAGATATATCGGAAAACGATATATAGGGAGACGGTATATTTTCAGGTATAATTTTGAGGTGCATAAGCTTGGTATTGTCACAAATCTGGTGTTGGCTGGATTCAAAGAGGTTTGGGCGCCGTTAGTCCGTTTCGGCAGTGGCAGGAATTAGAGTGGATGAATAAATTTGTGGAAGAGATTTTGCATTGACAGGAGGCTGGCATAAGGTGTGGCATTGGCGAAAAGGTAATTGAGGGACAAAAGGCAAAGGGGTAAAAAGTCAGGGGATGATGAACAGAGATTAAGTAGAAAGGCGTAAAACAAAAGTGCGGGAGAGGCAGGAGAACGTTCAGAAAAATACGCCGCTGACAGAAGCATTGTTTTATATTCTGCTGTCAGTGAGGAAGCCGAATCATGGTTACGGGATTATTCAGGAGGTGGAGAAGCTGACTGAGGGAAGAGTAGTGCTTGGCCCCGGAACTTTATATGGGGCCATGCAGACCATGACTGCAAAGGGCTGGATCCGGGTATTCAGCGCAGAGACGGATTCCCGGAAGAAGAAGGAATATATTATTACGGATTTGGGAAGAGCGGTATTTGCGGAAGAGAAAAAGCGTTTGGAAGAGCTGCTTAGAAATGCAGCAATCATGGAGGGGTGAAGGAAATGGTAAAATTTCGACTGGGTTTGAACAATGACAAGGAGACAGAATGGCTGAATGAAATGGCTCGCAAAGGATATGCCATGACAGGTTTTGCGGCAGGATTTTACAGTTTTGATAAATGCCAGCCGGGTGAGTACGTATACCAGATTGACTGTAGCGAAGGTTTATTCCGCGTGAGTAATGATTACAGGGAGTTTATGAGAGAGTCCGGAATTGAAATCGTATGTGTGTGGGGAATGTGGGTGATTCTGCGGAGAAAGGCGGCGGAGGGGGATTTTGTGCTGTATACGGATGTGGAATCTGCCATTGCATATTACACTAAAACTAAGCGTATATTTATGGTTGTTATGGTGATAGAGTGTATCTGTCTGTTTATGGAACTTTTTGTTGTCATGAACGGAAGAAATACAGCGGTTTTTGTGAGTTTCTTTATAACAGCCATTATTATTGCAATCCTGAGGGAAGTGATGCGCGTAAGCGATATTTTGGATGATTTAAAGGAGAGAATCGGTCAGGCGGCAGGAAGAAGGAGATTGCCGTCCATATTGATACCTGTGGGACTGCTGTTTAATGCGGTTGGCTGTGCAATAGTCCCTCATGGCATCTGGTATGAACTGCTGAAGGGATTCTGCTGTGTGGCTGCGATTATTTTTGCGGTGTCAGGATTCGTGAAGACCAGACGGAACAGGGAGGTATAGACGGAAGAGGTATTTTATCTTGCCCTTTCTGCTTTTATTTTCATGAGGAACATGGTATAATAAGACCATATTCAAGGCAGGAGACGGCCGGATGGCCATCCATAC
>CAJUAP010000028.1 GCA_910584435.1 uncultured Acetatifactor sp.
CTTCTCATGTTCCTCGTTTGCAAAAACCATGTGTGTGTTGTTGGCGCTCTGCGCCCCTGCTCTTAACGCTGTGTTGTTCATACATGAACCTCCTTCATTAAAGATATTGAATAAAAAAGGGAACAAACCCCGAAATAGGGTCTATTCCCAAACATCAAACAAGGGAAAGCACTTTGCTTTCCCTTGCAGAACTTATATATAGACTTTTACCACAATATCCTTAAATCTGTTAGCCTTTGTGTACTCTGGACGTTCAGCCATAAATGCTCTTACATCCTCTCTCGACACCGTTAAGGTACAGAAGTAAATATGTGGTTGTCTAATTCCTCTTGTTGTTAATAGCCGCCTGCGCCGCCGCAAGTTTTGCAATAGGCACCCGGAAGGGTGAACAGGACACATAATCCAGCCCGATCTTATGACAGAATTCCACGGAGGAAGGATCACCGCCATGCTCGCCGCAGATACCGATATGCAGCTTGGAATTCACCGGCTTTCCAAGTTTGATTGCGGTCTCCATCAATCTGCCCACGCCGCTCTGATCCAGCTTCACAAACGGATCATTCTCGAAAATCTTAGCATCGTAATACGAATTCAGGAACTTACTGGAATCATCTCGTGAGAAGCCAAAGGTCATCTGGGTCAGATCATTGGTTCCAAAGCAGAAGAAATCTGCTTCTGCGGCAATCTCATCCGCAGTCAGCGCTGCCCTTGGAATCTCAATCATGGTTCCCACTTCATAATTCAATGAAATACCTGCCGCCTGAATCTCCACGTCAGCAGTCTCCCTAACCGTTTTCTTAATATATTTCAATTCCTTCACTTCACAGATCAGCGGAATCATAATCTCCGGTTTTACCTTCCAGTCAGGATGAGCCTTCTGTACATTGATAGCAGCTCTGATCACAGCCTTCGTCTGCATTCTTGCAATCTCAGGATATGTCACTGCCAGACGGCATCCTCTGTGACCCATCATAGGATTGAACTCATGCAGCCCTTCAATGATATTCTTGATTTCTTCCACAGACTTGCCCTGGGCCACTGCCAGCTTCTCAATATCAGCTTCCTCCGTGGGCACAAACTCATGGAGAGGCGGATCAAGGAAGCGAATCGTTACCGGATATCCACCCAAAGCTTCATACAGCTTCTCAAAGTCCTCCTGCTGGAAAGGAAGTATCTTATCCAGTGCAGTTTCTCTCTCCTCTGCCGTGTCGGCACAGATCATCTCACGGAATGCAGCAATTCTGCTCTCTTCAAAGAACATATGCTCTGTCCGGCACAGACCGATTCCTTCTGCCCCAAGCTCCCTTGCCTTTTTCGCATCTGCAGGTGTATCCGCATTGGTACGAACCCTGAGCTTCCTGTATTTGTCCGCCCATGCCATTATACGGCCGAATTCTCCGGCAATGGTTGCGTCCACCGTAGGAATCTCCTCTCCATAAATATTGCCGGTAGAACCGTCAATGGAGATGAAATCTCCCTCCCTGAACTCTCTTCCTGCCAGAGTGAATTTCTTATTTGCTTCATCCATAATGATATCGCCGCAGCCGGACACACAGCAGGCACCCATGCCTCGTGCAACCACTGCCGCATGAGAAGTCATGCCGCCGCGGACTGTCAGGATTCCCTGTGCAGCCTTCATGCCGGTAATATCTTCGGGAGAAGTCTCCAGACGCACCAGAACTACTTTCTCCCCCTTTGCAGCCCATTCTTCCGCTTCTTCCGCCGTAAATACCACCTTACCGCAGGCAGCGCCGGGGGAAGCGCCAAGTCCCTTGCCCAAGGGTGTTGCCGCCTTCAATGCCTTCACATCAAACTGCGGGTGCAGCAGTGTATCCAGATTACGGGGATCGATCATGGCAACTGCCTCTTCCTCCGTCCTCATCCCCTCATCCACCAGATCGCAGGCAATCTTCAACGCTGCCTGAGCCGTTCTCTTACCGTTTCTGGTCTGCAGCATATACAGCTTCCTGTTCTCAATGGTAAACTCCATATCCTGCATATCTCTGTAATGGTTCTCCAGTGTAGCACAGACTTTATTAAACTGCTCGAATACCTCCGGCATTACCTTTGCCATCTCTTCAATCTTCTGCGGTGTGCGGACGCCTGCAACCACATCCTCACCCTGTGCGTTCATCAGGAATTCACCCATCAATTTCTTCTCGCCCGTTGCCGGATCTCTGGTAAATGCAACACCTGTGCCGGACTCATCGGACCAGTTTCCGAATGCCATCATCTGCACATTGACAGCAGTTCCCCAGGAATAGGGAATGTCATTGTCACGACGGTACACATTGGCACGAGGGTTGTCCCAGGAACGGAACACTGCCTTAATAGCTCCCATCAGCTGCGCCTTGGGGTCATCCGGGAAATCCGCTCCGATTTTCGCCTTATATTCCGCCTTGAACTGATTTGCCAGCTCCTTCAGATCCGCTGCGGTCAGCTCCACATCCTGCTTTACGCCCCTCTCGGTTTTCATCTTGTCAATCAGCTCTTCAAAATATTTCTTGCCGACCTCCATAACCACATCCGAATACATCTGAATAAATCTTCTATAGCAATCCCATGCCCATCTCTCATTGCCGGTCTGAGTTGCAATGGTATTCACCACTGTCTCATTCAGGCCCAGATTCAGAATCGTATCCATCATACCCGGCATAGATGCTCTGGCACCGGAACGGACGGAAACAAGCAAAGGATTCCTGGTATCTCCGAATTTCTTGCCGGTAATCTCTTCCATTTTACCGATATACTCATTAATCTGTCCCTGGATTTCATCATTAATCTGTCTGCCATCCTCATAATACTGCGTACATGCCTCAGTGGTAATCGTAAACCCCTGAGGTACAGGCAGCCCTAAGTTGGTCATTTCCGCCAGGTTGGCGCCTTTACCGCCCAAAAGCTCACGCATATCAGCGTTGCCTTCCGTAAACAAATAAACCCATTTTTTCATATTCGTCTATTTCCTTTCCCTTCCTCAATCTCTGGTACTTTGATTTCAGATATGCTTCTTATTGTTACAATTTACCAGAGGAATGTACAAACGTCAAGAAGTATTTGACAAAAAAGCAAAATTGTAAATCCTTCTTTTCTCTTGAAAAAACAAGAATTTTATGTATAATAGTTTATACTGACGATTGCTGAAATTTTCCCTGCCGCCTGACCCACGAGCGGCAGTCACTATGAGTCGGCAGCAGCTTTTATCGTTACCGCTCTTGAGTATCAGCGGCGTCCGCACAGAAATACAGTTTTAACTTCGCGGATGCGCTGCCCAAACCGTTACCGATCACCAGGTATGATGCAGAGATGCCTCTGCGAAACCAAATTCAAAATTGAAACAAAAAACCGGGAGGTATGATATGATAAGCGCAAACAATGTAACCCTGCGTATTGGAAAAAAAGCATTATTTGAAGACATAAACATTAAATTTACAGAGGGCAACTGCTATGGATTAATCGGTGCAAACGGCGCCGGGAAATCTACTTTCCTGAAGATTCTGGATGGCAGACTGGAGACCACCAAGGGCGATGTTACTATCACCCCCGGACAGCGGCTCTCCGTTCTGGAACAGGATCATTTTAAATATGATGACTGTATTGTTATGGACACCGTTATCATGGGCAATGAACGGCTGTATCAGATTATGAAGGAAAAAGACGCCATCTATGCGAAAGAAGATTTCACCGATGAAGACGGTATCCGCGCCAGCGAATTGGAAGGCGAATTTGCGGAAATGGACGGCTGGGAGGCAGAATCCAATGCCGCCATGCTGCTCAATGGCCTTGGCATCTCACCGGAATTGCATTATTCCCTCATGAAAGATCTGGATGGCAGTATCAAGGTAAAAGTGCTGCTGGCAAAAGCGCTGTTCGGCAACCCTGACATTCTGCTGCTGGACGAGCCCACCAACCATCTGGATCTGGATGCCATTGCATGGCTGGAAGATTTCCTCATTGACTTTGAGAATACGGTCATCGTAGTCTCCCATGACCGCTATTTTCTGAATAAGGTATGTACCCACACTGCCGATATCGACTACGGCAAAATCCAGCTCTATGCAGGCAATTATGATTTCTGGTACGAATCCAGCCAGCTGCTCATCCGGCAGATGAAGGAAGCCAACAAGAAAAAGGAAGAAAAAATCAAGGAGCTGCAGGAATTCATTTCCCGCTTCTCTGCCAACGCATCCAAGTCCAAACAGGCAACTTCCAGGAAACGCGCCCTGGAGAAAATAGAACTGGATGAAATCAAACCTTCCAGCCGCAAATATCCCTATATTGACTTCCGCCCTGACCGTGAGATCGGCAACGAAGTACTCACTGTAGAGCATCTGTCCAAAACCATCAACGGTGTGAAAATATTGGATGATATTTCCTTTATTATGGGGCATGAGGATAAAATAGCTTTCGTGGGCAGCCAGGAACTTGCCAAGACCACATTGTTCCGGATTCTTATGGGCGAGCTGGAACCGGACGAAGGAACCGTCAAATGGGGTGTAACTACCTCCCAGGCTTACTTCCCCAAGGACAGTACGGCAGAATTTGACAACGATCTGACGATTGTCGACTGGCTGACCGGCTACTCTCCCGTAAAGGATGTAACTTACGTCCGCGGTTTCCTGGGACGTATGCTGTTCGCCGGTGAAGATGGCGTGAAGAAAGTAAAAGTACTCTCCGGCGGTGAAAAAGTACGCTGTCTGCTTTCCAAGATGATGATCAGCGGCGCCAACTGCCTTGTGTTAGATGAGCCCACCAACCACCTGGACATGGAATCCATCACTGCTTTGAACAATGGATTAATTAAATTTCCCGGAGTGGCGCTGTTCTCCTGCCATGACCATCAATTTGTGCAGACCACTGCCAACCGTATCATAGAGATTCTGCCGGACGGCCATATCATTGACAAGATTACCACCTATGACGAATATCTGGCAAATGATGAGATGGCCAGAAAACGGACTGCTGTCACCGACCATAAGGAAGAGGACGAAGATTATGAATAAATCAATCCGTTCCCACGGGGGCTTTCCCCGCGGGACACTTCCTCCCGTGGATCTGCATGTACATTCCAACCGTTCCGACGGTACCTTCTCTCCCTCCCAATTAGTAGATTATGCCATAGAAAAAGGACTGGCCGCATTTGCCCTCACAGACCATGATACCATAGACGGGCTGGACGAAGCCATATCCTATGCGGAAAGCCTGACATCCCGGCATTGTCCGGATTCTTCCGCTCTGGAAGTCATACCCGGCATTGAATTTTCTACGGAATATCAAGGACAGGATGTGCACATTGTGGGATTATATATCGACTATCACAACGAAGCATTTCAAAAGCAATTACAGGAATTTGTGTCATCCAGAGAATCCAGAAACCGCAAAATGTGCCTCTTACTCCAGGAACACGGCATACATGTGACCTACGAGGATCTCCTGGCGGAATTCCCCGATGCCGTAATCACGAGAGCACATTATGCAAAATATATGCTCAACCACGGCTATATCAAAAGCATGAAAGAAGCATTTGAACGTTATATTGACGACCATGGCCCCTGTTATGTTCCCCGTGAAAAAGTGACACCCGGACAGGCCGTAAAACTCATCTTAGCCGCAGATGGTATCCCCATCCTGGCACATCCCATTCTCTATCGCATGAGCGATGATCGGTTAGACACTTTGACTGCAGCATTAAAAGAGGCCGGACTAATAGGAATAGAAGCCATTTACAGCACCTATACCCCTGCAGAAGAACGCCAGATACGCGCACTGGCAGTCAAATATCATCTGCTCATCAGCGGCGGCAGCGATTTCCATGGCAGCAATAAACCTGGTCTGGATCTGGCCGTCGGCTATGGCAGACTGTTCGTTCCCTATTCGGTGCTGCAGAATCTGAAAAATATCCGCAGTTCTGCCTCCAATACGTGAATAGATAGTTATGGCTTTCGTTACTTCCCGAAAGCCATAACTATCTTAAAAATCATTCCCTCCGGCATCATGCTTACTGTTCACTCCATTCACAGTAACAAGCCTTCGCAGAAGGCTTCAGGCACTGAAATCATTAAGCATGTAACAGTTCAGGCAGGTCGCTGCACTGTTACATAAAATACACACAAAACTTAAACAGAATGCGTTTTGGCGCATGCAAATCTCGCTGTCTGAACTGTTACTTAAGCCTCCACAATCAGGTATCTGCCGTCGCCGATATCGAATACTTCATCTGCCTCCAGGATTTCATCTCCTGCTGCACCCTCCATATCGATGCCTTCTTCCTCAAAAAACGCAGCAACTTCTTCTGCGGAATTCACAACCACTGCCATACATTCTTCCAGAAAGTCTTCCGCTTCCTCCAGCGTTTCCGCCACATTGTCAGGAAACAACTGCTGCTGGTTTTCCAAAAAGCACTCCAATACTTCGTCATCAAACTGATGCATCTTCCCACCCCCTTTCCAAGTAATCACCTTCTAAGCTTCCCTATGCCCACATCATAATACGATGCTCCGCCCCTGTCAATATCTTACTCCACTTTTCTACAATTGGTTATAACTTATGATATACATTTTGCAGAGAATCAATCCGTCCGGCATCATAATCCATGCTGCTTTTTACACATACTGCAGCAATTCCATAGGATGTGCGATAACCGCATCCGCGCCGCCCTCTTCCAATTCTTTCCGATCCCGGAATCCCCACAGCGCTCCCAGGGTAAAAGCTCCTGTACTTTTACCCGTCTTCATATCTGTAGCCGTATCCCCCAGATACAGAACATCCTCCGCTCTCAAATGCAATGTTTCCAGAATTCGGAATGCGCCTTCCGGGCTTGGTTTGATCGGCACATGCTCCATCTGGCCCTGAATCATGTCAAAATAGCCCTTACCGAAAAGGGACTCTGCCACATTGATTGTTTCCGCATGAGGTTTATTGGAGAGCACCGCTATCCGTATTCCCCGCTCCTTCAATACCGCCAGCAGTTCGCAGATTCCCTCATAAGGCCGTACCTGATACATGCAATTATCCCGGAAGATTTCTTTATATAATGCAAAAGCTTCTTCAAAATGCGTCAGATCCTTGTCTCCGCCTGCAGTCAACGCTCGTTTTACCAGATTAGCCGCTCCATCCCCCACAAAATAATAATACTGCTCCACACTAAAAGGTCCATAGCCAAAAGGCGCCACTGCCCTGTCCCCACAGTACTTTATACTATGTATGGAATCGGAAAGAGTTCCGTCCAAATCAAAAATTACCGCCTTCTTTTCTTCACTCATACTGCCTCCGTTCCTTTATCCTATAAAACCCTTTTTAATATGAATTCCATTATCCCATCAGTTCCTTCATCCTGATCAGTTCCTTCATCCTGATAAATCCCTTATCCTGCCAGTTCCTTCATCCTGATAAGTTCCTTCATCCTGTCAGTTCCTTCATCCTGATCAGTTCCTTCATCCTGTCAGTTCCTTCATCCTGTCAGTTCCTTCATCCTGATCAGTTCCTTCATCCTGTCAGTTCCTTCATCCTGATAAATCCCTTATCCTGTCAGTTCCTTCATCTCCTGGTATAATCTGCCCACAGGCAGTCCCACCACATTATGATAATCCCCTTCAATTCCTCTGATGTATCTGGCACACAGACCCTGAATCCCATAGGCTCCTGCTTTATCCAGACAATCTCCTGAAGCCACATAGTCTGCAATCTCCTGCTGCGTCATGGGATAAAAGTCCACCTTCGTCATCTCGTGGAAAATACGCTGCCGTACCTGGGCAGCACTCATCCCCCCGGTCCGATACAGCAGTGTCACCCCGGTATACACCTCATGGCTTCTTCCTGAAAGCCTTTCCAGCATACGGACTGCATCCTTCTCGCCGGAAGGCTTCCCAAGTATCCGTCCATCTGCCGACACCACCGTATCCGACCCAATCACCAGCACATCCTCCGTACAGGTAAGGGTTTCCAGCACCACTTCCGCTTTCTGTCTTGACAGCTCTTCTACCACAAGCCCAGGCTCCACAGCAATTGTCTTTTCTTCCACATGGCTCACCGACACCTCAAAAGCAAGCCCAATCTGCTCCAGCAGCTCCCGTCTGCGGGGCGATGCCGATGCAAGTACAATTTTCATCTGATTCCTCCCCTTCTCCGCCATTTTCTCCGTTTATTCCCACAGGCAATGCTCCATATGCCGCAAAAGCCCAGTACTCTGGCATCCCTTGGACACATTA
Source organism: uncultured Acetatifactor sp. (assembly GCA_910584435.1). Taxonomy (GTDB): domain Bacteria; phylum Bacillota; class Clostridia; order Lachnospirales; family Lachnospiraceae; genus Acetatifactor. Next base: position 8,205 of record CAJUAP010000028.1, read on the forward strand.
TGTTCTACAGTATTGCAAGCTTCCAAATCCATTTCAAAAACCAGATCCATATCCTTTATCTTCCCATAATCGCTCATATTTGTAGGAATAAATCCTGCATAGCGATACCCCTTTGCGGCATATTGATCGATAATGGCCCTATGCTCTTCTGATTTCGCACCACAGAATTTACCGATATGGACATTCACATACTCATACTTTTTCATTTCATCCTCCATTACTCATGATGCGTTTCAGGAATAAATACCCTGGTAGATGCCGGATCCTCTTTCACAGCCTCTTTTGCCTCCGCAATGGCTTCCTTGCAGAATGTCTCCTGGGACTGATAGATATGCTTCCCCCGCTTATCGGCCTTCTCATAAGTCCCGTCTGTCTGCAGCACTGATGCCTTCACATTGTCCTTTAACTGGCATTGCAGAATATGCAGCAATTTCTCCTTCAGCTCCGGCCGCTCCACAGGGAACAGGATTTCGACACGGCGCTCCAGATTACGGGGCATCCAGTCCGCACTGCCGCAGTAAATCTCATAATGCTCATCATTCTCAAAATAGAATATCCTGCTGTGTTCCAGGAAATTTCCCACAATGGAACGAACCGTAATATTCTCGCTGACATCCTTGATACCTGTTTTCAGACAACAGATTCCTCTTACAATCAGATCAATCTTGACCCCTGCCGCACTGGCCTCATACAGTGCCGCAATCACATCCCTGTCACAGAGAGAATTCACTTTCGCAATAATGTGTGCAGGTCTGCCGGACCGGGCAAACTTTTTCTCTCTGTCAATGAGGTACAGGAACCTGTCCTTTAACCACAGGGGCGCCAGTGCCAGCTTATTCCACACAAGGGGTTCCGAATAGCCGGACAGCATGTTGAATACCGCCGTTGCATCCTCTCCAATGGCCTCGGAACAGGTCAGCAGTCCCACATCCGTATACAGTTTGGCTGTGGCATCATTGTAATTGCCTGTTCCAAGATGTACATAACGCCGGATACCATCTTCTTCTTTGCGCACCACCAATGTAATCTTGCTGTGGGTCTTCAGTCCCAGCAGACCGTAAATCACATGACATCCGGCCTTTTCCAGCTTTTTCGCCCACACAATATTATTTTCCTCATCAAAACGGGCCTTCAGCTCCACCAGAACCGTCACCTGTTTGCCATTGTCCGCAGCCCTCTCCAATGCTGCAATAATGGGTGAATTGCCGCTGACACGGTATAAGGTCTGTTTTATTGCCAGCACTTCCGGATCTCTTGCCGCCTGGGCAATGAAATCCACCACCGGCTCAAAGGTCTGATAGGGGTGATGCAGCAGAATATCACCTTTCTTGATTTCGTCAAAAATCACACACCCTGCCGGCAGCTGCGGCACCTGCTGGGGTGTGAATCCGGGTGCTTTCAAGTGCCGGAACCCGTCCAGTCCATACACTTTCATCAGCACGGTCAGATCCAGCGGCCCGTCAATGGCATAGATGTTTTCTTCTTCTATGTGCAGCTCTTCTTTCAATATCTTCAAGAGCCGCTTATCACAGCCTGCCTCCACCTCCAGCCGGATTGCCTCGCCCCGCTGGCGCTTTTTCACCTGCTTCTCAATTTCCTTCAGCAGATCCGCCGCCTCATCCTCCGCAATGGTCAGATCCGCATTGCGCATAATACGGAAAGGATACGCGCAGACAATATCATTGCTCAGGAAGAGTTTTTGTATATTCCTCTCGATGATTTCCTCCAGCAGAATGATTTTCTTCCCCTTCCCCTCTACGGGCAGCTCCACAATACGGCTGAGTACATTGGGCACCTGTACCGTGGCAAATTCCAGTTCCTCCAGACTGTTCTTCTTATGCACAAGGGCAGCAATGTTCAGCGTCTTGTTCCGTATCAGCGGAAATGGCCGCGAAGAATCCAGCGCCATGGGCGTCAGCACGGGATATACAAGCTCTTCAAAATACTTATCTACATAATCGGCCTCTTCCCTGGTCAACTCTTCATGCCTGCCAATAATCTGCAGCCCGTTCTGCCGAAGCTGCGGCACAAGAGAACGATTATAGGTGGAATACTGCAGATCCACCAGGGAATGAATCGCGGTATTGAGTTGTTCTAACTGCTCCTTGGGGGTCAGCCCTGCAATATCCCGCTTTTGATATTTGGCATTCACCATATCCCTCAGCGAAGCAACCCGGATCATAAAGAATTCATCCAGATTGGAAGCGGTAATGCTTAAGAATTTCAGTCTCTCAAACAAAGGAATCGTCTTATCTCTCGCCTCGTTCAACACTCTGTGGTCAAACAAAAGCCAGCTCATCTCTCTGTTGGTATAATATTTCGGATTATAGAAATTAATTTCACCCATAATTGCACCCCTTACCCAATCATTTTGCTAAAATATCTTCCGTTGTTTCAGCACCGGCTCAACGCTGAACACTTCCTGGAAGAACTCTCCCCGCCGTTCAAAATATCCCTTCTCCAGCGTAATATCCTCCTGTGTATCCACCATGAGAATCAGTTTCTTCTCAGAGAGTGATGCCTTCAGCCCTTTGAGTTTCTGCTTATGGCTTCTGTCCAAACCGCTTGCCATCCTGAGAATTGCCGTCAGTTTTGCCACGATCAGAAAGGAAGCCCCATCCAGCCCTGCGGCTCCCGCCTGCTGCCAGTCATAAATATATCTGCTATGGTTAAAACGCACCACATTTGCCACAATCTCCCGCTCCAAATGAGATAACCCTATAATTTCCGTTGCCATGATGATCTGATAGGAAGTCTCTCCAATGTTTATCATACTGACATATTTTCCGCAGTCATAAAGGATTGCCGCAAGCCGAAGATAAAGACGCTCCCTCTTGCCCAGACCATGAACCTTTTTCATGCTGTCAAATATGGTGGTGGTAATATTTTCCAATGTCTCTGAGCGCTTCTTGCTCCCCATATAACGTTTGCTGATATTTATGGCACAAGCCACAATATCCTGTTCAAAATCATGCTCCCCCCGGAACATTTTAATTTTCTCCGCATATTCATAGGCAATCCCGTCACAGAGTGTAACGCCCGGCGCCCAGATGCGCTGCGCTCCCATCAGTTCCGCAATATCCTTAGTAAGAACGGCGCTGATGAATACTAGGGGAAACCGTTCTTCGGGAATATCCATAAACTGCGCTGTCTGGGCAGGACTTTTTGACCGGAGGTTCTCCATAAATGCTTCAAATTCCGACTCTTCCAGAAGCAGTTTACCCTCCTTCCCCTTGATCCGCACCACCCAGGGAGAAATGTATTCGTCTATGATAATCAGATTCTTAATCTCCCGATCCTTCAGATACAGCTTTTTATATGTCCCCAGCTGTGCCATGGCCATTTCGTTGATCATATTTTCCGTCCGGAAGCTCTTGGGTGCAAAGCGATTCAGATAGTCCTGAATGCGCAGAACACCCAGCCGCAGGTTCTGGGTGGAGACCAGGGTATCATTGTCAAAAAGGGATAATTGGATGCTGCCGCCCCCGATATCTAAAATGGCCGTTTTCTCCTCAATAATTTTCCGGAAGCTCTCCCCTTTGGATGCAACGGACTTATAATCCAGAAAACGCTGTTCGGAATTATTCAGTATTTCCACCTTTATCCCTGTGCGCTGGGCAATCTGGTCCTGCACAATGGTAGTGTTCTCCGTCTCCCGAATGGCGCTGGTACCGTATGCCTTATAATTCTCCACCTTATAAGCGCTCATAATCTCGGAGAATTCTTTTAAGGTCCTGCAGAGCTCATCCATCTTCTCCCTGCTGATCTTGCCTTTTGCAAAGGTATCGGAACCTAGATCCAGACGTCTGCTGATACAATCAATCTCACGCATATTGTTCCTGCCTGAAAACTCAAATATTTTCATAGTCAGCTCATAGCTTCCCACATCAATTGCTGCAAAGGTCCTGACACTCACCTGCCCATACCTCCTGTCTCTAAATTTTTTCCCCTCACATAGTCAATAAACTGCTGTGCGGTACGTCCTGATAATCCCCCATGAGAAAGCTCCCATTTGTTCGCTTCCAGCAGCAGTTCTTCCTCCGGTATGAAGATACCGCTGCGCTTTGCCAGTACTTTTACGATTTCCTGAAACCTTTTCTTATCCGGCGCCCCGAAATAAATCGTCACCCCAAACCGGTATACCAGTGAAAGCTTCTCCTGTACCGTATCACTGGTGTGCATATCCTGCCGTATCTCTTCTTTGTCGCCATAATTCTCCCGAATCAGATGACGGCGGTTAGAGGTCGCATAGATGAGCACATTTTCAGGTTTTCTTTCCAGGCCGCCCTCAATGACCGCCTTCAGGTACTTATACTCCGTCTCAAACTCTTCAAAGCTTAAATCATCCATGTAAATGATAAATTTGTAATTGCGGTTTTTAATCTGGCTGATCACCTGGTTTAAGTCCTGAAACTGATGTTTGTAAACCTCAATAATGCGTAAGCCCCTGCTGTAAAATTCATTGGCAATCGCCTTGATACAGGAAGATTTCCCCGTACCTGCATCTCCGTAAAGCAGACAGTTATTGGCAGCTCTTCCGGACACGAAAGCTTCCGTGTTCTCCACAAGTTTCTGTTTTTCCAGTTCATATCCCACCAGATCATCCAGACACACATGAGCGATATTGCGGATAGGTTCAATCCGTACCCCCTGCATCCCGCCGCTTCCATAATCATTCCCGTAATGGGTTCCACAGCCTCCCTGCATTCCCTCTCTGCCATCGTAAATGCAATCTCCGTCCGCCGCTTCATGCACAACACGGAATGCCTTGTGAAGGCCGAACCTGCCCACGCCGTATTCCTTGTAGAACCGGGTCAGTGTATCCTTCATTTCCTCCGGGGTATGATCCTGGCAGAACTTTTCAGCCAATTCACAGATGCGTGCACAGATTCTGGTGTTGTAGACCTTGCTCACCCCATGTTTTGTCTTCCCCATCCCGCCATCGCAGCCATCATCATAACAGTTGACATAATTTTCTATCAGGGAGAATTCTCCCGCCTGCAGCTTCTCGCACATGGGGCCGAAATCATAATCATATAACTCCTTGAAGATAACAATATCATGAAGCACCGCCTCGTTGATACTGCCCTGAACCGCTCCGCGGATCTCACAGCTGCAGCTGTAGCTGTTCTCATGATTTACCAGAAGGTTGGTCAGATAGCAATGCCATAAATTCCCATGAAATCCATAGGTTCCCGCCAATTCTATCAGTCTGTGAATGCAGTCGTAAAATAATCCCCGCATTTCTTCCTGCAGACAGAAGCTCCCGGCAGCGCCTATGCTTCTCGCAGTGTTCATGTTTTCTCCGGCGCCCATATACACATTTTCCGCTTCCATATAATGATCCATAAGCCATGCCATATCCTGCAGCAGCGCTCCGTCCTGTAACGTCCTGTATACAATCAATTCCTTTTCTCTCATGTCAGTAATTCCCCAATATCTTCATATTCTTCGCTTCATCCCGCAGCCCCCGCAGCGCATTCTTCACGGCGCTGTCTGCCAGATTCCCCTCGAAATCAATAAAAAACCGATATTCCCAGGTCCTGTCCTCCACGGGCCGGCTCTCTATTTTCGTCATGTTCAGATGATTATAGATAAAATGAGACAACATATGGTAAAGGGAGCCGCTTTCATGAGGTATCTCAAAACATATGCTGATCTTTTTCGCATCCTTTCTGAATATCTTCTGATTGGTCACTATGATAAACCGGGTGGAATTAGAGCCGGAATGGTTGACCTTTCTCTGCAGTACCTGCAGTCCATACACCTGTGCCGCATGTTCCCCCGCGATGGCCGCCTGGGTCTTATCCTGCTCATCCGACACCTTCTTCGCCGCAAACGCATTGTTCTGCATACTGATCTGCTGCCAGTCATGCTGTGCCAGATACTTAGCGCTCTGCATCAGAGACTGCGGATGGGAGTACACCGTTCTGATATCCTCCAAAGCAGCCCCCGGCACCCCCAGCAGACAATGTTCTATTTTTATAATCTGTTCTCCTACAATATAATTCTCATATTCCTGGAGCAGATCATAAATTTCATTCACGATGCCCGCGGTAGAATTCTCAATGGGAAGAACTGCGAAATCCGCACTGCCTTCCTCAATGGCTCCCATAGCATCCCGGAATGTCTCCACATGAAAACTATCCACGCTGTCACCGAAATACTGCATCATGGCCGCCTGGGAATACGCTCCCTCCGCTCCCTGGAACACCACCCTGGCCTTCTTCGTATCCAGTTCCTCCACACCGATAAAGGGCAGCTTTCCCTGACTTCCCTTTTCCGTCAGAAGCTGGTACTGCAGTTTCCTGCTCATGGACATAATCTGTTCAAACAGCTCTTTCACACCCTGGGCATTGAATTCGTCATGTGTCAATGCCGCCACCTTCGCCAGCTTCTCCGCCTCGCGCTGTCTGTCGAATACCTTTTTCCCTGTGTTGATCTTATACTCTGCCACCTGTCTGCATACATCCATACGCTGTTCATACAACGCCACAATCCGGGCATCAATCACATCAATCTGTTCCCTCAATTCACTCAAATCCATCTTCCTTCTCCTGTTGCATTTTTATATTCTCTTTTCTCTCCACACTTACCTCTATGCCTATGCAGCCGACACGAACAACACATAAACTCGGTGCAGGACAAAGCGCAAAGGACGCGCTTGCATTCTTCTCGGAATGTTTTCTTAGGCCGGGTACTTTCCGACCTTGGAAAATCTTCATTCTGTTCACACTTTTCCTTTTTTCTATCTTATACCAAAACCATCTTGATAGCAAGCAAAAAGGGGTGTAAAATAGAAGGAAAGAATGTGCGAAAGGAATAGAATGATTATGAAAAAATCAATGATAATCACACTGGGCATACTGTCTGCCATCCTTGTAATTGCCTTCATCATCTGGTCGGCAATCTCCGGCCGTGTAGCCATGAACCCTCCTGGTACCGTGGGCAATACCGCAGGCAATCTCTACAATGAGGGAATGTTCTGTGAATATGACAATATGGTATACTTTGTCAATTCCTATCCCAATGGGGGCATTTTCTCCATGTCTCCGGATGAGAGTAATATTACCCGCCTGAATTCCATGCAGGCACGAAATATCCTGGCCGGCGGACAATATCTTTACTACTTTCATACCGGCACTCTGGCTTCCGACACCAGCTTTTCCCAGCTGCCTGGGACAAAATCATTTAACCGGTGCAAATTAAACGGAGGTGAGGATACAACTTTATCAAGAGATCTTATCTCCATGGGCCAGCTGGTTGACAATTACTTATACCTGCTGACTGCCAGCGGCAATCAGAATACATTTCTGAAACAGAAAATCGACAATTCCGAAAAGGTAAAACTGGCTGACTACGTCATCATGCCTGCCTGTGCAGTCAACGGAATGATCTATTACAGCGGCAGCAAGGATCACTATCTCCATGAGCTGAATACCACAACGGATGCAGACCGTGTCATGTGGGAAGGCGCCGTATGGAATCCTGTGGTGGAGGGAGATTATGTATATTACATGAATATCTCAGACAATTACAGGCTTTACCGGTATTCTTTATCACAAAATACCGAGCAGAAATTAACCGATGACAGGGTTGACTGTTTCAATGTAGGAAGCGGATATATCTATTATCAGAAGAATCATGCCGACACACCCCAGCTCAAAGTAATGAGTATGGACGGCAGCAGCTCATGGATACTGGCAGAAGGCAATTACACCCATATTAACATGACTTCCCAATATGTATATTTCCAGGCGTTCGGAGATCCATATACTCTATATCATTCCCGGGTGGGAAGCAACAATTACCAGACTTTCACAGCTGCCAGCGAAGCCATCGGCCAGTAACCCCCATGCGGCGGGCTATTCCACCCTGCACGAAACACCTCTCGTATCTTGCACTACTCTTCAATATGATCCTGTCCCTGGCTGAGAATCGTAACAATATGTGAATCTGCCAGGGAATAGAATATGGTCTTACCCTCCCGGCGGTTTTTCACCAGATCCATCTGCTTTAATATCCGCAGCTGATGGGAAATCGCCGACTGGGACATACCGAGAACGGCAGCAATATCATAGACACACATTTCAGTGCTCAATAATACATATAATATTTTCAGTCGTGTTCCGTCTCCAAATACCTTGAAAAATTCCGCCAGATTCTGCAGCTCTTCCTCAGGCGGCATCTTCTCGTCAATGATTTCCAATGTCTGTCTGTCCACATGGATATATTCGTTTTCTTCCAAATTTATACCTCCTATTCCAGTTCCGTCTCTCCACTCCGGTGCCCTATCCAGGGAAGGAATTTCCTCCTTGACATTTCTTAGCTGGACTTGCCCTTATACACCGCACAATCACTGCATGTTAGATGTCCAATATTGCTTCATGCCATCCGACATAATCACATCTCCGTCTGTCCGTATGAACAGCGCCTCAGCCCCATAAGCTCCGGCCAGTGCCATTCCCTTTTCAGGCCCAAGAATGAAACATGCCGTGGAAAGTCCGTCACTGAGCATACCGTCCTCAGACAATATGGTAACGCTGCATACACCGCTGTCCGCAGGATATCCTGTAGCCGGATCCAGAATATGATGATAACGTCTTCCGTCCGCTTCCACATACCTTTCATAATCCCCGGAAGTAGACACAAACCACTGCCCCTGCAATGACAGCACCCCTGCAAAGGAAGAAGGTGCAAAGGGATTCACAACTCCCACCTTCCAGCTTGTACCATCCGGTTTCCTGCCATATGTCAGCACACTCCCGCCCACGGAAATCACTGCACCTGTCATTGCCGTCTGTTCTTCCAGCAATGCCTGAATCCCTGTCAGGGCAAATCCTTTCCCCACGGCGCCGAAGTCAAGCTGCATTCCCGGCTGCAGATAAACCTTCTCCTGACCGTCTTCTCCTGCCTCCAATCGGACTAATTCACTTCCGCACCTGTTCAACGCCTGCTCCAATTCTTCCACGGCAGGCACCCGGAACCCTTCCGTCTGTGTTCCCAAAGCCCAGCTGTCAATATTCCACAGACGTACCACAGGCCCCAATGTCACATCAAAAGCTCCCTCCGACGCCTCCGAAAGGGCAATGCACTCTCTCAAAAGCTCCGCCAGCTCCTCCGATAAAGGATACCCTTCCATACTGCCTGCGGAAGCATTTACCCCATATACCTCTGAAGTCTCCAGCCGCCAGGAAAGCATTTCCTGTTCCAGCTCCTCCGCAAACCTTTCAACATTTTGAGAAAACTTCTGCGCCGTCTCTTCTTCCCTGCAGTATAATCCCTGCTGCATCACCGTTCCCATTGCCGTATCCGTATAATTCCAGGGGCCAGATACCGTATTCCATGGGTCTGACATCGTATTGCTGCCGCAGCCGCAGCACACGAAACACAGAGCACAAATCAAAAGCTTTTTGAAAAAGCACTTCATTTTATTCATCCTTTTTGCTATACTATAATTGTCCTGCCGTATCGCATTTTATCCTATTATGAAAATATGAAAAGAGGTTATATCTTGAATCAGCCGCACCGCACAGCAAACAGAAATGCCCTGGGATTCTCAGTACTGCTCCTGGTGCTTTTACTCGGCAGTATCATTGCCTTACTGCTTCCGCAGAAAGCGCCTGAAGGGTATATTGCAGAAATCTACCAATCCGGCATACGAATCCATAGCTTATCCCTCTCCGATGTACAGGAAAGCTACACCTTTACCATCGAAGACGGGAACGGACATGTCAACGAGATTGAGGTCCGGCCAGACAGTATCGGTATTGTTTCGGCCAGCTGCCCTGACAAGCTCTGTGTAAAACAGGGGTTTATCACCGACTCCAGACTCCCTGTAACCTGCCTTCCGAATAAAATTGTCATCTGGCTGCGGCCTGCCTCCGATGCCGACAGCGAACCTGATATTATTACCTATTGAACCTGCATTTCACAATCATCCAAAGGAGTTTTCCATGTCCACGAAAAAACTGACCCTCTTAGCGCTTTTCACCACCATATCCCTTGCCGTCTACGCCATAGAAAGCGCGATTCCTCCCCTGGTTCCCCTGCCGGGGATTAAATTAGGGCTTGCAAATATTGTTACGCTGATTCTTCTGGAACACTATTCTCTCCGTGATGCCCTGTCTGTACTGCTGGCAAGAATCTTACTCTCCGCCCTGTTGTTCGGCCAGGCCATGTCACTGGTTTACAGCCTGGCAGGAGGCATTGCCAGCCTGTTCGTCATGGCATTTACCATGAAACTACTGTCAAAACGGTTCTCCTTCCTCACAGGCGCCATGGGCGGTATCTCCCACAATCTGGGCCAATTGGCAGTGGCTTTTGCGGTAACTGCAGCTCCCGGCGTCCTGAGTCTTCTGCCCTTCTTCCTCATCAGCGGAATCCTTGCCGGACTATTCACCGGATTCTGTGCAGGTGCCGTCGGCAGATACCTGATACCGCATCTGCGGTAAAACAGGAACTAACGCCATCCTCTCTTCAGTGAAGCGAATGTAACAGCTCCCTGACTGTTCTCCCTGTGGCCGGATGACGCCAATAGGGGGCTATGGTATTCAAAGGCTTTAGAACAAATAACCGATTCTCCAGATCAGGATGCGGAATGACCAAATCTTCACTTTCGTAGCATATCCTGTCATAAAATAAAATATCCAAATCCAATGTCCTCGGCCCCCAGTGTATGATTCTTTCCCTCCCTGCCCCCTGCTCAATCTCATGCAATACTTCCAGCAGTTCTTCCGGGCCAAGAAGCGTCTCTATCTCCAAAGCGCCGTTTAGAAAATCCTCCTGTTCCACCCCACCATAGGGTTCTGTGACAATGTATTCCGAAACCTGTTTTACCTCGATTTCAGGATGTGCGCCCAGCGCCGCCACGGCATCGGATAAATATTTCCGCCTGTCCCCCATATTGGAGCCGATGCCAAGATAAGCCTTATGCCATCTTCTGTGCACTTTCAATGACACCGCCTTAAAGGGCAGGCCGATGGGTGCGGAAGGCTTCACAATTTCCAGATCCAGAGCCGCCAGCATCTGATACCTCAATAAGATAGCGGCGGAGAGCTTCCAGGCCACCGCTTCCAGCAGCAGACAGGTATTTTCCCCCATCCAGCTATTTATGAAATGACATACCTCTCCGTAATCCACCGTGTTCCCAAGTACATCGGATTTTCCTGCCCCGTGTGTATCCAGGTACAGAATTCCATTGACATAAAATGTCTGTCCGTCTCTTGTCTCTTCCGGGTATACACCATGATGTGCAAATATTTCCAGCCCGTCAATATGAATCTCATCCTGTGCCCATTCCGAATACATTTTTTGTTCTTCCTTTCCAGTCATAATTCTGCTGCCGTTTTGGCCTTAGTTTTGTTTCCGATCCGGTCTGCGCTTTCGTTGCGCTCCGGCCATAATCCTGCGCTCCTCCGGTCTGCGCTTTTGTTATGCTCCGGTCACAATCCTGCACTCACTCCAACCAAAGGTCTGTCTGTGCTTTCTGCTGCTCACTCCTGCAGAGCATCAGCCAGCCTTTAATATTGCCTCTGTCATTTTTACCGCCCGTACATTCTCTTTGATATCATGTACTCTTACGAACATACAGCCCTTCACCACTGCCAGAACAGTGGTTGCCAGAGTTCCCTCCAGTCTCTGGTCAGCGGGCAGATTCAGCGTCAGGCCAATCACAGACTTCCGGCTGCATCCAAGCAGCAGAGGATAGCCTGATTTCTTCAATTCTTCCAGCCTGTTGATGATTTCCAGATTCTGCTCATAGCTCTTGCCAAACCCCACCCCAGGATCAAGAATCAGCTTCTCCCGTTCAATTCCGGCTTCTAGGGCCAGACGGATGCTTTCTTCCAAATCCCCGCACACCTCTGTCAGAAACGAATGGTATTCCGCCGTTCTCCGGTTGTGCATCAGGCAGCAGGGAAGCTTACTTGCCGCCGCTACAGCAGCCATCCTGCCGTCATATTTCAATCCCCATATGTCATTAATCATATCTGCTCCGGCCGTAATACCTTCCTGTGCCACCTTTGCTTTATACGTATCCAGTGAAACAGGCACATCAAAATTCTTCTTCACCGCTTCTATCACAGGCACCACTCTGGCAATTTCCTCTTCTTCCGATAGAAGCGTATAGCCGGGCCTGGTGGATTCACCACCGATATCAATGATATCCGCACCCTCCGCCAGCATTTCTTCCACATGCCCAAGCGCCCTGTCCCGGTCATTCCACTTTCCCCCATCGGAAAAGGAATCCGGAGTTACATTCAAGATTCCCATAACATACGTATGGCCCTGCACGTCAAATTCTCTGTTTCCAATCTTCATCCTCACACCCTCTATCTGCTGCATTCTGCATCCATCCGGCTCTCTGCCCATCGTTCAATACAAAATGGTCTGATTCTTCCGCCCTTCCTTCCAGTTACAGTCCCTCTGTACCTTACAGCAGAAACATGGACGGCTTGCCTTATCCGCACGATACAGAATGCCCCGCAGACTTCTCTCTCCGGCTGCAGAACCGTCCCTGTGGCTGGCAATGGCCTCCACAATCGCTGCAATCTCACTTTCATCAAAACCACAGTCTCCTAAAATCTGCGGTGCCAGCTGCGCACTGGCCTTTTCATGGGGAATCTGGTCGGAATACTGTAAATGTTTCCCTATATCATGCAGCAGCGCCGCACCATAGAGCAGTTCCTCTTCTATCCCCACACCCTCTTCCAGATTTATGATTCTGCCAATCCGCGCCACATCCAGAAAATGCGCCAGATTATGTCTGCAGAAGAGCCTGTCCGCTTCCAGTTCCATATTTTTATGCAGATGTTCCTGAAACTCCCTGTGATTTAATATCCTGTCAATTCTCTCCATCCCGACACCAGCCCTTTCTCATCACATCCACAGCATCACTTCTCTTTTCTATGACATTCCTGACCGTTCCTGCACGTCACTGATGACATTCCCCGCCATTCCAGCTCTTTTCTACGGCATCCTTATCATTTGCAGCACCTTTTCCTGCAGCGGGGCATTATCCTCAAACACACCTCGGGCCGCGATGGTAATTGTCCTGCTGCCCGGCTTCTTGATACCCCGCATGGTCATACACATATGCTCTGCTTCCAGCACTGCCATTACACCCTGGGGCGCAAGATGCGTCATAATTGCATCCGCAATCTGTCCTGTCATCTGTTCCTGTATCTGAAGCCTTCTGGCATACGCTTCCACCACCCTTGCCAGTTTGCTTAAGCCCAGCACCTTTCCCTGCGGAAGATAGGCAATATGCGCTTTCCCGTAAAACGGCAGCATATGATGCTCACACATGGAATAGAATCCAATATCCTTTTCCAGCACCATCTCATTGTGCTCCACTGCAAATACCTTAGACAACGGCTCGGACACATCCGCATCCATTCCGGCGAAAATCTCCGTATACATCCTGGCAACTCTGTCCGGCGTTCCTAACAGCCCCTCGCGCTCAGGGTTCTCACCTGCTCCTTCCAAAAGCAGCCTCACCGCTTCCCTGATTTTATCCTGATCTACCATTTCATTCCGCTTCCTTTCCCATCCCGGTTCCAATACACATCCGCCTTCCGGCTTCTGTCATCTGTCGGACATCCTCACACTACCTTCGGCCCCGGTTCTTCTTCTCAACAATCTTCATCAGCCTCCCCAGAAAAGCCAGGGAACCAAACGCAACAATCACATCCTCCGGCTTCGCCAGCAGATAACTCATCTCCACCGCTTCCTCCAGACTGTCAGCCGCTGTCACCTTCGGATGCACCAGGGCAATCTCCCTCGCCAGTTCATATGCCGGTAATGCCCTCGGATTCTCCGGCGCGGCAATCGTTATGATCTGATCTGCCAGCCCATGTGTCAGCCTGATCATCTTCTCATACTCCTTATCCCTGAATACCCCCATTATATAGATAATTCTGCGATTTGTAAAATAAAATTCCAGGGACTGCGCCAATCGCCTTGCCGCATCCTCATTATGCGCACCATCCACAATAAAATAAGGCTTCCTGCCGACCACCGTAAACCGCCCCGGCCATTTCACTTCCGCAAACCCCTTCCGCAGCTTCTGTACTTCCACAGGAAATCCCCTATTTCCAAGAATATTCAAAGCTTCCAGCGCCAAAACTGCATTCTCAATTTGATACTGCCCTGCCAAAGCTATCTCAAGACTCTTCAGTTCCTTATAATCAAAGTACTGCTTCTCCAGACCATAGCGCACATGCTTTGCCGCGCCCCCGTCGGCAGCCGTCAGCGGACAATCCAGCGCCCTGGCCCTTCCTTCAATGACCTCCATCACTTCCGGCTTCTGCTTCACAGTCACCACGGCACAGCCCTTTTTGAATATACCCGCCTTTTGAGCCGCAATTTCTTCCAATGTCCCCCCCAGAAATTTCATATGATCCATGCTGATAGATGCTATCACTGCCACGTTCGTATTTTCAATCACATTAGTACTGTCGAACGTTCCTCCCATACCTGCTTCCAACACCGCAATATCGCATTTTTTTTCCTGAAAATACAGAAAACCCAGTGCCGTCTCCATCTCAAAAGCTGTGGGATGGGGCAATCCGTCCGCCACCATCTTCTCACAGACCTTTATGATGCGCTCCATATTCCAGCAGAGCGATTCCCTGGTAATCATATGATCATTTACCTGAATCCGCTCTCTATATTCAAAAATAACCGGAGAGACAAATCTGCCGACCCGGTATCCGCCGCATTTTAAAACTGATGAAATATACGCAGAAGCAGACCCCTTCCCATTCGTTCCCGCAATATGTACAAACTGCAGATCCTTCTGAGGTTCTCCCAGCCGTCTGCACAGCTCCCGGATACTGTCTAATCCCGGCACTATGCCCAGACCGCTGATTTTCTCCATATACTCCATCACTTCTCTTTCCTTCATCCGTTTCTCCTTCATAATAACACTCTGCGTACTCTCACATCCTCTCATACCATAACGGCACAGACACTCCATGAAAAAATGCAGAAACGCTGATAATTTCTGTCTTTATGGCAATACTATTACAACAGCTTCAGGCCTCTGATGCTGCCGGGAATACAGCATCATTCGGCAAACAAGACCCCTAAAGGAGCATTCTCATGAAACACAATATCATTTCCTTCGTCAAAAACTTTTTCAAATGCGGCCTGACAGGCTGGTGCATGGAAATCATTTTTACTGCCATAGATGCCCTGCGCCGGAGAGATATGACCCTCATGGGCAATACTTCCCTCTGGATGTTTCCCATCTATGGCCTCGCCGCCATTCTGTCCCCCATCGGCAGACTGCTTCAGGGGAAAAAGGCCTGGATACGCGGCCTGACGTATATGAATCTCATCTTCTCCATAGAATATGTCAGCGGCCGACTGCTCAAAAAACACAAACTCTGTCCGTGGGATTACGGCCGCAGTCCATGGAATATCGATCGTGTCATCCGCCTTGATTTTGCCCCCTTCTGGTTCGGTGCCGGCCTTGTGTTTGAACATATCCTTACTGCTGAATCGGCTGTTCGGAATCCTGTCTGCGCTTCTTCATCTGCTTCATCAGCACATGATAAGCCAGCCACAGAAACACACCGGCAGTAAGCCATGCGCCCACATTTGCCAGACAGACCCCGGTATAACTCATCAACTTCGCCGCCACAAATGCCAATACACTCCGGCTGACCAACTCCACCACACCGCCCATCATCGGCATAAAGCCATATCCACAGCCCTGCAGCGCATTCCTGAATATAAAGATCATGCCCAGCGGAATAAAAAATGCACCGCATACCCCTATATATATTTTTGCATACCCGGTAAGCATGTCAATATTCTCACTGGCAAACAGAGGAATAATACAGGGCAGTGCTGCATAAATGACACCATAGATTACCACCGCATAGACGGCGGACATAATATTTGCCCACTTTACCCCCTTTTGTATACGGTTCAGATCATTGATACCCCTGTTCTGGGCACAATAAGTAGCCATTGTAACTCCCATTGCTGCAAAAGGCTGCGTTACAAGCTGTTCCACCTTGCAGGATACGGAATAGGAAGCCACTGCCATGGACCCTAACAGGTTCAGCGCCGACTGCACCAGAATCGTTCCCACCGCCGTAATGGAAAACTGTAATGCCATGGGAATCCCCACAGATAACTGATTCTTCACGCACTGCTGCTCCAGCTTAAAATGCGCTCTGCCCACATGCAGCGCCGGTACTGCTCTCACTATATATATCAGGCACAACACCCCTGACAGTCCTTGCGAAGCCACCGTTGCTGCGGCTGCTCCCCCCACACCCATATTGCCATACACAATCAGCACATAGTCCAGTACAATATTGACTATGGAAGAGATAAACAGCAGTACCAGGGGCACTACACTGTTGCCAATGGCACGCAGAATACTCGCCTGCAGATTATATAGCACATTACAGCAGATGCCCACGCAGATCACCATCAGATACTGCCTGGACATTGCAAAAATATCTTCCGGGGTATTCATCCATCCAAGCAGCGTATCCATACCGGCCATACTGACTGCCGTCATGATGACTGTCACAAACACCGACAGAATCACCGCACTGCCAATGCTTTTCTTCATTCCCTCCCTGTCGCCTGCCCCAAAGCGCTGGGCAGTCATAACGGTAAATCCGGTTGTCAGCCCCTGGGTGAACCCCAGAATCAAAAACACCACGGAGCCTGTGGCTCCCACTGCCGCCAGCGCATTCATACCGACAAAACGCCCTACAATAATGGTGTCCGCCATATTGTAGAGCTGTTGAAAAATGTTGCCTATTATAATCGGGATAATAAACCTTGCAATCAGCTTTGCCGGCGATCCCTTTGTCATATCCAATTCCATATTCTTCACTCCTATGCCAGTCCCAAAGCAGCCAACACTGCTTCAGCGGGCAATCCCTGTAAAAGCGGACTGCCGGTTCCGCGAAACGGCATTGACACCTTCCGGCACCAATGAGGCTCTGTCTGCAATTGCACCTTCAGGCAATAAAGAAATCAATCGTTATCCTCCGCCCCGCCGGCGCCAATATCCAGCATGTTCACAGTGCGGCGTTTCAGCCTGGCCTCTTCGGACTGCTTCAGGATATAATCCTTAATCTCCCTGGAATGCTTAATATGCCTCAATACCAGCTGCGAATGTGTAATGTCCCCGGTAAAGCAGGTCACTGTGCCCAGGCCGAACATTTTCTCTCCCAGACTGGCGCTGTGCTGCACATCCTGCACTTTGTACATGTAGCAGTCATTCTCCACCGTCTTAAAAAGTCCTTCATCCATTGTAATCATGTCTTCTTTAATAAAATACTTGGTAAAAGTAAAAGGAAGCCCAAAAAATACCCATCGTTTTCTTTCTACATACTCCATCTTCTCATAATCCTTTCTTCAAAATACTTTTCTGCTGTTCAAAATCCCTTTCCTCCCATGAAATACACCTGTGCATGCAGCACTCTTATTTCTGAACATTGCCCTATCACACTCTTCCCATTATAATCGAATATACTGCCATATGCAAGTAATTCAGCGATAATAATTTTTGTCCGTTTTTTGTCTTACTTCTTTAAATTTTATTATTGCTACATTGTTTTTTATCATTGCTGCATTAAATTTTTACTATACAACATTGTTTTTTATCATTGCAGCATTGTTTTTTTATATTTGTACATGGTTCTGTCCCTTGTAATCATAAGACAAACAATGTATAATGAAGACGTGAGATAAATACACCTGCAGGAAGTTATGATTCTCTCCACAAATCGGAAGCATGCGGAATAACCGTAAATATGCATGGCAGCGGAAAAGTATTTACATGTTCTGCATTAAATTCTATCTGGATGAAATGCAGCCTCTTTCCTGAGACAGCACAAGAGGGAACAGCACTTTCCACTGTTCCCTCTTATTACGTATGACTGCATATTCACATATCCTTACACATCCGCACCCTGCTGCATTATTCACACCATTCCATACTCTCTGAAGCCGTTTTTCAGCACTTGATTTCCAGATATCCCAGCAGCTTGGACATATCATATTCTTCCAGTACACCCAGGTTGGAATCATAATATTTTCCGTCAAAGTGTACAAGATAATGGCAGAAGCGCCCCATTTTCTCCATCATAATACAGCATTTCGGCAGAACCGTCTCACGGCCCTCTGTATAATTAATGATATCCGTATGGTCAATGCCGTAATAGTTCAGCGCGGAAATCATGCGCCCCATGGTTGCCTGCCACTCACGGCAGTCCATGACGCTGATCACCTCCGCAATGGTAACCCCTGCAAGCATTGCCACACATGCCTGTCCGCAGAGACCATCCTCCGGCTGGATGATGACATTCATGCTGTCAATCTTACGGATGGGCTTCTCAAAACTGTAGGGACTGTTCTGATCCATCCTGATGAGAGACCCTGTCACATGAAGCAGAATCTTGTGCGCCACCCCTGGCTCCACGCTTACCGCATCCTCATCGCTGATATGAATCTCATAATTTCCCTTCTCCTTTGGCAGCAGCTCACAGTCAATGACTTTGTTATCCAGCACCAGATCGCCCTGAATCACATCCCTCTGTTTGCAGACCTCCCACACATTAAAAGGGATCTGGATCATATAACCCTTCTCCTTCTTCTCAACTACCGATTGGAAAAAATACCTCATAAATGATTTACCTCCGTTCCGGGGCCTACCCGCTTGTCCTTTCTTATTTTTATATTGTACCAGACTTTGTCTCAAATGAAAACCATTTTCACAGGAATTTCATATTCCCAAAATGATGATTGCAAAACGGAAATACAACAGAAGCGACAATGCATCCACAATGGTGGTGATAAAGGGACTCGCCATCACCGCAGGATCAAACCCCAGTTTCTTAGCGCCGATGGGCAGCAGACATCCCACCAGCATTGCCGTCAGAACCGCCGCTGCCAAAGTCGCACACACCGTCAGAGACACATAGGGTCCTACCCTGTCAAAAAGCATCAGCTTCGCAAAATTGGCCGCTGCCAATGTAAGTCCGCACAACAGAGCCACCCGTACCTCTTTCCACATAATCTTAGGCACATCCCGGTATGCAATCTCACCTAGGGACAGTCCGCGGATCACCGTCACACTGGCCTGCCCTCCCGCGTTGCCGCCGGTATCCATCAGCATGGGGATAAAGGCAATCAATGCCGCATATACACTCAGCGCCTCTTCAAAGGCAGAGATAATGGCGCCGGTAAAAGTCGCAGACACCATCAAAAGCAGCAGCCAGGGAATCCTTTTCTTATATGTCTCCCCCACCGTTGTCTTCATGTACGGCTTATCGCTGGGCAGAATAGCCGCCATCTTCTCCATATCCTCGGTGGCTTCCTCTTCCATAATATCCACGATGTCATCCACCGTGATAATCCCCACCAGCCGGTTCTCATTGTCAACCACCGGCATGGCCGTAAAATCGTACTTCTTAAACTGTGCCGCTGCCTGTTCCTGATCCATCAGCGTATTGATTGAGATGACATTTTCATTCATAATATCTCCAATGATGTCATCCCCCTGACTGAGCAGCAGATAACGAAGCGCAACGGTACCCACCAGTTTCCTCTGGGCATCCAGCACATAGCAGATATTGATGGTCTCACTGTCAAGACCCACACTGCGAATCCGCTCAATGGCCTGATTTACAGTCAGATTCTCCTTCAGGGAGACATACTCCACCGTCATAATGCTCCCGGCAGAATCCTCCGGATAGCGCAGCAGCTGATTCACTGCCTGACGCGTATCCGGCTTGGCATTTGCCAGAATCTTCTGCACCACATTTGCCGGCATTTCTTCCAGAAAATCCGCTGCATCATCCGCCCACAGATTGTCAATAATATTGGCCGCTTCCTTATCCGAAAGTGAATTTATGATTGTCTGCTGGCTCTCCACTTCCAGGTAGGAAAATACATCCGCCGCCAGGTCCTTAGACAGAATCCGATAGACCCTCAGCATATCCTCCGGCGCTAACTCTTCCAGAAATGCCGCCAGGTCGGCTTCGTTTATATCACTTAGAAACTGTCTGATATCTGCGTATTGTTTTGCATTCAGAAGCCTTACAATCTCATCCCATTCCATTCTCTTTTCCATAGCATTTCTCCTTTATGTGGTTTTATGATCAAGGTACAACTTCGATCAGGAAGAGGGCTATCACTGCTTTTGGACTGACACTTCATAAAACCACCTCCTCTCTCCGCATGCATCCTTCAAAACCTGCACAGGAAAACCGCAGCCGTTCAGACAGGCCGCTGGACTGTGGCGAAAGATGCACTGTCCGGCGGCAGATACATGCGCTTCAAAATTCAAAATGCTATTCTATCAAAAGTATATTCCCCCGGCTACTCTTTGTCAACATAATAAAGACTGCCTTTTTTGTCGAATTCCGCCCTGCCCCCTGTGGCATCCGCAACACTTTTCTGCAGCAGCTGAAGCTCTGCCACCGGAACCTGCAGACACAGAACCACCTTTTCCCCATAATCAATGGAAACAGGCTCTATACCTGCATTGCCGAGCAGATACAATATCTTCCCGATACAATTGTAATCCGTGGTTATCTGCACTTCACAGCCATAACGCATTCTGCCCAGGACGCAGTTTCTTAACCCCTCTTTCACCGCCTGGGTATATGCCCTGACCAGCCCGCCCGTCCCCAGCAGCACGCCGCCGAAATACCTGGTTACCACCACTGCCGCATTGCGGATATCCTCCCCGGCCAGCACTTCCAGCATAGGCCGCCCGGCAGTACCGCCCGGTTCTCCGTCATCACTGCACCGCGTCAGTTCTCCTTTTGCACCAATGACATAGGCGTAACAATTATGCCTGGCATCCCAATACTTTTTCTTCGTCTTCTCTATGAACAAAAGCGCTTCCTCTTCGCTGTCACATTTCTGCAGCGTGGCGATAAAACGCGACTTTTTCTCCACATATTCTCCCTCTCCGCCTGTAAGCAGAACCCTGTAAGAGTTCTCAACCCTGTCATCCATAACATATACTCCTTCCAAAAAATACCGTAACCGTTCAGCCATGCCATTGTTACAAAATACCAATTCTTTCCTCAGCATAGCATAATTTGTTCAAAATGTGAAACAATTATTAAGAAACAAAAGAAAAACTTTATTTCACAGACACTTTTTGCTATAATGGATTACATATATGCCAACTTACACTTCAGGAAAGAAAGGTGAATGGAATGAACTACGGGAAACAGGGAATCCGTGCTCAACAAAGAGCACTTAATTCTAAAGCCCCCAAATGGGGGAGAAAGCTGCGTGTAACCTTGATAGAACTGGCTCTGGCAGCTTTCGTCGGCATTGGCATCTGCGGAATATCTGCCGGAATCGGCATGTACAAAGGCATCCTCGCCTCCACCCCCAGAATCGCTCTGGAAGCCGTTGCGGCTACCGGCGAGGCAACCATTGTTTACGACTGCGAAGGCAATGAAATTGACCAATATGTAAGCATCAATTCCAATCGAATTCCGATTAACAGCATGGATTTAATTCCCAAACATCTGGGACAGGCTTTTGTTGCCATAGAGGACAGACGCTTCTACCAGCATAACGGCATTGACTTCATTGGAATGGCAAGAGCCGGCTGGCATTTTATCGAATCCCTGGGCGAATCCACAGAAGGTGCCAGCACCATCACACAGCAGCTTCTGAAGAATACCATCTTCACCACATGGACGGAAGAAAATGGCAATATGATCAAAATGATCAAGCGGAAACTGCAGGAACAATACCTTGCTCTGGAAATCTCCAAATGGTATGACAAGGACGAAATCCTTCTGCGGTACATGAATGCCATCAATTTAGGCCAGAATACTTTGGGAGTTGAATCCGCCTCACAGAGATACTTCGGCAAATCCTGCAGTGAACTGACGCTCTCCGAATGTGCGGTGATCGCTTCCATCACCCAGAATCCTTACGGCTATAATCCCATTCTCCACCCTGACCAGAACGCAAGACGGCGCAAGAATTGTCTTGACGAAATGCTGAATCTGGAATTTATCACAAAGGAAGAATACGATGAGGCCATAGCGGATACGAAAGCTGTCTATGAACGCATCGGCTCATATGATATTGATTACCGGACCAGCACAAACACCACCGCGGGTTCTTATTTCTCGGATGCTGTATATGAACAGGTAAGGGAAGATCTGGTCAATATCGCCGGTTACAGCGAAGCAACCGCAGAATACCTGATGGTTTCCGGCGGCCTCCGCATTGAATCCACCATGGATCCCACGATTCAGGCAATCGCAGACGAAGAATTTGCCAATGCGGCCAATTATCCGGAAAATGTCAAATGGCTCTTAAACTATGCACTGACCATTTATACCGCAGATAAAGAACGTGTTAATTTCAGCAGAGAAAATATGACCACCTGGTTCAAGGAACATTCTGACAAGAATTTCAACCTGATCTTCAGTTCTCAGGATGCCGCCTATGAAGCCATTACCGCATACCGTACTGCCATGCTGGCCGAACTTGGCATTGCAGACAAAGAAGAAAATTATGCGGAAAGTATTTCCATGACCCCCCAGCCCCAGGCTGCCATGGCAATCGAAGACCAGAAAACCGGATATGTGGTTGCCATTGTGGGCGGCCGGGGCACCAAAGAAGGACGGCGCACACTGAACAGAGCCATGAATTCCACGCGTTCTCCCGGTTCCACCTTCAAGGTGCTGGCCGCTTTCGCCCCGGCTCTTGACAGCATGGGCCAGACCCTTGCCACCCCATACCTTGACGCTCCGTTTAACTACAATGACGGTAAGCCTGTCAGCAACTGGTACAAAGGCTACTACCGGGGCATCAACCCCATCAGGAAGGCAATCGAGCAGTCACTGAACATTATCGCAGTTAAGACACTGACCACCATCGGTCCTCAGCTCGGTTACAATTACCTGCTGAATTTCGGCTTCACCACCTTGACAGACGGTCAGACCATTAATAACAAATTTTTTACGGATGTGAACCAGACACTTGCTCTCGGCGGCCTTACCCACGGTGTCACACCTTATGAATTAAATGCAGCATATGCCGCCATTGCGAACAATGGACAGTATGTGGCGCCGAAGCTTTACATCCGCGTTACGGATGCCAATGGAAATGTCATATTGGACAACACCAATCCCGGTACAAAGCAGGTTATTAAGGAAACCACCGCTTATCTGCTGACAGATGCCATGGTGGATGTGGTTACTACCGGAACCGGCGCAAGCTGTAATTTTGACAGCAAAATGGCAATTGCAGGCAAGACCGGCACTTCTTCCGACTACCGTGATGTATGGTTTGCCGGATATACACCTTACTATACCTGCAGTGTATGGGCAGGTTATGACAACAATATCAGCATGAGTAATAGCAATCCGGGAAGAGAGACCGGTGTATCCCAGACCCTGTGGCGTGCTGTTATGAAACGCGTTCATGAGAATCTGCCTGCAGAACAGTTCTCCATTCCTCAGGGTATTATAAAAGCAGAAGTGTGCAGTGTATCGGGTCTGCAGCCTCTGCCCGGCATCTGCCCTGCCACAACGGAATTATTTGCCGATGGAACTGTCCCTGAAGAAAACTGCAATATACATTTTGAAGGTGATATCTGTGAGTATGATACCCTGCCCGCAAGCCCGGATTGCCCCTTTAAGATTTACGGCGCCACAACAGTACCCCTCATTGAAGATTCTTCTCTGATACCGGGATCTACAATGATTATCGAAGGTCCCAACGGAGAAACCATTACGCAGGGGCCCGTTACTTCAAACCACTGCCAGCATGATGTTTCTTTCTTTGCCAACCCTGATTATCAGGAAGTTCTGAACCAGCAGGAATATGAACTTAACATACGGCGGCAGGAAGCAGGAGGCTATCCCGAAGAAGAAGATGATGATGATGACGACGATGACGAATAATTTATCTGAACACGCAGGACGCAAACAGGTGCTATATTAGAAAACAAACCCATAGACTCAACCGGCCATGCCGGGTCTATGGGTTTGTTTTTTCTGCTTTTTGCCCCTTTACTTTGACTTCCTTCTGCTTTGCTTTATGCTTTCCCTGATTTATTTTACAGTCCCTTTAATTCATCAATCTTTTCCTGCAGCTCAAGCACTCCGTTTCTGGCATTCCGAATAGCTGTACACTGCTTTTCAAAAGGTGCATCCGGCACATCGCTATACTCTTCATAATACAACTTCCCAATTTCCAGATAATTCTTCTTAATCACCTCTTCGCAAGCAGCTATCTGGCCCTTCAGGCTTGCAACTTCTGCCAATATCTTTGCTTTATCCACTGCCTCCTTGCTCTTTGCAGCAATAGAAGTTCCTACTTTTTCCAAAAGATCCATTTTCCCAACTCCCTTCTGTTTAATATCAACAAGATAAGTATACCCCAAAGCGGCTTCACTGTCTACTGTTTCATCATGTCTGACTCACACCTAATGCAAAAGTTGTTATTATTCAATCCATTCACAGTAACAAAAAGTTCAATAGTAAGATAATCTTCAATTATCCAATAAAAATAAAGGCATTTCAAAGAGTAATTTCCTTGAAAAGCCTTTATTTTCACAGCATCAGAGCTGCTGACGGGAATCGGACCCGTGACCTCCGCACTACCAATAAGCTATAACGCTTTATCCATGTTATCATTGCTTTACTTGATTTTGCGTGAAACGCTGTATTTTAGCGGAGTTCTTTTAACAGCTCTGCGTGCTTTTTCACTGTGCGTTGTAACTTTTCTAACAAGATTCTAACAAAATGCTCACAACAAGTCAAGCGGAATTGAAAACAGCCCCAAACCGCAAGGTCTAAGGCTGTCTTGATTCATTATTGCAATTTGAAGTTTTCACTGGGGAAATATCTCCCGCCACCGCTTGTCTGAATATCCGCTTTGTTATTTGTAATATGTCCTACCTCTCCGAAGTCAACCGTTATCGTTTCCCACAAGCTGTCATAATCTTTCAATTCCAGAATAGCGTCTGTAATGGAGCCGGTTCTGGATAAGGCTAAATCTTCCAGAGTAAGGGGAGAGGGGTCTGCATTACTGAAATCTACATACACGCATAAATCTCCGTCTTTCAGCACCACATCTTGAATGGATTCTGTCTTACTGCTGATTGCCCCTTGAATGGCTGTCTTTACATCTTCCACGAACTTATCAGCCGATACATTATTTGTTTTCGTTTCCTCTGGTGTCTGGCTTATCTCCGGCTCCGCTGTTGTTGTAGGAGGAGTATCGCCTTTGCCCTCGTCCTTACCTCCACCACTCCCAATAATACCAGCAAACACTACAATGATGATAACCCAGAACCACCACTTCTTGTAGAATGGCTTCTTTACAGCGTCCTTTGCTTTCTTTTCTTTTCCCATAGTCAACTGACCTCCGTTTTCGCATTATTTTGACAAAATACATTATACTCCGTTACAACGCAAAAGTCCATTGTAATTTCACATCACTTTTGCATTGAATATCATTTTAATTTGTGTCATATACTGCCAATAGCAACTCACACTATAATGTATTCAAAATGTATGGAGGTATTTTGAGACTATGGAAAAATTCGTTGTAGTACCAAAGGAAGACAAAGCCGTAACCATGACTATCCGCATAGACCGAGCATTACAAGAGGCATATAACGAACTCTCTAATAAAACCAACCGTTCACGAAATGAACTGATTGGAATGGCTCTGCAATATGCTCTCGACAACATGGAGATTAAGGGCAAAGAATAAAACAACAAATAAGAGCCGTTGGATTGTATCCTCTGGCTCTCACTTGTCCTATGCCTGCTTACGTTTGTTATTTACCAAGAAAGCATTTAACTTGTTGGCGGCTTCTGTGTTCTGCTCCTCGAATGAGTGAGCGTATATATCCATTGTTGTAGAACTTTTCGCATGACCTAAAATCTTGCTTATATCAATGATATTCACTTCCAGATAATTCAGCAGAGTAGCACATGAATGCCGCAACCCATGCAAGGGGATTTCTGGTAACTGCTCTAACTGCTGTTTCTTTGCTTCTTCGGGGTTTTCCCTCACCCATTCGTTATACCGCCTTATATGGCGCTTATACGCTTGATACGAAGTGGAGCGCCCCATCAGCTTGCCATCGTCTTGTATAAACAGATTTCCGTCTCCTTGCCATGCTGTACCGAGACTGAACCGATATTGATTGTACTCGCTTTTATACTGCTTCAATAAAGGTGTCAAATCAGCGGGAAATGTTACAGTACGGATTGACGTAGCTGTTTTCGGTTTCTTGATAACCGTTCCTTCCTCTCCCTTGCCGACCGACTTTGAAATACTGATTGTGTGATTCTCAAAATCAATATCGTTCCAGTGGAGGGCAAGCGTTTCGCCTTTTCGGAAACCGCAATATAACGATAGAGTGTAAAACACTTTCAACTGTAACGGTAGCTTTCTTGATTCCGTATAATCTGCCACAAGGTAAGGCTTGCCGGTATCGTCTATCCGTTCATGCCCCCGGATAATCGTTTCAAACTCCATATCTAATGACCGTAGGAACATCAACGATTGTTCTGGAGTAAAATACTTCAATGTCGTTTCTTCGTCTTTATTCTTTGCTACTTTTACATCTCTGCATGGATTAACCTGTATTATCTGCCACAAGACAGCAGTTCGGAACATTCCGCTTAAAACATTCTTCACTTTCTGAATAGAACCGTTTGCGAGACTTCCGACCAATGACTTGTAAAACGCTTCAATCACTGGCGGTTTTATCTTTGCTACTTTATAATGCCCCAAAGCCGGCACAATCTTGTTATTAACGATATGCACATATGCTTCATATGTAGAATACTCTAAATCGTCTTTTCGGGATTCTAACCACTTCTTGGCGAAATCTTCAAAGGTCATTTTATCCCCCTCATAGCTTTCACCATTTCTTAATTTATACTCTGTTTCCATAGCGTACTTTTGTGCTTCTTTTTCTTGTTGCTTTGGAGTAGCATCTTGATTAGGATAATATATTTCTACTTTAGGTTTCTGCCCCTTTATTGTAAATTGTATTCTGTAGGCGACCTTGCCACTCTTTTTTACATCTCTCTTTAAGGATGCCATCTAATCAACCTCTTTCTTTAACAATCCCTTGTACCGATAGAAAGTAGCCTTGTTCATCTGCAATTCTCTCATCAGTTCAAATGGTTTTTTTTCTCCACGTTCCACCGCTTGATACCTCTTAGCAAATTCGTTTAGGGGCATTACACGAGGACGACCGTAATCGCTCCATTCCCCTCTTGCTTTCTTTGCTTCGATTCCCTCACGCTGTCGCTTTTCCTTCTTTTCCAATTCAGCCTGCGCCATACTTGCGTACAACTCAATCATCATATTGTTGATTGTTTCCAACATCATTTTTGCCATTGAATTTTCCATATCCTCAATCGGGAGTAGGGTAGTAGGTAATTCTAAAACCATGACACGAATATTATTGTCTTGATAGAACCGTAATTCGTTCAACGTGGCTTTTTTATTTCTCCCCAGTCTGTCAAGCTCCGTTACAATTAGCGTATCGCCACTTTCGAGGATTTCTTCTTTTAACATCTGATAGCGGGGGCGGTTGAAATTCTTGCCCGTCTGCTGGTCTGTATATACTTTGCTTTTATACAACTCAATTTCATGCTCTGCACAATACTTTGTAATCTC
Organism: uncultured Acetatifactor sp.; assembly: GCA_910584435.1. Taxonomy (GTDB): domain Bacteria; phylum Bacillota; class Clostridia; order Lachnospirales; family Lachnospiraceae; genus Acetatifactor. The sequence goes on from CAJUAP010000028.1 coordinate 35,886, forward strand.
TGCAATACCTCTATCAAGGTGTTGGTCTGTTGTGCTTGTCCTATGATAAGCAACTGTTTTCATCTTGAAAGCTCCTTTTCTTATGTTCTCATTACTCTTGGATATAGAATTCACAGCCACCGCCACACAATACGCTTTTGGGCTTGGTGTGGTTCGGAAACTGCTCACAGCTACTTGTATTACCGAAAATCACATCATCAGCCATACGCAATAGACAATCTCTGCAAATCAAATCATTGTTTGTCGTTCTGATAATTGCCCGCTGTTCGCTTTCCAGTTTCCTTTTGTCTGCTTCACTCATTCTCATTCGCAATCCCTCTAATCTTAGAATTCAACCTTGATGTAAGATACCCCGTCCAGACTATTCAAGCCGTTTTCAAAGATGTCATCAGTCATCATTACGAAATACAGAGCCGTAACTCTCTCTAACATCTTTTCTGTAAACATTTCGTAGGGGAACATCTTTTCTCTACCAAAGTCGGCGAACATACAACCATACCCCTTATTTTCCATGTCTTCGATTTTGCGTTCTAGCAACTCAACTCTTGACATACTTGGCAACCTCCTTTTCCTAAAGACTATCGAACATTTGTTCTGTTCTTGATTATATCTTCTCCAATTAGTCTTAAAAAGTCAACAGCCAATTTCAAGAATCCTTAAAAATAATTTCGCAAAGATTTTAAGTCTTTTTTTGCCGTTGTCTGGACGGTCTTACAAAGTACACTTTTTTAGCATACACTATCGGCATGTTCCCACCGATACCCTTTATACGCTTTCTTCCGACCATTACAGCAATCGGAGATACCGCTTTTATGAAATCCGTTCTCGTGAGCGTCCGCCATAGAATCCCACTTCTTAACGAGTACACCGTCAAGAGTGAATTGGAATACTGCCCGACCTCTTATTTTACGCCATGTCCTCAAACTCTGGCTGATTCTCTGATTATGCGTACCGAAGTTTACATTCTGCCAGTGGGTCAGCAATTCAAGATTATCAAGCCGATTGTTGCTCTTGTCCTCGTCCTTATGGTTGACCTCATACCCTTTCGGAATGGAGCCGACAAAGGTTTCATATACCAAACGATGTACAAACGGATGGTTTGATTTTCCGTCTTTCTGCAATACAACTGTTTTATATCCGTCACCGTGGTCTGATATTGTTAATAGCCGTTTGGACTTCATGCTATATACTTGCCCCTCGTCCGATACCATATAATCTGGATACCCTTTAATATCTCTCCATTCCATTATCCCAATCCTTTCTACTGCTCAATACCGTTCAGATAGTCGCAGAACCTATCATAATTGATAAGGTATTTCTTCCCGGCTCTAACATGAACGATTTTATTCTCCAAACACAGATTTCTAAGGTGCATATAGGAGAAACCCGTCAGCTCCACCATTTCCTTGATTGACTTCATTACTGGAAGTTTCTGCAACTCTGCATTGTTTGTTGTCTGCCTGCTATTATCGCCCTCGATTACTCTAAGATTATTCTTAACCGCTGTATTTGTATTTTTCATTTTGATTGCTCCCTTTCATGGAATAGGGACACAATACAAATTCTACTGAAATATTGTACCGCTGTCCGTTTGCTGTTATTTCCAACTCGGACACTACGGACTAACTTAGTAACCGTCTTTATTATCTTCTCAATTTAATTTTTGCCTATCTGTGGTACTCATATTATTTTTATCCGTGCATTCTCATTACTCCGGCAACATCATCACTGCCCCAGAAAGAAGGACGTGTAACATTGGCAGCATTAGCTTCATCTTCACGAACCGACATCATAAAGCTGTCAACTCTTTTATTCAGCCTACGAAGCCTTGCTCCTTGATGATACAACGCTACACACTGCTTTCCATACTCCGCTTGTGTTTTTTCCATAAGTCTCTCGAAGGCTTTCTGTGCGTCTGATTTTGAACAGTCAAGCGCTTTCGCCTTCTGACGTTCATTTACCATATCCGCATAAACAGGATATTGAATCAATGCCAGAACCGCTTTACACCCAACAACACCAGATTTTATAGCATTATTTATCGCTGTGTCGATAACATAGGCATTCGCTTTGTTATTCACCTTTGGCAGACTCCCCATTAACTGAAAAATCATTGTCTGAACTGCGCCCGTATCATCTTTTTCGCCGGAGAAGTCGTACCGCTCGTTTTTCGCTTTATTCAGCTTTTCATTTTTCTTCTCATAAGCTATGGCATTATCGCTTAACATCTGATTAAACTTCTCGACATACTTGTCAACAATCCGCTTTACACTGATTCTATCAACGTCCTTGCACTCTGCATAGAAGTCCTTAACATCATAAAACAACTCGCTTATGTTCTCAACTGTTGCCTTTTCGATTCTGTTAAACAGCGAATTGTGTCGCTGAACCAAATTCAAATTTGCCATTGTTTTATTCCTCCCAATCTTCGTCGGGGTCTTCTTCGCCCCAGTCCTCGTCTTTGTTGTCCTCGTCCTCTTTATGGTATGGCATGACCCTAATGATAACAGGCTCAATATTTTCCATGCTCTCTGAAGAAAGGAACACCGCATTGTTACCATACGCTTTGTCCAATATATATTTGCAAGCGTTGAATCTATCCTTACTGCATTTACTGTTAGCTATCTCAACAATGCTCCGCAAGGCGGGAACAGTAGCAGAACGGAGTAGATTCTTGAATTCTTCCCTCTGTTCCTTTTCGTCATCATTCATTTTCGGTCTGCCCTTTGGATTTCCCGATACACCCTTTTGGAACGCCATTACTAATCACCACCCTACTACACATGAATATTTACTGTCTTTATGCCCGGGTGCCACCGCTTTATAAACTGACGTTTCACACCCTCGTCCAACATCTCTTTTAATATCTCCGTTTTGTTTTCTATATCCGCAGACAACGAAGCAATAACCATATTGTATGCTTCAAATCCGTTTCTTGGAGTTTCGGTCAATCCTACATCAGTATCTAATCTTTCAACCATTACATCACACTCCTTATAACAACACACTGTTAATTCCTTGTTCTTCATTCTTCCTCTATTCCAACTTATGGAATGAAACTCAAATTGCAAAACTTCGACAATCGTATCATTAATACCTACTTACACCGCTATAAACCCTATGCAACCTATCATTTGTCAAATTGTCTATTTCCTCTAAAACCATTGAAAAAGTGACCGTAATAGTCAGATTTTTGAACCCTTTAGCCTGCCGCCGTATGGAATGCTTTAAGCGTCTTCAAAACATCTTCGGGCAAACCCAATTCCTTTTTTCGATATTTGTATATTATCTCGTCTGTATGGTCTTTAGTCGTGGGGTCACTTGGATTTTCTATTCGGTCACTGTACCACTTATGTAATGCCCGTCTCAAACACTCCAAATCAACTATGATTTCTTTGTAACGCATAACAGTGTCAGATATTTCTTTGCCGCTATCACTCCAAGTAAGGCTCTCATGCAATGTTGTTACACAGTTATTCAAATATGGCTCAACATGCTGTTTAATGATTTCTTCCTCTAATACTCGCTTATACTCACGACACAATATGTCAAGCGATTCCTCGGATAACACATTTTCTATTGTCCTTCCATGTTCTCCGAATAGAGCATTAAGTGTTTTGTCTATAAATGCAATTTCCAGTCTAAATATATTATTTTCAAGAGGAATTTCTTGTCTTTCAAAATCGGCAGATTTATCATACAGTTTCAGGACGTAATAATGGTCACGCCCATATCCACCAGCACCCGTATTTTCCTTTTCACATTTAGAACCTTTCTTACGTTTCCGATACACCGTTGTTTCGTCATATACCATATCAAATAAGTGCGTCATGTCTGATGGTGTTGCCTTACCCACACACGGCAACGTTATGTTAATCTCAATTCGAGTTATCCTTAGCTTACTAATGCGTTCATCTGAATACGTTTCTTTCAACTGCTCTTGTAGACTTGCTTTGAGATACTCCAATACATCATTTCTAATCATTTCTAATTTGATGCTTTCAACAATACCTAAAGGCTTTCTGTTATCTGCATGTATAAAATGAGTAGGATTAACGCGTCCACTTATCATACCTCCATTACCTTTAATTTCTACAATAGACTTAGGCTTCTTTGCGGTGTTTGATTTCGTTTTCTCAAAAGCCAAATCCTTTATACCGTCAAGACCTATTTTGTACTCAAAGTTTATGCAATCAAAACCGCTTTGACATCTTTTCCGATTCAATCTAACCTTTGTAGCAGTAGTAGCCATAACTTGTTTCCCTCCTTTCCCGAATTATTCTTAAACGCAAAAAAGAGCAGTCTTGTCTTCTCGACAAACTCTGCTCGTCATCAGCACTCGTTATTAAATTCTAAAATACTTTCTGCTCTTTTTTCTACTTTCTGATATTATACCCAATATTTTTGTATTAGGCAACATGTTTTTCAAATATTTTTTGGATTTTTTTCTTGTTTTATTTCCCTTTGTTTTTCTTGTATGAAACCATTCCCGGCTCTGACCTTGTAGAATCGATTTTAAGGCGGTTCTAATTTCATTCTGGGGAAATCTCGCAGAATGGATATTAAAAAGGAATTTGCACGCTTTCCGGAGGGGAGAACCGCATATAAATATAAATGGCTGATTTATAGGCTTTTCGGTGGATTGTAACCCGTTTTACATGATGCTAACAAAACTCTAACAAATTCCATATTACAGACTGTTTCACAAGTCCAAAACTGAATAGAAAAGAAGTAGGTTATCCGTTCCGATTATTCATTAATAAAACAAAGACCTTTCGAAGCTTTATACCTCGAAAAGCCTTTATTTTCGGTGTTTTAAAGCTGATGACGGGAATCGAACCCGTGACCTCCGCACTACCAATGCGACGCACTACCGACTGTGCTACATCAGCTTATCTAACAAATAATTGAACTGCTGTGAATCTCCCTACCAATGCGACGCACTACCGACTGTGCTACATCAGCTTATCTAACAAATAATTGAACTGCTGTGAATCTCCCTACCAATGCGACGCTCTACCGACTGAGCCACAGCAGCATCAAGTGTATGTTTCTCACAACCACCGTCAATTATTATAACAAGCTGCTTGTGTTTTGTCAACACCAAATCGAAATTTTTTCGAAAGCATTTTTTCCGAAAGTCCGTAACAGTTCAGTGACCCGTCTGAACTGTTACGAAAGACCTGAAAGGGCCGGCCAGCCCAGCGGCCTGTCTTCCGTCAATGCCTGGCAGCAAAAACGGCTTCCAATCCAATACATCCCCATGTTAAAAACAGTATTTCCCGGCTGCAACGCGTTCTCTTCTTCCGTCAGGCAGAATAATGACCGCACTGGCATTCGCCGGAATGACAAATTCATATACAAACTTTCCGTCCTCACAACGCCATCCGCTCTCAATATCCCCCGCCGGAGAATGGTACACTGCCTTGGCATAGTCCAGCATACTGCATGGCTGCGGTTTTATCTCTATCCTGCCATCCGCAAGACGGATGCCGCACACTCCCTCAAACAGCCATCCTGTGACGGCGCCCTTGGAATAATGGTTCAGGGACGCGGAGGGCACACCTTCCTCGTTGATGCCGTCCCATGTCTCCCAGATGGTAGTAGCGCCCTTTTTCACCTGATACAGCCAGCCCGGCATGGTATCCTGAAGCAGAAGCCTGTAAGCCGATTCCACATATCCGTTATCCGCCAGCACCGCACACAACTGCGGTGTTGAAAGGAACCCCGTGTTAAGATGGTAGTTATTCTTCTGCACCAGACGGTTCAAATCCTCTGCCGCCTGCCGTCTCTCTTCCTCCGTCAACAATTCAAACGAAATCGCCCTCACATATTCCGCCTGTCTGTCGGAATGGATTCTGCCTTCCTCCACCGCCAAAAAACGGAATGCCTTCTTTGCATTTTCCGCCAACGCGCCATACCGTCCGGCGTCCTCCTCTTTTCCCAGAATCTGTGCAATCTCCGCCAGCATCTGTCCGGAACGTGCAAAATACGCAGTTGCCACTTTTCCCTGGGGCGTCCGCATGGCAGAGGTGCTCTCCACATCCGGTTCGCACCACTCACCGTAGTCGATACCTGTCTCAATCGTAAAGCGGCGGTACGGATTCCGCTTCAGAAGCTTCACCGGATTCATTGGTTTCTTTCTCGCCCGCTCTTCCAGGAACGCATACCACTTCCCCATCATTTCGTAGTTTTCTTCCAATATCCGCACATCACCGTACCTCCGGTAAAGCACGTACGGCACAATAATGCATGCATCGCCCCAGCCCACGGAACCGGCAAGCAGCCCTGAGAAAAAGCTTGGATGATTGTTCCTGGGGGAAATATTACTGAGTTTTCCGTCCTGGTGCTGCGTCAGGCGGCACTCCGCCAGCCACTTTCGGATAACGGGATAACAATCCGCCAGATATAACCCTGTGGATGCGAAAACGCCCATATCGCCTGTCCACGCCGCACGTTCCCTGGTGGGACAGTCTGTGGGCACATCACAGAAATTGGACTTCTGGCTCCATATGCTGTTGTGTACCAGCCGGTTGACATCCCCATTGGAGCAGGTAAACGTTCCCAGCTCTTCCATTTTGGAATACACTGCAATGGCGGTAAACTCCGCGTCCTGCAGGTCAATATCCGTCTCCGCCTTCGCATAGCGGAATCCCCAGATGGTGAACCTTGCCTTGTATTCGTTAATGCCTTCCTTACAGGTATAGACCACCTGCTGCCTGGTGCCGCCCTCCTTGTGGCGCTTGCGGTCCTGAAAGTTTTCCTGTGTGAAATTGCCGTTCTCATCCAGCGTCTCCCCATGTGTCAGCACAATTTTCTGTCCTGCATGGGCTTTTAACCGGAATGCGATGTACCCCGCCATATTCTGGCCATAATCAATCACCGTCTCCCCGTTTGGCGTCCGGATGCATTTCCCTCTGAAACGCTCCATCTCCGCAATGGGCATGCAGTTGGAACAGGCAAGGGTTTCCACGCCGAAATCCTCAACCTTCACCCCATGGTATTCCGTGATTTCCTCCATCCTGGCATCAATCACCTCGCCCTGCTGCATATCATTCTCACGGATCGGCCCCGACTGCGATGCCGTCCAGCTCCCATCGGAAATGCATACCACATTCTTATCTATTTCCAGCTGGAAAAACAACGCGATTCCCGTCCCATAGAGATTGCGGTCCCCGTCCACGCCGGACACGCTCCTGTACCAGCCGTCCCCAAGGATAACCTCCGCCAGATTCTCTCCATCCTCTATCAAATCCGTGACATCATAAGTCTGATATGCCACTTTCCTGTCATAATTATAACAGCCGGGGGCAAGGACAAATTCCCCCACCCGTTTCCCATTGATATAAGCTTCATACAGTCCGTGGCAGGTAATATAAAGCCTTGCCTGTCTGCCCTTCTGAGCGTGGAATTGTTTCTTCAGGTAGCTTGCAGGCTTATGGACTTCCGGGTCGCAGACAAGCTCCGGGTTAATCCACTCTGCCTTGAACAGAGACTTATCCATCATCCCCGTTTCCAACACAGCCGGCTCACTCCACACCCCCTCACGCCCCGCCTCGTCCCAGAGACGCACCCGCCAGCGGATGCGCTGTCTGCTCTGCAGCTCCTTCCCTAAAACGGCGTGCATCTGCGAACCGGACACTCTGCCGCTTGTCCACAGCAGTTTCCCGTCCTCTTCGGCCTCAATCTCATATGCCGTCTGCACAATTCCGTCCTCACATGTCCACGACAAATAGGGCTTTGCAATATCTATCCCCATTGGATCAGTCAAATGCTCCGTCTTCAAATTGATGGCTTTCATACTTTCATCACCTTTCCATGCATAATCCCGTTTTCGTTACATGCATTCACAGAAAGCGCTTCAAAAAATCCCCGCTCAACTGAAGCGACTTTACCGGGGATTTGTCCGCCCAGTTCTTATGGCTCTCCAGAACCACGGCATCCACACCAGCCGACAACGCCTGTTTTATCAGACTGTCCAAATCCATATTTCCATGCCCAAGCTCCATGCTGTCTGATTTGAGAATGGGCGTCATGGACGGCCCTGATACCCTTGTCCCCCTGTCATTGATGTGGTAGAGCTTCATACGCGTTCCAAGCTTTTTCATCCATTCCAACGCGGACACCCCCGCCTCAGCAGGCCAGTAAGAATCAAATTCAAAATTAACGCATGTATCATCTGTGCTTTCTATGATTACGTCATAGGCCGTCATTTTCTTATCCACCTTCCGCAATTCGCAGTTGTGATTGTGATACAGAAGCCCTATCCCCGCTTTCCTGAGGATTTCCCCTGATTTGTTCAAATCATCCGCAAGAGCTTCCACTGCCCCCCGGTCGGAATAATCAAACCGGTACATACCGGTAATTACTACCTTGTCCGTTTCAAATGCTTCCGCCTCCGCAATCACCGCATCAGGATCCCTCTTGATGCTTCCCAGATCCTCATGCACACTTACCACGGCAAGCCCCGCCTCACGCACAAGTCCTTTCCAGTCATAACTGCCCCCTTTTCCCACCGGCATTCCGGCGGCTTTCGTCATAGCCCGCACCAGGAAGGATGTGGGCCTGATCATAAAACCGTTCAGCTCGATTCCGTCATACCCCGCCGCCTTGACCGCTTTCAGCGTCTCCCTTGTCTGTGTTTCATTTTTCGTGACAGTTCCCAGCATGATCTGCTGTACCGCTTTGATTGCCATAAACTCACACTCCCAATCAGATTCTATTTCTGCTTCCTGCATTTGCCCAGACATTCCAGACTGGGTTTGGGTCTGCGCTCCTGTGTGGCGCGGTCAACCGCAACCAATCCGAATTTCATGGAAAAGCCTTTCTGCCATTCAAAATTATCCAGAAGCGACCAGTGCATATATCCAATCACAGGAATTCCCGACTGAATACAGGAAGCTACGCCGTCCACCGCCTTCTCTATAAATGCCACACGCCTTGCATCATCCTCTGTGGCAATGCCGTTTTCCGTGACCATAATAGGCATATCCTTTTTATTTGCGGCAAATTCTTCTGACACACGCCTGATGACATGTTCCAGCGCTTCCGGATAAAACTCGTAATCCATCTGTGTGGTTTCCGCCCCCTGAGGCACCGGCTGGATGCCGTCCGCGCCGATAACGGATCTGGTGTAGTTCTGAAGGCCGAAGAAATCATCCTCCAAAATATACGGGATATAATGGGAAAATTCCTCTTCCCACTCATGCAGTGCCTTTTCCTCACCGCCCTCTATGGCCTGGATATCATGCAGGGAAAGCGATAATCCAATCCGAAGCCCCGGCTTTACCGCCTTCATCGCCTTTTTTGCCGCCTGGTGGGCACGCATGATAAGGATGTCCCCCTCCGCTGTTCTCCCCGCCACAAAATTCTGCGGTTCCTCCGTTCCGAATACTTCCCTGTTCTCCTGCTTCTTCAGCTGCATATTCTCCATCATTGTATTAAAATTCATGCCGATCTGGACAGTGCCTTCCAGCCCCTGGGCCTGCATCCTGCTCATCTTCGCCATCATCTGCCTTTTGTAGCGCTCCGCAATGGCCGCCACCTGAAGCCCCATATTCGCCTCGTTTATGGTGACAACATAGCCCATGAGATCGCCCAGACGCTCCGCCGTATATCCGCAGTACCGGGCAAATGCTTCCACCGTGTGCCCGTTCTCCCAGCCGCCGTTTTGTATTACCCATACCGGGGATGTAAAATGCATCATAGTCACCACCGGGGTAATATGGTTTGCATGGCAGCATTCCAGCACACTCCTGTAATGTGCAATCTCCGCCTCGTCAAACTTTCCCTCCTCCGGCTCAATACGTGCCCACTCGATGGAAAACCGGTATGCGGAAAGTCCCGCCTGCGCCATCAGCCTGATGTCTTCCTCGTATCTGTTATAATGATCCACCGCATCCAGCGACGGTTCATGAAATGTGCTGTGTGCCATATGCTCCATGGCCCAGTAATCACTGTGAATATTGTTTCCCTCCACCTGATGAGCCGATGTGGCCGCACCTATCAGAAAATCACTTGAAAATCTGCTCATTTTTACCCTCCATTCTTAACGCATCGAATTATAATTGAACTTCCGCCTTCCGGATTTGGTTTAATGCCCGGTTCAGTTCCTGCAGCTTTTCCGGTTCCGGTTCCATTCCGGCCTGCTGCAGCAGTTTCTTCAAGGGCTGTCTGGCAACCATCTTCTGCATTGCTTCCGGTATGGCAACGCCTTCTCCCATTCCTCCGGCCGTCTTCCCGGTCATACGGCCCATCATGCCTGCAAGCAGCGCAGCCCCCTGCTCTGTTGACTGAATTTCAGCCAGGGTACTGTTGACGGAGAGATATCCTTCCCTGTCTTCATTCCTTTCTTCCGGCGCGTCAAACCAGTTGCGCACCTTGTCAAGGGACATAAAATAAGAAGGATTGGGCACGGATGCTTTTGCAACTTCCATGCTGTCTTCACAACGGATATCCCCACAGCCGCCCACAGCCTTAATCCTGTGTACGCCTTCTATGGGCACCTGAAACCGGAACACATGCGCCCCCTCCTGCTCTGCAAAGAAACTGCCGTCCACATACAGGGTAATTTTATCCAGATTTGAATACACCTTGATCTCCGTTGTATCCTCCACCCTGTCATGGTATCTGCTTCCGCAGAGATGAACGAAATATTCCCTGCTCCACCATGCCTTGTAAATATAATACGCGTCCTTTTTCTGTTTCCGGTCAAAGGTCACAAGCCCCTTATGATTCTTGCCGGGGTCGCCTGCCTCATCCCTTCCCGCAGCCGCAAACTCGAACATATTCCACACATAAGTACCCCATAGATACGGTCTGGCGGCGAACATTTCCAGCATGTGCTCATGGTAGACCGCCTGGTAGCTCTCCGTGTAATCTCCCTTTTCCGGTTTCGGGGACTGCAGGGTAATGACGGCATCCGCCCCATACTCAGTCAGCCCGATTGCCGTATCCGGATATTTCTGATGAAAATCATCAAAAAAGGCATCATTGTCCTCCATCTCCCCCACATACCAGCCATAATACAGATTATAGCCGCGGATATCAGGAAGGGATACCAGCGGACTGTCCGTTTCCAGCAGAAACAGATTTGCCATGGCGGAAACCCTCGTCCTGTCCATCTCATGCACCAGGTCATTGAGGATTCTGTGGTTTTCCATTAAATCCTCTGTCACGCCCTGAAGCGTAATCTCATTTGACAGCGCCCAGCACACAATGGACGCATGGTTATAGTTCTGGGTGATCAGCTCCTTCATCTGCCGAATGGTATTCTCCCTTCCGGATTCCATATGAACCGTGATATACGGAATCTCCGCCCACACCACAATTCCCTTTTCATCGCACAGATCATAAAAATACTGGTCATGCTGGTAATGTGCCAGCCGGATGGAATTGGCCCCCATGTCGAGAATCAGCTCCATATCCTCCTCATGCATATCCTGCGTAAGGGCATTTCCCACGCCCAGCCTGTCCTGGTGGCGCGAAACGCCATGCAGGGGATAACGCCTTCCATTCAGGAAAAATCCTTCCTCCGCATCAAAACGGAATTCCCTGCACCCGAAACGATCCGTAACCGTATCCACCGCTTCTCCGCCGCAGTACAGGACTGCCGCTGCCTCGTACAGATAGGGATCCTCCACACCGTCCCATTTATGTACATTCTGAAGCGCAATGCTGCCTTTTCCAATGGTCTTCCCGCCGACTGTTTCCAATGCCAGTTCTGTCTCACCCACTCCTGCAACGGAGACTATGATTTTTTCCGCCGTCCCCACAGAATATGTCTCGAAACTGACCACTGCATTTTCCCCGTTTATACCCGGTGTAATCCGGAATCCGTTTCCGCCGTAATCATCCAGGTCAAAATGCGATGCATCCGCAATGATCATATAGACATCCCGGTAAATACCGCCATAAAATGTAAAATCCGCCCTCTGGGGGTACACGCTTGTATTGGGAGCATTATCCACCACAACCTCCAGCATGTTCTCCTCTTCCAGCACGTCCGTCACATTGACCCGGAACGCGGCGTATCCCCCGTCATGGCGTCCCAGCTCCTTCCCGTTCACCCTCACAACCGCCGAAGAATTCACGCCGCGAAACTCAAGATATACCTGCTGCCCCCCTGCCAGCTTCGGTTTCTTCAGATGCCTGCGGTAAATACAGACGCCGCGGAAATACATATCCGGCCCTGTCTGCCCGTCCTCAGCATTCCACGTGTGGGGAATGCTGATGCTTGTAATCTTCCCCTGTTTCTCAAACTCCCACTGCTCATTAATCTTTTCCACAATTCTCGCCATTTTCACTCATCCCCTATACTTCACTTTATTTTCGCACCGCCCGCTTTGTTCAGTTCCGTTTCATACAATTTTGCTTTTGCAGCCTGTTTTGCGGCAGCAATCCGCTTCTGTACCTGGATCATCTCCGCCTTATCCAGCCTGCAGAACCGCATCGCAATCAATGTGCATATCCATCCGATGATTGCCACACCGTATTTTAAGAACATTGTCATCCAGAACACGCCGCCGGTCAATGCATCGCCGGGCTGGGGCAGTGTGCTTGTATATCCAATCAGCGCGACACAGGCTGTGGCAATTGCCGCAGAGAAAGAAGATACCAGCTTGTCAATCAGGCTGTATGTACCTGTCACCACAGCCGGAACAAATTTACCGCTTCGATCCAGCTCATAGTCGATGACATCCGACATAAAAGAGGTACTGGCTGTGGTGACGCACATCATGCATCCGTTGGAAATCAAAGTCAGCACCACATAGAGCACCATTGTCACACCTGCCGCAGCAATGGTTCTGGGATCAATGACTGCAAAAAACAGGATCAGCACCACTGCCGCCGCCAGTGAAAACCATGTCCATGTGACAATTGATTCCTTACTCCCATGTTTTCCGCAGTAACGGGCGCCGTACACTGCAAACAGAATGGAAGGCAGCATACTGATCATGGATAAAATTGTGGAAAGCCCCATATTGCCGATCAATATGCCGAACAGCATAGTGGCAACAATACTGGCCGATGCCGTCTGCTGTGCAATTTTATCCGAGGCATTGGAAACAATATAACACTGCAGCGGCTTATTCTCCTTGATAATGCGCAGCATATCACGCACCTTCAGCCTTTCTCCGCCGGCCCTCACGCCAACAAAATTTTCCGGCTTATCATAAGCGGAAATACCGATGCAGACCAGTATAATCCCCACAAACGAAACACCCACACATACATAGGCAGCGGCCGCAAGATAGGACTGGGTGTAACTGCCTCCATACATGGGCAGCAGGACAACATTCAGGACAACGGCAATTACCATGGGGACAAAATAATTCAGTGCCGTACTCCACACGCCCACTGCAGGACGCTGTTTCGGATCATTTGTCAGCAAAGGCGGAATCGTTTGTGCCGTCATGTTCACAAGGGTATATCCGATGACATAAACCATGTACAGCAGAATAAACATCACCATGCCGAAGCCACTGCCGGAAAACCAGCTGAACATGGACAAAAGCGCGACAGACTGAATCACCCAGCCGCAAAGCAGCAGCGGACGGATTTTTCCCCATTTTGTATTTACCCGGTCATAGATTATCGCCAGCATAGGGTCTGTCACCGCGTCAAAAATACGTGTAAATGTCAGAATGCTCCCCACAGCCAGCGTGGCTATGCCAAATCCGATGCTGGCGGCATAGCTTGCAAGCCCGATCAGCGAATAGACTGCCATAGCGTTCAATGCATTACAGCTGCACAGAATAATCTGCCACAGTTTCGCGCGGCGGTACTCCACACCGTCAATCTGGCTCTGCGTCAATTTCTCTCTGTTTCCCATTTTGTGTCCTCCTTGTTTTTTTGTCCTCTTTCCATGATACCCATATCCATGAAACTGCTATTACTGAGCAACAGTTCAGCGACCTGTCTTAACTGTTACATTACTGACTCTATTGTACCTAAATTAAGGGAGAAAACGTTAGAACCATTTCATTATTAATAGAATTATTTTGTCTAATATGCAAAGAATATGGTATACTGTTTTAATACCATGGTAAAATGTCTTGACGGCATATATTATGTCATGATGCCAAAGTATACCGAAATTATGAGGTAATAAAAATATGGACACAGAATTATTCCGAAAGCTTCTGCACAATCTTCTGAATGCAGAGGTCATAATATACGACAATGATATCCGTTCTCTCTCGGCTTTTGAAGATGCCTGCTGTTTCCAAAAGGCGCTGCAGCCAATGTTTACGGTTGAATCTCTCTCCTACTTACTGAATTCCATGAATGACACCACCTTCTATGAAATTGTGGACAAACTGGATGTATGTCTGTTTTTCTTCCGGTTTAAGGAGAAGGTTTTTCTGATTGGGCCTTATGCCGGATCAGAATATTCTGACGAAAAAATGCAGAAGATACTGATTGCAAACAAAATGCCCGCATCCTATGCTACTTCCCTCAGGTTATACTATACTGCCATGCCGCTGCTTGCTGTCTATCAGATCCAGCGCACCGTCACTGCATGCATGGTATCCTTTGATCCGCTGTTACATGAATATACATATCGAAGACTTCTGGGTTTTCAGGAAGAACCGAAAGAACCTAAGACATACCTGCAGGATTCCATTAACTACAGTGACATATACAAGCGTTACCATATAGAAAACCGTCTGCTGAAGCTGATTGAAAAAGGTGAAGTCGAGAGTATCATTCAAGCTTATGACGAGATGCAGGATGAATCATCATCCCTTTTGGACCTGTATCTCAGTCCTGTCTATCAGAGCCCCATTTCCATCCTGCGTGCATTGGCGCGGAAAGCAGCAGAAAAAAGCGGCCTTTCCGTCATTACCATTGACCAGATTACCCAGAAATCTGTCCAGCGTCTCTCAGGCGCCAGCAATATCAAAAAACAGGGGCAATACTGTTATGAAATGCTGATCGAACTGACAGCCGCAGTGCGTAATCACCTTGTAAATACCAACGGTTACTCCCCTGCAATTGTCAAAGCCGTAGAATATCTTTCATTAAATTATACCCAGAATATCAGCCTGGAGTCGCTGTGCCGGATAACAGATTACTCGCCGTCCCATCTTGCCAAAATCTTCAAACAGGAAACCGGACGCACCATAACGCAGTACATCGCATACTTAAGATGCCGGCAGGCTGCTGAAATGCTCAGGGAAACAAGCCTGCCCATCCAGGAAATCAGCTGCTATGTAGGCTATACGGACAATAATTATTTTGTGAAAGTATTTAAGAAGGTTATGGGAACGACACCGTCAGAGTATAGAGCATGAATATTCCACGGTTCCATGGCAAAAACACTTGTGAATGCTGTAGAAATCCCCTGTTATATAAAACCGAAACTGTTTCACATTGAAAAAGATGTACCATATTGAAGTTTTCTGCTTCATTGCGGTACACCTTGATGTGGACAATAAGCTGTTTTTTACTATCCGCTTTCCCTGTACCTAATGGCATGGAAATGCCACAAAACCGTGACATTTGAAAACTGAGAGCAAGACTGCCCTCGGTTTTCAAATAAAAATCAATTATGCCGTAGTCTTTCAACCGTTGTTTTTTTCATCATACAGTTTACAAGCAGCAAGGGAATCAACCAGCAAAAGGCAAATAAGATAGCTGCAAAGGCAATCATCATCCAAATTGGATAACTAAAAGCCGCATATTCAACGATCCCCTTAAACGCTTGAAATGCCCCAAAAAGCAATACATTCCCAACTGTCAGACATAGAGCAAGTGATATAACCGCATACCAAAATCCTTCCATTTGGAGCATACGGCGACACTGTTTCTTTGTCATACCGATGCTTTCCATAACAGACAGTTCATGTCTGTGGGCCTCAATATTGGTAAACATGATATTGGCAAAATTGATGATGCCGATAAATGCCAGTACAAAAGCAATACCACCTCCTAAAGTATAGAGTGTGATTTTAGCAGAATATAGCCCCTCTGAAAGTTCAGCCTTTGAAGTTAAGGAAATCGTCCCCGCTTGATTACATAGTTCCCGCACAGAGGAAACCACTTGCTTTTCATTTGCTGAACTGACATCAATGCCAAGCCGGGAAATATAGGCATCGGGAGAAATACGTTCCATAACCGCATCACTGACGAAAATATATGGGGCATCTGTACTTAACCCGCCGTAATAACTGCCGGGAAGAAAACCACCAATGGGCAGTTCCCGCAAATCCCCATCTACAACGGCCTCAAATTCGCTTATCTGCCCGCATCGGAAACGAACCACCGGATTACTCGGAAATAATTCCGGCTTGTCTGCAGCTAATAAGCCATAATCCCCATTATAGAATCCCTCATAGTCCATATCATTTTGGGCGATATAGTCTTTGAGTTTTTCGGTCTCAATACTGACTAACTGCGTATAAAACCGATTTGGGTATTGTCCGTAATAATCAGCTCCGGGGGGTTCCATCCCTTGTGACTGATATTTGTCCAGAATATATGAATAGAACATATCTTCTGAATATTCCGGAATAATCGTTTGTTCCCGCTGTAAGCTGATATTCCCGATACCCTCAATCGAATTCAACTCATTGATAAAATTCTCGTCAAAAAGTTGTTCTTGTTCACCCCTATAACCAAGGACAAGGGTTTGATTGGTAAGTTCAATATCATGCTCCATAGCACTGTCTATGAAGTTATCTGTATTCATGCTTTGAATTAAGAGTGCAGCAATCAAACAGGCAGTAATTCCTATAAAGATAGACAAAACAGCAAGGGCACTTTTCTTTTTTGTCCTCTGTATATTCCGCCAGGCCATGCCGGATGCTGAAAAATGTTTGCTTTTAAGTTTTGGCCTTATTTCTGTCACTTCACTTTGATAACGTGAAGCAGTTATGGGTGAAATCCTTTTTGCTATTTTGATGGGTTTGCGGATCGACAGCAAAACAGTGACAAGAGAAAACAACGCAGCGCCAATGTAAATAACCGGCCGTTGTGCTGCTATAATCCCCGTATTGGTTTCTGTAAGAGTGCGGAGCGCCAAAGGAATAACAAAATTTGATAGTGCAAAGCTGCCAAGCAGACCAGCAATAATTCCAAAACAAGCAGTTTTCACAGCCTGTCGTGAAATGATTTTTCCGATTTGCGTTGAAGTCGTTCCTATTGTTCGTAACTGTCCATAAAACCGAACATCATTTGATACGGAAATGTAAAACACATTATAGATCAAAAGATACCCGCACAGAACAATTCCAAGTTGCGCAGAAGGTGTGACGAAGGCTGTGGCATGTAAAGTGTGGTAAAACCAATGCCTCCTTATGTTTCAATGCCGCCTTATGAAGTGCATCATTATTATATGCATCAATGATTCTGCTTAACGATCTGTCTAAATCCTGCTGTAAAAAC
>CAJUAP010000029.1:0-14339 GCA_910584435.1 uncultured Acetatifactor sp.
ATTGAAAAATACGGCTATTAAAAATGTCGATTTTTAATAGCCGTAGTAATATCATTGTCGTCCACCAGAAGGATTTTCCGGTTCATCAATCCGGAAATGACTGCATTGGTATCCACAGCTGCAGAAGTAAGCTGATTTTGTATTCTTAAAGGAAGGGTGACAGTAAACGTACTTCCCATGCCCACAATACTTTCAACTTCTATATTTCCTCCCAGCATATGAGTGATATTCCGCGCAATGGTGAGCCCTAACCCCGTTCCGTGTATACCGCTGAAAGTAGTGTTTTTCTCTCTTTCAAACGGTTCAAATATCTGTTTCAGATGTTCATCCTTGATTCCGATGCCAGTATCCCTGATTACAAACTGATATATCGCATGCTCCATGGACTGTTGCTCCAATTCCACAGCAATAAAATCTACCCTTCCGCCATATTTCGTATATGTCACAGCATTGTCAACCAGATAAAGGAGAAGCTGCTTCAGCTTGTCCCTGTCACTGATGACCTCACTGTGTTCAAGTCCGGCAGCGCTCAAATAAAATGAAATATTTTTCTCTGATGCTTTAGAAAACAGTGTTCTATGTATATCCTGCAAAATGTCATTCAAATTGCACTCTGATTCTATCACATGGAAGTCCTTGGACTCTGTCCATGATATTTCAAGTACTTTGCTGATCAGATCCAGAAGCTGTCTGCTGGACGCATCAATTTTC
Organism: uncultured Acetatifactor sp.; assembly: GCA_910584435.1. Lineage (GTDB taxonomy): Bacteria > Bacillota > Clostridia > Lachnospirales > Lachnospiraceae > Acetatifactor. The sequence goes on from CAJUAP010000029.1 coordinate 712, forward strand.
TGCAGATAGTGTTGTACTTCTAAGGCATCCGTTACATTTTTCTGTGCAAGTGCCGTATATCCGAAAATTGCATTTAAAGGCGTTCTCATATCATGAGACATATTAGAAAGAAACGTGTTTTTAGCAATATTCGCCAGATTCACATTTTCTAATGCCCCTTTCAGGATCTGCTGCTGCTCCATCTCGTACAATATTTCCTCGTCCACTCTGCGGTATCCCATAACAATCTGGGAAATATTTTCCCCACTGCCCACATCTACCACACGAAGCTGCAGATATACAGTCTGTTCGTTTTCAATCACCCGGTAATTAAAATAATAGGTTTTATTCCCTGTCAGTTTCCCACGAATATAGGCAGGTTCCGTGGCCTTGAGAACCATATCCAAATCTTCCGGATGCACCCAGCTGGCCGCATAATCCAAAGCATATTGCGAATATTGACGTACATCATCCGGTTTGGCAAACTGCTGCCTGGTGCGGCTGCTCAGACGGTATGGCAGAACCAGATCCGCTTCCAGGTCAACATATAAAATAGATTCATAATTTACACTCAGCCCCTCTATCACTTCCAGCCGCCGTAGATGTTCTTGATTGATTATCTTTCTTTCTCTGTCATATTCTTCAATCAAATTCTGCAGTTTTTGCTCTTTCTGCAGAGACTCTTTTAACAGCATAGCTTTTTCTGTCTGCTGACGTTTCTTTTTCTCTGTGGCATCACCCATAAAGACATAAAAAATATCTCCCACAGACTCACTATGTACAAAATGACCATAATCTTCAATCCAGCCTATGGAACCATCCTTTCGGACAATGCGGTACTCAACATAATCCAGATCATATTGACTGGCAGATATTTGTTCCCAGATACTTTGTTCTACATGCTCCAAGTCTTCATGATATACAATTCCCCTGAAAGAGTTACCTGTTAATTCCTGGAAATCACGAAAAGAATCACACTTGAAAATACGCAGCAATGCCTTATTGGCATAAATAATCTTCTCATCCACATCGGCATGATAAATTAAAAAGCCCCCCGGCATTTCATCCATAAATTGAACGATCTCCTTTGCTATCTGCAGATCATAAGAAATCTGCAGATTCTGCCGGTTTGTGTTCTTATCCTGAGTAAAAAGGGAATCTGTATGAAAAAGAACACTATCAGGATCGCTCAACATCAGCAGCATATGTTCAATTAAATTTACATGTACTCTCTCTTCATCCATAATCATGGTCCCCCTAAAACTTTAAAAATTTTATAACTCCCCTGATGTAATGTATAAGCCTTAGGCAATATTGATTTGAGATGAACATTTCCTATCAGAAACACCTATATCTGTCAATACCCCCGCTACCTCCCGATACGGCATGGAATAGCGCTGGGACAGATAGCGCATACTGGCTCCCATTTCTCCGTCAGGACCACCATATTGAGAGATAATGGCCTGCGCCAGCTTGGCATTGGGTTCTTTGATATTTACAGGGAATTCCAATCGCCTTTCATAACTCCACATTTATACGCACTCTCCTTCCCATGGCAGTGGAGCGGCTCCCCATCTCCACTCTTTGCTGCTCTCCGCCCATCTCGTATTCAATGGATAATACTTCTGTGAGAATTCTTTCTCCATCTGAAGCTTCAGTCTGTTATAATGGTTAAAATATTCCATTGCTTTACGATCCATGGGATGTGTATCCAAATATAATGTCAACTCTGTCACTACAAAGTCTGCAATCCCAATATCCCTCAAAAGCTGTTCCTTTTCTCCCATTACACACACCTCCTTCCCGTAAACGGCTTATCCAGTTCCGGGAATATGGTGCCGGCACAGTATGCTTTCTCCAGATCATCATACATTTTGTCAAATCTCTGCCATGGCACATAAGCCATAGCCACTGGAAATTTCTCTATATTGTTATGATTCAACAATGACTCCTGCATTTTGATACCTTTCCTGCTATTTCAATTTAGTTAATAACAAGATATGAATCGAGCAGGAAAACTGTGCAATGAATTGTAACAGAAAAACACTATCTGGATTCCCCCATGAAGAATAAAGCCACTGTTCCGGGACCGGAATGAGCTCCAATGGTAGGCCCGATATGATTAATCATAAAATGCTCCATGCCAAAACGTTCCCGAATCTGGTCGCGGACAAATTCCGCATCCTCCAGAGCATCTCCATGGCTGATAAATATCATATCATCCTTGTTTTCCTGCATCCAGGAACCCATTTTCTCTTCCATATAATTCACCAATGCAAGGAGTGATTTCCTACGTCCTCTTACTTTGCCGATCACAATCAAATGTCCCTCCTGATCCACATGCAGGGTGGGTTTAATAGAAGCCAATGTGCCGAAAACAGCTGCGGTTCTGCTGACACGTCCGCCTCTGTACAGGTGGAACAGATCATATACGGTGAATGCATGCACGAAATTCTGCACATGCTCCTTCAGCCACTGTGCCGTCTCTTCCATGGTCTTACCGGCATCTCTCATCATCACAGCCTTATGTACAAACAGCCCCTCGCCCATGGATGCACACAAACTGTCAATTACCATAATTCTGACATCCTGATGTTCCTCCATGATTTCCTCAGCCGCCATACAGAGATTGCTGTATGTGCCGCTTAAGCCGGAAGAGAAAGCCAGATGCAGAATCTCCTTATCTGTTTTTATATACTCTTCAAAATATTCTTTTGCCTCCGCCGGATTAATCTGGGAAGTGGTGGGCATTTTCCCTTCCTCCCGCATCATGGCATAGAAATTCTTCCAGTCCATTTCCTTATCTTTGCCATAAGTAATGCCATCAAGTATGTAACTGATAGGCATACAACCTATTCCATGCTCATCCAGATATTCCTTCGGCAGATCTGCAGTGCTGTCTGTTATTATTTTGAACATAGTTTCCTCCTATTTAGAGTTCCGTCTCTCCACTCCAGCCCCCTTATGGGGGAGAATCTTCAGCTGCAAAGGGCGCATCTGAAAATTCTCCCGGGGCTTCCGTTCTGAGACTGTTTTAATTTTCCTCTTGACATTTCTCAGCTGGGCTATGAAAATGGCGGCAGGTACGCAATTATTTCTTTTGACCCTTGAAAGCACCCGGAAGACGTCGGCGGATCAGTCTGTTTTTAAGATTCTTCCAGTCAAAGGGAATCAATGGATAAATGTAGCTGTGATGTGATACTGTCTTATTACAGCCGATTGCCAAAACTGCAATCAGAATCCCTGCAAGGTATCCCCACAGGCCAAACCATTGGGTCAGCAGCAAATCTAAAATGCGCAGGAATTTTAAGGCATATCCCAGCTCATAATTTGCCTGCGTATAGTTGGCAATGGCAACAAATGCCATGTATAACATGACTTCGGAGGAAAACCATCCGCTTTTTACCGAGAATTCCCCTAATACCAGCGCCGCCATAACGCTCAAAGGTGTACTGAGCATATTGGGCGTATTAATAGCTGCCAGTTTCAGACCGTCTATGGCAAGCTCTAATATCAGGAACTGCCATATGACCGGAATATTGGGCTCTTCCTTTAACATAATAAACGCAAAGCTCTCAGGTATCCACTTACTGTTGCTCACCAGAAGCAGAAATGTCGGTGTCAGCAGATATGTCAGCAAAGAGATCAAGAACCGGGTCATTCTTAAATAGGTTCCTGTAACAGGCGGAAAATAGTAATCATCCGCTTCCTCCACCACGTCAAATATTGTAGTTGGCAGTATCATGGCAGAAGGGGAATTATCTACCAAAATTACTATATTTCCTTCTAACACCTGGGCTGCCGCCGCATCCGGTCTCTCGGTGTATTTAAACTTAGGAAAAGGATTGTACCATTTCCGCTGGTACAGGCATTCCGCCAGAGATTCCTGGTTCATGGACAAAGCATCCACCTGAATGTCCTGGATTTTACGTTTGATTTCCTGTAAGAAATCATTATCCACACGCCCCTTCATATAACACAGCACAATATCCGTATGAGAACTGTTTCCGGCGCTCATCATTTCCATGTGTAAATCTGCGCTCCGGATCCTGCGGCGTATCAACGCAGTGTTACTGACAACGGTCTCTACAAAACCATCCTTAGAACCTCTAAGCACCTTATCCTTCTCAGGCTCTTCCACCCCTCTTGCAGGATAAGTCCTGGTATCAAGCACCAATGCCTTATCATAACCATCCACCAGCAGAAAGAACATCCCTGACAGCAGAGAATGAACCAGTGTATCACATTGCGCTTCTATGTCCACCTCTACATAAGGTGTAAAGCGCTTCGACAGTCCATGCATGTCATTGGGCATATCTTCCGGTTTCATGTCCATGAAGTACTGCAGCAGCTTCTGCGCCATATCATCCTTACAGAAGCCATCCACCAGATACATACATGCTTCTTTCCCACCCACTTCAATGACGCGGTAAATAATATCGAAATTTGCGTCTGCATCCAATATTCCATTCAAATAAGCCATATCTGTCTGCAGCGAACCTGTCAGTTTACCTGTTTTTTCTGCCTGTTCCTGCGGTTTACTTTTATATGCAGAAATCTGTTCAGCCATATCATATTTATTTCCTTTCGCTATGTTTTAAGGTTAGCATAGCCATAAAGGGAAATATTTATGCGGCAAACGCTATCTTACTTATCCTGCCTGATTATCTGACTTACATATCTGGCATAATTACCGAATTCGATGTGCTTCCCAGGCCGCCATTGCGGATTCCATCCGCATTATCATCAACGGTAATTCCATACTCCAGGAAAATCCCCTGCACAAAACCGGCACCCTGAGCCACTTCTGCTGTTCTGCCCTCATTTGAATCATTGGTGAGCTTAACGAAGATATGCCCTTCATTGTCAGAATAGAAATAATCACTGTCAATAATTCCTACGGTATTGTTCATCTGCAGCCTGTAGCGGAATCCCAGACTGCTCCTCGGATAAAGCTGTAATACCCATCCCTCATCAATCCGGACCCGGATTCCCGTTGGTATTTTGATTGTTTTTCCAGGCGCCAGTGAGAATGAAAAGGGGGCAAAAAAATCATATCCTGCACTTCCCACCGTAGCACGTCTGGGCAATGACAATGTTTCGTACATCTTTTTGACATTCTCTTCCGGGTAACAGGGAAATTCCTCCCCCATGGCATCTGTAAAAGCTTTTGGACTGACTTTATAAAACTGTGCAATTTTTTTCATCGCATTTCCTCAAACTTTTTCTATTCCTCAAATTATTTCTATTCCTCAAATTATTTCTATCACGGCTTTAATCACAGCATCCGCAGATGTTATTCAATTTTGGCGCTTCCTGATATTCCTGTTCATAGTCTCCGCAGTGCAGCACCGGAACCAATGGATCGGACTGCGCCAGTGTCTTCTGTACATCTATGACGCGCTGGTTCGCACTGCCCTTCCACATCAGCTTTACATCCTTCTCCTCAGCGATAAATTCCCCATCCACCAATACATCCACATACTTCATCAGGGGGTAATGCAGGATGTCCTCCCAGGAGTCCCCTGTATACAGCCAAATCGTCTTGGAAGGATATTTCTCCTTAATCTCTGACATGAATTCTCTGACACCTAATCTATTGGCGGGATGCAGAGGATCTCCTCCGGAAAAAGTAATGCCTGAGATATAATCCTGATCCAGCTGCTCAAATATCTCATTTTTAGCGGCAGTGTCAAAAATCAGCCCCCCGTCCGGATCCCAGGTAATGGGATTCTGACACCCCCGGCAGCAATGACTGCATCCTGCAACCCAGAGTACCACCCGCAGTCCGTCACCGTTCAGCATATCGTCCTTTGTTATATTGTGGTATCGCATCATAACCCCTTCTACATACTTTTTCTTTCTGCAATTTCTGCCATCTTCGCATCGTTTAGTCTGGTATCCCCATGGACACGGGAATAAGACAGGTATCCATTCATACGATCTATTTTGGTCAGATTGCGGCTTCCGCATTTAGGGCATACATCCATCTCCAATTCCTGATGGCCGCAGTCATCACAGTAAGCAAGAGACAGATTGACCCCCTCATAAAATCCCATCTCCATAGCCCGGCGAATCAAAGTTTTTATTGCTTCCAGGTTATAATCTATGGGGTACTTCACATATTGGATTTTCCCTCCATTACTTAAATTCCAAAAACGGTCTTCCAGATTCTGCTTTTGAATCGGGGTAATATCCTCTGCTACATGGCAGTGGAAACTATTGCTCACATACTCTCTGTCAGAAACGCCTTCTACAATACCATATTTATTGCGGAACTGTTTTACCTGCAGTCCGCATAAATTCTCCGCCGGCGTACCGTAAATTGCATAGAGATTTCCATCCGTTTCCTTAAATTCATTGACACGGCTGTTGATATATTCCAGCACCTCAAGAGCAAATGCGCCGTCTTCCACCAGCGATTTGCCGTTATACAATTCCTGAAGCTCATTCAGTGCGGTAATGCCAAAGCTGGCTGTAGCTGACTTCAATAAAGGTTTAATCTTGTCCGTCAGCTTTAAATGTCCTCCTAAGAATCCGCCCTCACAGTAAGCCAGCGGATTGGTGGAAGCACGCATCTCTCCCAGATAAGCATAGGTTCTGATGTGAAGCTGCCGGATCAGATTCAGATAATAATCCAGCACCTCATAAAAATCACGGCTTTCTTTCCTTGCCTTGGCCAAAATCATGGGAAGATGCAGGGATACCGCGCCGATATTGAATCTGCCTACAAACACAGGCATATCCTTATCATCCGCAGGATGCATTCCGCCTCTTTCATACCAGGGCGACAGAAAAGCACGACAGCCCATAGGTGATATAATCCGGCCATACTGCTTATAAATACTTGCCACATATCCCTTTCCTGTGAGACTCAGCCAATCGGGATACATGGTTTTCGCCGAACACTTTACCCCGGCTTCAAACACATCTTCCAGAGGCATTCCCGAACCATGCAGTTTTTCATCATACAGGAATACAATCTTAGGGAAAAGCACCGGCTTCTTACAATCCTTTTTGCCCTGCCCTCTTCTCCTGACCTCTAACATAGTAATGGTGGCAAGCCTGGCGAATCTTCCCGTACCTGTACCGGCTGTCACAGTGATAAAAGGGTAATCCCCACGGCTGCTTCCGACCGTATTGAATTTATACTCCCATCCCTGAAATCCCTGCTCAAACTCTCTTACCACATCACCATAGCTTTCCGCTTCGGCCACATCCTGAGCGATTCCAAGACGCAGATATTTTTCAATATAGCGGCGGTATGACTTCTCGGCATACGGCTCCAGTATCAGATCCACGCTTGGAACGGTGAAGCCGCCGTACTGCTGGCTGGCGGCACTGAGCACAATATCCCCGATCACGTCAAAAGCAACATCCAAAGATTTCGGTTCGTTATACCATACATTCCCCATTTCAAAGCCGCCGCTTAATACATTCTGCACATCAAACAGGCAGCAGTTCATGGTATCTCTCCTGGCACACATATCATGGACATAAATATAACCATCCCTGCAAGCCTGGATTTCTTCCGTTGTCATAAAAAATTTCTGATATAATTCCTTATTTAATTGATTGAATACCAGGCTCCGTTTGGTAGCTACCAGCGCGGAATCCGTGTTGGCATTTTCCTTATCGCCGATATACATGATGGATTGGCTTTTCTTATACACATCATCCAGCATACGGACAAAATCCTGCTTATAATTGCGGTAATCCCGATAGCTTTTGGCAACTACGGGTTTTACCTGTTCCAATGCGCTTTCCACGATATTGTGCATCACCGGAATTGGAATTTCATTAGAATCCAGTTCATTCACTTTATCAATGACATACTGACAGATAAGGCGTTCCTCGTCCATGGTAAACTTAGTCAATGCTCTGTATGCACTCTTACCTACAGCGTTGACTACTTTTTGTACATTGAAGGCTTCTTTGCTGCCATCCTTCTTAATCACACACACTTCCCTGTCCGGAAGAAATTCTTCACCATAATTGACGTTTTCCGTAACTGCCTGCTCAAAATTACTGCTCATGCGCTTCATCCCTTTCCACAATGCAAATCCGTCTATGCGACGCCGTTTCAATCATTTTTTTCTTCCGAACCGTTCAGTCCTTCTGCAAGCTGCATGGTGGTGACGATATCTGTCAGCCATTGACGGTATCTTGCTTTCACGGAAGCCGGCCCCACAACAACTGCTTCTCTTCCGATTCCTGCAAGCCATCCAAAGAACTGACCGCTGACGGCCACTTTTGCACGTACCCGGAACACTCTGTCCGTCATAGGCCGTATATCCGCCTCACGGCCGAACCGATCCAATATGACCCCTGCCAGCCGGTTAGGAAACTGCATTGTCACAATTTCCTCATCTCCGCCATACATTCCAAAAGTCCGGTTGGTATAGTCTGCCAGATCCACCTTCGCAAACTGTTCCATTCCCTCTCTGGCTTCCTTCAGAACCTTGACCTTGCCCATCTTATCCACCCGGTAATGCTTCATAATATCATCCACCGGGTCAAACGCCGCAAGATAATAATTCTCGTCCTGCCAGATTAAAGCCCAGGGGCTTACCTTTTTATCACCGTTTTTCCTTGGCACAAGTTCTCTCTTCAGATTCCAGTCCAGATATTGAAACGAAATCTGTCTGTTCTCCTGAATCGCCTTATGAATATTGTCTATGCTGTAATAAATACTCTCATTTTCCGTCTTAATTCTTCCTGCCACATATACCTGACGCTGCAGTTTTCCCGCGTCATGTTTCCCTGCCATCTGCTCCAATTTCTTAATCAGACTGCGGGATTTTCTTGTGGTAATGAACCTGGAAGACTGCACTGCATCCACCAGCAGCTTTAATTCGGCCAGCTCAAATTCTCTGCCGGCCATATAATAACCGCCTCCAAGCCGGCTATGTACTTGAATGATATCATATCCGAATTCGCATAATTTCTCTATATCATCATAGATACTCTTACGCTCGGAATGAATGCCGTTTGCCCCAAGATAAGCAATGATTTCCGCAGTGCTGACCGGGTGGTTTTCATCCGTATTTTCTGATAGATATTTCACCAAGTACAATAATTTCAGTTTTTGTCCCGCTGATTTTGCCATATTCCGCCCTCCTGAATATGCGCTTTCGTTATATGATATCGTGCTTCATCATATGATATCGTATATCATACTGAGACAGCTGATTTCATAATCCGGCTTATAACAGGAATTATTGATGCTCTCTGTCCGGTTGTACCAGCAGACGGGAATGCCTGCCTGTATTCCCCCCTTAATGTCGCTGCTCAGAGAATCTCCCACAATCAGCATCCGCCGCCTGTCCTTTTCTTCCGTCTGCGCAGTACAAATATCAAAAAATCTCTCATCCGGCTTAGGGTATCCAATCTGTTCCGAGATAAAGATTCCGTCCATTACATCCGCCAGTCCTGAGAGTTTCAGTTTGCTATATTGGGTGGATGTCACACCGTTTGTTATCACATACTGCTTTACTTGTCCCTGCAATTTCTTACAGACAGCCAGGGAATCATCCAAATAAGAAAAAACACTGCCCAGCGCAGTCTGATATTCCTGACAAAACGCCAGGGCATCCATCCCTTCCATTCCTAAAGCCGAAAACAAAGCAGAAAACCGCCCCGGCAGCAGTTCATCCTTTGTAATCTCACCCAATTCCAGGCGTTTCCAGTACTCATCGTTAATCCGGGCATAAAGTGCCATCTCTTCTTCTGTAACTTCGTGTCCAACGGCATGAAAACACTTCTTGAGCGCATACCTCTGAGAATAGACAAAATCCAAAAGCGTATCGTCCACATCCCATAAAATGGTCGTAAACCTATGATTCATGCATGCTCACCATCATTTGCATTTGATGCCATAGCTGTTCCTGCATTTTTTCTCTTCGCCATAGTAATCCCAATGGCTGTTGCAGCACCCGCCACTGCCACAATGATCACCGCCAGTATCAGATAAGACATAAACGTATTCAAAAAATTTACCATAATCATCCCTCTTTCCCATAAAAGATAATATTTCTGTCCGCATATCACAGCAGACGAAAGTCCTAACCGGGCTGTAACCTGTACAGTTCCTTTTCTTAACAAGTATAACAAACAAACACACTTGCGTCAAGAGATTACAGACACGTCTACAACAGCATAATCATTCACAGCACTGTGGGCTTGCCGCCGATTATTGTTTCGAATTGGTTTCAACCCATGCTCCTGTTGCCGCAAAATGCTCCGCCTGGGCAGTTGCCTTCTCAATTATCTCCTGTTCATATCCCATCAGCGCCAGCAGCTTAATTGCATTTCTGGTGGTTGCCTTACCGGTCTGCAGTTTATAGTTGAAGAATACATCCCCGTCGCGCACATCTTCTTCAAAATGATAATTTGCAAAATCCTCCTGTAATATCTCTGTCAGTTCAATGTCATGGGTTGCAGCAAAACACAGAATATTGGAACGGCTTAAAGTCTTCAATATCTGTGTGGAGGCGGCAATTCTTTCAATGGTATTGGTGCCTCTCAGCACCTCGTCCACAAAACAAAGCACAGGACTTGTTCCTGTGGATGCGGCATCCAGAATCCGCTTCAGAGCTTTGATTTCAACAATATAATAACTCTCTCCTGAAGCAATGTCGTCGCGCAGTGCCATGGATGAATAAACATGGAAAAAAGGAGCCCGGTATCTGTCGGCGGCACAGGTATGAATAGTCTGTGCCAAAATGGCATTTATCGCCACGGTTTTCAGAAAAGTAGACTTCCCGGAAGCATTGGAACCTGTAAGCAACACTCCTCTATCGGCATAAATTCCGTTTTTTACAGGCTCCTCCAGCAGCGGATGATAGCCTTCACGAATTTCCAGTGACAGAGCTTCTGTGCTCTCCAGTATAAATTCCGGGATGCACCAGCCTGTGTCCTTTCCTTCCTGAGTACTGCCTTCCTGCAGCGAACAACTCTGGTTCTGCGTTCTTTCTTTCTGAAGCGAACTGCGGAATGCCCATATGGATATTGCCGTTTCCAAAGCGCCCACCACCTGAATCAGGCTGTCCACATCTTCCATATGTCCTCTCAAGACACATAGCATACTGTTAAATTTAATCAGATCCACATGAAACACCATTCGGATATAATCCATCAGCACCGCCAGAATATCTCCGGAAGCATTTCCGCGCTGGGGCGACATAACCCAATAGGAGTTCTGCCTCATGCCCTGCAGCTGTTTTCTGGCTGCACGTATGCATTCCCATTCTTCATGACATACGGGTATGGATATTTTCTCCAGCTCTCCGCATACATGCATAAGCCTCATAATATAAGAAAAACTTGTAATATATGGGTCTATTTCGTTTTTCTCCTTGAAATAAGTCAGAATATTATAGATAATTAACAATACAATTCCCATAATACCGACCGAAAACTGCACCCACAGCAGTCCGATCAGCGGCAGGAATAAGAGATCACACAGGATGTTTCTCCGGTTAGAACGCGTTCCCAGCAGATCAAGGTTATCCATATAATCATATAAGGAGTATTTTCCGGTATATCCGAGTTTGCTTATAACAAACTGCAGCTGTACTCTCTCGTGGGGATGATCTCCAAAGAAACGAATCATTTCTTCCAAATGCTCCAATTCGCCGGAATCCTGTTTTAAGGTTCTCAGGACATAATATAAGTATTCTTCTCCCGAAGCGGAAAGTGTGTAATTCATCCTCTTAAATATTTCATCCATTCCCAGATCATTCCAGGTGATATTGTCCAACTGTCCTTCCTGTCTGTGTCTTCTGAAAAAACTGTCCATTTTTTCATAGCGTTCAAGAGGATATTTCTTTTCTATTATTTTTTCATAGTCTTCATACAGCATCCTGATAAAATCCTTCTTCTGCTTTGCGGCACGGACTGCTTCCATAATAAACACTGCCAATACAAATACTGCCAGCGCCAGAACAAATACCACATATTCCATATGCTTCTCCTTAAAAATATCTAATTTTTATATTGCCCAAAATGTTCTCCGGAATACTTCTCTTGTTAAGAATGCCTCTTATATTAAAAAAGTGTTCTCCGAAATACTTTTCCTGTAAAGAATGCCTTTCTTATATAAGAAAGGCATTCCTTGTAAAACTTAAACTTTTTCCAACAGATTACCGTTACACTTATGCAGCCAGGAAAAATTTAAGCAGAAAGATTGCAGAAAGCACATAGGTCAATACAGATACGTCCTTAGCTTTTCCGGTGAACAGTTTAATCACAGTATATGAAATTAATCCAATACCTATGGCATGTCCGATGGAACCGGATACAGGCATGGAAATCAGCATCAATGCAACAGGCACTGTCTCGGCCATATCATCAAAATGTACATTCTTCAAACCTGTAAGCATTAACACGCCTACGTAAATCAATGCCGATGAAGTTGCAGCAGCCGGAATGACAGCGGCAACAGGTGCAATAAACATACATGCCAGGAATATAATACCTGTGGTCAATGCGGTAAGCCCGGTTCTTCCTCCTGCTTCCACACCTGACGCGGATTCTACAAATGTAGTAACCGTGGAAGTACCGGTTGCGGAACCAACCACCGTTCCCACGGCATCAGCCAGCAGAGCTTCCTTCATTTTAGGCATTTTCCCGTTTTTGTCCAGCATTCCCGCACGGCTTGCAGTACCCACCAATGTACCGATGGTGTCGAACATATCAATAATACAGAAGGTAACAATCAATGTAATAACGGTAAACCCTCCAATCCGGGCAAATCCGCTGAAATTAAATTTGAACAATGTGGTTTCAGCCATGTCCTTAAAGGGGGGTAAAAAGGAGGCTCCTGCCAGAGATGCAAAAGGATTCACATGCAGGAAAACTGCTTCCCCTGCCCAATAAATAATACTGGCTGCCAGCATCCCCAGAATCACTGCCGCCTTTACGCCTTTTTGTGCCAGAATAACGATGATAAACAGGCCGATGAACATGGTTGCCACTGTCAGCACCATATTTGCATAGGCAGAATCCATCGTATTCTTCGCCAGGCCCGCTGTCAGGGAGCCGAAGAAATCACGCATGACATAGAACGGCCCTGCTGTCTCTGAATATACGCCTGCATTGGAGCCGATACCTATATTCATCAGCATCATGCCGATAGCGGGTGCAATGCCCAGGCGAACCCCCAGCGGAATCGCATCCACAATTTTCTCACGCACATTGAGTACGGATAATATAATGAAAACAATTCCTTCTACCAGTATAATGCACAGCGCCGCTTGAAAAGATTCCAGATAAGTCATTCCGGTCAGGGTCACGATATTTGCCACAACCACTGCAAAGAAGCTGTTAAGACCCATTCCCGGCGCCATGGCAAAAGGCTTGTTAGCTGCAAACGCCATCACAAACATACCTATTGCCGATGCAATACAGGTTGCAAGGAACACGCCGTTCCACAGGTTGGCACCTTCCGCGCCAAATCCCGTCAGCAGGTTGGGATTCAGGGCGATAATGTAAGCCATTGTCATAAAGGTTGTGAGACCGGCTATAATCTCGGTTCTCGCAGTGGTTTTGTTCGCCTTCAGTTGAAAAATTTTCTCTAACATCTCTCTCCTCCTATTCCAGTTCCGTCTCTCCACTCCAGCCCCCTTGTAGGGGAGAAATTTTCAGCT
>CAJUAP010000029.1:14439-45127 GCA_910584435.1 uncultured Acetatifactor sp.
AAAATTCTCCCAGGGGCTTCCGTTCCGAGACTGTTTTAAATTTATTCCAGTTCCGTCTCTCCACTCCAGCCCCCTTGTAGGGGAGAAATTTTCAGCTGCAAAGGATGCATCTGAAAATTCTCCCAGGGGCTTCCGTTCCGAGACTGTTTTAAATTTATTCCAGTTCCGAGACTGTTTTAAATTATTTCTTAACTGGACTATTTAATTGCCGCGAGCGGCAATTTGTTCCGCATCAACCCGTCTGTTGCCCTGTACATGGATGAATTTATGGCAGCTGACGGGCCGATGCTGTGTTTTGAATTCCGTACTTTTTATCTATTGTGAAGCGTTTAAGACCCGCTTTACAATCTTGCTGCATTGGGCATAGATGTCTTCCGCCCTTTCGTTTATGAGGAATTGTCCATCCTGGTATAATATCCTGCCATTAATCATAGTCATACAGACATTTGATTTGCTGCCGCTGTATACGATATTCTTAGGGATATTATGTATCGGCTGCATGTTGGGCTGGTGCAGGTCAATCATGATAATATCTGCCAATTTTCCCTGTGCCAGCATATCTGCTTCCGGAAGCTGCATTGCTTTTGCGCTCTCAGAAGTAGCCATATGCAGTACCTTCAACGCATTCAAACTGGCAGCATCCCCCTCCCGTACCTTACTTAAACCTGATACCAGGAACATTTCTCGAAACATATCAAGGCAGTTATTGCTTGCCGGACCGTCTGTTCCTATTGCTACGGGAATCCCTCTGCGCTCAAATTCTGCAATAGGTGCAATGCCGCTGGCCAGTTTTAAATTAGAAGAAGGATTGGTTATGGCATACAGTCTGCATCCGCGGAAAATCTCCAACTCGCCCTCGGTCATATGAACACAATGATATCCGCCGCCGCCAAACTCAAACATTCCCATATCATACAGGAATACCACAGGTGTCATGCCGTAACGCTCCTTACATTCCTTCACTTCCTTTATCGTCTCTGACAAATGTGTATAAACCGGTGCCCGGTACTTGTGGGCAAGCCGCGACATATGACACAGCAGATCCTTAGAACAAGTATACTCTGAATGAAATCCCAGCTGATAAGAAATCAGCGGGTCAGAATGATTCCATCTGATATACTCTTCCTCCTGCTGTTCTATGGAAGAAGTAAAATTATTCAAACCACTCGTAAGGACACAGCGCATTCCCATATCAATACATGCCCTGGCAATGTCATCCGGTGTAAGATACATTTCAAAAATGGAAGTAATACCGGAAGTCAGGTATTCCAAAATTGCCAGCTTGGTCAAATGATAAATATCTTCCCCTGTTATTTTTGCTTCCATGGGAAATACATAATGCTCCAGCCACTCCTGTAAGGGAACATCATCCGCAAAAGAACGCAGAAACGTCATAGCCGAATGTGTATGTGCGTCCTTAAACCCCGGCATCAGCAGATTGCCCTTACAGTCAATCTCCCTGTCCCAAATCACGGAAGGCTGTGCGCTATCCGAACCATTTAGTGCTTTATCCGTTCTTATAACAGAGAGAATTATATTATTTTCAACCCATATTTCACCTTGAAATACAGGGACATCCTGTTCCATGGTTAAGATCTGTGCATTGTAAAGTCTGATATTCACTTGATAGACTCACCTCCAAACCCAAAGGGCAGCAGATCCTCCAGAAAATATATCTGAAAATCAGCTTTTGTTTTCGCCACAATTACGATAAAGTCCTTTTGTGCAAATTCCTGCATCACCTGTCTGCAGATACCACAGGGATAAGCATAATCCTCCGCGTCCATGCCTTCCATACCGCCTGTAACGGCAATTGCCCGAAAATGCCGGCAGCCTTCGCTGACTGCTTTGAAGATCGCTGTCCGCTCTGCACAGTTCGTTGCGCCGTAGGAAGCATTTTCGATATTGCCTCCCTGGTAAACGCTGCCCTCTTCCGTAAGCAGTGCAGCCCCCACTGTATAGTGAGAGTATGGTGCATATGCGCTCTCCCTTGCTTCCAACGCAGCCTGTATTAATGCAGGTACAAAATCAAGAGATGCAAAATATTGCTGCCTTTCCATATTACTGCCTTCACCCATAGCTGCCCGTCTCCCCTCCCTTCCCATCTCTAAATACGTCTTCCCGGCAGAAAATGTCCGTATCCCTGCTCACAAGCCAATTCCTCTCACCGTCTCCGTCACAAGCTTTTTAAAATTCGGCGCCGACATATCTGCCGCCTCCTGCACTTCCTCATGGCTCAAAGGTTTGTCCGTCATACCGGCAGCCAGGTTGCAGATGCAGGAGATACCGCAGATTCTCATTCCCATGTGATTGGCTGCAATTGCCTCCACCACAGTACTCATGCCCACAGCATCACACCCAAGCCCTCTCAGCATACGGATTTCCGCCGGAGACTCAAACGATGGCCCCGTCAACTGCGCGTATACACCTTCCTGAAGAAAAATATGATTGTCTTTTGCTGCCTTTACTATCACATTCTGCAGCTCCTTGTCATATACCTGACTCATATCAGGAAAGCGTGTTCCCAATTCCTCTATATTAGATCCAATCAGCGGATTCGGCGCAAACACAGAGATATGATCCTTAATCATCATCAGATCTCCTGCATGAAAAGACGTATTCACACCTCCGGCTGCATTGGTCAGAAACAGAACTTCCGTGCCCAATAGTCTCATCAAACGTATGGGCAGCACCACATCACTGACAGGATAACCCTCATAATAATGAACTCTTCCTTTCATACAAACCACAGGAACTTTATCAATATAGCCGAAAATAAATTTCCCCGCATGTCCCGGCACTGTGGACACCGGGAAATTATCTATTTCACTATAGGGCAGCTCATATTCTACCGCAATATTGTCCGCATAATCTCCCAATCCCGATCCTAAGACAATTGCCGCCTTGGGCAGGAAATCCGTCTTCTTTCTGACACATTCACAGCATCCCATTAATTTTTCATACACCTGATTCATTCCGTTGCTCCTTTCCTGTCGTTCAGACTCCATGTCTCAGGAGACTCTGGTTCTTCTCCTGTTTTCGGTTACATCGCCTCAGCGTTCATTCTTCACCCAGCTTAACAATAATCATACCGTTTTTCTCCTGCACACTGTTCTCGGACGGCCATGCGGGCATATCCTTACTACACTCCACAGCTTCCCACATACGCTCTTGCGGCACTTGATTATAATCTGCTCCCAGACAATGCAGGAACCCCAGTACCCTCCTGGTACTCCAATAGAATTGAGGGGAAACCTCTGTATCATGGCAGAAAAAGGAACGGCCGATAATTTCCCCCATCACGCAGGAATGATTGCCGGTAAACTCTCTGCTTCCCACTACCACTACAGGCAGACTGTCCTCGCCCCCGTTTGCCTGACCGATGCGTTCAATCAATGCCCTCCCCAAAGCTGCATCCTGTTCATACCGGCATTGATCTGTATAATATAAGCTTTCTGTCACTTTTGTCTGCCGGATGCCGGTGATAAGGCCGATCGCTGCAATTATGATAAAAGCTGCTTTCTTAAAACGGCTTATGGTCAGTTCTCTGCCCAGAAACCAGATACCCAGATACCCCAAGTAGCCTGTAACGGCAGGAAGCACCAGCTGGGAACGTATGGCCGGTGGATGTCCAAGCAGAACTGTCATCATAAAAGGTGACGCAAACAACGCCAGATAATAGAATACGGTCATTCCCACGACTGCTTTACGGCATTCTCCGTATCTGCGAAGAAATCTTATCAGCAATGCCATATCAAACAATGCCAATACCCCCACGCCCCAATGATAAAACACTGAGCCGTTGCCTGTAAATACTGCTATAACATGACGAATTATCACACGAATACAGTCTTTCACATCCGCTTTTCCCCATATAATCTGAGTCTGCAGATAATCAGACGTACTGAAAAAGAGCCTGGTAATCAGCATATTCAACAGAAAAGCTGTGAAGAACAGAATGCAGCAGGGAATCATTCTCTTAAAAAGGATTGTACCAGACAATTCTCTGTTGTCGGCAATATCCCTGAGTGTCTGCAGAAACAGCACGGAAACGATTCCGAATATATATAATACAACAAATATCTGATAACTGGAAAATGTCAGAAGCAGCAGCAAAATGGTTACGGCCGCCAATGCCGGATGGTGCTGTTCGGCCCACCGATTTGACAGATATAATGATGTTGCTGTCAAGAGCAGACTGATACATATCTCTAAGCTCTGCAGAGAAAAATAGAACTGTTCCGCAAAAATCGGATGAGAAATCCAAAGCAATCCCCCAAGTCCCCATGCCCATAGATCTGAAGCTTCCCTGTGCCCATAAGATGATGAAACTGCCTGTCCTCCGGTAAGGCTTCCACCCATCCTGTCCCACATAAAAAGGAAAGCTGACACCGATATCATAAACATCACTAAAGTTATGATACTTGTAAAATAGGGATTAAACCGGCTGTTTCCGAGCAGATACTTCATAAATATCAATCCCTGTCTGCCCGTATGAAGCCATCCGCCGTAAAAGTCATCCTGCAGATGAATGATATCTTCCGTGTCGATGCCTATTACATCAGAATACAGCTTTGCACCATGCACCAGGAATACAATCAGCCCTATTAAGGCAAGCCGGATACGATATGCTGTCGAATATTCTTTCACGTTTTCCATGCCTTTCGCAAATATTAAAAATTCTTAATTTTATTATACATTAAATTAAGAAAAAATCAATATGATATGCGATTTCCTCTGCATCGACGTGCATAAAAAAGTTACTGTTCACTCCGTGAACAGTAACCATAAAAAGGCTATCATCCTCAGGATGATAGCCTTTTCCCTTACTTTTAAATGATAATACACACCATTCCGCCGTTACTGTCATTCACAATTTTCTGCATGGTATCCTGAAGTTTCATCTGGCTTTCCTCACCGATGACAGCCACCTTGGCAGTGATACCGTCATTGACAAGCTGCTCCACGGTCTTGCCGAAGATATTCGTATCCCAGATTCCCTTTTCCATGTCGGCCTGGCTGATAAAGTTAATCAAATCATTAGCCTGTTCCTGGGTGCCCACAATGGGCGCAATTTCTGTCTCAATGTTGGCACGTATCATGTGAATGGAAGGACTGGATGCCTTTATTTTCACCCCGAACTTATTGCCATGCTTGATGATTTCCGGTTTCTCCAAAGTGATTTCATCCTTATCCGGGGTCACAACCCCATACCCTTTGATACGCACCATATTGACCGCATCCAAGACCTTCACATACTCATGTTTCATAACCGCAAAATCCCTGAGCTTACTGACTAATTGATACTCATCCGTGATGGTCTCCCCCACCATTTCAGTCAGCATTTCATAGTAATAAGCTTCCTCCACATCCAGCATAATGCGGACGATACCATCGGACAGGCTTACGCCATCGGTTTTACAGCGTTTTATGTAATCACTGGCAAGTTCCACCGGCTTTTTCAGTACATCCCGAATGGTACTATACTCTTTCATCAATGCCTTAATCTGTGTGATAATATCCAGCTTCATCCGGTTATCCCCCGGAAGCATCTCAACCCATTTAGGCATATAGAACTCTATGGAAGAAATAGGAAACTCATATAGCACATTTTCCAGAAGCATATGGATGTCTTCCTTTTTCAGCTGTTCACAATTGACAGTCACAGCAGAGACGCCGTATTTATCAGAGATTTCTCCTGCAACACGCTTTGCGTCTTCGGAATATGGTTTCTGGCTGTTTACCAGAACCAGAAACGGTTTCCGCAGTTTTTTCAGCGCCAGAATGGTCTTCTCTTCCGCCTCCAGATAATTGCTCCTGGGAATCTCGCCAAAGCTGCCGTCCGTTGTCACCACAAGTCCTATGGTGGAATGGTCGTTCATCACCTTATCCGTCCCTATCTCTGCAGCCTGGGTAAAAGGTATTTCATACTCAAACCATGGCGTTTTCACCATTCGTTCCACATCTTCTTCCATGTGGCCCGCCGCGCCTTCCACCATGTAGCCGACACAGTCAATCAGACGGACGGACACGGGAACATCCCCGCTCAACACCACATTGGCAGCCTCATTGGGGATAAATTTCGGTTCCGTGGTGGTAATGGTCTTGCCCCCCGCACTTTGGGGCAGTTCATCCTGGGCCCTGTTTCTGGCATGTTCATCTTCCATGTACGGCAGCACCATCTCTTCCATAAAACGCTTGATAAAAGTTGATTTCCCGGTGCGCACCGGCCCCAGTACCCCTATGTATATCTCTCCCCCTGTGCGGGTTTTGATATCATTGTAGAGATCGTAAGTGTTTATCGCATAATTCTCCATAAGAAATCCTCCTGCATATACTGCTATATTATATGCAGGAGGCGGCAGATTATGATTTCATTTCCTTCACACTTTCTAACATGCCGCCTAAAGAGGCGGGACTGCATTTCCTATTTGATTATACTGGCACAAGTACTTTTCCTCAATACGTCCTTCTCTTTCCAATAACTTCTGGCTTACCACAGTAGGTTTGCCCTTAAAAATGTACCAATCTGGAAAAGTCAGAACATTTTTACTTCATATTCACTCTCTTGTAATTCTTCTTCCCCCGCCTTACTACAATACCGTTTCCTGCCAGCTGTTCCGGGTGATACACTGTCTTAATATCGCTTATCTTTTCATTGTCCACGGCAACACCGCCCTGTTCCACTGCACGTCTGGCCTCAGAGCGGGAAGTGGTAAGACCTGATTTCACCAATATACCAAGGATATCAATGGTTCCGTCCGTCAAATCTTCCTCCGTCAAAGTCGCAGTGGGCATGTCCGCGCCGCCTTGTCCGGAGAACAGATTCCCGGAGAAAATGCTGCGTGCGCTCTCCTGGGCTGCCTGTGCTTCTTCCTCCCCATGCACCAGCTTCGTCAGTTCAAAAGCAAGAATTTCCTTAGCCTGATTCAGCTGACTGCCTTCCCACTTGTCCATTTCATCTATCTGTTCTATGGGCAGGAAGGTCAGCATTCTCATACACTTCAGCACATCCGCATCCGCTACGTTTCTCCAATACTGGTAGAATTCAAAAGGTGATGTCTTGTTCGGGTCAAGCCATACCGCCCCCTTCTGGGTCTTGCCCATCTTCTTCCCTTCGGAATTCAAAAGCAGGGTGATGGTCATGGCATAGGCATCCTTGCCTAATTTACGCCGGATTAATTCCGTACCGCCCAGCATATTACTCCACTGGTCATCGCCGCCAAACTGCATATTACATCCATATTCTTCATAAAGTTTCAGGAAATCATAGCTCTGCATAATCATATAATTGAATTCCAGAAAGCTCAATCCCTTCTCCATGCGCTGCTTATAACATTCCGCAGTCAGCATTCTGTTGACGGAAAAATGTACCCCGACATCCCGGATAAATTCAATATAATTCAGATTCATAAGCCAATCTGCATTATTCACCATCAAGGCTTTGGAATGCTCCTGTTCCATGGAATGCTCTTCTTCCCCGAATTCTATAAAGCGGCTCATCTGTCTCTTAAAGCATTCGCAGTTATGTTCAATGGTTTCCTTCGTCATCATAGTGCGCAGGTCACTCCGGCCCGAAGGGTCTCCTATCATGCCTGTGCCTCCGCCAATCAATGCAATAGGCTTATTTCCTGCCATCTGCAGACGTTTCATCAGGCAAAGCGCCATAAAATGCCCCACATGCAGACTGTCCGCAGTGGGGTCAAAACCAATGTAGAAGGTTGCCCTGCCGTTGTTGATTAACTCCTTGATTTCCTCTTCATCCGTGAGCTGTGCCAGCAATCCCCTTGCCTTTAATTCTTCAAATACAGTCATATGCTCTCCATACCTTTCCGTTTTTATTTATGACAATAGAAGACTCGCGAAGCGTGGATTCTATTGTTTTCAGACAGCCGCAGTACATGCCATCAAATGCTTCTTTGGTTCCTTTCTTATACCCGGTTTATTATATCAAGTTTCCGGCATGATAGCAAGTCAAAGACGCCAAAATAAAGCAAATCAGTAACAGTTCAGCCATGCCATTCATAAGTCTTGGCATAGAAAGCCAGTTTTCTATTGTATGAACGGAATGTACATTTTCACCAACGACCAGATAATGCGGCCGGCAGTTTATAACTGGAACCTGTAAATAGAAATATAGTCCGGCTGGGAAAATTCCAAACCGGACTATTTCTAACATCATATATCCATCTTCTAAATCTTTTTATCTGAAGATGTTCAGACCGCTTACATAGATTGCATCATTTGATTCGGCCAGATATTTTTAGTACCTTGTATATAGATAATCAAACGTTTTCTCTAAATCTGCTTTTTTAATTACCCTTCCCCAATGCACACTGTCATTGTAGTTGCCTTCCGCTACCGTCACATCTCCATTATCTGCTACGGCAAGTATAATGACAGAATGGGTATTATTGTTAAGCCTGACAACATCGCCAACTCGAACCTGGGAAACATCCGTAATTTCCGTTGCAAGTGCTTCAGTGCCAAAAGCCGCGTCACTGAGCATAAAAGCAAATCCCGCACATCCGTATCCTTTTACTGATGCGTAGCCTGAAAGTGCATGCCATTCATACATGTTATCGTTAGTCCATGGCGTTCCCTCAGGATATGTTTCTTTCATTGCAATCATGGCATTGTACAATTCTTCTGTTCTGGAATCTTCATCAGATGGATCTGTGGGAACCGGATCAGGCACCTCTGTGGGAACCGGATTCTCTGTAGGTGTGGGACTCTCTACAGGTGCAGGACTTTCCTCAGGTGCCGGACTCACTGTAGGTGCAGGGCTTTCCGTTGGTGCAGGACTTTCTGTGGGCACCGGACTTTCTGTAGGTGCCGGGCTCTCTGTCGGTACAGGGCTTTCCGCAGGATTGGGAGTTTCTGTCGTCTCAGGTGCCCTGGTAGGTTCCGGTGCATCTGCCTCATCATCCTCCTGCCTTGCCTCTGCTTCCTTCAAAGCATCCAGGCTCTCATAACCCTTTGATGTACCCTCATCTCTCATCTCATTGATTCCACAGGTTATGTAATGCTGCCTCATTATGGCCACCAAATCATCTCCATATGCTTCCTTTACATCACTGTAGGCATCCGCATACTGAACCGGGTTGAACATCACCCCCTGATCTCTGTCTTCATTTGCGCCATAGGCCAAGAAATGTTCCACATACTTGTCCCAATCGTCCCCGAATGCCTCGTCCAAATCCCCATAAGCCTCGCGATAAGCAACCACATCCAGGATGGGACTCATGTTCCTGCCTTCCTTTAAACCATACGTGATAAAATGCTGATACAGCTTCTCTTCATCATCGCCGAAGGCTTCCTTCAAATCCGAATACTTAGACGCATAATACTTTGCATCAAATATATCCTTCATGCTGACAGCCGATACCTTCAAAGCAGCGCCGGCCAGAGCAGTCACCGCCATACCTAACGCAATTACCTTTTTCAGTTTCATAAACATTTTCTCCTCTCTCTGCCACAATTTTCCTGCAGCAATCTAAACATATTATATCCCTTGTCCTCAAATATTGTCAACTTTACATTTCAGCCGCCTTAAAGAAAACGCAAACAAACTGTACACTCGTTTCCGCAATGGCCGAACTGTCACCAAGAAATCACTTATTCGCCATGAGCTTCACCATTGCCTGGTTCAAACCGTCTACGGTCAGCTTATACATGGGAAACATCTCCTTAATTGCAGTCTCCGCTTCCCGCCACGGGGCTCTGCCCGGTGCCATTTTCGGATTCAGCCACACAACCTTCTTATACTTTTTCTTCACAAGCTGCAGCCATTCATACCCTGACAATCCGCCGTTCGGCCCCCTGTAATTGCCCGTATCGGAGTATAATTCCTCCGGCGCCATGGCCGCATCTCCCACGATAATCACCTTATAATCGCTGTCCACATTGCGGAACATCCATTCCGTATCCACCCAATCTCCGTTTTCGCATTCCGGTGTCTTATACATTTTGCTGTAAATGCAGTTATGGAAATAATAAGTTTTCACATCCTTATAATGATTGGATTTATGAATTGCCTGAAACAAATCGTTCAGCAGGCTGCTGAAGGGAATCATGGTGCCGCCGGAATCCATTAACAGCAGCAGTTTTACCGCATTTTTCCGGGGCTTCTGCATGACTATCTGAAGACATCCTCCATGATTGCAGGTCTTATCCACTGTACCGTTGATGTCCAGTTCCGTCTCCGGAATATCCAGTCTGCTCGAAAACTGGCGCAGTTTCCTGAAAGCCATCTGGAACTGCCTGTTGTCCAGCACTCTGTCATCCCGGAAATCCCTGTATTTTCTGGCGCCCACAACGGAAAAGGCCGACTGATAGCCGGTTTTGCCTCCTACCCGCACGCCGCCCACATTGCCGCCCATATTACCGAAAGAAGTCTTGCCCATAGTACCGATCCAGAAGCTTCCTCCATTGTGCTCCGTATCCTGATCCCGCAGACGCTGCTTAAAGGTCTCTTCCACCTCTTCCTTATCTATCTGCAGGTCTTCCATTTGATTCAGATGATTTCTGGCCTCTTCATGCGCAAGCTCCATCATATCGGATTTGTCAAGCCACCGGAGCATTTCTTTCCCTACTTCGGTTTCCCGCTGCGCAGCTTTAAAACACTCATCAAATGCCATATCAAATTTGTCGAAATCCGTCTCGCTCTTTACCAGAATCATGCGGGCTACATAATAGAAACTTGTCAGGGAACTCTCGCATAATCCCTTATCCAAAGCTTCCTGCAGTGTCAGCCATTCCCCTAAGGTAACCCGCAGCCCTTTTTCTCTCAAGGTTTCAAAAAACTTTATAAACATGCCGACTCGCTTTCCGGCCATCTCTCAGCCTTACTTCTATGTGGATTCCTCGTAACAGTTCAGTGACCTGTCTGCAATGTTACGATTCCTCTTAACCTTTTCACTCCTGCTGCAGTTTTATATCCCATATTGCTTCTTCAATTACCCCCACACATTCATCAACATTTTTAGCAATATCCTTCCCCCAGAACCGGATAACCGTCCAATCTTCAAACAGCAGTTTTTTATTGATTTCATCATCACGTTCCCTGTTTCTTGCTATTTTGCTGACCCAGTATTCACTGTTATCTCCTTTTTCCAATCGCGGCTTTAAAACTTCCCAATCCTTCCCATGAAAAAATTCACTGTCGCAGAAAACTGCAATTTTGTATTTTGTCAGAACAATATCAGGTTTCCCCGGAAGTTTATTATAATTTTTCCGATAACGATACCCTTTCTTCCACAAAGCCTTACGCAGTTTCACTTCAATGCTTGTGTCCTTTGCTTTTATATGCTGCATATTTTTTCTGCGCTGATCTCTGGTCAGGTTATCCATACTCAAACTCCTTGCAACCGCTCACTTACCGCCTTTGCCACATGCCAGAACATAACTGGAGGAATTGCATTCCCCAATGCCCTGTACTGTGCCGACTCGCTGCCGACAAGCGTAAACTCATCGGGAAAAGATTGTATTCTCGCCACTTCCCTGGGCGTAAACCTTCTATATCTGCTGCCCTCCATCAGCACCGGGTCCGTACTGTTCAGGGATACTTTTGCCAAATGCGCCCCGACTGTATTACAGGGCTTATCCATATCCTGGGCCCTTCCTTTGTTCATGCTTTCGCGCTTTCGCATCATTCCTGCTACCGCACGCTCGCTGAAGAAATATTTCTCATCTACCTGTTTTTCTACTACCTTTCTAAGCGGCAGATAATTCTCTTCGTTTTCTATCTCCGCGTCCGGAAACTCAAAATGAATACCCAGATCTTTTCTGAAGCCGACCATAATAACACGTTCTCTTTTCTGGGGCACCCCATAAGCAGCCGCATTTAAAATACGATACTGCACATCATAACCGCTTTCCTCAAATTCCTTTATAATCAGCGGAAATGCACTCTTCTTATTTGCTGTAAGAATTCCCTTTACATTTTCGGCGATAAAACATTTGGGCTGCCGTTCTCTCAAAATTCTGCACATTTCAAAGAAAAGCTTCCCTCTTTCATCTTTTACTCCAAGGCGTTTTGGATTTTGAGCAATAATCGAGAAGGACTGGCATGGAAACCCTCCTGTCAGAATATCAAATTCAGGAAGTTCCTCGGATTTTACATCCCGTATGTCCCGGTTATCCGGTGCAATATTAAAATTTTCTCTGAATATACTGCATGCATTATCATCAATATCATTTGCATATACGATTTCCATACTGTTAGAATCATAGTGCCTGCCTAAAAAGTCGAAATTTCCTCTCAGCCCTACATCTGTTCCACCGCATCCGCAGAACAGGGATGCAACTTTTAGCTTTTCCATGTCAGCAGCTCCTCAAATTTTCCAGCTTTTTCAGGATTAAAAGTAATATCAACACCGTCTGACGGTACCATATCAATCATATCTTTTTTATAAAGTCCTACAGGGTCCTGCAGCAGAAACAGTTTCCGTTCTGATTTACTCAGCAGCAGACGGTATACATAGTATCTGTCATGTGTACTGCTGGCCGTATTCCACTCGTTTCTTGTCATATGAATACGGTTAAAGTGCAGCGGCTTGGAACTGATCGTTGTTTTTACCTCAATAAATCTTTTGCGCTCATCAAGCTCTACGGAGCTGATATCATAACCAACCGCAAACTGTGTGGGTATCCGTTTTATTAAATGTATTAAATCCTCACGTCCGCCAAGTTTCATCCGCATACACTCATGCCCATGTACCAGACTTTCCCCCATATCACCAATATCTTTTGTGGTCAGTATATCACTATAAGATGCCAAACGCTTTTCCAGCACACCATCTCTTTCAACGAAATCAGCCGCACTTATCATACTCGCATCTTCCGTATTCTTCTGAAGCTGCTTTAATTCTTCTTCGTCATTTGCTATATATGCAAGGATATCGGTTGAGAAATCAGTATCCTGCATATCCCGATTCACATAGGCAAACCACTCTCTTGTACATTCTTTGACTGCCTCTATACTGCCGCTGAGGTTATCAATCATAGTGTCATATCCGGAAAACCATTCCCTTGACTCGCAGAACTTTATAATAGACTCTTCTTCCAGTGTATTAAGGTAATAGGTTCTGCTGTCATAGGTTTTCAGGAGATTGGCTGTTTCCATATAATCTATCATATCTCCGGCATAACGGACCACATCGCCTGTCTGATCATATGTCACCTTTTGCTTACGATTCTCAGAGATTCTCTTCCATGTCTGTTCCACACCTTCATTATCCCTTGTAACCCTCAAATCATTAAAGATACAGTGGCATACTTCAAATTTCGTAATTCCCACTGCTTTCCCCTCTTTTTGATTGGCATACCGCATTAACTTCAATAGATACTGTGCAGGTTTAAAATGTATCCCCTGTTTAATCTGTTCCAGCACACCCTTTGGTTTGATATGTGCTCCCGGATATTGAAAATTATAGAGAAATGTCTTAAAACATTCCACCAGATCCTGCTTTCTGGCTAATTCCACCGCCCGCCTTCCCGGCTTATCCGTCGTATCCGTATGCTCTATAAAACCAAATAAAGCAGATATCTCTGTTCTCCAGTTGTTTATTGTTTTTATCTCTCTATGTGCATTTCCCGGATACCGAAATAAAGCGGAATTTACTGTGTCCACAAAGTCATCTGTTGGTTTTTCTCCTGCTCTTGTAATTTCCTCTGCCACATAGATAAGGACATTTTCTATATCTCCCTTAAACCTCGGTCTCACATGGTGCAGCCTGAAATAATATTGTTCCGGTATCTTATATTCAGCCATAATTTTCACTCCCCAGCAATTTTTTTAACTGTTCTGCTATACATTGCGCCATCAGTGGAGGGACTGCATTCCCCACCTGCCTGAATTGCTGTGTCTTATTTCCCAGGAAAACAAAATCATCTGGAAAAGACTGCAGCCTTGCACACTCCCGTACTGTCGGCACGCGGTTATACTGATAGTGAAAATGATGCCTGTGTCCTGTGTCAATGGTCGGCGCAGGTTTATCACTGGCAAACCTTGTCCATGCGACATGGAAATTCCGGCTGTGTACGTATTCTTCCGGCAGGTCCTTGTAATTTCCGCCGTCAGGAACTAAAGATATTATTTTCTTCACTTTATCGGAATGCGCTGCCGCGATATGATTTTTTACCCGGCTTGATTTTTTACGCATCATTTTCTGATAATCGTTCTGGGGTTCTGTTAAATACGGCATATCTTCATTTCCCAATTCATTCTCCAATGCGGGTAAATCTGACAGAGCCATACTGCAGCTGATTTTTTCTCCTGTTGTCTCCGGATATATAAAATGTCCGTTTTTTATTCCAACAAAAACTACTCTCCGCCTGTTCTGTGGTACGCCATAATCAGCAGCACATAGTATTTTATATTGGATATCATATCCCATGTCCTTAAATCTCTGCAAAATGTTATCTTTGATCTGCCCACCAAACAGTCCCACTAATCCCGGTACATTTTCTATTACAAATGCCTCAGGCTTAATTTCCTCCACCAGACGGATATATGTTAAATAAAGCTTATTACGCGGATCGTCAAACTTTCTCGGCCCTGAAAGAGACATTCCCTGACATGGAGGCCCTCCTATAATCACATCTATGACTTCACCGCCGATCAGCGGTTTTATATCGTCTTCGTAAGTTACTTCCGTTATATCTCCACAGATAGATTTTGAGCCATGATGATTGAGCTCAAATGTTTCTAACGCCCTGGCATCATTATCTATTCCAAGCAATATATGGTACCCCGCCTTCTCAAAACCATAAGACAACCCACCGCATCCGCAGAACAAGTCAATCGCATTTAATTTATCTTTCATTGTTTACAACTTTCCTCTATCCGATTCTGTGAACATTATTATCTGTACTGCGAGCTTTTCGGGTTACTGTTCACTCGTCACAGTAACTTCTCCGGCGTACAACTGCGTCACAGGTTCGGCTCCTGCCTGACCAGCTGCAGGTCTTCATCTTTTTTCACTACCACACCGATAAAAGGCAATGCCTTTCTAATGGTGTCCGCTGAAATTCCGCCAATCTGCAGTGCGTTGACCCAGTCAATCAGCTCTGAAGTGCTGGGCTTTTTGCGGATGTCGCGAATTGCTCTGATATTATAGAATACTTCCATGGCATTTTTCAGCAGATGTTCTTCCACATCCGGATAATGAACCCTGACGATTTCTTCCATCAATTCCCTGGAGGGGAAATCAATATAATGGAAAATACAGCGGCGCAGGAATGCATCCGGCAATTCCTTTTCTGCATTGGAAGTAATGATAACAATGGGGCGCTGTTTTGCTTTTATGGTACGTTTTGTCTCGTTGATATAGAACTCCATCTGATCCAATTCCCACAAAAGGTCATTGGGGAACTCCAAATCCGCCTTATCAATCTCATCAATCAGCAGAACTACCTGTTCCTCACTGTCAAAAGCTTCCCCTAATTTCCCCAATTTAATATAACGGGCAATATCGTTTACGCCTTCCTCTCCAAACTGGCCGTCATAGAGGCGCTGAATGGTATCATATACATACAGACCCTCCTGAGCCTTCGTAGTAGATTTAATATTCCAAATAATCAGCTTTTTCCCCAAAGCCTTCGCCACGGCTTCCGCAAGCATCGTTTTACCTGTGCCCGGCTCACCTTTAATGAGCAGCGGTTTCTTTAATGCAATGGCAATATTGACGCTGGCCATCAGTTCCTCGCTTGCCACATATTCGCCCGTTCCCTGAAATCCTTGCTGTTCCATGATTTCCACACCCCTTTCTATTGGCATCTCCTATTCTTTTTCTTGAAAATCCTTCCTATTCATGTTACGATATTCTTGGCTTAAAATCAAGTACAAACTGATGAAAGGGATAAGATAAGAGGAAACGAACTATGTTAAAAGATATGTTTGAAAACAAGCGCACATTGTCTTTTGAAGTATTTCCGCCAAAAAAGGACAGGGAAATGGAAGAAGAGCATTCCTTTGATAAAGCTTTTGAAGTATTGGATGCATTGGGAAAATTGTCGCCTGATTTTATCAGCGTCACCTATGGAGCCGGCGGAAGCCGTTCTGGTAAGACAGTGGAGATCGCCTCCTACATTCAGAACACACTGAAAATCGATGCCATGGCGCATATGACCTGCGTGGGCAGCAGACAGGAGGATCTGCTGCATGTAGCCGAGGCATTGAAAGAGCATGAGGTAAACCATGTATTGGCGCTGCGAGGCGACCGGCCCAGGGACATGAGTGACGAGCAGTTTGCTTCCAGAGACTTTGCCCATGCCAGTGATCTGATAGCCTTCCTGCGCGAGAACACCAAGCTGCACATGGCAGGTGCCTGCTATCCTGAGAAGCATTTTGAATGTTTCAGCATGGAGTCTGATCTGAACAATCTGAAGAAGAAACAAGACGCAGGTGCGGAATTTTTCATCAGCCAGATGTTTTTTGACAATGACTACTATTATTCCTTCCTGGAAAAGGCGGCAAAAAAGGGCATTACAATTCCTGTATGTGCCGGAATTATGCCTGTTACCTCCGCAAAACAGCTGGGAACTACCATTACGCTGTCAGGTTCCAGTGTGCCAAAGGCACTGACAGATTTGATTGCCGCCTATGGAGATACACCTGATGAAATGAGAAAAGCAGGAATTGATTACGCCATTCGCCAGATTCGGGATCTGCAGGAAAACGGTGTAAATAATATTCATCTTTATACTATGAACAAACCCGGAATGGCCGCGGAAATCGCGGAAGCAGTTTACCGATAACACAGAAATCCATCATCAGCTTTGCCAAATTTAATGGTAAGCCGAAAGAAATTTATAATCAAAATCCATAGTCCAATTCATTAAATGAATGATACATCGAAACGGCCACAGAAGCTTACAAAAATCCTGCTATGGCCGTTTTCAATCCCGGATACCCGGATACTCACTTTTCTTCCGGCCAGGGCAGATCCGATACTTCCAGCTTCTTATCCCGCAGCATCAGCTCTTTTACCGCCTGGTCAGCACTTTTTCCTGCAAACAGAATCTCATTTACCTGCTCGATAATGGGCAGCTGCACCTGATATTTCCTGGCAAGCTCCATGGCCGCTTTTGCAGAATGCACACCTTCTACTGCCATCCCCACCTCCGCCATTGCTTCTTCATAGCTTCTGCCCTGTCCGATGAGGATACCGGCTCTGCGGTTTCTGGAATGCATACTGGCACAGGTGACAATCAAATCTCCAATGCCTGTAAGCCCGCAGAATGTCTCAAACTTGCCGCCCATCACAGTACCTAATCTTGCGATTTCCGTAATGCCCCTTGTAATCAATGCTGCTTTGGTATTATCCCCATAACCAAGGCCGTCCGCAATTCCTGCAGCCAGGGCCACCACATTTTTCAAAGCGCCCCCAAGCTCCATGCCAAGAATATCAGGGCTGATATATACGCGGAACACTTCATTCATGAACAATCCCCGGATGTATTCTGCGGTGGATTTGGATTTAGCTCCTACCACAATAGTAGTCGGAACCCCTCTCCCCACTTCCTCTGCATGCGAAGGCCCCGACATTACGGCCACGTCCGCCTGTGGGATTTCTTCTTCGATGATTTCCGATAAGGTCATCAGCGTATGCGGTTCAATTCCCTTTGCCACATTTAATATTTTCTGATTCGGTGCCGCAAAACTGCCGAGCCGATGCGCTATCTCCCTGGTATAAGAACTTGCAACCGAGAATACCAGCAGATCCTGCCCCTCTACTGCCGCGGAATCCTCATCTGTAAATACCACATTCTGCCCCAGCTTTACCCCCGGCAGCATAGGATTCTCATGTTTCTCCCGAAGCAGCGCTATTTTTTTCGCCGATGCTGACCATACTGTTATCTGATGTCCGTTTTTCTCCAATAATGACGCAAGAGCAATTCCCCAGCTGCCCCCGCCCAAAATACTGATATTTGCCATAACGCCTCTCTTCCGCAGATTTATTTTCCATCTTCCACATTTACCTTATTTTTCTTAAGCAAGTACGTTTTCCGCTCATTTCCATGGAGCAGACGCACGATATTTTCCCTGTGCTTCCAATAGGCCATTCCTGCCAGCAGTCCGGATATGGCATACATTTCATAGAGCTGCATTTGTGTCATTTCACCGAACACGTCGCTCTGTCCGCAGATAATCATTTCAATTACAAAACCCGCATACACCAGCAAAGATCCCAGCGAGACCATATGGGTTGTAAGAAAGATACCAAAGAACACTATCACACCCATAACAATAAAATAAGGATGAAATGCCAGTATCAATCCGGCCGTGGCTGCAATTCCCTTACCGCCTTTAAAATTCATATAAAAAGGGTAATTGTGGCCTAAGATTGCACCGGCTCCCGTGTACAGACAGAGCAGATATATCATGTCCGGATAACTGTTTCCAAAGGTGAGCCGCACAAGCCATACCGCAGCGATACATTTCAGGCAGTCTCCTGCCAATACAATCAATCCGGCCTTTGTTCCCAATACCCGGAGCGTGTTCGTGGTTCCGGCATTGCCGCTGCCGTGCTGCCTGATATCAATCCCATGTGCCTTTCCGTAGAAATATGCTGTCTGGAACAAGCCAAACGCATAGCCGATCACTAAACAGATAACCCTCTCCATCATTTCTCTTTCTCACTCCGTTCCCTGATGATAAAACGCAAAGGTGTTCCTCTGAAGCCGAATGTCTCCCGAATCTGGTTCTCAATATATCTGGTATAGGAAAAATGCATAAGTTCCTTATCATTTACGAAAATCACAAAAGTAGGCGGTTTCACCGATACCTGCGTAATATAGTACAGCCGGAGCCGCTTCCCCTTGTCGGAAGGCGGCTGCTGCAGTGCAACCGCTTCCGCCATAATTTCATTCAGCACACCGGTTCCCACCCTCATAGCATGATTCTCACTGACAATATCTATAATGTCAAAAAGTTTTTCCAGCCGCTGCCCTGTCTTAGCAGACACGAACACAATTTCTGCATAGGGCATATATGATAACGTAGTCCGAACTTTCTCCGTAACACGATAAATCGTCTTATCATCCTTCTCCAGGGCATCCCATTTATTCACGGCAATAATGACTGCTTTGCCCCGATCATGGGCAATTCCGGCAATTTTGGCGTCTTGCTCCGTGACCCCTTCCAGAGCATCAATCATCAGTACCACCACATCCGCCCGTTCCACTGCTCCCACAGTACGAACCACCATAAAATGCTCTAACGCTTCCTTCACCTTGTTCTTCCTGCGAAGCCCCGCCGTATCAATGAATACATATTCTTTACCGTTGCGGGTAATCTCCGTATCCACCGCATCCCTTGTGGTGCCTGCAATATCAGACACAATAAGACGGTTTTCTCCCAACAGCTTATTAATCAGCGAAGATTTGCCCACATTCGGCTTACCTACGATTGCCACCCTCGGCCTGTCGTCATCCGTTTCCTCATTATCCACATCCCCAAAATAAGATACGACCTCATCCAGCATATCCCCAAGCCCCAGCTTATTTACGGCGGAGATAGCATGTGGATCTCCAATGCCAAGATTGTAAAATTCATATACATCCGCCATATATTTCTGGACGCTGTCCACTTTATTGACTACCAGTACTACCGGCTTATGAGAACGGCGCAGCATATCCGCCACCTTGGCATCCGCGTCTAAAAGTCCCTGCTTCACATCCACAAGAAACAGAATCACATCCGCAGTGTCAATGGCAATCTGCGCCTGCTCCCGCATCTGAGACAGAATGACATCCTTGCTGTCAGGTTCAATTCCGCCTGTATCTATCAGTGTAAAGGACTTGTCCAGCCATGTGACATCCACATAAATCCTGTCCCTGGTAATTCCCGGTGTATCTTTTACAATTGATATGTTTTGTCCTGCCAAAGCGTTAAACAGCGTGGATTTGCCCACATTCGGTCTTCCTACAACTGCCACTATCGGCCTGTTTTTCTTTGCCATGTCTTCACCTCCTGACTGCCCATAACCCATAAATAAATCATGAGAAGAATGCCGCTGAAACAGCACTAACGATTTCCCCAATAATAGCTTAACATTTTCTCTACAAAATCATACCCGCTTGATTTTACAATATTAACGGGCACTTGTAAAGTCTTTTCCAAATCTCCCAGCCTAAAATCATCCAGAAATACATCCTCACCGCTTCGGAGGATGTTTTCCGGCAGGAACAGACAACGCCCCAATGGTCTGTTTTCTAATTGCCGCAGCAAATCCTGCCCCGTAATCAGCCCTGACACTGTAATCCTTTCCCCGAAGAAATCATTCGTGATGGGATACACATGAATGTACAGGCCCGGATACACCGCCATCATCCGACCGGCCATCTGCTGCAGATAAGGATACGCCAGCCGCCCTGTGGCAATTGCCAGCTCACATTGCGCCCCAGGCACACAGGCTTTTCCGCTGCGGTTCTCCGCTTTCATGGCACATGCTTCTCCACCGCTGCCGTCTGCTTCCATGGCACATGCTTCTCCGCCGCTGCCGTCTGCTTCCATGGCACATGCTTCTCCACCGCTGCCGTCTGCTTCCATGGCACATGCTTTTCCACCGCTGCCGGACTGTATCATGGCGTCTTCAAATTCATCCAGCAGAAGCCGCACCATTCCAACGCCGTTTTCCAGCTGCAGATACCCGTCATAACGCTGTTCTTCAGGCATGTCTCTGCCCGCGAGAATATACCATTCGTCACTGGCATGGACAAAGTGTGTATGATACTGCTGCCAGCAGACTTTCTGATATTTTTCTATTGACTCGATCACCCGGACGGCATCCTCCCTTGCAAATGGCTCCAGCGGAAACAATCCCTCTCTGTATTTGGTCAGCCCCACCGGCACTACAGAGACGCTTTCCAGATAGGGAATATATCTCATCAGCTGATCTATACTGTATTCCAGCTCACTTCCGTCATTGATATCTTTACACAGCACAATCTGTCCGTTCATGCGGATTCCTGCCGCATATAATCTGTCCACTTTTTTCAGTACTTCCCCTGCGAAACGATTGTTCAGCATCCGGCACCGAAGTTCCGGGTTCATGGTATGAAACGAAATATTAATAGGCGAGAGACGATATTTACATATTCGTTCAATATCACGATCCGACATATTGGTTAAGGTCACGTAATTTCCCTGTAAAAAGGATAACCTGGAATCATCATCCTTAAAGTATAATGTCTCACGCATTCCCGGCGGCATTTGATCTATAAAACAAAATATGCATTGATTCCGGCAGTGCCGGTATTCGTCCATCAATCCATTCTCGAACTCAATTCCCAGGTCTTCATCAGGCTCCTTCTCCACCTCCAGAAACCATTGCTCTCCGTTTGGTTTCTCTATGAGAATTTCAATTGCCGGTTCCTGTATCAGATACTGATAATCAAATATATCCTCAATTTCCGCAAATTGTTCTCCACCGGAATACCCATCTTCCATGGAATGCTCTTCTTCCATGGAATGCTCTTCTTCCATGGAATGCTCTTCTTCCATGGAATGTTCTTCTTCCATGAAGTTCTCTTCTTCGTTCTCCAGCTTTCTGATCCCTAACAGCTTGTCCCCCTTTTCAATGCCCAGTTCCTCTGCTATACTTCCTGGAAGAATTCTGCCTGCAACATGTCCCTTCATGTATAATCCTCCTATTCCAGTTCCGCATCCGCCCTCCACCACCCATCAAGAGGGAATCAAATCCTGCCGCTAAATGCCTGCGTCCGGTTTTGATTCCGGGTACTTCCGGGCGGATGCTGTTTTTTATACTTCCAGTTCACTTTTTTTAGTCGCTGCGCGACGGTACTAAAGGGTGAGGTTCTTTCACAGCCTCACCTGTCCAGCAAAACATTTTTAATATGCGGCTTGACATTTCTTAGCTGGACTATTATTCTTCGATTCCCCATCAAACCCATTCCTTCCTATCATACAAGAAATTTCTTGACGTGTCACTAGCATAATGTTATAAATGAATTAGCAGTAAATCCAAAAGTGACAAATGGAGGTTATCATGCCAAATTTACATGAACTCGAAAATGCCATGCCCGTAGCGCCCTTAAAAATTGTTGCCCTTTCCTCTGCAAAACAAATGGGCCGGCGCATCAATAATTACATGGTACAATTCCGGAAAAGCATCCATAATGACAAAGTAAAAAAAGATCCTGCTTTTCATGACTATATCGTAAACAATTATCTGGTAGATGTGGAAACTCCCCGCTTCGGCAGCGGAGAAGGGAAAGCTGTCTTCCGAGAGTCAATCCGTGGTACGGATCTGTTCCTGCTTGTGGATGTCTGCAACCACAGTATCACCTACAATATCAACGGCTATACCAATCATATGTCCCCTGATGACCATTATCAGGACTTAAAGCGTGTCATTACAGCCTGCAACGGTAAAGCACATAGAGTCAACGTTATCATGCCCTTCCTCTATGAAGGCAGACAGCATAAGAGGAACAGCCGCGAATCCTTAGACTGCGCATATGCCCTGGCGGAACTGCGCGACATGGGAATCAGCAATTTCATTACTTTTGATGCCCATGATCCCAGAGTTCAGAATGCGATTCCTTTAAACGGCTTTGACAATTTTACTCCTCCCTATCAGTTCATAAAATCGCTCCTGAATTCAGAAGACGATTTGCTTGTGGATAAGGAACATTTAATTGTTATCAGTCCTGATGAAGGTGCGCTGGACAGAGCAATTTATTTTGCAAGTGTACTGGGCGTGGATACAGGGATGTTCTACAAGCGGCGCGACTACTCGACCATGGTGAACGGTAAGAATCCCATTGTTGCTCATGAATTTCTTGGTGATAATATTAACGGCAAAGACGTTATTATCATTGATGATATCATCTCTTCCGGCCAGAGCATGCTGGATACTGCCATGCAGCTTAAGAAAATGAACGCAAGACGTGTATTCATCTGCTGTACTTTTGGTCTCTTTACCGATGGCTTGAAAGCATTTGATGAAGCATATGAAAAAGGTTATTTTGACAAAGTAGTGACCACAAACCTCACATATCTGCTTCCTGAACTATATACCCGTCCTTATTTTATTGAAACTGATATGAGTAAGTTCGTGGCCTCTCTGATTGATTTCATGAATCATGATGCCTCGCTTACCAACACACTGGCCACCACGGAGAAAATACATGATATTGTAGATGCCTATAACAACCGCATGGAAATCGACCTCATGTAGCCTGCCTCTCCTGCATTGTCTCTGAATACTCCGGGAAAGAGATAATGGTCTTAAAAAGGTCTCCGTCCAGAAGGATTTCAAAACTGCCTCCCTGTGCCTGAACAAGGCTCTTGGCAATGGAAAGTCCTAAGCCGCTTCCCTCTGTGGTTCGGGCGGAGTCTCCCCGGATAAAACGTTCCGTCAGATCATCTGTACGGACATGCATCTGTTCCTTGGATATATTTTTTACCGATACCTCCACCTTTTTATCCTGTTTTTCCATCTGAATATAGACCCGTGTCCCTTCAAGCGCATATTTACATATATTGTTGAACAGATTCTCAATGACGCGCCACATTCTGCTGCTGTCAGCATAGATATAGGCCGGAGTTTCATGATTCTCATATATGACCTGTAATCTGCATTCCTCCAGTTTCTCGGAAAATTCACCAATACTTTGATTCAAAAGCTCGGCAAGGTTCAGTTTCTCCCTGTTGAAAACAATAGTACCGGATGAAATCTTGGAAACCTCCACCAAATCATCCGTCAGCTGCTTAAGGCGTTGTGCCTTACTGTCAAGAATGGCAATATATCCTTTTGCCGGTTCCTCCTGGATTTTCAGGCGCTTCAGCAAATCTACATAGTTGATAATTGAAGTAAGGGGTGTCTTGATATCATGAGACACATTGGTGATCAGATCCGTCTTCATCTGCTCGTCCTTCATGCTGGTTCTCACAGCTTTCCGAATGCCCTCCCCGATATTATTCACAGCATCCGCCAGTTCTCTGCCGGAACCATGCAGCTTGTCCAACTCAATCTTATATTCTACTTCGCCGTCCCTGATTTTCTTAATACCATCCGAAATTTCAATCTGCTCTGCATTCCGGCGAAACAGAAACATCCCCACAGACACATCCAGCACCACCATAGCAATCATAATCAAAATAGCGTATATCTTGTGCTGATTTAATAATATATACACCATAACGATTCCTATGAGATTGGAAAACAAAAACAGGTTATACGGCAGCAGCATACTGATGACGGAATTTCTATGCTGTAAGACATATGACACAGTATTGCTGATTCCTTTGCAGACATAATGCAGAAAACTTCCCTTCCACAGATAATTTGCCCGGATGCGGCGTACCACACTATACCAGATAATCTGAAACGCCGCAGTGACATAGACGCCATACAATGCAAATACCCCATAACGATACAGTCCGACCAATTGAATTCCCAGCATCTCAAGGGAAAGCACATCTCCGTTTTCGGCAATTTTCATTATCAGACGATATCCCAGCACACCGCCATACAAAAAGCACCCGCACAATATAATTAAGCTCTCTGACCAGATACGGTCAAACCGGTTCAAATGCCAATGCTGCTGGCCATTTGAACCAATGATCATACCTGTAGTTATTGTCATATAGAGACCGATCCCAACCCATGCAGCTGCAAGCAGCGCAATCAAACTGATAATTCTGTTGGTATTGGGCACAATCTTCTGATAAACAGCATTGGCCATATAAAAAGCATCGCCTTCTACCGCATAATCCGTATCCACGCACAGCCAGATATGTGTCGTATCCGGATAAGCATAATTATACAATCCAATATAGTCATCTATCTCTTCTTCATTTAAGATGGTATTTCCCATGAACACCAGACTGTCAGGATAATAAATCAGGTAGCGCCTGTATTCCGAGAAATATTCCGTAACCTCATTATCCGACAGATCCTTAATCTGAGATACATTGGTATAGGTACTCATGCCATCATCCGTCATCATCCTAACCATGTATTTCACATTGCTGCGCTCTGCCTTATACGCTTCATTGCAGATTTGATAACGCTGGTAGCTGGCCGTAAAACCGTTTATGGTTGCCATCACATTATCCTGCAGCCGAATATAGTCCACCCAGTTGTTCACATAGTTTGTCAGCTGCCTCTCTCCGTCTATGGTATTATAGCGGCAGTTCAGCATGGGCACCGACACAACCAGACTGCCGTCATCTTCTCTGTTGACGCTGACATTACTTAAATTCTGCGTCATAATATAGGAAAATACCAAATCCTCCAATTGTTCCTGTGTATATTCACTGAATTTTTCCAATAAAAGTGTCGTTTCTTTATCGTGCCGGCTGTCATCCTGTTGATCATCGCTGATTTCTTCTATCCTGTGAAACCCGTCAAAAGCAAGCTTTCCATATTCATCCAGGATAAAGTTCTCCGGATAGATGCAGTATCCGAAATAATTGACAAACTCCGACATACTCATCATACGATTGGTATGTTCCACACCGTATTTTCCCCACTTAATGATATCCTCCAATTCATAGACCACAGAAACGGCACAATCCTGATCTTCGCCAATCTGACGGGCATACTCCGTAACATTGATTTTCTTATGTGGGTCAAATACATCATTGCTTTCCATCTGCTCCTTCACCACTACCAATTGTGTAATATCGGAAACAGCATTCCGGAACAGATCGTGATAAATGTCTGATTCTTCAAACTCCTGATCTGCATCCATAGGAAAAATTCTATAGACCATGGTTCCGTCAATAGAATTCACTGTAATATAAGAATTCAGTAAAATCATTGCCACAACAGCCATGATACCGGCTGCCAATATATGCTGGAGCAATCCTATTCCCAATCGCTTCAACGATGCTTTTTTCATACTTTCCTCCATGCCGATGCAGCCGGCACAAACAGTACATGAGAACAACGCTACTGTTTATCAATTTTATAGCCAACGCCCCAGACAACCTTCAGGTATCTGGGTTCCTTCGGATTAATCTCAATTTTCTCACGAATATGGCGGATATGTACCGCAACCGTGTTATCCGCCCCAATGGCATCCTCGTTCCAGATACTTTCATAAATCTGATTGATAGAAAACACCCTGCCCTGATTTTTCATCAGCAATAATAAGATATTATACTCTATGGGGGTCATTTTTACAGGTTCATCATCCACAAATACTTGTTTGGTATCGTCATTAATCACAAGGCCGCCCACCTGATACACCGCTTTGCTGTCTGCCTTAAGACTTCCAAGGGAAGTATAACGGCGCAGATTGGATTTGACTCTGGCGGCCAATTCCAGAGGATTAAATGGTTTCGTAATATAGTCATCCGCACCAATGTTTAATCCAAGAATCTTGTCCGTATCTTCTGACTTTGCAGACAACATAATAATCGGTATACTGCTGTACTCCCGTATCTTCAGGGTTGCACGTATGCCGTCAAGCTTCGGCATCATAACATCCATAATCAGCAGATGGATATCTTCCTTCTTCAATATCTCAATTGCCTGTGCTCCGTCATATGCTTTGAAAATCTGGTATCCATCCTGACTCAGATAAATCTCTATTGCGTCCACAATTTCCCTGTCATCATCACATACAAGTATATTTGCCATTTTGACCTCCTGCTCCGGCATGTAAAATCTGTCCGCTGTTCATTTTTCCTGCTTCAACATTAAAAATGCACCGAAATTTCCTCTCTTATCACCGTTTACCCTATGTGAAAAAAGGTAATTACTGTTATGACATGTACAGATATCCGTCACTGCAATATGCTGCGGCATAACACCGGCCTGCTGTAATATTTTTTCATTGGAAAGCCACAGGTCAAGCTGGTATTTGCCGGGCTGGTTCCCCGGTACCGCCACTTCACTTCCCAGCATATCCATAAACTGTATGGCTACTTCTTCACTGACTTCATAGCATGCCTGGCAGATGGACGGTCCAATGGCCGCATACAATTTCTCAGGTCTGCTTCCAAAGTACTGTCCCATGGTTTTCACCATATGCTCCCCCATTCTGCCCACAGTACCGCGCCAGCCGGAATGGGCCAGGCCAATCGCCCGGTGTTCCATATCAACGAAAAATAAAGGCACACAATCCGCATAGTAAGTCACAAGTACAATTCCCGGCTCATTGGTGACAAGTCCGTCTACATTTTCATAGTCCCTGGGACACAGAATTCCTTTTCCCTTATCCTGTGCAGTAATCCTGAGGATATTTGTGGTATGTGTCTGATGGGAAGCCACCATATCCCCCATGCTGCATCCTAGCACCCTGGCTGCCCTTTCATAATTAGTATACACGGCGTCCTGGTTATCTCCACGGGTAAAACTCAAATTCATGGAAGAAAAATCTCCCCTGCTCACACCGCCGAGGCGTGTGGTAATTAAATGCTCTGCAATTCCGGTTGTCTCCAATAACGGAAATGTGAGATATTCCAGGTCCGTACCGTCTTCCTGATGCACCACATTCTGTTTCAGAACCATTTTTTCCTGCTTCATTCGATATATCGGATACATAGGCTCCCTGCCCTTTCATTCAAATCCTTACACTTGCGTTCAGCAGACTGTCTGAACTGTTCCATTTTACAATGTTCACCTGCGCATATCAATATGCGGAAAAGCATTCTTCACCCACTGTACTTCCCCGTCCTGAATTCCTACTACATCATATCGTACACTGACACTGTCTCCCAGCTTGTGTA
Source organism: uncultured Acetatifactor sp. (assembly GCA_910584435.1). Classification (GTDB taxonomy): domain Bacteria; phylum Bacillota; class Clostridia; order Lachnospirales; family Lachnospiraceae; genus Acetatifactor. The sequence goes on from CAJUAP010000029.1 coordinate 42,155, forward strand.
TATATCTATAATAATCTGCCACCTGACAGATCCTTCGCTGTTTCCGCTCATCCACAGCCTCCAAAGCATACCCTTTTTCATTCCCTCTTCGGTATTTTACTTCCACAAATACAAGGTAATTCTCATGGTACCCGATCAAATCTATTTCTCCCTGTCTGCATCGAAAATTAGACGCCACAATCCTCATACCATGAGCTGTCAGATAAGAAGCTGCCTCCGCTTCTCTCTCCGCTCCTGTTTTACGCTGATTCAAGCGATACCTCCTCTTTCAGTCATGGGCTGTTCCCGCTATTTATGGGAATTTCTCACTTTGCCCTTCAGTTTATCCATAGAGTCCACAAACACCAGTATTTCAGCCACCACCTCATATAATTCCGGCGGAATCATATCCCCGATGTCCAGACGCGACAGCGTATCTGCCAGTTTGTCATCACGATGTATGGGCACATCATTTTCCTGCGCCTTTTCAATAATCTTCTCTGCTAAAATACCCCGGCCGCTGGCAATGACCTTCGGCGCATCTTCGGAAGGATTATACTCCAAAGCGACGGCCTGTTTTACCTTTTTCTCCTTTTTTTCGCCCACTTTCTATCCCCCCTTCTCCATACAACTTAGAAAATTTTCATTCCGTTCACACTTTCTGACATGCCGCTCAAAGAGACGAGTGCCACCCCTTCTTAGCAGCACAAACAATCAATGAACTCAGTGCAAACAAAGCGCAAAGTACGCGCAAAGCGCAAAGTACGCGCAAAGCGCAAAGTACGCGCTTGGAAGAACGCTGCCCTTGCGTTCTTCCGTGTGAGCAGGCGCTGTCCTTGCGCCGTAGAAAATCTTCGCGAAGCGGCCTCTGCCGCAAGCGATTAGATTTTCTTCTCACACTTTTATGTGCGGACATCAAAAGCATACTGCGAAAGCATAATGCCTTTTTCCTGCCGCAGAATAGGTTCCAATCCCCCCTCCGTGGCCTCTTCCGCCTCGCCTCTGATCGTCATGGCAACACTGCAGTCATATCCCCGCTTCTGCAGCCGACTTGTCAACAGCTCCATATGCCCGGACATAAAATCTATCATTTCATCATCACGCAGGTAAAATCTGGTACTCACCTTGCTGTTCTGCAGTGCCACATATACATCTACAGCTCCTAAATGTTCCATATCCAGATGCAGTAACGCGCTGATTTTACCATCCTTATTTGTAAGCTTTTTTTTGTTGGAATAGACATACAGTTCCCCATGGGCTTCCCCTTGCTGCAGCCGCAGCGGCAGCTGTACATAGGCGTACATTTGATTGACCTGCTGCAGAAAATCTATATTCTGTGACATGGATGCGGCAGCTTTAAACGCCGTTGAATTACTCTGGCCGGCATTCTCCAAAGTCTGTGTCAGGCTTTTGAGCTGTCTGTCCAGTCTGCGGTATAAATCTTCCACCTTACCGGGGGATGCTATATCTCTGGGGCTTACTGTCCAGAATTTCTTCAGCTGGCCTGTCATAAGCTCCCGAAAGTTCTTGCCCGAAAATAATTTTTCTAACTCATGAAGCGCCCTTGACGATGTCTTACCTGCATCGGTCAGGAGATTGAGCGCCGCAAACAATTGCTGCACATCCCCCTGCCCCTGTGCAAACTGCAGTACCTGTGCCCGGATATCTGTGCCTTCCAATGTCTGCATCTGCCCTGTGTCAATGAGTTTCAGCAATTCTTCCCCAACCGCCCTGCGCAGAGTGTCAGAGATTACCGCATCCGCCCTTCCGTCCATTTCCTGTAACATCTCATCTGCCGCCTGTTGTGCTGCCCCCTGTTCCAACGCCCCCTGAAATTCGGCTTTGGATTCCATGGCTTTCCCCGGCAATTCCATACCCTTTGCCCCTAATTCCAGAATTTCATCCTGAAGTACTTTCTGTGCGGCTCTTTCAAGCGCCTGGGCTGCATCCTGCTGTAAAGCCTGGACACTGTCTCCCGGATTCTGTCCTGTCTGCTCCTTCTGCCCTGTGATATTCCCTGCATCATTGACAGTCCCTTCCTCCAGAGCAGCACTGTCTCCAAGTGCCCCCGGCATTCCCTGGCTGTCTTCCTGCCCAGCCTGTATCCCGGAAATGTTTCCCTGTGCATCCGGCATTCCCGATATGTCCCCGGCGGCTCCTTCCCGTATCAGAGAGAGCAATTCCTCATACAGCCTGACAGCACCGGATACATCGCCGTTTTCCACCATGGAATCAAATACCTCTGGCAGTGCCTCCAGAACGGAATCCATTCCTTCCACAAGCTGGTGGGTCAGATTCCTGTAGGAGGCCATTTGATTCACATTGGCCTCATTTACAGTCATCTGCAGCTTGTGAAGATTGATAATATCTGAGATTGCAGCCTGGGGATAATTGTTTATCTCCCGATAAACCTGCAGCAGATAGTTTCTGTTGACAGACATTCCGGCTGCCATCATCTGTTCCGTCATATTGACGGAAGCCTCATTCACGGGCAGCCCCGCCATGTCCAGCGCCTTCAGTACATTTACATCTGTGGACACATTCGTAAACAGAGGACTTAAGGTAAGAGAGGTTCCATTGTTTTTCACTTCAAAAGTCATGTTCTTTCCGATTTCAATGTTCAAATTGCGATCCACTCTGGCATTCAATACCATATCTTCAGAAAGCTTAATCTGCACTTCACTGCCGTTTCTGGAAATTACTTCTCCGCTGATGGTCTGTCCCGGCTTCAGAGCATGTATCTGGCGGCTGATATTCGCCGCCTGGGCAGGGGTTGGCTGAAAACGCCCCGATTCATCGGAACGCTTTGTTTCCATATGTGTTTCTCCCGAAAATAATTGCGTCAGTTTCATGTTTTTATTTTATTCCAGTTCCGCATCCGCCCTTCCGGTTGGATGCTGTTTTTTTATTCCAGTTCCGCATCCGCCCTTCCGGTTGGATGCTGTTTTTTTATTCCAGTTCCGCATCCGCCCTTCCGGTTGGATGCTGTTTTTT